>NZ_RYDK01000010.1:0-27721 GCF_003970375.1 Flavobacterium sp. ZB4P23
AGCCCGATAAAATATCGAGCTCATTATTATCAAAATTAATTATAAATTTGTCTAAACTTTTGGGTGCAGTCTATTTTTGAAATCTGGCTTTTTTGAATACTGAAATTAGTCGTTTACTTTTTTACTAATTTATCTTTGAAAACTACTTTAGTACCATTGGAAAGGGTATAAATATAAATTCCTACCGGTAAATGAGCCACATCAATTCTTGTTGTGTTATCGCTGTTAAAACCTTTTAATTCAATTGGAACTCCCACCGATCTTCCTTGAATATCATAAATAGTTAGCTTCAGGTCTTTTGTGTTTCCGGAATTAATTACGATAGTAAAGGATTCTGAAGCAGGATTTGGATACGTAACTACTGTTGATTTAGTAGTCGAAATCAAATCATTAGTTGATAAGGTGGTATTCGTTTTAAGTTGGAAACGCGCAATGACCGGCCCATGATCAGAGGTGGTGTTGACATAATTAGCCACATCCAGTCTCGGGTCGTAAACTGTTGTTGAATTTGGTACATACTCTGCCATTAATTCATTTGAAATGATAATATGGTCTAAGAAACCTCCAGAAGACAGGTAGCTGAAAGCTCCCGCTTTGCTGATTTCTAAAGTCAAAGGGTTGTAACGGGCCGTATCCTCAACCATTTTTTGGTACGAGGATGGGTTACCTGCAATTACAGATTCGTCGACATCATCGTTATAATCTCCTAAGAGGATTAAATTGGCCTCTGGATAATTGACATCTAAACTGTCTTTCAACAATTCAGCGTCATATTTCCTCATATTGTATCTTGCGATATCGCTGCCACTATTTGCTCTGGCATGAATGTTAATGATTTTTATGTCTTTTTTTACACCGCCAATATTAGTTTCAATTTCAACCATTTGCGGTAAGCGACCAGAGGAATAAAAACTAGCGCTATTTCCGCCCGGGTAATTGGGTAAAGTTGCATTTCCTGCACGAATATCATCAAAAAGTTTGCTGAACAGTACTCGACTTTTTTTTACTGAGCTTGTTTGAGTATTGTAAAGAACCACTAATTTTTGAGCAGGGAAGTCAGGTGTAGGCGCATTGAAAGAATAGGACCAAGCAGGAGAAATCACTTTGGCAAAAGTTTTTCCGTTGATGCTTATTTTTTGGATTAATGTCTCTAAAGCCGCATCATCTGAAACCTCTTGTACGGCATAAACATCAGCATTCAACGTATTCATGACTTTTGCCACATTTTCAATTTGTAGCGCATCATCAGTTGGACCAAATTCAGTTCCTGTTGCACCGATTACATTGCTTCCAAAAAATTCTACGTTGTACGTTACGATGTCAAATGTTTCTGTTTTAGGTAACGAGGATCCTGATAAAGATCCAATTTCTTGATTTAACCCGGTTCCAACAGCGGTCAAACGACCTGAAATACTCAATGCTTTAGAGGAAGGGAAAAAACGTGCATAAATTATTTTTCCAGCAACTCCGTCAGCAGCTGAAACCGCTACACTGGATTGAAAATTACTGTTGTCAACAGACAACTGGTAATCAGCAGGAGCTGTAACAGTGATATCGCTATAACCACCAGCCATGAAAACAAACGACTGGCTTGTTGATGCGGTATTTGGTGCTACTTCTCCAAAATTAAAATTAGGATTTGAAGCTAAAAATGACGCTTCATTAGATATTTTCACATCATCAACAGTCCATTCGGCGCTATCCGTACCGCCGGAAGTTGCAGCCTCATATACCCAGGCCACATAAGTATGATTGGTTTTATAGGCCTCGAGATTGATATATTGCGATTGTTTGAAAGTTCCTGTAGTACTTGGAAAATCGCCTTCAAGAACCGTCCAAGTGGCTGTTTCCGGGGTGCTTTTGCCATCATAATCTACTGAGACCATTAATTTAAGCGGTGTTCCAGCGAAAAATTTACGCGAATAAAAAGACAATAATGGGAATTTATCAAAAGTGTCCAAACGTAAATTAGGAGAAATTAACCAATCTTTACTGGCACCTGTTTCTGAATATCCATTCATTTGTACAGCAGCAGGAGAACTGTTGAAACGGGTAGTTGTGCTCACCCATTTACTCTTGCCTCCTGCCACACTATATTCTGTCCAACCACTGTTTGTAAGTACATTTACATCATTAAAATTTTGAAAATAAGGATTTATTCCTGTTCCTGATAAAGACACCGTCTTTGTAGAAGCGCCAGTAGATTCATGAGTGATTTGACCTGAAAAAAGACCAGTTGTAGTAGGTGTAAATCGTACATAAACTGTAGGTGTTGTATTGTTATTGAAATCTTGGGAAGCAAAAACCAATGCCGTTTGAAAACCAGTACTTTGATTTTTAGAAATGGTAAAGTTTCCGGATGTTGTCAGGGTTACTGCTCCAGTAAGATTAAGCGCTTCAATCTGGTAGTTTATTGCCGTTGAACTGAAATTTTGCTCCACAAAATTAAAATCTAATGCAGCTTTAGTAGTCGACAAAGAGGGAACAAGAACGCTGGAAGTTGTTATGTTTAATAGATTGCTTTCAGTTTGAGTATTACCAGTTGCATCTTCAGATATAGAATATAAAACATAATCAGTGCCTAACGATAATCCCGTTATGGTTTTTACAGACTCAATCGCGGCGTCCTTAATTTCCAGGATACCGGATTGTAAAGCGGGTGCATTGGTCGCATTTGTTCCTGCTTTTATTTGTGCACCTCTTGGGGTCGCACTTCCTGAAGGCAATAGCACAAAATAGGTTTTTCCGGGCTCGTCTAGTTTAGTCGAAAAATCAAATCCATCAGAAAGAATGCTGCTTATTTTTGGATATCCCACGGCATTTACAGGAGCTGTAACATCATTTATCACACTAATGTCATCAATGGCAAATGAGGGACGGGAACCACCGCCTGAAACTTGTCTTGAAATCCATCGGATCTGAACTACGTCTTTATTGTCGCATTCTATTGGCAGTACAACTTTTATTTTTTGAATGTTTTGCCCTATTGTTCCTGAAGTTTGTCCTGTTGTACCGCTCGAATACACCGTTGGGGATAAAGTAATAAAAGCATCAGCGGTGCCCACTCTGTATTGCAGGACGAACTCGTTGATCCGCGTATTAGAAGTTCCGTTATAGGGATTACGAATCACCATGGCATCATATTCTACGGTAATTCTAGATTTACCAAGTGTTTTGAAAGCAAATCCTAAAGTTAAATCCAATGAACCGGTATTTAGAAAACCAATTTTTCCATTGTAATTATGGAAATTCCCGCTCGTTGTTGCAGCGGTACTACTGGCCACTAATGGTTTGTCTGCAACAACTGCAGCTGCGGTATTAAATGTACTTCCCGGTGCTGTACTGGCTGTCCAGCCCTGAAATCCGGCGGGATATGTAGCAGAGGCTGCATCTAAAGTTGAAAAATCCTGTAAAAAAAGTAAATATTGAGGAGCTGGCGCAGTTCCTTGGGCAAAAATAGAGGCCGTAAAGCAATAAAAAAAACTTAAAAAAGCCAGGATATGGCACAAATGGTACTTGTTTTTCATAGGTTTACGATTGAATTAGGAGTCAAAAATAACATTTCTTACGTTAACAGAATATTATAAATTCGTACTTCAGATTGTTTTTAAAGGAATTTATTATAAAAGAAAAGAGCTTCAGTAAAACCCAATTGTTCGCTTTTTTTCAATACGATGAATTCTTATTTTATCCAGTTTTATATTTCCTTCGATTTCAAAAGCTATACTTCAGAATTTATATTTTTGGGTGGATTTTAACTACTACTGCATACTTCATCTGTCAGTCGGCTTTTTCAAACCTAAAGCAGTTGTTTTTCTGCAATCTGTATTTTTAAAGTTAAGATAGCAACTTGCTGTAACAGTTCATCATTTATCCAAAGTAATTCTATTCGTTAATAAAATATTTAGTTTACACCAATAAATGTTTTCGGTTTTACTTTTTTAAACCCATTAAAAACTAAGCTATCTTTGTGCCAAAACAGAAAGTATAACATGTCTCATTCGCACTTTATCATACACAAACCATACGGCTATCTGAGCCAGTTTATTTATGAGCTCAAAAGGAAAAAGAAACTGCTGGGTGAATTGTACGATTTTCCCAAAGGAACGATGGCAATAGGACGTCTTGACGAAGATTCAGAAGGGTTATTGTTGCTGACCACGGACGGAATGATGAGCGAAATCATTAGAAGCAAAAAAGTCGACAAGGAATATTATGTACAAGTTGATGGTATTATTAATCAGGATGCCATTCAGCAATTGCAAAAAGGAGTCGAAATTGGTTTTAATGGCACTAAATACATCACTAAACCGTGTACTGCTTTTTTGATAAATGAAGTTCCCGCTTTTGGTGCCAGAGGGAAAAAAATAAGGGACGAACGCCATGGTCCAACTTCCTGGGCTTCAATTACTGTCAATGAAGGAAAGTTTCGCCAAGTACGAAAAATGACCGCAGCGGTTGGGTTTCCTACCTTGCGATTGGTTCGAGTGCGGATAGGAAATGTTTTTTTACATGATTTACAGGCGGGAGAAGTTGTGGAAGTGTCTGATTTTGCAGTCCATTCAAATGAAAAATAACAATAAAAAATACAATAGTTACAATGTTAAATATCGTTTTAGTAGAACCCGAAATACCAAATAATACCGGAAATATTGGCCGATTGTGCGTAGGAACCGAAAGCCGGTTGCATCTAATTCATCCTTTTGGTTTTGTGATCAATGATAAAAATCTAAAGCGTTCTGGACTCGATTATTGGGTGCATCTTGACGTTACCGAATATCAAAATATAGCCGAATGGAAAGTGCAGATTCCGGATTTGTCCCGCGTTTTTCTGATGAGTTCCCACTCTAAAAAATCGTATTTAGAAAATGATTTTCAAGAGGGTGACTGGTTGGTTTTTGGCAAAGAAAGCAAAGGGTTGAGTGAAGCTGTTTTAAACGAATTCCCCAATCATCTGACAATTCCTATGGCACCGCTGATCCGGAGTTTCAATATTGCTAATTCCGTGGCTTTTGTCATTGGCGAAGCAAAAAGACAAATAGGATTGCAGATTTAAGAAATAATAAACTTTCCTTTTTCAGCATCAAAAACAATATGCTCATCTTTGAACAGCGTATTGAAAGTTCCTTTCATAATCAAATTACAAGGTTGGTCCTGAACGACGGTTTCCGGAGTCATAATGATCATTTCATCACTTAATTGTATGGCCATATCAATATCATGTGTAGAAAAAAGAATGCATTTTTGAGTTTCCGCTGTAAGTTTTTTTAGGAGTTTAAACAACACCACTTTGTGTAATAAATCTAAATGAGTTGTGGGTTCATCCAGAATGATTAACGGTGTGTCTTGTGCTAAAGCCCTTGCGATCAGAACGATTTGTAACTGTCCGTCACTGATTTCGTAATGTTTTTTTGAGACCAAATGACCAATTTGTGTGAGTGCAATTGCTTGGTTAATTTTAGCAATATCAGTGTCGGTTAATTTTCCAATCCAATTGGTGTACGGTTGCCTTCCTAAAGCGATGAGTTCCCAAACGGTCAAATTACTGGGCGGTAATTTTTCAGTTAAAACGATGCTTAAATTTTGTGCCAAGGTTAACGTATCCAGCTCTTGAATATTTTTGTTATTCAGCAAAGCAGTTCCTGAAAGGGGTTTCTGAATTCCGGTTATGGTTCGTAAAAGTGTAGATTTTCCAATTCCGTTAGCGCCTATTAAGGTAATGAGTTTTCCTTTATCTAAGTTTAAGTTGAGGTTTTCGGCAATACAAATAGCCGCACTTTTAGTTTTGTAACCAATGCTCAAATTGTTTGTTGAAAGGATGTTCTTAGTGGTACTCATTTTTCTTTTTTTGGAAAATTTAAACGTCGATTATATCGATTTTAAAAACAAATATAAATATAGGCACGCAATTTTTAATATTATCCCATCATTTTTCGTTTTCGGACAATCAGCCAGATAACTATAGGCGCTCCTAGTAAGGAAGTGATGGCATTTATTGGCAATGTGATATTCGTACCTGGCATTTGGGAAATTGCATCGCAAATGAGCATTATTGCTGCTCCTAAAAGGAGGGTGCTCCAGTACAATATAGAATGGTTGCTGGTTTGAAACAGTAATTTTGCTATATGTGGCACGGCTAAACCAATGAAAGCTATAGGTCCAGCATACGCAGTAATGCTTCCCGCCAAAATACTCGTTGCAATAATGATAATCAATCGTGTTCTTTTGAAATTCAGTCCCATACTTTGGGCATAATTCTCTCCTAAAAGCAAGGCATTAAGTGGTTTTACGCTGAATAGGCTTAATAATAATCCTATAACTACGCACACTGTCAAAATCAAAATCGAGGACCAAGAAAGGTTCCCTAAAGATCCCATAGACCAGAAAGTGAATTTTTGCAATTGTTCTGCCGAGCTAAAATAGGTCAGTACGCCCACCACAGCACTTGTAAAACTACCAAACATCAAGCCTACAATCAGTATGGTCATCGTGTCCCGCAAGCGTCTGGAAATTACTAAAATGGCAAGTAGAACGATAGAACTGCCAAGGGTTGAGGCAAGGACTACTCCGTAAGACGACAGTAAAATACCACTTAGAAATGGAGGTAATAATCCCGCACCCAAAATTACAAAGGCAACTCCCAGACTCGCTCCTGAACTCAACCCTAAAACATAGGGACCAGCCAGCGGGTTTCTAAAAAGGGTTTGCATTAATAATCCGCTGATCGAAAGTCCCATTCCCACTAAAACTGCAGTGATAGCCTTAGGTAAGCGGTAGTTGATGATAATGTATTCCCAAGTTGATCTGCTGGACTGACCACCGGTTAAACTCGTGTACACCTCCCGAAAAGGAATTCGTATCGAACCCAAACTGATGTTCAGAAAAAACAAGAAAAGAAGCCCTAAAGCAAGAGCGGAAAATAAAAGGATATTTCGGTTTTTATTGGCCAACTTAGTTCAGTTTTTGTGCAAAAGTAAAAGTGTAATTTGGAAGCAATTCAGGGTGGAACATTTTGATGTAGTCTTTTAAAATCAAATCCGGTCTGCTCGGTCCTGTTTCATAATAAATGGTTCCTCCTGTTGCTCCTAATTTGCTTTCGAAAGTATAAATATTTTTGGTAGAAAAAGCGTTAAACTGACTGTAATGGGGATTGCTTTTTTCTAATTCTGACAGGTTTTTAAATGACCCGGAAGCAATCCAGTGAGTCGCATTTTTTGCTTTATACAATACCTGTTCAAAAGAAAGTGCCTGGCTTCCTGTTCCTTCCAGATTTGCCCAGAGATACGTTGCTTTTGCATCTTTCATGAATTGTGCCACCCAGCTGTTTCCCTTGGCAACAAACCATTGATCTTGATACATTGAGCCATACAATACAGTAGATTCAGGCTGTTTGTCTGCAACTAATTGTACCGCTTCCTTGTAGTCTTTTGTAATCTGGTCAAAAAGTATTTTAGCTTCTTTTTCTTTGCCAAAAAGAGCGCCATAAAGTTTGAGCCATTCTGCTTTTCCAAGAGGAGATTGTTCCATCCAGTCGCCTTGAATCATGATTTTCAATCCGCTTTTTTGTAAGTTTTCAATCATCGGGTTGTTATTGTCGATGCCAAAAGTGACAATCAGGTCAGGAGCGATATCGATGAGTTGTTCCATGTTTAGCTTTTCATTTTGCCCCACATTTTTGACGGAACCCTTGCCAATTAAACGACGGGTTTTCTCAGAAGATACGTAATCAGTATGCGGAAAACCAACTAATTTGTTTTCGGCACCAATCATTTCCAGGAAAGGAATATTGGTTGTTGAGGTAACCACAATCGTTTCTAACGGCACTTGAATTATGAGGTTTTTTTGTAAAGTATCGGGAATAACAGCTCCTTTTTCTTTTAAGATATAAGTGAAGTCTGTAGCAGCATTTGGCCATGGATTACTCACTTTTACCAGCGAGTACCCTTGATATTTGTAAATAGCCAGACCACTTGCATATTCAATTTCGTTGTTAGCGTTACTTATTTTTAGTGTTGCAGGGTTTTCGTTTTTTTTGCAACTGACGAATGATAAAAGTGCCACCGCAAAAAGGATTTTATAAAGATAAATTTTCATGATTCCATTTTCAATACTGGCAAAGGTAGGCCATTTATAAAATTTATTGTTTAATTTTTATAGTAAAAATTTCAACAAATACTATCTTTGACAAATGGATAGCCTAAAGATTAAAAACTGCTCCAGTTGTACAAAACCTTTTAACTGCGGGGACGATTTTCAAGGTAATAGCTGTTGGTGTGCTGATTTTCCTCCTGTTTTTCCTCCTTTAGATGGTGTGGATTGCCTTTGTCCCAGCTGTTTTGCTACGGCTTGTTCGATTAAAATTGAGGAGTATGTGGGCACAATAACCCCGGAAACGGCTAAAGGAAATAAAGCAGCAACTTTGCCTAAAACGGATCAGCTAATCGAAGGGATCGATTATTATATTGCACAAGGCAATTACGTTTTTAAGGCTTGGTTTCATTTAAAAAGAGGACATTGTTGTACTAATGGTTGCCGCCATTGTCCCTATGGATTTAAAAAGAAGTAGCATGATATATTTGATAACAGGTGGAGAACGCTCCGGAAAAAGTAGGTATGCTCAGGACCTGGCAATGGAACTTTCGGCCAGACCCATGTATGTGGCAACCGCCAGAAAATGGGATGGTGATTTTCAAAAGCGAATTGATCGTCACCAACAAGAACGTGACGAGCGCTGGATAAATATCGAGAAAGAAAAACAATGGAGCGAGATCGATTTTTCCGGTAAAGTAGCCGTGATTGATTGTGTGACCCTTTGGTTGACTAATTTTTTTGTAGACACTAAAAATGATGTCGCTTTATGTTTGGAACAAGCCAAAGCCGAATTTGAACAAGTGGCCAATCAGGAAAATACAACCGTTATTATTATCACTAATGAAATAGGCATGGGCGTACATGCTGAAACTCAAATTGGTAGAAAATTTACCGAATTACAAGGTTGGATGAATCAATATTTAGCTAAAAATGCGGATAAGGTGATTTTGATGATTTCTGGAATTCCAGTTACCATAAAACAATAAAAGATGAATTTTGTAAGTTCTTGGAGCGGAGGAAAAGACAGCTGTTATGCTGTGATGAGAGCTAGTCAAAACGGTTTTATTCCAAAGGGATTACTCAATATGATGAATGAAAACGGGAAAGTTTCCCGCTCACACAGATTGCCGTTGTCTGTTTTGAAGCAGCAAGCCTAAAAAATGCAGGTGGCTATTGAATCACTGTTTGTCCAAACTTTAAAAGTACTCAAAAACATCGTATTTCAAGATGAAAAACTTAGATGAAATTATAAAATCGCGCCGAGATACCCGTCATTTTACCTCGGAACCAGTCCCTGAATCTGTTATTGAAAAAGCATTACAGGCCGGTCATTATGCTCCTTCTGTTGGATTGACGGATGCTACAAAGTATTACCTCATTAAATCAGATGTCATAAAAAAATCCATAAAAAATTTATTTTTGGATTTTGATAAAAAAGCAGCGAATCAAACTGACACGGCAGTACAAAAAACGCAGTATCAAGCTTTAAAATTAGAGGCAATAGAGGAAGCACCGCTTGGATTGGTGATTTGTTATGATCGTTCGGTTTTGAATAATTTTACCATCGGCACCGTGGGAAGTAATGAAGCCATCAAATTTAGTGCGGTTTGTGCTGCGCAAAATATTTGGCTTTCCCTAACCGAACAAGGGTATTCCATGGGCTGGGTTTCTATTTTGAATTATAGTCAGTTCAAGGAATTATTGGGTTTGGGAGAAAATATGGAGCCTTTAGGGTATTTTTGTGTGGGAAAACCAGCTACTGATTACGACAACCAACCCATGTTACAGCAATTGAATTGGAAACAAAAATCAGAAAGTCCATCTGTCGAAGAAATTACGAAAGTGCATCAAAAAGATAATATTTCGGTGCCGGAATTTAAGACTGCAATTCTAGATACAATCCATTTATCTGAAGCACTGCAGTATAAAATCGATCAGAAGACCAAGCCAACAGGTTCATTGGGTGTTTTGGAAGTTTTAGCCAAACAAATTGGCGAAGTTTTTCAAACATTGGAACCAAAAATTTTAGAACCTACACTTGTTGTTTTTGCTGCAGATCACGGAATTGCTGCCCACGGTGTTAGCGCTTATCCACAAGATGTTACCAGACAAATGGTGGCTAATTTTCTGGACGGTGGAGCTGCAATAAATGTGTTTTGTAAACAAAATTCCATCAAATTAGCCATAGTTGATGCAGGAGTAAATTATGATTTTTCGATGACGAGTACTTTGATTTCGGCCAAAATTGCCAAAGGAACCCAATCGTTTCTGCAGGGTCCTGCAATGAGTCTTACCGAATTGCAGCACTGTTATACCAAGGGGAATGAAATTGTTACCGCTATTGCCAAAACGGGAAGTAATTGTATTGGTTTTGGAGAAATGGGTATTGGGAATACATCAACTGCTTCAGTTTTGATGAGTGTAATTACTGGAATTGCAATTGAAGACTGTATCGGAAAAGGAACGGGAGTTAGCGATGAAAGACTACTTCAAAAACACCGGTTACTCAAAAAAGCTATTGAGGATTATCAAGGCTCGCCAACATTAGAAGATAAGTTAGCTCATTTTGGTGGCTTTGAAATTATGCAAATGGCTTCTGGAATGCTCACGGCACATCAAAACAGAATGCTGCTTCTTGTAGATGGATTTATTTGCAGTGTGGCTTTTTTGATTGCCTATAAAAAAAATCCACTGATTCTAAAAAATGCTGTTTTCTGTCATTGTTCTGCAGAACAGGCGCATGCTAAATTATTGGATTATTTAGGTGTAAAAGCCTTGCTCCAACTTGACTTGCGCTTGGGCGAAGGAACGGGTTGTGCGGTGGCTTTTCCAATTATTCAATCGGCAGTTGCTTTTTTTAATGAAATGGCCAGTTTTGACAGTGCCGGTGTGAGTACAAAATAATAATTTTTTCAGTCCAAATTCATAAATAGAGCACTAAAAACGACATAAAATCCAGATTGCATTCACATGAAAAAAGAACTACACATATTTTTTACCGCATTGATGTTTTACACCCGAATTCCCTGTCCTAAAAACATCGATCATAACTCGGATTATTTAAACAAGGCATCTCGTTATTTTCCTTTAATTGGTTGGATTGTAGGTACTATTAGTTTTATAGTCTATGATGTATCGGTTGGTGTTTTTACCCCTGAAATAGCGATTGTTCTCTCGATGATTGCTGGAATCCTTACTACCGGTGCTTTTCATGAAGATGGTTTTGCTGATGTTTGTGATGGTTTTGGTGGGGGTTGGACCAAAGAAAAAATCTTGGTGATAATGAAAGACAGTGCCATTGGAGCTTATGGCGCCATAGGTTTGGTACTGCTGTTTTTATTGAAGTTTCAGGCTGTTTCGGAGGTGCTTAGTCCTTCTTCAGCAAAGAATTTATTGTTATTTGTTGCAGCACATTCCGTGAGTCGTCTGGCAGCCATTTCTATTGTTTTTACGCATCAGTATTCCCGTGAAGATGCTTCGAGTAAAAGCAAGCCCATTGCGCAAAGTTATTCCTGGCGTGAGGTGATTGGGGCGTTCTTTTTTGGGTTGTTACCGCTTATTGTTTTGTCTTTTTTTCATTGGCAAATGCTGTTGGTGTTAGTGCCGGTTTTTATCACCCGCTTTTTTCTGGCTCGTTATTTTCATAAATGGATAGACGGCTATACGGGGGACTGTCTTGGTGCAACACAGCAAGTTTGTGAAATTATATTCTACTTATCTTCTATTGCTTTATGGAAGTTTATTTAGTACGCCATACCGAAACCGTTTGTGAAAAAGGAATTTGCTACGGACAAGCTGATGTGGCATTGTTGGAACCTTATGAACAACAATTTGAAGCCATAAAAGCACAAATTCCTGCTGAAAGTATCGTGTACTCTAGTCCGTTGAATCGGTGCGTGGAGTTGGCAAACTTCCTATCATCAACAAAAATACAAATGGACTCCCGGTTAATGGAAATGAATTTTGGTGATTGGGAATTAAAAAATTGGGATAGCATTCCTGTTATCGATTTGACCCCTTGGATGAATGATTTCGTTCATGTTCGTGTGCCAAACGGGGAGTCTTTTACAGACCTCCATGATAGAGTTAGCGATTTTTTAGATCATGAACTTCCTAAAAAGACCATTAAACCTATTGTGATCGTGACCCATGCCGGAGTGATTCGAAGTATTTTGTGTAAAATTACAAAGTTGCCACTACGAGATGCGTTTCAAAATAAAGTGAACTTTGGAGCGGTGATTAAAATTGAAATATAAAATTGAGAATAGTGTAGGATAATAACGTAATATAATTTTATCTTTGCCGCCGTAATGAGGTTGCTGTTTTTTTTTTCAAACCAGCATTAAAAGGGAATCAGGTAAGCGATTACAGATTTCAGTATTCAGATTAGAGAGTTTACATCCTAAATCAAGAATCCTAAATCAAGAATCAAAAATCCTGGGCTGTACCCGCAACTGTAAGCTATAAAGCTTGTTGTTATCTACAAAACCACTGTTCGTCTTTGCGAATGGGAAGGTAAACAACAAGACGCGAGCCAGGAGACCTGCCTGTTACATCGAGTATCAAACTTTCGGGAAAAAAGGTTTGGGTATGGGTAATTCTATGCTTTTCTCCCATTTATAGTCATGTGGCAGTACCATAAAACTGCTATTAAATGTTTCAAAATGAACAAGAAAATCGTTCGTATTAGTGCGCTCTGCGTACTGATGACTTCGTGTGCTTTCGCACAACAAAAAGACACCATTGCATCCACAAATCAATTGGATGAGGTCGTAATTTCCGATTCTAAATTTGCTTTGCCAAAAGAAAAGTCCGGAAAAGTAATCGTAAAAATTACAGCCGAAGATTTAAAGAGAAGACAAGGGCAAACTGTAGCTACCATTTTGAGTTCAGTAGCCGGAATTGAAATCAACGGAAACCAAAGCCGGAATGGAAAGGATTTAGGGGTTTACATTCGTGGGGGACGAAATCATCAAGTGCTAATTCTTATTGATGGCGTTCCGGTTACCGATGCTTCTGGAATTAGCTTATCGTATGATTTGCGCTTGCTGCCCGTTGAACAAATAGAAAGTATTGAGGTGATGAAAGGCGCTTCAAGTACTTTATACGGATCAGGTGCCGCTGCCGGAGTTATTAATATTACGTTGAAAAAAGCCTCCAAAAAAGCGATTGCAGCAAATGCATACCTTAATGTGGGCACCCAAACGATTGCCAATCAGGAAAATTATAGTATAAATGACTACAGCCAAGGGGTTGCTTTGAACGGAAGCGCTGAAAAAATTAATTATTATGCTTCCTTAAACAGCACCGAAACCACGGGAATTTCTGAGGCAAAATCACCTAATGACGCTGTTTTATTTGAAGCTGATCGTTTTTCCAGAGTGAACTCAGTGGTGAAAATTGGTTTCAAGCCAACAGCTAAATTAGATTTGGATTTCTTTGCAAACTACGATAAAATAAAAAGCGATTTTGATGCAGGATCTTTTGCGGATAACGATGAAAACAGCAGTGCCTCTGAACAATTTCGAGTTGGGTTTACACCAAAATACAAATATAAAAAAGGAGAATTTGTAATCAATTCAAGTGCTAATTTAATTACAAGGTCCATTTTTAATTATGGAACAATGTTGGATTATAAATCCAGAAGCGTCAATGCAGATGCGTTTAATAAATATGAAATTTCACCTGAATTATTCCTGGTAACAGGTGCTCAATTTCAATTTCATGAAATGTCTAATGAGAGCCCGTACGAGGCCATAGCAAATGAATTGGCCAAATTTAATATGATTGATCCCTATGTGACGGCGGTTTATAGCTCTGAATTTGGGTTAAACCTGAATTTGGGAGCTCGTTACAACATGCACAGTAAATACGGAAATAATTTAGTTTACAATGTAAATCCTTCTTTTTCATTTCCTAATTTACCCTTGAAACTATTAGTTTCTTACAGTACGGCATTTGTAGCCCCTAGCTTGTATCAATTGTATTCTCCTTATGGTGATTTGAATTTATCCTCAGAGAAAGATAAAACATTTGAATTGGGTTTTGAAACAACGATGATTGATAAAAAATTGGTTCTGAATGCTTTGGTTTTTCAAAGAGAGGAAGAAAATGCGATTGGGTTTGATTTAGTGTCTTACAAGTATTTTAATGTTGCGGGTCTAAATAAAGTCAAAGGGTTTGAGACCATGATTTCGTATGCTTTGACGGCTAAAATAAATTTGAATGCCAATTATGCGTTTACAGAATTAGAAAAACAATCGCGAGTGCTGAATCCAAAACACAAAGCGAACGCCGCAGTTGATCTGCAAGCAACGCCACGTTTGGCTTTTAATGCCACATATCAATTTGTTTCGGATCGCTATTTTGAGTATACAACATATCCGGCACCCACTTTTGATCCGGTATTGAATTCTGAAATACTGAAAGATTACCAGCTGATCAACATGAATGTACGGTATGAGTTGATCAAAAATCGAATGAATATTTTTGCAGCAGCAGATAATATTTTAGATAAGGATTTTGTTGAAACAAGAGGGTTTAGTACCAGAGGACGAAATTTCAAAGTAGGTTTGAATATCAAAATGTAATACCATTGCATTATTCCATAAAAAAAGAGGCTTTCAGTGATGAAAGCCTCTTTTTAGTTTATAAAATATTCTTATTTCAATTCTGAAATGAATGCTACGATAGTTGCTGCAATTTTATTTTGTTCCACATCATTGGTTAAATAGTCTCTGTCACCAAGGTTTGACATATAACCCAATTCAACGAGTACAGCCGGCACTTCTGATTTTTTTAAAATGTAGAATGGAGCTTTCTTTATTTCTGATGATTTTATAGTAGTATTGCGGATAAATTTGTTGCGAAGTTCCACCGCAATTTCATTTGACCTTTCATTCGCAATTGATTCTGTGGCAATATAAAATTCCATTCCTGATTTTGATAGATTTAAATTTTGATTGACATGAAGTGACAAAACTAAATCAGGTTTGATTTTGTTGATCAGCGCAGAACGGTCACTCAAAGAAAGAAATTGGTCTCCAATTCTTGTAAGGTGTATGGTCACTTTCTCATTATTATTCAAAAATTTGATTTTGTTTGTGATTTGCGCTACAATTTGTTTTTCAGTAGCACTACTGGAAGTTGCTCCAAAATCAGATCCACCATGTCCGGCATCAATAACAACATTTATTTGTTTGGATGGGACAGTATTCGGAATTACAAATGCAAAAGAGACGACGGTGGCAAGAGTTAGAAATAACGGAATTGCTTTTTTCATGTGGTTTTTTTTAATTTGTTATTCAATTGTAGCTAACAAAAATAAGAATTATTGTGTAACTTTATTTTATTCTAAAGCTCTCAAAAGACCTTCTGGTGCTTTCTCGATGTACATTTGGTTTTGGATTCCTTTTATTGATTTGGCATCCGTGAAAAACTCAAAATCTTGTCCGGGACTTTGTCGCAATACTCGACCAGTTCCAGTAATTTTCCCAATGGCTGTTCGTAATAAAGGTTCCGCAGAATCGCCAAGAACTCCCAGAGTGCTCAATGTTTCTTTTTGTAGAAAATCAGGTTGTAACCCATTGAAGTAATCTCCAAAACCAACTGAATTGACAATTTTTAACACGATTGGCTGCATGGCATATCTGTGATTGGGATTCCTGCTTTGAGCTCCAAAAGTCGGGGAATCATAAAGCGTTACGGATCCTACGTTTTTTCCTACTGTAACATCCCCAATTTGTATAACTTGAATGTGAGGTTCTAGCCCGTTGATTACTAACTCGCTTGCTGATGCAGAGCTTTTCGTAGTTAAAATATAAATTTTAGTCAATCCTAAACTATTGATGGCTGTGCTTCCTATTTTATCGGTAAAATAATTGAATAATGCTTCGGGATTTTCAGCCTCGAAATAAGCATTAATTTTTGCATTCCATTGTTGTTTAGCAAAGACTTTTCCTTTAAATTGCCCGGTAATCATACTTGCTAATCGTGTAGCCGTTTGCACAGAACCTCCTCCGTTATATCTTAAATCTAAAACCAAATCAGTAACTCCTTGTGATTTTAGAGATGCAAAAGCGTCGTTTAATTGAGTGTCAAAATTAGCATAAAAGCCATTGTACATCAAATAGCCTATTTTGTGAGAGCCGGAGGGGATTACTTTATTGATTAAAATTGGATTTTCGGATAGGACTGTTTTTGTCAATGCCACTGATTTACCGTTGCTGACAATTGTAGTTCCGTTAAAATCAGCAAGATTTAGTGTGTAATTTTCGTTTGAACCAAAAAGTAACGATTCATAATTGCTTAAAGTCAGCTGTGTACCATTTACGGCAGTAAAAAAATCACCACGTTTTATAGCTTTACTGGAGGCGTCTGAGTTTGCAATAATATAGCGAACGTTACCAAATATTTCAGTTGTACTACCCGGTTTATAACTTAAACCAAAATCGACACCATTGTTTTTAGTAGTGCCCTGAAGCGTTCCTTCAAGTTCTAAATAATCGCTTACAATCCAACTAAATCGATCCGTAGAAGGAGTAACCCGCAACGCATCAAATAAATCCTCAGGCACCGGATATTCCCTTAAAAAAGAGTTTAGTGCAGTTTGATCCGCGAATCGGTTATCGGCTAAATTTGGAACATCAGCTTGCCACAAATAGTACAGATTCATTCCTTTCCAAATAAAATCCTGAATCTCCAGACTTGCAGGTGGTGTCACGTCATCATTGTCCTGACAGCTTTGTAAAGTGAAAGTAGCTATGAAAAATAAAAGTGTAAATTTGAATACTGTTCTCATAATTGTATTTTAATACTTTATTAACGTAAAAATACTAACTTTAGTTTTATTTTATGTTTTTTTGTTGCAAAAATAAATAGGATTCATCTTAATAGTATAACTCGTTTGATTTTTAATGGATATGAAAGAGTACGCAATCCGGGTGTCACTTTCCCGGGCACGAAAAACGATTAAAGAATTTATGATACAAATACACAATTATGGAATCAAATAAAGTCGAGGGTTTATTAGAAAAATACTTTCAGGGAGCGACCACTTTAGTCCAAGAAAAAGAGTTACGGGATTATTTTTCGTCTCAGGATGTTGCTTCGCATTTACAACAGTATGCTTCATTATTTGACTGTTTTGCTGTTGCAAAAGAGCAGCAGAATATGAATAAAACTCCAGTATTTGAAGTTGTTATGGCTAAAAACAAGAATAAAAAAGGGAATTTAGGCTGGGTTTCTATTGCAGCTTCAGTTGTTGTTTTGATGGGAATAGCAACGTATGTCCTTTTTGATTTGGATGCTACAAAAGAAAATACAAATTTAGGAACCTATGAAGATCCTGAAGCCGCTTTTAGGGCCACTCAAAAAGCATTGTCATTATTATCCAAGAATGTGAATATTGGCATAAAAAGTGTACAATACATTGAAGAATATCAAACCGTTAAAAACAGGGTTTTTGTAAGCGCTAAAAAAGAGTGGAAAAGATCCTAAAAATCAAACTAAGAATACTAACAATAAAATAATTAAATAAAATGAAAGCAACCATTCAAAAAAGTATCAATAGGAGTTTTAGCAAAAAGTGTCTGATCACTTTAGTATTTCTAGTTATTTCGAGTCCATTTTTTGCGCAAGCAGTCTTTGACAAATTTGACGGACAAGATGATGTTACGTCCATTATAGTCAATAAAAAAATGTTCGACTTGATGAGTAAGGTCAAAGTAGATGCTTCTGATAAAGAAACGCAACAGTACCTGAGTTTGATAAAAAAATTGGACAACCTAAAAGTTTTTACTACAAAAAGTACCAGAGCAGAGGGAGAAATGAAAGCTGCTGCAGAGAAGTACATCAAAACAGCGGGATTAGAAGAGTTGATGCGCGTGAATGAAAACGGAAGGAATATAAAAATTCTGGTAAAATCAGGAACTTCAGATTCTCAAATTAGAGAATTGCTGATGTTTATTGAAGGAGCTAAAAATGAGGATACAGTGCTGATGTCATTGACAGGAAATTTTGATTTGAATGAAATTTCAGTTCTTACCGATAAGATGCGAATTCCAGGAGGTGATGACTTAAAAAAAGCAACTAAAGGCAGAAAATAAGAGGAACCCAACCAGCGTAATGATTATGATGAGCGTATTGCAACAATCGAACATTGATTTAGAACAATTGAAGCCGCTATAGCAGTTCATGAAATAAACAGAGTTATATCTATAAAAAAAAGCGTCTTGATGTTGTAATCGAGACGCTTTTTTTATGCCTATTTCAAGAATATTATTTGCAAAACATTTTTTTATTTTTAACGGCACTTTGGCTTCCTAATTTAATGGCTTTGGTGAAATCAGCGCACGCATTTTTTTTATTTTGAATGTGAATATTAGATAACCCTCTAAGATTATAGGCAATGTAGTCTTTAGGATTTAACGTGATAGATATCGTGCAATCTTCAATGGCTCCCGTATAATTTTTAGCCTTGTAATTGATGTCAGCCCTGGTGGTATAAGCATCTCCTTTTTTAGGTTCAATGAGGATGGTTTTATTGACATCATCTAACGCCCCTTTTATATCGCCTGATTTTTGTTTCAAAAGGGCTCTGTTTAAGTAGGCTTCAGCAAACAATGGATCAGCTCGTATGGCTTTAGTATAATCAGCAATAGCGCCTTTTAGATTGCCTGTTTCTGCTTTTTTTAAAGCTTGGTCAAAAAATTCGTAGGCAATTGGACTCTGACTCCAGCCAGTTAAGGAACTTAATAATAATGCAAGAAAAATTAATTTTTTCATAAAAATTTTAGGTTTCAAATTGGGAGAATTTATTCAATTATTAATTAGATATCTATTATTTAAAGGTACAATTCTTTTTATTTATTTTGATAACGAATAGAAATCGATTTTATTTTAAAAGCGTATTTAAGATTGTTTCTAGGCCAGTTTTAAAAAGTATGATTTTGGATAAAAAAGTATTTGATGTGGATCACTGCAATTAAAATTGTGTGCAATAATTTAGTTGTATAACGTATTAATTTTTTAGGACTCTTATTACTACCAATAGTATTTAATTTGTCATTTTTACAAAAAAGAAATCACACAACTAAAGTTTTTTTTAATAAGATTAAATCTTATTAAAAATGATAAAAAAGCTAAATTTTATCGATGAAAGCAAGTTCGTTACAAGCGAAGGACTGTCTTAATAATATATATGCAACCCGTTAAACTCTCTTTATAACGGTATTTTCATAAATCAAATGGAATTGCTGAGAAGTTAAAATAAAGAATAACAACTAAACATCAGGTAAATTTAGTATTGAAAACCAAAAGGTAATTTTCCGTTGTTGTCTCTGTTTATTCTTTACAATAAATATTTGTTTTCCTTTATCAAGAGGTAAAGGACTTATTAAATAGCGCCAATTGTAATCTTACGACCGGCCTTATGCATACATGTTTTGTAGAAGTATGGATTTTTGATAAACAATAGAAACTCTTACATTGTTTAAAAATCACATTCACCAATGTATATGTGGGGTTTTACAGCGGATTTGGGAGTTTTTTTGTCAGTGGTATTTCCTTTTTTTTCTTTCAGTATTCGTATTTTGATGAATTTAATTTGCTGAAAATAAAAATCAGGACAATGTAGGGTATTGATTTTAAGCGATAAATATACAATTGGCATGAAAAATTAAAATTGGTTCATTTCTTTTCCGAAGGACGAAATGTACGGCGTAATGTGTAATATTTACAATTGGTTGAGTGCTAGATCTTTTCTGGTTTTTACATTGTAATAATAAAATACCAAGCTTTTGACTGAAAACGTTTTCGTCCTTTTTTTTTGTTAAACATAATTAATTTCTTTTATTTCGATCTTTACTTTTATTACTTTTGGCGCCCAATGAAAGTAGTTGTATTTTTCTTATACTTATGTTTCCACCTGTTAGGTGGAGAAAATTATGCTCATGCAGCAACGCATGATAGTCGTGTAAGCAACGCTTTAACGTCAAGCAGTGTAAAAAATGGAGAAGTAAGATTTGCTAACAACGATTATAGCAATAGTAAAGTTATTTCAGCTGGTTTTGAATTAGAAGAGGAGTGCTTCAGCGGTGAAAATCTTAAAAATAAGGATTCAGATAATTTTTTTACTAATAAAATAGACTTGACCAGAAGCTGGTATTTGTTGTTTTCCTGTCAGCCTGTTTTAAATTATTATACCAAGAATTTTAAAATCTTCGCCCCATTTTGTGGCCAATCAAATCCTATTTATATTAGTCAGGGTGTTTTAAGAATTTGATAATTACTTCACGTCAATTTCCAAAGTTTAGATCCTTACTTACCTCGTGAAAATATAGCATCTTATTTTTCGGTATGGGAATACAGATACTTTTCAGGAAGCTGATGACTTTTTACGTCTAAAGGAATTCTTAATTCCAAGTATCAAATCGCTTAATTTCCATTTTATATTATGAAAAGAATACTCGTTTTCACGGGCTTAATTGCCTTGTTGTGCCTTACAGGCTGTACAACTAAAAAAGAAGAAAAAGAAGAAGCTGAAAAATTTACAGTAACAAATCCAATAAAAATAGATACTTCGTATACCAAGGAATATGTTTCGCAAATAAAATCTGTTCGAAATATTGAAATCCGAGCACAAGAAAAAGGGTATCTGCAAAACATCTATGTGGATGAAGGGCAGTTTGTGAAGGCAGGTCAGTTATTGTTTAGAATCATGCCAAGAATTTATGAAGCTGAACTGCAAAAAGCAAAAGCGGAAGAAAAAGCTGCACTAATCGAATTACTGAATGCCAAAACCTTGGTGGATAAAAATGTGATTTCAAAAAACGAGCAAGCGATGGCACAAGCTAAACTTGAACAAGCTAAAGCCGAAGTGTCACTGGCAAAAATTCATTTGTCATTTACCGAAATCAGAGCGCCTTTTGACGGTACCATTGACCGCATTCCTTTGAAACTAGGAAGTCTTATTGATGAAGGTGAATTGCTGACAAGCCTTTCTGACAATAGTCAGATGTTTGCTTATTTTAATGTTTCGGAACCGGAATATATCGATTATCAAACCAATTTAAAAAATCGTGCCGAAACAAATGTAACGCTAATTTTAGCGAACAATCAACCCTTTAAATACAGAGGAAAAGTTGAAATTATTGAAAGCGAATTCAATAACGAAACTGGGAATATTGCTTTCCGAGCAAAATTCCCTAATGGAGATAAACTGTTAAGAAATGGAGAAACAGGGGAGGTTCAGATGCTGGTTCCGCTTCGAAATGCCATTGTAATTCCGCAAAAAGCAACGTATGAAATTCAAGATAAGAAATATGTTTTTGTGGTCGATAAAAATAATAAAGTGCGATCCAGGGAAATAACTATAAATAGTGAAATGCCAGACTTGTATGTCGTAAGCAGTGGTATTTCGGAGAATGATAAAATCGTGTTAGAAGGGGTTCAAAAAGTAAAAGAGGAGGACAAAATCAAGTATGAATATCTAGCACCTAATGCGGTTCTGGCTCATTTGCGATTAAAAGCGGAATAACTTCGTAATTCCAATTTGGTTTAATCATTAAAAAATAAATAGATGTTTAATAAATTCATTGAAAGACCAGTTCTATCGATAGTAATATCGCTAATAATAGTCTTTTTGGGCGCCTTGGCTTTAACAAATTTGCCAGTGACTCAATTCCCTTCAATTTCTCCACCAAAAGTCAATATAACCGCCGATTTTCCTGGCGCTAACGGTGAACTGATGATCAAATCAGTAATTATTCCGTTAGAAAGAGCCTTGAATGGTGTTCCAGGAATGAAATATATGACTTCTGATGCGGGTAATGATGGAGAGGCTAGCATACAAGTAATATTTAATTTAGGTACAGACCCAAATCAAGCGGCAATAAATGTTCAAAATCGGGTTGCTTCGGTAGTTAATAAATTACCGCCATTAGTGGTAAGAGAAGGTTTAAAGATTACACGTGAAGAATCGAGTATGCTCATGTATGTAAATCTTTATAGTAAGGATAACAATACCGATCAAAAATTTCTTTACAACTTTGCCGAAATTAATATCCTTTCCGAATTGAAAAGGGTAAATGGAGTAGGGTTTGCTGATGTTTTGGGTACGCGTGAGTACGCCATGAGAATTTGGTTGAAACCCGACAGAATGTTGGCCTATAAAATCTCTACAGATGAGGTTATGGAAGCATTGGCCAATCAAAGTTTGGAAGCATCTCCTGGTAAAACCGGGGAAAGCTCCGGTAAACGATCTCAGGCATTTGAATATGTATTGAAATATTCTGGGCGATTTACTACAAAAGAGCAATACGGAAACGTTGTTTTACGAGCTAGCGCTGACGGTGAAATTTTACGATTAAAAGACGTTGCTAATATTGAGTTTGGAAGCTCCATGTACGATATTTACTCGAACCTAAACGGTAAGCCTTCTGCTGCAATTGTATTGAAGCAATCGTACGGTAGTAATGCCAGCCAGGTTATTAAAGAGGTAAAGGCAAAATTAGCTGAAATTAAGAAAAATTCTTTCCCGAAAGGAATGGATTATGAAATAAGTTATGACGTTTCTAAATTTCTGGATGCTTCTATCGAAAAAGTAATTCACACTTTGGTTGAAGCCTTTATTCTGGTGGGATTGGTTGTGTTTTTGTTCTTAGGAGATTGGAGATCAACTATTATACCGGCAATTGCAGTGCCAGTTTCACTTATTGGAACTTTTGTTTTCATGCAATTCTTTGGAATTTCGCTCAACCTTATTACTTTGTTTGCATTGGTATTAGCGATCGGTGTCGTGGTTGATGATGCTATTGTGGTGATCGAAGCCGTGCATGCCAAGATGGAAGAAGAACATCTTTCAGCCATAAAAGCTACAAAAAAAGCGATGCATGAAATTGCGGGTGCTATTATTGCTATTACCTTTTTGATGGCTGCGGTATTCATTCCAGTTGCTTTTATGTCAGGCCCTGTGGGGATATTCTATCGTCAGTTCTCCATCACTATGGCTACTGCAATTATTCTATCTGGTATTGTGGCGTTAACGCTTACACCGGCACTTTGTGCGATGATGTTGAAAAATAATCATGGAAAGCCTAAAAAGAGAACTCCAGTAAACAGATTTGTAGATGGATTTAATACTACGTTTAATACTACGGCTGGAAAGTATCAAAATGCGTTGAGTCGTATCATTAACAGAAGAACCATTACTTTTATAACCCTTGTAGGTTTCTGTATAGGAACATGGGTAATAAGCAGCAACGTACCTTCTGGTTTTATTCCAAATGAAGATCAAGGAATGTTTTATGCTATTATTCAAACCCCTCCAGGTTCATCATTAGAAAGAACCAATAGTGTTGCAGAAAAACTTCAAAAGATCGCAGAAACTGTCGAAGGAGTCAAATCAGTTTCTGCTTTGGCAGGTTATGAAATTCTGACAGAAGGTACCGGCTCTAGCACCGGAACTTGTTTGATAAACCTTAAAGATTGGAGCGATAGGAAAAATGCAGTACAAGAGGTTATGGCAGAATTAGAAGAAAAAGCTAAAGACATTCCCGGTGCTAATATTGAATTTTTCCAGCCGCCTGCTGTCCCTGGGTATGGAGCTGCAGGAGGGTTTGAACTTCGTTTGCTTGACAAAGCAGGTTCAGGGGATTATAAAAAAATGGAAACAGTGAATACTGAATTCGTAAAAGAATTGAATAAACGTCCTGAGCTAGCTTCGGTATTTAGCTTTTACAGTGCCAGTTTTCCGCAGTTTATGATGAAAGTTGATAATGATTTGGCACAGCAAAAAGGTGTGTCCATTGATAATGCCATGAATACGTTATCTACACTAGTGGGAAGTAACTATGAAATTAGCTTTATTAAGTACGGATTTAATTACAAAGTAATTGTGCAGGCAGCTCCTGAATACAGAGCTTTGCCGGAAGATATTTTAAAATTGTATGTAAAGAATAACCGAGATGAAATGGTCCCATTTTCTGCTTTCATGAAGCTGGAAAAAGTATATGGATTGTCGGAAATTACACGGCACAATATGTATACTTCTGCTGAAATAAGTGGAGCCGCAGCTGAAGGTTATAGTAGTGGTGAAGCCATTAAAGCGATTCAGGACGTGGCAGAGAAAAAACTGCCTAGAGGGTATGGTATTGACTGGGCGGGAATTTCTGCCGATGAAGTAGCGCAAGGGAATCAGGCCATTTGGATCTTCCTGATTTGTTTAGGTTTTGTATACTTAGTTTTAGCAGCACAATATGAGAGTTTTATTTTGCCATTATCGGTGATTCTCTCTTTACCAGCCGGTATTTTTGGTGCGTTCCTTTTATTAAAGCTAACAGGCTTAGAAAATAATATTTATGCTCAGGTAGCTATGGTCATGCTTATTGGTTTATTGGGTAAAAATGCCGTTTTGATTGTCGAGTTTGCTATTCAAAGACATGCAGCAGGAAAATCAGTGCTCGAAGCAGCGATGGAAGGTTCTAAAGCTAGGTTTCGCCCTATTTTGATGACTTCATTTGCCTTTATTGCAGGTTTAATTCCTTTGGTGTTTGCCTCTGGACCTGGTAAAATTGGTAACAGAACTATTGGTACTGCCGCAGCTGGTGGTATGCTTATAGGAACAATTTGCGGTGTATTTATTATTCCTGGGTTGTACTACGTTTTTGGTAGAATCGCAGAAAAATACAAGCTAGTAAAAAAGGAAAAAGAAAATCCATTAACGGAAGAAATTGATAATAATCATGTATAAAATCAAGTTGTATAAATATAGTATCTCGTTAGGTGTTTTCCTGACGGTGGTAAGCTGTAAAGCTCCGACAATAGCTACTTTAGAGGTCAATCGCCCTATTCCGGAATCTTTCGGCAGTAATGGAGATTCCACGAATATGGCTGCTATTCAATGGGGTAATTTCTTTAAAGACAAAAACCTGATAGCTTTGATTGATACAGCGCTCCAAAATAATCAGGAGCTGTTGATCACTTTGCAGGAAATTGAAATTGCAAAGAATGAAATCCGAATCAAAAAAGGGGCGTTGTTTCCAACAGTTGGTTTACGGGCTGGCTCCGGAGTTGAAAAGGTAGGACGGTACACCAGTCAAGGAGCTGGTGATGCAGCTACAGAAATTGTTCCCGGCATTGAAGTTCCAGATGCGCTAAAGGATTATACCGTGGCTGCTTATGCAAAATGGGAAGTAGACATTTGGAAGAAATTGCGCAATTCTAAGAAAGCTGCTGTGAGCAGGTATTTATCTACTGTAGAAGGGAAAAATTTTGTGATAACAAACCTTATCGCTGAGGTTGCAGATTCGTATTATGAATTACGATCACTCGACAGCCAGTTGGGAATTGTAAAACAGAATATCAACTTGCAAAGTAATGCCCTGGAAATTGTCAGAATTCAGAAACAAGCCGCTAGGACTACTGAATTAGCTGTTCAAAAGTTTAAAGCGGAGGTATTAATTTCCAGAAGTATGGAATTTGATATTCTTCAGAAGATAAAGGAAACGGAGAATAGGATTAATTTTTTGCTGGGACGCTATCCACAAGAAATAGCGCGGGATAAAAGTGATTTTTTAAGTTTACTACCTTCGGGAATCAATTCGGGAATTCCATCACAATTATTAGCGAATCGTCCGGATATTAAACAAGCAGAATTAGAATTAGCTGCCGCAAAGCTGGATGTGAAAGTGGCTCGGGCGGAATTTTATCCTTCTCTTGATATCACGGCAGCATTAGGAATACAGGCATTTAAGCCTTCTTATTTCTTTAAGTTCCCGGAATCAGTACTTTATTCGCTCGCGGGTGATATTGCTGGACCACTAATCAATCGGAACGCGATTAAAGCCGAGTTTTACAACGCCAATTCAAGGCAACTTCAGGCGATGTATAATTATCAGCGTACGCTTTTAAATGCGTATCTGGAAGTATCTAATCAACTTTCTAGAATTGGTAATTTGGAGAAGAGTTATAATTTAAAATCACAACAAGTAGATGCTCTTAACAAGTCTATAGATATAGCAGGTGATTTATTTAAATCTGCCAGAGCCGATTATTTTGAAGTTTTGATGACGCAACGTGATGCGCTGGAATCTAAACTCGAGCTTATAGAAACTAAAAAAGCGCAGCTTAATGCCGTAGTCCATGTTTACAGGGATTTAGGCGGCGGTTGGAAATAAAAAAACAAATTAAAGGTAAGAGCCAGTTCATTTTGACTGGCTTTTTTTTGGTATAAATAGTAATTTATGCGAATCAAGGGTTGAAAAAGAAAGAAATATCTGTTTAAAAATTAGATTAATAAGCTGATAATCAGTATATTTATAGTGTATCTAACGCACATTTAAATATATGATTAATCAGCCTAAAGCCCTAAAATTAATAAAAATCTACTCAATAATCTGCGACAGATTTGAAAAAGATTTAAAATATACTTGCGAACGTTTTAGCAACAATGATAAGCAAGATTTAACAGACCAAGAAATTATGACCATTTATCTATTCGCAGTTCAAGAAGAACAACGCTTTAGCATCAAACAGATTCACAAATATGCTTGTGATTATTTGATTGATTGGTTTCCAAAACTCGGTTCATATACTGCTTTTCTAATCGGCTTAACCAATTGTCGGAAGCTTTTAGACGTTTTACATCTTCGTTGTTTGAAGATTTTATACCCTCTGACTGTTTTGCTGATCAAAGTTTACTGGATTCAATGCCAATAATCACTTGTTCTGGAAAGCGTAATGCAAAAGTAGCTAAAGAACTGACCGACAAAGGATATTGCTCTACTAAAAGCTTGTATTATTATGGTGTGAAATTACACGCATTGGCTTTTAGACGTTTAGATAAAATCCCTTTTCCTGAGGAAATTCAAATAACTCCAAAAGAGCGTTTGGATGCAATTATTAAATTACTGCCTTATGTGATACCTAAAAATTCACATATTGAAATTGATAGCCCAGCACATCATTTCCAGCAAATGAATTTAACAATAATTGAACAAACTTTAAGATTAGAAGAGCATGGCTAAAATAAAAATATCTAATTTAGATGACCTAGAGCAGTTGGTTTTAAATCCTAAAGTATCGAAAAAAGATAAATTCCGAATATTTGTGCAGGCTCTACGATCATTCCCCATTGTATTCATTGAGATTAATGGCATTGAGGATGGCAACAATTTACTTATTCCCAGGATGCTGACAATAATTAGAGAGATACGGGATGATCCAACTGCATCGAGTTACTCAGGGCTAACGGTAACGTTCTTGGAACGGGATAAGGAAGCCCCTCCAGCAGATGCAATAATTGATTTTATAGATTAAAGAAAAAACCCGATACGAAAACTAAATTGTATCGGGTTTTTTATGCTTAAAATAATGATTAGCGATTAAATAGCGACTAAAATACCTGTAACTATCTAATAATCAATGCTTATAGTGACCACGGTGGGATTTGAACCCACACGCCCTTGCGAGCACCAGCCCCTCAAGCTGGCAAGTCTACCGTTTCTCCACGTGGCCTTATAAAAAAAAGGTCCAGTAATAAATTACTCGACCTTTTGTGACCCGACTGGGGCTCGAACCCAGGACCCCATCATTAAAAGTGATGTGCTCTACCAACTGAGCTATCGAGTCA
>NZ_RYDK01000011.1:0-7592 GCF_003970375.1 Flavobacterium sp. ZB4P23
TAAATGCATAATCATATTTTACTTTTTTTTCCATAAAAAATGCCCCAAATAGTGTCTAACTTTTTGGGGCATGTCCATATTGCGGGCTTTCTTGTGAATTATAATTGAACCTCAAAATAAAGACAATGGTATTTTGACACTATTCTTGTTTAATTTATTTATTTGCTTGTACGCAATCGTACCAAACAAAAAACCGACACAGATTCCACAGATTTTCAATAAAAAAATGTCTAATTTGTAAAAATATATGAAATGTGTGTCAAAAAATATTTCTTACGTAGAACTACAGACAAGCATACTTCTTTATTAAACCATGGCCGGGTAATCAGTATATCCTTTCACAGTATCCGTGTAAAACGTGCTTTGATCTGGTTTACTTAATGGAGCATCAGTCTCAAAACGAGCCACTAAATCCGGATTTGCAATAAAGGGAACTCCATAAGCAACAAGATCTGCATACCCATCTTCAAGCACTTTGATTCCCATTTCTTTTGTAAACCCTTTATTGATGATTAATGTTCCTTTGTAAAACGGTCTGAAATGCTTAGCTACTTCAGTAACAGCAAAAGGTACATCATCAACCGGCGTAAAAGGCTCCGTCAAATGCACATACGCTAAACCATAGTCATTCAAACGGTTTACAATATATTCATAAGTAGGAATTGTCTGTTCATCTAACATCATTCCCTGCGTATTATGCAGGGTAGGATTCAATCGAACACCCACTTTAGAATAATCAATAACACCGGCTAAAGCATCTAGAATTTCAAAAAGGATTCGGGTTTTATTTTCTATTGAACCACCATATTCATCGGTACGATTATTGGAATAACCATTAAAAAACTGTTGTAGTAAATAGCCGTTGGCAGCGTGCAATTCGACACCATCAAAACCCGCCTCAATAGCATTTTTAGCTCCATTTTTAAAATCTAAAACGGTTTGTTTTATGTCTTCAATAGTCATTTCTTTTGGAACAACAGTGTCTACAAAACCGTCTTTTGTGTAAGCTTTTGCATACGGATTCAAAGCGGATGGCGCATGTGGTAATTCGCCATTATGCAAATCCGGATGCGACAACCGTCCCGTGTGCCACAATTGTGCAAATATAGTTCCTCCTTTTTCGTGAACTGCTTTTGTAACCAGTTTCCAACCTTCGGTTTGTGCTGCACTGTAAATTCCGGGCACATTGATAAAACCCACTGCTTTTGTACTCACAAAAGTTCCCTCGGAAACAATTAAACCTGCTGTAGCTCTTTGTGTATAATATTCTGCCGTAAGTGCAGTAGGAACATTACCTTCATTATTAGAACGGCTTCTGGTCATTGGAGCCATCACCATTCGATTTTTTAAAGTACTGCTTCCTAATGTATAGGGTTGAAATAAAATTGATTTACTCATTTGATTTTTGTTAAAAATTAGTGTTTTATTAAATTAAATACTGGCTTTCAAACCAATACTTGTAAATAGAGTTAAAATAGTGTTTAAGGTTTCTTGCTCATTTCCTTTCAAAAGAAGGGAATCGTTAGAATCATACGCTGATTCGTTGCTCAGAATAACTTTAGAAAAAGGAAACAAATGCTGTAATTTATCCAGTGTACTTTCGGAATTAATCACCTCCATTTCGTTTCCCAAAATAAGTACGATTTTACCCGTTGCCACTTTTTTGATTTTTTCAATAAGAGTAACATTTGTTGCCACATCATTTGAAAGTATAATAATATCTGCCTCCCAACTTGCATTGGTTGGACAAATCATCATTTCTACATTTGCCTTCGGATTCTCTGAAATAATTTCGGTATACACCTCCAAAAGTGTAGCGGCTTTTTGATCAAATAGCAAAACGGGATTGGTTTTGGCAATTTGCTTTGCTAAAACAATACTATTGGTTACTGAAACTCCTAGGACTGCAAATGTGGTTCTATTTGACATCGACTTATATTTACAGGACAAATTTAAGGCTGTATTGCAAAAGTTTTCGTTGATGTAAAACAAGAAATTCTATTGATCTATGTCAATTAAAATGAACTTCGATTGTTAATTTGTTTGCGAACCCGACTCAATGTTTCCGGTTTCAGACCAAGGTAAGAGGCGATCATGTGTTGGGGTACACGTTGAACAATTCCGGGATAAGCAATTCCTAAATTGGTGTATTTTTCTTCGGCGGTTTCTGTTAAAGTCGAATTTATTCTGGCTTGATTGGCGATGTAGGCATTTTGCAAAAGCAAGCGTTGGTATCTTTCAAACATGGGGACTTTATCCATTAAAGCTTCTCTTGCCGATGTTGTCAGCAAAAGCAGTTCAGAATCCTCCAAGGCTTCAATCGTATAAATAGAGGAACTATTTGTTAGAAAACTGGACAAATCTGCGATCCACCAGCCTTCAATTGCAAATTGTACGATGTGTTCATTTCCTTTTTCGTCGATGGAAAAAGAGCGCAGTATTCCTTTTTCAATAAAGGCATTGTAGACACAAATGTCTCCTTCTTGCAACAGGATTTGTTTTTTGCGTAATCTTTTAGGGATAAAAAAAGTTTTACACAACTCCATTTCTTCCTGAGTCAGTATCACTTTTTCCTGAATGCTTTTGAATAATTGTTGAAACATGGTTGCAAGATACTAAATAATCAAGAATTCTTAAAAATAGTATTGCTGCTAAAAAAACAATCCTTGATAACTATTGATAAATCTAAAAATGGAAGTCTGTATAAATCAAAATATCTGACTACCTTTGCCCAGTCTAATTTTAACACACAAATGAAACCGAACACACAACAATTAAACGATTTAACAATCCAAGTCAGAAGAGATATTCTTCGAATGGTACACGCTGTCAACTCAGGTCACCCAGGTGGTTCTCTAGGTTGTACTGAATTCCTTGTCACTTTATATCAAAATATAATGGAACGCAAAGAAGGTTTTGATATGGACGGTATTGGAGAAGATCTTTTCTTTCTTTCAAACGGGCATATTTCACCTGTATTTTACAGTGTTTTAGCTAGAAGCGGTTATTTTCCAGCAGCAGAACTAGCTACTTTCCGTTTGATCAATTCAAGACTACAAGGACACCCAACTACACATGACGGCTTACCAGGAATACGTATTGCATCTGGTTCTCTTGGACAGGGATTATCAGTAGGGATTGGTGCTGCTCAAGCAAAAAAATTGAATGGTGACAACCATATTATTTATACACTTCATGGTGATGGTGAATTACAGGAAGGTCAAAACTGGGAAGCAATCATGTATGCTGCTGCAAAAAAAGTGGACAACCTTATTGCTACAATCGATTTAAACGGAAAGCAAATTGATGGAACAACTGACGAGGTTTTAGCCATGGGAAGTATTCGTGCCAAGTTTGAAGCTTTTGATTGGGATGTTTTAGAAATTGAAAAAGGAAATGATATCGAAGCTATTATTGCCGGAATGAATGATGCCAAATCCAGAACTGGAAAAGGAAAACCAGTTTGTGTATTGTTGCACACTGAAATGGGTAATGGGGTAGATTTTATGATGTACAGTCACGCTTGGCACGGTAAAGCGCCTAATGATACGCAACTTGAAATTGCTTTAGGCCAAAACTACACAGCAGCAGAAAGCGACTACTAATCCCCACCTAGCCTCCCCGAAGGGGAGAAACAGCTACAGAATCATTAAATAAAAATTTAAAACCCTATTTACCCCAATAGGAGCTCCCCTCCTTTGGAGGGGTTGGGGGAGGAAAATGAAAAAATATACAAATACAGGAAGTAAAGATACACGTTCGGGTTTTGGAGCGGGAATGACTGAATTAGGTCAAAAAAACGAGAATGTTGTGGCACTTTGTGCAGATTTAATTGGTTCTCTTAAATTTGATGATTTCAAGAAAAATCACCCAGAACGTTTTTTCCAAATTGGAATTGCAGAAGCCAACATGATTGGAATTGCTGCCGGTTTAACTATTGGAGGAAAAATTCCTTTCACGGGAACTTTCGCTAATTTTTCTACGGGAAGAGTGTACGACCAAATTCGTCAGTCGGTTGCGTATTCAGAGAAAAACGTGAAAATTTGTGCTTCACACGCCGGATTAACTTTAGGAGAAGATGGTGCAACACACCAAATCCTGGAAGATATTGGTTTAATGAAAATGTTACCGGGAATGACGGTAATCAATACGTGTGATTACAACCAGACAAAAGCGGCTACATTGGCAATTGCGGATCACCACGGTCCTGTTTATTTGCGTTTTGGTCGTCCGGTTGTGCCTAACTTTATGCCCGCTGACGAACCTTTCGAAATAGGAAAAGCGATTGTTTTAACGGAAGGGACTGATGTAACTATTGTTGCTACGGGACATTTAGTTTGGGAAGCTCTTATCGCAGCTGAAGCATTAGAAGCACAAGGTATTTCTGCTGAAGTAATCAATATTCACACGATCAAACCATTAGATGAAGAAGCAATTTTGAAATCATTGGAAAAAACAAAATGTATTGTTACCGCTGAAGAGCATAACATTCTTGGTGGTCTGGGCGAAAGCATTTCTAGAGTTTTAGCTTTGAACAGCCCATTACCACAAGAATTCGTGGCAGTGAATGACAGCTTTGGAGAGTCCGGAACACCAGAACAATTAATGGATAAATACAAATTGAACAATCAAGCGATTGTTGAAGCGGTTCAAAGAGTAATGAAAAGAAAATAATAGCTTCCTTTTACTTATACAAAAAAAAAAATCCAGTTCAAATTGAACTGGATTTTTTTTGATTTGTATGTTTTAATTGCATTTTACTAAATGTCTTTTGATTCTTGCCGGATCAGTAGTATTTCCGTTACAGCTTGGGATAGATTCAAATGGGATTAAAACGCCATTAGCATCCGTGATTTCCGTTCTGGTACTCACACTGTCTCCATCATCATCAGTATCTAAAAAGTTTGGAATTCCATCTCCATCCGTATCATCCGGATTTATAACTCCTGTCGCTAAAACGCGCATATAACCATCGCCGTCAAGATCTTCTTGAAAATTCATGATTCCATCACCATCTGAATCCAGTCTGTTAATTTCGTATAATTTAAAACTAAAAACTAGAGGTGCGTAAGAAGGAATCGATCCACTTCCTGAATTATAATATCCTAATCCAGAAGGCAAAAACATTACTCCTGCTCCAAAATCTCTGTAAGATACGGTCCCATCTGTATTAGAATCGTAAGTCCCAGTCTTAAATTGCGGAAAAGTTTCGCCCCATCCTACTACTGTAGTAAGCAAACTAAAGAATTGTTGTGGGTTTTTTACCACCTCAAACTGAGTAGCAGAAAGTGTCGTAACTTCCGAAACCGTGGTTCGGGATAAATAATCTCCTTTGTAAGAAGCCAATACCGCATCAGCATTAGTAGGAGATTTGCCCGCTCCCTCTCTAAGCACTAAATAATACAAGGTATACGTTATATCATGAAGTTTGACATCTCTACTCAAAAGTTTAGGAAAGGTTGTTTTATCTTTATAAGACCAGATAGAGGGCTGGCTACCTCCTGCAGGAATTTTTGTATAGCTAACGTCCTGGTCGTCCGGGAAACCGGCGTGATTTACAACTGTGATATAATAGTTTTTTAAATATTCTTCGATATCCGTTAAATCAGTCGCATATTGCACTGCGAAATCTCTAGGCGGTTGAATTTCAGCAGCCTCATCCTTTGAGCATGAAAATAAAGAGATAGTTGTAATTAATAGAATAAAATAATACTTAAATTTGTTCATTATAGCTAATTTTTTTAAGTGCGCAAGATACAATATTGATTGATTTTTGTAAACAATTTAACTCCTATTTTAGAAAATTTATGAGAATAGATAAATATTTATGGTGCGTGCGGTATTATAAAACCCGAAATATGGTTACTGAAGCCTGCAAAAAGAATCACGTAACCGTTAACGGTCTTGTTGCCAAGCCTTCTAAAGAAGTTTTCGCTACTGACAAAATCACGTTTCGGAAAGACCAAATTACCCAAATAATCACCGTGTTGGATATCCCGGAAAATCGTGTCGGAGCAAAACTGGTTGATATTTACAGACGAAACGATACTCCGGCAGAAGCGTATCAACATTTAGAATTACTAAAACTATCAAAAGAACATTATCGAAAGAATGGCACGGGAAGACCTACCAAAAAAGATCGAAGAGATATTGATGAATTTCTCCCCTCCCCGACCCTCCCCGAAGGTGAGGGAGACTAGCCTTAGTAAATTAAGTACAATCCCGAATGAACTTTATCAAACACAATTCTCACCCCAGAGTTTTGAATGTAAGATAAGTGACAAATAAAAATTAAGTAAAACATCGAATAACCTTTGCCAGTCCTAGCTCCCTTCCCTTCGGGGAGGGTTGGGGAGGGGAATATAAAAATTTTAAATAATGAGCAAAAATATCATCTTAACAAATCAGGAAATTGATCACAAAATAAAAAGAATTGCCTACCAAATATATGAAACTTTCGTAGATGAAGAGGAAATAGTCATTGCAGGAATCGCCAGTAATGGTTTCATTTTCGCAAAAAAAATAGCCGCCGTCCTGGAAACTATTTCCCCTCTTAAAGTTGCACTATGCGAAGTGCAGATCAACAAACAAAACCCTCAATTACCCATTCATACTTCGTTATCAAAAGAACAGTATACCAATAAAGGTTTAGTTCTGGTAGATGATGTATTAAACTCCGGAACGACACTTATCTATGCCGTACGACACTTTATAGATGTTCCTTTGAAAAAATTCAAAACCGCAGTGCTTGTGGATAGAAATCACAAAAAGTATCCTGTAAAAGCAGATTTTAAAGGAATCTCGCTTTCTACTTCGTTATTAGAGCACGTACAAGTTGTTTTTGATGAAAACGATACTAATTATGCGTATTTAAGCTAAAAGAGCCACAATATCCTGCGCAGTCTGATCGATTGTTTTAGCATCAACCACAACTTTATATTGCGCTTGGTTGTAATAAAAGCTCCTGTCAAAAAGGTGTTTTGCTATGAACTCTTTCATATCTTCAGGACTTTTATCCGCAATCAGTGGACGCTTACTTACATTAAAAGCCAATCTGTTCAATAACGTTTCAATAGAAGCCTTTAGATAAATAGAAACAACATTATCTCCTTTTAGCAACTCATGATTATTGGCATAACAAGGAGTCCCTCCACCTAAACCTATAATACATGATTCGGGAGCGTTTAATAATTCGATAAAAACTTCGTGTTCTACCTTTCTAAAATAAATTTCTCCATGCTTTTCAAAAATGGCATTTATAGACAAATTCATCTTCTCTACTATCTTTTCATCCAAATCTACAAAAGGAAATTGGATAATTTTGGACAACTTATTTGCAATTGTAGACTTACCACACCCCATATAACCTAATAAAATTATTTTTTTCATCTGAATAAAACCTTACAAATTAAGGTGTTGAGTAATTTTGTTTAAAAAAGACAAATTTATAATAAAATTGCTTGGAAAACTCCAAAATAAGTCCTTATATTTGCACCCGCATTCAAGGAAAGAAAATGACTCGATAGCTCAGTTGGTAGAGCACATCACTTTTAATGATGGGGTCCTGGGTTCGAGCCCCAGTCGGGTCACAA
>NZ_RYDK01000012.1:0-5742 GCF_003970375.1 Flavobacterium sp. ZB4P23
AAAAAACTTTGATCTTCAAAAAACGAGATATCAGCTAGTTAAAGAAAAAGTTAAGAAAAGTTTAAAAAAAAGGGATTAAAAAGCTTGTAAAAGCGAATAAAGGTGCTAGTTTTGCACCCGCAAACAAGTTTACCGAACATTAATTAGAATATAATTATAGAGAGGTAATGGTTTAGAAGTTCTTTAAAATACTGGCAAGTTACTTAGATCAAGAAGAAAATTTATTTTCAAAAAAAGATTTAATAAAGCTTGCGAGAATAGAAAAGGATGTTACCTTTGCACCCCGCAAAACGCGCAACGTTCGTTGACAGATTGATAAGAAAAGCAGAAGAAAGGGATAAGAAAATTATCTCAAAAAAAACTTCACATTTTTCTTGTTAGTTAAAAAGAAAGTTGTACTTTTGCACCCGCTTCGAGAAACGCTATATCAAGTGTTGGTAGAGGTGATAGAAATAAAAGAACACGTTCCTAGACATATTGAATTGACAGCCGTCTTGTCCAAAAGACAAGACAAAAGAATAAGAGTAATAGAATTGAGAGATTTGAAAAAACCACTAGAATTTAGTCGCATAAACAAAGAGAACAGATTTATCTGAACTCACAAATATACGATGAAGAGTTTGATCCTGGCTCAGGATGAACGCTAGCGGCAGGCTTAACACATGCAAGTCGAGGGGTATGTTTCTTCGGAGACAGAGACCGGCGCACGGGTGCGTAACGCGTATGCAATCTACCTTTCACAGAGGGATAGCCCAGAGAAATTTGGATTAATACCTCATAGTATAGTACCTTGGCATCAAGGAACTATTAAAGTCACAACGGTGAAAGATGAGCATGCGTCCCATTAGCTAGTTGGTATGGTAACGGCATACCAAGGCAACGATGGGTAGGGGTCCTGAGAGGGAGATCCCCCACACTGGTACTGAGACACGGACCAGACTCCTACGGGAGGCAGCAGTGAGGAATATTGGACAATGGGCGCAAGCCTGATCCAGCCATGCCGCGTGCAGGATGACGGTCCTATGGATTGTAAACTGCTTTTATACGAGAAGAAACCCTGCTACGTGTAGCAGCTTGACGGTATCGTAAGAATAAGGATCGGCTAACTCCGTGCCAGCAGCCGCGGTAATACGGAGGATCCAAGCGTTATCCGGAATCATTGGGTTTAAAGGGTCCGTAGGCGGTCAGATAAGTCAGTGGTGAAAGCCCATCGCTCAACGGTGGAACGGCCATTGATACTGTCTGACTTGAATTATTAGGAAGTAACTAGAATATGTAGTGTAGCGGTGAAATGCTTAGAGATTACATGGAATACCAATTGCGAAGGCAGGTTACTACTAATATATTGACGCTGATGGACGAAAGCGTGGGTAGCGAACAGGATTAGATACCCTGGTAGTCCACGCCGTAAACGATGGATACTAGCTGTTGGGAGCAATTTCAGTGGCTAAGCGAAAGTGATAAGTATCCCACCTGGGGAGTACGTTCGCAAGAATGAAACTCAAAGGAATTGACGGGGGCCCGCACAAGCGGTGGAGCATGTGGTTTAATTCGATGATACGCGAGGAACCTTACCAAGGCTTAAATGTAGATTGACCGTTTTGGAAACAGAACTTTCGCAAGACAATTTACAAGGTGCTGCATGGTTGTCGTCAGCTCGTGCCGTGAGGTGTCAGGTTAAGTCCTATAACGAGCGCAACCCCTGTTGTTAGTTGCCAGCGAGTCAAGTCGGGAACTCTAACAAGACTGCCAGTGCAAACTGCGAGGAAGGTGGGGATGACGTCAAATCATCACGGCCCTTACGCCTTGGGCTACACACGTGCTACAATGGACGGTACAGAGAGCAGCCACTGGGTGACCAGGAGCGAATCTACAAAACCGTTCTCAGTTCGGATCGGAGTCTGCAACTCGACTCCGTGAAGCTGGAATCGCTAGTAATCGGATATCAGCCATGATCCGGTGAATACGTTCCCGGGCCTTGTACACACCGCCCGTCAAGCCATGGAAGCTGGGGGTGCCTGAAGTCGGTGACCGCAAGGAGCTGCCTAGGGTAAAACTGGTAACTAGGGCTAAGTCGTAACAAGGTAGCCGTACCGGAAGGTGCGGCTGGAACACCTCCTTTCTAGAGCCTTAGTGTTAGTAGCAATACACGCTAGGGAAAGAAGACTAAATATCGAAAAGGAAACAAATATTGACATTATATTACTCTTGCTGTTAGTTCAAATAATACAATTTAAGTTAAAGATAAAGATTTAGTATTGTTGATTACGAAATGCTGATTTTAGATTTAGATCTAAAATCAAGAATGAGAAATCTCTAATCACAGATCACCTTGTCTCGTAGCTCAGCTGGTTAGAGTATTACACTGATAATGTAGGGGTCGACAGTTCGAGTCTGTCCGAGACAACTATTTAACTTAAAGATTCTGAAGAAATTCGGGATAAAAAAGAAGAAATTCTAGAGTTGAGAAATCGCGATATATCGTTATTCGTAATTCACAATTCATAATTAAAAAAGATTGGGGAATTAGCTCAGCTGGCTAGAGCGCCTGCCTTGCACGCAGGAGGTCAACGGTTCGACTCCGTTATTCTCCACAAAAAGAGTGATCAGCTTACAGTGATCAGTGATCAGTTTCGACTGAATACTAAAAACGGAACACTGAACACTACTTTAAAGTTCATTGACATATTGAGATAAGAAAATAATAAAAAGTAGAAAGCATTTTTTGCTTGTTTATTTATAGACAAGTGAAAGAAACGGCATTCTTAATTGAATGTTGGTACAATAAGCAAAATAAGGGCGTATGGGGGATGCCTTGGCTCTCAGAGGCGATGAAGGGCGTGATAAGCTGCGAAAAGCTACGGGGATTGGCACACACGATATGATCCGTAGATACCCGAATGGGGCAACCCACTATGTTGAAGACATAGTACACCGATAGGTGGGCAAACCCGCTGAACTGAAACATCTAAGTAGGCGGAGGAGAAGAAAACAAAAGTGATTCCGTAAGTAGTGGCGAGCGAACGCGGATTAGCCCAAACCAAAGATGTTACGGCATTTTTGGGGTTGTAGGACCACGATATTTGTTGCGGATAGAATTAGAATCTACTGGAAAGTAGGGCCAAAGAAGGTGATAGCCCTGTATAAGTAATAGAAGATAACGATAGTGGTATCCTGAGTAGGGCGGGACACGAGAAATCCTGTCTGAATTTGGCGGGACCATCCGCTAAGGCTAAATACTCCTGAGAGACCGATAGTGAACCAGTACCGTGAGGGAAAGGTGAAAAGAACCGTGAATAACGGAGTGAAATAGATCCTGAAACCATACGCTTACAAGCGGTCGGAGCCCTTTCGTGGGGTGACGGCGTGCCTTTTGCATAATGAGCCTACGAGTTAACGTTGCTGGCAAGGATAAGTGGTTAAGCCACGGATCCGTAGCGAAAGCGAGTCTGAATAGGGCGCTTTAGTCAGTAGTGTTAGACGCGAAACCGTGTGATCTACCCATGGGCAGGTTGAAGCTGTGGTAACACATAGTGGAGGACCGAACCGGTTGACGTTGAAAAGTCTTCGGATGACCTGTGGGTAGGGGTGAAAGGCCAATCAAACTCGGAAATAGCTCGTACTCCCCGAAATGCATTTAGGTGCAGCGTTATGGTTAAAGTTATATAGAGGTAGAGCTACTGATTGGATGCGGGGGCTTCACCGCCTACCAATTCCTGACAAACTCCGAATGCTATATAATGTTTCATAACAGTGAGGGCTTGGGTGCTAAGGTCCAAGTCCGAGAGGGAAAGAACCCAGACCATCAGCTAAGGTCCCCAAATATACGCTAAGTTGAAAGAACGAGGTTTGTCTGCCCAGACAGCTAGGATGTTGGCTTGGAAGCAGCCATTCATTTAAAGAGTGCGTAACAGCTCACTAGTCGAGCGGACGAGCATGGATAATAATCGGGCATAAGCGTATTACCGAAGCTATGGATTTACAATTAATTGTAAGTGGTAGGGGAGCATTCTCACAGGGTAGAAGGTGTATCGTAAGGTATGCTGGACTGGTGAGAAAAGAAAATGTAGGCATAAGTAACGATAATGCGGGCGAGAAACCCGCACACCGAAAGACTAAGGTTTCCACAGCTATGCTAATCAGCTGTGGGTTAGTCGGGACCTAAGGCGAACCCGAAAGGGACAGTCGATGGACAACGGGTTAATATTCCCGTACTAGTTATTACTGTGATGGGGTGACGGAGTGATGAAAGCGCCGCGAACTGACGGAATAGTTCGTTGAAGTACCTACCTATAAGACCCGCAGGCAAATCCACGGGTTTTGGGGAAATACGATAGTACTCGGAGACTTCGGTTGAAGAGATAGTGCGCCTAAGGGCTTCCAAGAAAAACCTCTAAACTTCAGGTAATAAGTACCCGTACCGCAAACCGACACAGGTAGTCGAGGAGAGAATCCTAAGGTGCTCGAGAGATTCATGGCTAAGGAATTAGGCAAAATAGACCCGTAACTTCGGGAGAAGGGTCGCCTCGTAGCAATACGAGGCCGCAGTGAAGAGGTCCAGGCGACTGTTTATCAAAAACACAGGGCTCTGCAAAATCGTAAGATGAAGTATAGGGCCTGACACCTGCCCGGTGCTGGAAGGTTAAGTGGAGATGTTATCTTCGGAGAAGCATTGAAATGAAGCCCCAGTAAACGGCGGCCGTAACTATAACGGTCCTAAGGTAGCGAAATTCCTTGTCGGGTAAGTTCCGACCTGCACGAATGGTGTAACGATCTGGACACTGTCTCAGCCATGAGCTCGGTGAAATTGTAGTAGCGGTGAAGATGCCGCTTACCCGCAGTGGGACGAAAAGACCCTGTGCACCTTTACTATAGCTTAGTATTGACCTTGGATAAATGATGTGTAGGATAGGTTGGAGACTGTGAAGTGGCGTCGCTAGGCGTTGTGGAGTCATTGTTGAAATACAACCCTTTGTTTATCTAGGGCCTAACCCCGCTATGCGGGGGACATTGCTTGGTGGGTAGTTTGACTGGGGTGGTCGCCTCCAAAAGAGTAACGGAGGCTTCTAAAGGTTCCCTCAGTACGCTTGGTAACCGTGCGTAGAGTGCAATGGCATAAGGGAGCTTGACTGAGAGACATACAGGTCGATCAGGTACGAAAGTAGAGCATAGTGATCCGGTGGTTCCGCATGGAAGGGCCATCGCTCAAAGGATAAAAGGTACGCCGGGGATAACAGGCTGATCTCCCCCAAGAGCTCATATCGACGGGGGGGTTTGGCACCTCGATGTCGGCTCGTCACATCCTGGGGCTGGAGAAGGTCCCAAGGGTTGGGCTGTTCGCCCATTAAAGTGGCACGCGAGCTGGGTTCAGAACGTCGTGAGACAGTTCGGTCTCTATCTACTGTGGGCGCAAGAAATTTGAGTGGATCTGATTCTAGTACGAGAGGACCGAATTGGACAAACCTCTAGTGTATCTGTTGTCACGCCAGTGGCATCGCAGAGTAGCTACGTTTGGAAGGGATAAGCGCTGAAAGCATATAAGCGCGAAACCCACCACAAGATGAGATTTCTTTTAAGGGTCGTAGGAGATGACTACGTTGATAGGCTATAGATGTAAAGGCAGTAATGTCATAGTCGAGTAGTACTAATAACCCGTAAGCTTATGTACGCTTTTCCTGCCGAGCAATCGGCAGGAAGAAACTTTCTAATACTTTTTATTTTCTTTATCTCAGTATGTTAAGA
>NZ_RYDK01000013.1:0-1522 GCF_003970375.1 Flavobacterium sp. ZB4P23
CCTAGTGCTTTTGTTTCATTAAACGAGATGGGCAAAGAAGTACCCATAACTATTAGTTGGAACTCTTTGGGCAGTGGCGGTACAACAGGTGATGCGCCTTGGAATAAGAATGAGCAAGAACTGCCAAATCCTTGTCTTGATTTAGCAAATTTAATGAATTATAATCTTAATTCGTCTAACAGTTTAAAAGCAGGAATTAACTGGCTCAAAGACAAAGTTAACGCAACCGTAAATGATAAAGAAGCAGGAATAGAAGTAAAAAAAGTAATGAATCCTGACGAAACTTTTAAATATGAGTTTACCCAAGTTTTGTCTAACGAACAGTTTTCAATACCGATGTCAGTAGGATTTGGTTACATTGGAGGATTGCATTCTCATCCCTCTGATGGTTATGCTATGTTTTCTTTTCAAGATATTCGCTTTTTGCTAAGCGTGTATGATGAAGCAAGCTCTAGTAGAAAACAAGAAGCTTTTAATGGTTTAGTCTGCAAAGAGGCTTTAGGAAATACAAATACCTACATGCTAAAAATAGAAAATATTGAGTTACTACGAACTCAGATTGATAATGTGTGGAAAAGTGAAAAATATACTAGATTTCAAAATGATGATGAACGAATCAAGGCTATTCACAAAGACCAAGCAATCAAATATTCTGAAAGTAATGGGAACTTAGAGAAAAGTTTTCTTGAACAATTTAAAGATTTTGGTATAGTACTTTTTAAAGCCGATGCTACAACAGATAGTTTTGAGAAACTTACTTTAAACAATTCAACAATCACCCCAACTCCTTGTAACTAATAAATAAACAATCATGAAAACATACATTCACTATTTCGCATTTTTCGTATTCTTAACCACTTGTAAAGCCCAATCTCCCGTTTATGATATTTCAAAGCCTAGAGAAGGAGCTAAAGGCGCTTATTACAAAGATATTAATGGAGTTCTCGATGGTTATGACGGCACTTACCTTTATTCAAATGGGAGTACCTCTTTGAAATTTGTATTAAAGAAAAAAGTAAAATCTATTGGCTATTATTATGAAGATCTTATTGTTGGAGAATTTCAATTCATCAAGGATGGAGTAGAAAAAGGCAATACATTAGCCAATATAAATGTCAATTATACTGATGAAGAGATCAATCATATCATAACAGGAAATACAATTATCATTGGCACTCAGTTGGGCTGTCCTAGTTGTTCACCAACAGAAAAACGTTTACGTCTTAGTTTTGTAGATAATAAATCGCCAAATATTGCTGGTATAGACATACGTAAAACAGAGGTAAATGGTGTTGCTGCATTACTAGTAAAAATATTTTGGGATGGATTTATAACCCGCAAAGAGGGAGATCCTGCGCCTACTCCTGCCAGTATAAATACCGGCGAATACTTAATGATTAAGCAGTAACAGTACTACTGTATGCTATAAACCTAAAAAAATTATTTCAAATGCTCCAGCATATCTTTAGTCATGCTTTCAAGATTAAATTCATGTTTCCAACCCCAGTCCTTTCTTGCTTCA
>NZ_RYDK01000014.1:0-1429 GCF_003970375.1 Flavobacterium sp. ZB4P23
TAGACTGCACCCAAAAGTTTAGACAAATTTATAATTAATTTTGATAATAATGAGCTCGATATTTTATCGGGCTCATTTTGTTTAAATTTGATTTAATTCTTTCGTTGTTATAATAAATTATGTACTTATTGATTTCTTGTTTTAATTGTTTTATAGATTTGAATTTTTGAGTATAAAACATTTCAGATTTTAATATTCCAAAGAAGTTTTCGATAATAGCATTGTCTAAACAATTTCCTTTTCTTGACATACTTTGTATAATACCTTTTTCTTTTAATAAATTTTGATAATGACTCATTTGGTATTGCCAGCCTTGGTCAGAATGAAGCATTAAATTTGTGTTATTTGGTATTTTCTTAAATGCTTTTTTTAGCATCATTACTACTTGATTAAACACTGGGCGTTCTGTTAGTTCGTAACTTATTATTTCTTGATTAAACAAGTCAATTATAGGTGATAAATACAATTTATTTCCGGATACATTAAATTCAGTTATATCGGTAGCCCATTTTTGATTTGGAGCTGTTGCTTTAAAATTTCTTTCCAATATATTTGGGGCGATTTTACCATTTTCACCTCTGTAAGACTTATATTTTTTCACTCTAATAATGCTTTTTAAGCCCAGTAATTTCATTAATCTAAGTACTGTTTTATGATTGATAATCAGTGCTCTATTTTGGAGTTCATCGGTTATTCTTCTGTAACCATAACGGCCTTTATGTTTTTGATAAATGGCTTTAATTAACTCTTTAATTTCTTTGTATTTATCAGGTAATTTATTCTGCTTTTGATGATAATAAAAACTACTACGTGCCATTTTTGTTAGATCTAAAAGTAATTCTAAATCAAATTTATGCCTTAACTCCATTATGGCTTGGGATTTCTCCTGGCTTGAATTAAGGCTTGTAACTTTTTTAGCAATTCATTCTCACAACGAAGTCTTTCGTTCTCTTTTAAGAGTTCTTCCTCTCTTGTTAAAGGTTTGTCTGATTTATGTTTTTTACGCTTATAATCACTCATAGATATCGCTCTGCCTTTAGGTTTTGGTTGTAATCCTTCAATACCAAAGTTAGCAAAATCTTTTTTCCATTTTGAAACAATAGCAATATTGGGAATATTAAATCTTATTCCTGTTTCCATCAATGAAAGAGATTCCCTTTCTACGATTTTAAGTACTTTTAACTTAAATTCGGCTGAATAACTTTGATTTATTCTTGGTAATAAACTAATTTCACCATAAGTCTTATAAAAACTGACCCACTTACGGATATTCCATCTTGGAATCTGCTTCAATTTTGAAACATATCCTTCTGAATAATGTTTCTTTAAAACCAATTCTACACATTCTAATTTAAATGCATAATCATATTTTACTTTTTTTTCCATAAAAAATGCCCCAAATAGTGTCTAACTTTTTGGGGCATGTCCA
>NZ_RYDK01000001.1:0-753653 GCF_003970375.1 Flavobacterium sp. ZB4P23
GACTCCATTTAAGGTATCATTTATTAAAACATTGGAGAAAGCTGTTCCTCCGTTGGCACCATTTACAGCAGTTCCAGCATCATCATTAGCGACAATAGCAGCGCATTGCAAAGTTCCGCCACTAGTACTTGCTGTATTGATAAATGCTCCGTATACATTAATATCATTTATTACACTCGCAAGTGACCCTACACTAATTCTGATTTCGTCAAAAGATTGAGTACTCTGAAAACCCACATTATAGATTCCAGGACCAGAGTCATACGGAGGTATCGTCAAAGATAGATTTAACAATAGGGATGCACTTTTAGACTCTCTAAATACACCGTCTAAATAAGTAGAAATAGTTAACGAATTGAACAAATCTAACTGGATCAAACTATTCAAATCTTTTATTGTAAATCCTGCATAACTACCCGCAGGATAAGTAGACAACTGATCTAAAACAGCTATAGAAGCTGGAGCAATTACTCCTGCGGTAACTAAAACCGAAGCAAAATCAGTAGTGTTTGCTGTTAATACACTATTTGTATTGTTAACTGCGCAGGCCACACAAGCCAATCCATCAACACCGGTTTTTCCACTATCAATGATTACAGGAAAAATTGGATTCGTCAATGCGTATGTTTTATTGCATTCTAAGATTACCGGACACAATTTTTGGAAAATAGCACTGTAAACATTCACAACTCCCAGACTCACTGTTGCTGTATTAGTAATAGTAATACGAGCTTCATCAAAAGATTTAGTTGTAACAAAACCAATTGTCTGTAAACTACTTCCCACCAAAAGATTGGTTCCTACCGTAACTAAAGCAGCATTTCCAACTTTAGTTTCCTGAAGAACTCCATTAAGATACGTTCTTATAGTGACTGCGTCGAGTGCATTTACATTCAACAATAAAGGATTCTCTATTGTAAAACCTACAAAAGAACCTATAGGATAATCTTTTACCTGATCTTTTACAGAAATACTACCGCTGTTTCCAACACTTATCGTTAAATTTATTTGAGCAAAATTTGAAGTATTCTGATCTATCAAATTGTCTACATTGTTTATTGAACAAAGTGCACAAACTAAACCATCAATACCTGTATTTATACCATTAATATAAACTGGATAAGTAGGAGCTAACATCGCTGTTTGTGTATTACAAACCAAATCAGGCCCAGCACAGAAATTTTCAAAAACAGCACTATAAACTCTTGTTGAACCTAAATTCAGAGACAATGTCTGGTTAATGGAAAGCTGAACTTCATCAAATGATTTTGTTGAAACAAAACCCACTTTATACCGACCAGGATTGTTTAATAAAGAGCCATTGACTACCAAATTATTACCCAAAAAAGATTCTTGCTGAACTCCATTAAGGTATGTAATTATTGAAATATTCCCTAAGGCTGAAACATTCAGCAAATTAGAGTTTTCTATTTCAAAGCCAGCATAAGTACCCGCGGAATAATCCGTTAGTTGATCTTTTACAGCAATACTTCCCGAAGCAGCGACACCAGCTGTTAAAGTTATTGTAGCATAATCATTTGTATTAGCGCTAATGACATTCGAAGCATCGTAAATAGTACCTAAACTTATGCCTGAAATGCCAGTATGTGACGGTTCTAAACTTACTGGATAAGCTGGAAGATTCATTGCCGATGCGGTATTACAACTTAAAGCCGGACCTGTACAATAGTTTTGGATAACCGGGTAATAAACATCAATAGTATTTAACAAACTAGCCAAACCTTCTACAGAAATTTCAATCGCATCAAAATCTTGAGTTGTATTAAAACCTACTACATAATTATTTCCTGAACCGTTAAGCAATCCTACACCCAAAAGAGAAGAACCCGAAGCTATTTCTTTTAATGTACCGTTCAGATATGTTCTAATTGTAATTGAGCCCAGTAAATTTAAGCTCAATAAATTACCAGTATCAATCCTGTACCCTACATAAGTACCAGCAGAATAATCCGTATCTGTGTCTGTCACTCTATAATTTGCTGAACCTGCTGCACCAATAGTTACAAATGCAGTTGCAAAATTATTCAAGTCTGTATCTATTAACCTAGAAGCATTAGGAACCGCACAAAGCACACACACACCGTTGATACTTGCTGTTGCTAATAGGTTACCGTAAGTGCTATCAATAAAAGGAAGTGGAGTATCTGAATTACATTGAGCTGAGACAATATTTGTTGTTATAGTCTGGCTTACTGAATCACTGCGATTCCCACAGTTGTCGGATGCATCCCAAGTTCTGGTTGTACTGTATAATCCAGGTCGACTGCCAGGTGTTTGAGTGGTAGAAAGTATATTAACTGTGGTTATTCCACAAGTATCAGTTGCAGTTGGCGGACTAAAAACAGGTGTTGTCGGAGAATTAATTGTAATATTTTGACCGGCAGCACTTATTATTGGGGCTACTAAATCTTTTATTGTATATGTATAAGACCAGTTGCGGGTATATGGAGTTTCACTTGGATTACATGTTGTATAATCTACATAAGACCACGTGTAAGTTTTTGTAGTATTACAAATTGAAGATGAATTAGGCTCTTTAATAGTTAGACCTGTAAATATGATATCATTACCGCAATTGTTTTTAAAAGTAGGAGTTGAAGGTAGAATAGCTTCTGCTGCACAACTTACTATTGAACCACCATTCATAAAAGCGGAAACAAAATTAGATCTACCACAGGCATCTGTAACTTTTAGTTGGAGTGCTACGTTCCCAATTACAGAAGGAGCGATGTAGGTTGTTGGGTTTGTTGAAGTGCTTGAAAAAGTCCCACCTCCAATAGCGGACCATTCATAGGTAACCGCCCCCAGATTTCCAGTCACAGTTGCTATTAATGGATACGTTTGACTAGGAGTTAATGCAGTTGGAAAAGAGCTGTTAAGGTTTACATTAATTTGTTGTTTAATTCCAGCCAATAGTACAAAGTTAAAAAATGATCTTTGAGCCGCAATCATAGATTCAGTAGTTCCACTGTTATATTCATGAGCCGCTTGATACATTACCATACCCTTGGTAGCATCACCATAAGTTGGTCCATAAGCTAGAAGAGCAGCCGGATTTTCAGGGAAAGTGTAATTTCTACCAGAGTCCGTATAATTGTTTTGATAAATGGCTACTTTAGTAGTACTTCTCCATAAAGATTCTGCTTTTGGAAGATAGATTCGTTCTGATCCATTTTGTAGTGAAGCATCCATTTTCCCAATAAACTGCATCACCGGATCAGCATTAGCGGATGGATTATAAGTTCCAACAACGATTGGCTTATTGTGATTTGCCCATGGCTCTAGACCTTTTTCCGTAAGAAAATTAAATGGAGTTGTATTCCCCGCACTCACTATGTCTAATGCGCTTACTGCATGACAGCCTACCCAAAGATAGCCGCCATTATGCATATAATTTCTTAGTGCGATAACATACGCCGAAGACCAATTCTGTGGATCAGCATGTGGCAGTACGTAAATATCACCACAACTTGTAAGTTGAGTTGGGTTACTTTGTGTTACATAAGAACTTGATGGAATTCCGGCATTAAGATAATATGGAGTTATTAGGCTACCATTTTCGGTATCTAGTAGTGCCCTTGGCCAGCTGGTAAGTTTATTAAATATGGGTGCAGTGAAGGGTGCTGCAATCGGGCCATCAATAACAACCCCATTTGATCTCCAAGTGGCAATAAGGGTTCCTAAAATAGCGGCATCCTCAGCAGCAATTATAAAAGTTCCCCCTTTATAGGCTTTAGATCCAATTGAAAAATCAGCACCATCTTTAACTTTTGAGGAGTTTATTGACCAGTATACTGGTACATTTTTATCGCGAATCAAAGTGTAAACTAAGCCATAAGGCTTTAAACCTTTGGCAACTGTAGTGTTTTGCCCCATATCAATAATATAAGAGCCTGCATCGAATGTTTTGTTGGGATTAGTTTGAGAATGTATAGGACTTTCAGACATAAAGAAAGCCAATAAAAAAAGAGTAATTTTAGTTTTCATACAATCAAATTTTAATTAATTGAGGAGTATTATTTTGAATTTTAAAAATCAAATTCAAGTCTTAAAGCATAATAATGTTGAAAAACAAAATGATATTAGTAGCCGGCTTGGTCTTCAAAAACAATGTTTTCAAATTTCCAGGAAGCAATTCCACTATCTTTAGACTCTAAACAATTCCAACAAACTATTTGTGCTGTTTTGTCATCTAGAGGTATCATAATGTTAGCCGTAAAAAGATCCCCATTTTTGAAAGTAATGACATAAGTAAGTTTTACATCTTTTTCATTTTCATTCTTAATTTCAAAATATCCAGAATCGCCATTTTCATTTTCACAAGTTCTAAGAAATAGTAAGGATTCCGTTTTGCTTTGACCAAAAGAAATCCAATCTGAACATTTGTTCGAGCTTAAATTTGATGAAATGAACACGATAGTAATTGTATAAAGTAAAATTATTTTCATTTTTTGTTTTTTAAATTCCTAATTTTTGTTTTATCCTTCAGAACTTTTAAATAACATACATTCTGTTTTTGAATGATGTTTTGCTAGCAATTATTTGTATTGTATTTAAATGAAATTTTTCTAGTCCTTTGTTCTGTTAATACACTGAATAGTATTTACAAAGTCAGTCTGACTATTCATTAATGAAGATGAATGATATATTTAGAGTGAAGGACTTTTCAAAAAAATTTGATAAATCTGAGAAGATATTTTTTGGGGTAAAGTATTTTTTTTCATGTAGGTATGAGTGATTATATTCAGGTTTTTTTAAACAGGGCAATGTTTAAAAGAGCTAAATTATAGGTAATACAGCAGGTTTGTTTCTTTTTTCTATAAACTACTTAAAAAGTCGATGAAAGGTAAAATTTTTTAAAAAAAAAAGATAAAAAACGGAAAAGAAAGTTAATTTTTTATAATATAGGGATATAATTATTTGCCATAAAAAGAGGTTTTGTAATTTTTGTTTATAATTTAACCATCTATTTACTAATAGACTGATTTAAGGTAACTTATTTTTTAGACTGTTTACTAAAAACATTTTTACCAACTAAAAAGCACCTTGTAATGATTCTTTTTGATACTAATAACATAGTTTTTAATAAAAAAAATTAAATAATAAACTTAGTTTTTGTAAATTGTATCTGATTATTTAATTTCTTATGTTTAGAGACCCCAAAATTATTTTACATTATGAAAAATTTAATTATAGTACGTCATGCAAAATCAAGTTGGGAGGTATCGTTACACGATAAGGATCGTGCTTTAACAAAGAGAGGCATACAAGATGCGCATCTTGTTTCTTCGGATATTAGCCATTTTATACCCAAAACATATCTAATCTGGACGAGTACAGCCAAAAGAGCAACAGACACTGCGTTAATTTTTGCTCAAAATTTAGCATATCCTATTGACTGTATCATTTACAAAGACGACCTTTATACCTTTGATGAAAAAAAGCTTGAGAAAGCTATTAAATCCTGCAGTAACAGTTTTGAAAATATTATTCTTTTTGGACATAACGGGGCAGTTACAAATTTCGTGAATAAATTTGGAGATGTTTTCGTTGAAAACATTCCTACAACCGGATTTGTATCCTTAGAATTTGATACTAAAAATTGGAAAAAAATAAAAAAAGGTAAAATAAAAAAAATTATATTCCCCAAAGATTTAAGATGAATAAAGTAGTAGCACATAAATATATTGATAGAGAAAAAAGTTGGTTGGCATTCAATGCCAGAGTGCTTCAGGAAGCTGGAGATAATTCAGTTCCGTTACTAGACAGATTGCGGTTTTTAGGTATTTTTTCCAATAATTTAGATGAGTTTTTTAGAGTTCGTTTTGCCGCCATCAGACGATTAAGTTTAACAGGGATAACCGGAGAAAAATATCTTGGGGGTATTTCAGCACAACAATTAGTCAAAGATATCACTGAAATTGTTATCCAGCAGCAATCCGAAAGTTTGCGAATTTTGAGTGTAATTGAATCGGAACTCGAGAAAAAAAATATATTTATCATTACAGAAAATGATATCTCCACACAACAAGAAATTTTTTTGAAGGACTTTTTTATCCAAAAATTAAGTCCTGAATTAGTCACTATTATATTAAATGATTTAGCAGAATTTCCATTGCTAAAAGATACATCCGGATACCTGGCAGTGAAGTTGGTGATGAATCACACCTCAGAGATTCGCTATGCCGTTATCGAAATTCCTAAAACAATTAACCGTTTTGTGGTTTTGCCCTCTGATAATGAAAAACAATATGTAATTCTTATTGATGACGTGATTAGACATAATTTAAGCAGCATCTTTAATATTTTTGATTATAAAAGTGTTTCGGCACACATGATCAAAATTACCAGAGATGCGCAATTGGATATCGATAGTGACTTAAGTAAAAGCATGATCGAAAAGATATCCTTGAGTGTAAAAGACCGAAGAATTGGAGAACCAGTTCGCTTTATTTACGACCAATTGATTGAAAAAGATACCTTACAGTTTTTTCTTGATGAAATGAAAATTGAATCAACAGATAGTATTATTCCAGGAGGGAGATATCATAACAGAAGGGATTATATGAATTTTCCTAATCTTGGGCGATTTGATTTATTGTACAAAACGAATGATCCTTTACCCATTCCTGGGCTAAGTCTCGAAGGAAGTATCTTAGAAAAAATTAGCCAAAGAGATTATTTATTAAATGCTCCTTATCAGTCTTTCTCCTATCTCACACGATTTTTGCGTGAAGCGGCATTAGACCCAAAAGTGACTTCCATTAAAATCACATTGTATCGTTTAGCTAAAAATTCTCAAATTATTAGCTCTCTGATTAATGCTGCTAAAAATGGAAAAAAAGTAACGGTTCAAATCGAATTACAAGCTCGTTTCGATGAAGCTTCAAATATTTCCTATGCTGAACAAATGCAATTAGAAGGTATTGAACTTATTTTTGGAATAAAAGGGCTAAAAGTCCACAGTAAAATATGTGTCATCGAAAGAAATGAAAATGATAAGATAAAACGATATGGTTTTATTTCAACAGGAAATTTCAACGAATCTACCGCCAAAGTCTATACTGATGTGACTCTTTTTACGAGTCACCAACAAATTTTGAAAGATATCATGAAGATCTTTGAGTTTTTTGACATTAACTACAGGGTGAATCGTTACAAACATCTGATTGTTTCGCCTCACTATACAAGAACTCGATTTGTAAAATTAATAGACCGTGAAATTACACATGCATTAGCCGGAAGGAAAACACATATGAAACTAAAAATGAATAGTTTGTCTGATTTTGCAATGATAGATAAGTTATATGAAGCCAGCAGGGCAGGAGTGAAAATTCAACTTGAAGTGAGAGGAATTTGTTCCTTAATACCCGGTATTGCTGGAATGAGCAATAACATAGAGGCCATAAGCATTGTGGATAATTATTTAGAACATTCCAGAGTTTATATTTTTGGAAATGCCGGACAAACCGAAGTTTATATTTCATCCGCAGATTTCATGACTAGAAACTTAGATGACCGTGTCGAAGTAACCTGTCCTATTTATGATCAGGAAATAAAAAATGAATTAATCGATAATTTTGATATCGGATGGAAAGGCAACGTAAAAGCTCGTTTTCATTCCTATAAATTAGATAATAAATACAGAGGACGAAATCATAATCCTGTTTTTAGGGCACAACTAGAGACCTATAAATATTACCAAAATAAGTTAGAACTAGCATCCAAAAAGTAAGTAGTATCATCCCGGTAATCATTTGTTTGATACATTAAATTGAATAATGATTTTTTATAAGGAATAACGAATCCAAGCAAAATGATTAAAATAAAAAAATATGCAGCAATCGATATTGGATCTAATGCCATGCGCTTGCTAATTACAAATATAGTAGAACAAGAAGGCAAAGAGCCACAGTTTAACAAAAGTTCCTTGGTTCGTGTTCCTATTCGTCTTGGGCAAGATGCCTTTACCGTTGGTGAAATTTCAGAAGAAAATATTGAAAGAATGTGTGATGCCATGAAAGCTTTTAATCTTTTGATGAAAGTTCACAAAGTAGAATCCTATAAGGCTTTTGCTACTTCAGCCATGCGCGAAGCCTATAACGGTAAAGAAGTTGTGGCAATAATAAAGAAAAAAGCCGATATAAAAATTGAAATTATTGATGGTAAAAAAGAAGCAGCCATAATTGCTTCTACTGATTTACATCATTTATTAAAGACGGATCAAACCTATCTTTTTGTAGATGTTGGTGGCGGAAGTACGGAGTTTACATTGTTTTCGAATGGAAAAATGAAAAATTCAAGATCCTTCAAAGCCGGAACCGTACGTTTATTAAATGACATGGTTTGCGATGTAGTCTGGGATGAAATAGAAAAATGGATTAAAACAAATACGCAGGAATACGATGAAGTTACCTTAATAGGTTCTGGCGGAAATATTAATAAGCTTTTTAAAATGTCCGGAAAAATACAAGAAAAGCCCTTGTCGTATATTTATATGAATTCACAATACGCTTTCCTGAATTCCCTTAGTTACGAGCAAAGAATATCTGAGCTGGGATTAAATCCGGATCGTGCCGATGTAATTATTCCTGCAACCAGAATCTATCTGAATGCTATGAAATGGAGTGGTGCCAGAAATATTTATGTTCCTAAAATTGGACTTTCAGATGGTATTGTAAAAGCCATGTACTACAATAAAATTTAAGTTTCCAATCTAAATTATGTGTATTATGCATCTAAATCTAATCCAAATGTTGTTCGTAACAGATCAATATTTGGATTTATTTCATGAAGTCTGTTGTAACGGTCTTGGTCATTAAAATTTTTTCTGCTTTGAATACTTTCATTTACAATCACTTCAATTGTAATGTCGTGATTGTGTAAATGCCCTTTTAAATATCCCAAAAGCCCATTTAATTCTTTTTCAAAATCAAGTTTTGATCCTTCATTGGGCAACTCAATTGTGATGGCAGTTCCACTTAATACCGGATCATTAATAAGCAGGAGTGATTCCATAATTCGAAACCCTTTCTCTCCTAAGCGTTGTGCATATTTATTCCAATACAGCAACATTTCAGTCTCGCTAAAAGTTTCTGTAGGCAAATTAAGAACTTCTTTTATTATTCCTTTATTGCTTTCTTCTAAAGCTTTTTTTGCCCGAATACTGGATAACGAAAAAGCTGAAATCTTAGGCTCGTTTCCTGATGGGTTATGGGTTATGGGTTTTGGGCTTTGGGTTTCAGGTTGAACAACTTCAAGTTTAAACTCTTCAGCTGAGTTCTGGGAAACAGTTTCGGATTTGGAAACTGGAACTTGATTTTTGACATTGCCATTTTCATTGCTATTGCCATTGTTTTTTTGAATTTCTACTATAGCGTAATCATTCTTCCTGTAATAAGTAGGTGGAATTATAAATTGGTCAACTTTTTTTTTTCTCCATCAAAAGTGATAGAGGCCAGTTGCATAAGGCAAAGCTCAACAAGAAGTCGTTGATTTTGACTCAGTTTGTACTTTAAATCACAATCATTTGCTATTTCGATTCCTTTCAAGAGAAAATCTTGACTGCAATTTTGTGATTGCACGCCATACATTTGTTGTGCTTGTTCTCCAACTTCTAATAAAGATAAAGTTGCAGGTGTTTTAGAAACCAGTAAATCTCTAAAATGAGAGGCTAATCCGGATACAAAATGGTGTGCATCAAATCCTTTGGCAAGAATTTCGTTGAAAGCGATTAATAATTCCGGAATTTTGTTTTCCAAAATCAAATCTGTTACATTAATATAGGTTTCGTAATCCAACACATTCAAGTTTTCCGTAACGGCCTGACGTGTCAACTCTTTTCCACAAAAAGAAACTACTCGGTCAAAAATAGACAACGCATCTCGCATGGCACCATCAGCTTTTTGAGCAATGATATGCAAAGCGTCATCTTCAAAATTTACGCCTTGACTGGCAGCAACTTCAGCAAGATGTTCTTTGGCATCCTTTACGGTAATTCTTTTGAAATCAAATATCTGACAACGAGAAAGTATCGTTGGAATAATTTTATGTTTTTCGGTCGTTGCTAAAATAAAAATGGCGTGTTTTGGCGGTTCTTCCAATGTTTTCAAGAAAGCATTAAAAGCTGCGGAAGACAACATGTGAACCTCATCAATAATATACACTTTGTATTGTCCCGTTTGTGGCGGGATCCGAACTTGGTCAATCAAATTACGGATATCATCAACAGAGTTGTTTGATGCGGCATCCAATTCAAAAACATTAAAAGCGAAATCTTCATTTGGATCATCGTATCCGGGCTGATTTATTTTTCGAGCCAAAATACGAGCGCATGTCGTTTTGCCAACGCCGCGAGGCCCTGTGAATAATAGGGCAGAAGCCAAGTGATTGCTTTCTATGGCATTCAATAAAGTATTGGTAATGGCTTTTTGTCCTACAACATCTTTAAATGTTTGAGGACGATATTTACGGGCCGATACTACAAATTGTTCCATAGAATTTTATTCGAAAGCAAATATAGGTTTTAATTTAAAGATGGAAAAATTTAAGTATTGAAAGATTTTATAATTTTTCAAATGGTTTTTATTTCCCAAATTCCCTAGCCCAGATAGAAGAGAAAATCAGATTTTTAAGTGTTTTTTTTTAACGGTATTATGTGTTACCTAAAGTTTGGATTGTCCACCGGTTTCGATGCATAATTTTTCTAAAACAACTGCGGCGTCATTATTTGAATTTGCCGAAAAACCAGCTACAAAAACTCCTTTTTTACCAGAATCAGAGCTGATTCCATATACTACTGATTCTTCGTCAGGATCAGTATCCCCTTCGTAGCGGTAGACGTGATTTACTTCAAATTTATGTGGATTAGATTTAATATCATCTTGATGAATATTAAAATCATAGGTAAAACCTTTTTCTTTTAGATCTTCTAAGGCTTCTATTACGGTGGTATAATGGTACATTGGTTTCATGATTAATGAAAGATTTATTGTTATTTATAAAGGTAACTAATTTATTATTAAGTCATTGCGAAAAGGATGTTAAAGTAAATAATCTAAAATGGCGATACATGAAAAAATATTGTAATTTTGCACCGCAGACCGCCTTATCGCTGTTTTGAGCAATCAAAAGAGAGGAAAGTCCGGACACCAAAGGGAAGCATAGCGGGTAACACCCGTCGGTTCAAGTAATTGGATTAGGACAAGTGCAACAGAAAGTATGTACAGGTAATGCTGTAGTGAAACCAGGTAAACTCTATGCGGTGAAATATCAAGTATATCAGCATTTAAGGGCTTCTCGTCCGTTGTTGAAGGGTAGATAGCTTGAGTCCCGCAGTAATGCGGGATCTAGATAAATGATAAGGCTCTACTTGATTAGAGACAGAATCCGGCTTATAGGTCTGCATTTTTTTAAAAGATTTGATAAAATTTAGGATTGTGAAATCTAAAAGGAAACCATTAAGATATTAGTTTTCATTAAGTTCCACGGCTTAATTTTCTAAATTCCTTAATGGTTTACTTTTTTAAATAGTGCTTATGATAACACGAATTGGAATTTTAGGATTAGGTGGAGTAGGCGGTTATTTCGGAGGATTATTAGCCAAAGCTTATTCTGAGTCGGATGCAATCGAAATTGTCTTTATTGCTCGTGGCGAAACCCAAAAAGCAATAGCCCAAAAAGGATTGAAAATTATTTTAGAGGAGAGTGAAACCATTGTTTTTCCTAGTTTAGTTTCTAACGATCCAGAAGAAATTGGGGAGCTGGATTACCTTATTTGCGCCACTAAAACCTATGATATCGAAAAAAGTTTTGAATCTATAAAAAACTGTATCACTCCAGATACGATAATTCTTCCTTTATATAATGGCGTTGATGCCACGGCACGCATACAAATACTATTTCCTGAAAATAATGTATTACAGGGTTGTGTGTATATTGTTTCGATGATTGTTGCTCCCGGTGCGATCAAAAAAATTGGTGCTTATGAAAAATTATTCTTTGGTTCAAAAAATGCTCCGGTTTCTAAGTTAATAGAATTACAATCTATCTTCGAAAAAGCAAATATCGAAAGTTATCTTGTTGAAAATATAGAAGAAACGATTTGGGAAAAGTTTATTTTTATTTCAGCTCTGGCTTCAGCAACTTCATGTTTGAACCAAAACATTGGAGGAATTTTAAATAATCCTGAAAATAAGGCAGTTTATAGCTCATTATTAAACGAGATTTCTGCTGTTGCTTTAGCAAAAGGATTAGCGATGCCAATTGACATTGTTGCTCAAACTATTGCTAAATTAGAGAAGTCCCCACAAGACAATACATCATCCATGCACAGAGATCTATTAGCAGGTAATAAAACGGAAGTGGGTTCCTTGACAGAATATGTAGTTAATGAAGGTTTGAAATTCGGGGTTGATACTCCAATATATAAGCAAATATTGGAGCAATTGTCTTAAAATTGTTTCCGGAATTATTCTTCGTCACTATCGTTTTGGTCTGATTCATTTTCAGAATCTTCCTCGCCAGAGCCAATTTCGAAGAAACTAAAAATGGAACCACCATAACTTTTTTTAAATGAAAAGTGAATCATGTGATCCAGTTTGGTATATTTAGAATGTTCAATTACCATCATTCCCTCTTCATTGAGCAGTTCTTTTTCAAAAATCAATGAAATAATTTTTTCAAAAGTATTCTGGTCTAATGCATAAGGTGGATCTGCAAAAATGATATCGTACGAAGTTTTACACCGTTCTAAATAGGTAAAAACATCACTTTTTGTAGCAGCTATATTAAAATCATATTCGGTTGCCACTTGTTTGATGAATTTTACACAACCAAAATCCGCATCGACAGAGGTAATTGGGGTGCTGCCACGAGAGGCAAACTCGAAACTGATATTCCCGGTTCCAGAGAATAAATCTAATATTTTTAGTCCTTCAAAACTGAAATGGTTGTTCAAAACATTGAATAATGCTTCTTTAGACATATCGGTAGTGGGACGAACTGGGAGTCCTTTTGGCGGAAAAATGCGTCTTCCTTTGTATTTTCCTGAAATGATTCTCATGAGTTGAAAAGTATAAAATGATTTCTGTTTTCGGCCTCAGAAAAATAATTGTTCCATCGCAAATCTTCCACATCAATTAGGGAAACATTGCGAATGTATTGGTAAGCTATTTTGAAAAAAGCACTCTCGGTTTCAATTTTCCCTATCATTTCCAGTTGAAAGTTCTCTGGATTTAAATTCAATTGTTCGGCTGTAAATAAGATGTAATACATAAAATCTTCAGGTGTGCTGTATTCAAAAGAATTGAAAAGCAATAATTTTTGGTTTTGAACCACAATGATTTCAAAATGACCTGAATTGAAATGAATAAACATCTTTTTTTGGTCAATGTTTTTGGAGGCAACCAAAAGTTTCGAAACTAAAATACTATTGGCGTGTTTATAATCAAAAGAGCCAAACTGATCAATAAAAAAATTATTGATATTCACGTACGGAATATAGACGGCATTCATTTGATTATTTGGTATTTCATCAAACGCAAAAAAATCAGTTTCAAAAACCTTTGTATTATATTGTAAGTAACTTCCTATAAAGTTTTCATCAAAAAGTGCTGTAGGTACAAACGTAGAAAGATTGTTGTTGTGGATCACCAGAACGGCGTCATAGGTATCCTTTAATTCTGGATAATTCTGAAAGGCATTGGCAAACAAATCTTCAATTTTGGTAGTGGTGTCAAATGGATCAAAATGTATCTCATTGAATGAAATAACAGTGTTGTTCAGCATATCAAATGTACAAAAAGAAAGTCCCTTCAATGAAACTTGAATGGAAAGTTTTTTATAATTTTTTTCGACTATGTTCATAATAAGATTACTTTTTCTAAACAACGCAAACTTACAAATTTTAAAATCAATAACAATATCAATTGCAATGTCAATAGCCAAAATCAATAGTAATAATTGAAAATTGAAATTGCTATTGACATTGAAATTGAAAAAACATTCTCTACCTTGCATGTAAATTATACCAAATGAATTCCTCCTCTTTTTATAGTCTTTTACAAAAAAAATTTCCTTTTCAACCGACACACAAACAGGATATTTTTTTTCAAAAAATAGCTATTTTTTTAACGGACACGCATAACGATACCATTTTTGTTTTAAAAGGATATGCGGGAACCGGAAAAACTACCGTAATAGCTACGATTGTAAATAGTTTAGTAGAAATCAATAAAAAGTATGTTTTATTAGCGCCAACAGGGCGTGCGGCAAAAGTGATTGCTAATTATTCCGATAAACCGGCTTTTACAATTCATAAAAAAATCTATTTTCCTAAGAAATCTTCCGGAGGTGGCGTCTCATTTACTTTGCAACAAAACAAACACACCAACACGATTTTTATTGTTGATGAAGCTTCGATGATTTCGGACACCAATTCCGATTCTAAGCTTTATGAAAATGGTTCTCTACTGGATGATTTGATTTCCTATGTGTATTCAGGCACGAATTGCAAAATGATTTTACTGGGAGATTCGGCTCAATTGCCGCCGGTAAATTTAGATATCAGTCCCGCATTAGACATTCAAACATTAAGTATTAACTACGATAAAGAAGTCGAATATATTGAGTTGGACGAAGTGATGCGTCAGGAAGAAAATTCGGGAATTTTGCACAATGCCACGGAACTTCGAGAACTATTGAAGGATTCTTTTATAACTGAATTCAAATTTGATGTCAAAAAATTCAAAGATATTGTGCGCCTAACTGATGGCTATGATATTCAGGACGCCATTAATTCTGCCTACAGTAATTATAGCATTGAAGATACTGCTTTTATTGTTCGTTCCAATAAAAGAGCGAATCAATATAATGAACAAATCCGAACCAAAATCCTCGATAAAGAAAGTGAACTTTCTACAGGTGATTTCCTGATGGTGGTGAAAAATAATTATTTCTGGTTAAAAGATTCTGATGAAGCAGGTTTTATTGCCAATGGTGATATTATCGAAGTCTTGGAAATTTTCAATATCAAAGAATTGTATGGTTTTAAGTTTGCCAAAGTAAAAATCAGAATGATTGATTATCCCAATCAGATTCCGTTTGAAACAGTATTGTTATTGGACACCATAAAAAGCGAATCGCCATCATTAACCTATGAAGAGTCCAACCGATTGTATCAGGAAGTGCTGAAAGATTACGAAGGTCAAACAAAATTCAATCAGTTCCAAAAAGTAAAAGCCAACGAATATTTCAACGGCTTACAAGTAAAATTCTCGTATGCCATAACCTGTCATAAATCACAAGGCGGGCAATGGAATACCGTTTTTATAGAACAACCGTATTTGCCGGACGGCATCAATAGAGATTATATTCGGTGGTTGTATACCGCAATGACCCGAGCCAAAAACAAATTATATTTGATCGGATTTAAAGATGAAAATTTTGTGGAGTAAATCTAAAAATAACCGCAAATTCGCAAATTTTTCTATTTAATTTTTAATATATAATTTGCGGATTTGCGGTAAAAAAAATAGCTATGAACACACTAAACGACTTGCTTAAAATTTCAGGCTCTTTTTTGAATACGAGTTATTGGGGATTCTTCTCGTATGACGCCGGTAAATATTATGTAGATCTACTTATTTTGTTTTTTCGAGTACAAATTCCAAAGTATCTACAAAAGCACCATCGATACCATTATCGATTTCAAAATTCTGGTAGGAGGGACTTGCCTTCATCTGTAAATTTTCCAATTGAAGTGAATCCATTTTCGCAACATATTGTCCCGATTTTAAACCCAAATAACTAAAATAACCATCGGGTTCCGAAAGAATACTGGCGATTAATGTATCGTGTAAATCATAGATAGCGACTTTTAAGCCTCCAGTTCCCAGAAGTTGCTCATTTTCTTTTCGATACACCATTCCGGAAACTTCTCCCACAACCACAACCGGAATTTCAATTATTTTTAATTGATTGGGATTTAGTATACAATTTAAAGTTTTGTTATTTATGCGCCAAGCAATAGAATTAACTTTGGCGGTATTAAGTTCCACATAATTATTAATATAGGGTTCTAATCCGGTTATTATGGTGGTTCCATCGGGATTAACGAGCTGACGGTCACCGCCCATTACTATGATCTGGACTCCTTTTACCAGAGGTTCTTTGGCCTCTTTTTTTCCATTTCCATTGATATCTAAAAACGGAACAAATTTTACACTCGCTCTGCCCACACTTATTTGGTTATTAAAACGCACAAAATTAGCTTGGGGTTCGAAGATTAAGCTTCCGCTGGCAGATTGTGAAAAAGAAGCACTATTTTTATAAAAAACACTTGAAAATCCAGTATTGATATGATCGAAATTATGTGTAAAACTAATTTGAAAACTACTGTTTTGATTCTTAAAATTATAATCTAAAGAGGCTTGAATATAGCCTTTTTTAAAAATTGGCTTTCTCAATTGTGTTTGCAATGTCGTCATGGCATTGGCATCATATCCATAGCGCAATTGGGGAACAAGGACAAATCTTTTAGGAAGTTGGAATGAGGTAGAAATATTGCTGTATACCAATGGTTTTTGGTTTTTGGTAAAAAAGGCATTGGTGGTAAAATTAAAATTAAATCCAAATGAATTTCCCGAGAGTAAAAATTCAGAAGTGGTAAATTTAGTGGTACTAAATAGGTTTTCTTGAATGGTAAATCGGGAAGTTCCCGAAAAAAAAGAACTGCGATGCGGCATGGAAATACTTGCTTTCCGCATTTCGGAATAATTGAATCGAACGGCTTGTTGGTTCTTATCGTATTTGCTATAATCAAAGTCAAAACGAAGGTTTTTGGGTGTCGTATAATTCAAATTGAGATCATACAGCACTTTTGAATAATAGCTTGCCGTAAGAAATAATTGAGACGAGAGTCGAAAGGATGAATTCAAAAACGGAATACTTTTATTCGATTCTAAAGAGGAAATATATTCTATTCCACCTCCCAAAGTGACGTGATTAGAAAGTCCATAATTTACTTTTGCACTGGTAAAAATACTGCCTTTGCTATCCTCAATAATCCCGGAACTGATCGTGTATTCTACCTCCTTTTTTGGAAGGAAAAGAGCAGGAACTACAAATTGATTGCTAAATAACTGCTCTTCGCCCCAAGGTCCATAATATCGGAGTGTAACTTCGGTACGACCGTACATTAAAGGAACGTTGAACGAAAAGAAACCGTTGGCATCTGCCTGAAGATAATCGATTAATACATTGTTGATGTAGAGTTCCACCGTCCAATTGGCCTGGGTATGATCGCTCAAGATATACGTGCCAAAAGATTTTCTGATTTGGGTAGAGGCATTCGTGATCTGAGCTCCGATAATGGGAAACAAAATTGTCGCTTTGGAAGGAGCTGAAATTTTTCCTAAAGTGAACTGCTTAATATATTTGTTTTCATTGTTCACATAGCGCCATCGATAAAACTGGTTTTTGGCCACTATGGGTTGGTTGCTGGTGTAATTTAGCAAAGTGGTCAATTCACCTCCAGCTACAATGCCGCCTAAATTGAGGAGTAATCGTTCTGAATGACTTCCTTCAGATTGTTGTATGGTATTAACAGCCCAATTAGCTGTTCCAAAATGAAGTAGTGGTTTGTCACGTACGATAGTTGTGTCCGCTTTAAATTCCATTTTCATTTTGTTGATGTTATCGCGCATTTCTAGCAATCGGGCTTCTCTAATGGCGGGAAGTTCGAGTTTTGAGACCATTTCAACGGATAAACTCCTAAAGCTAAAATTATTTTCGAGCCCAAATATTTGATTGAAATAAGAAGCGTTTAAAAATAAATTTGTTTTGGTACGAATAAAATCGCTTGATTTCAGGGTGTAAACTTCCTCTTTGTAGCTAATGGTGTTGGTGTTTTGGTCAATTTTGAAGGTGTTATTTTGATTAATAAAAAAACCTTCAATAGTAGTAAAATTAGAATTGGGTATATTTCGTATTTTAATATAATCCAAAACTTCGGATACCGAAAGATAGACTTTAGATCCGCATATTACCGAGGAAATTTCGGTGGCACCAATGTATTTTACCTGAAGCAGCACTAAAACTTCATCGCAATCTTCCTCTTGTGCAGTAGCAGAAAAGGCTATCATGGAGAAAAGGAATAGAGATATGATGTTGTACAATTTAGTCATAAAGAACGAAGAGTAGCAAGTACTTTTGCTAAAGGGAATTATTTTTTTAGAGAACTGCCTGAGTTGCGTCTATGAATATTAATTAGAATTTGTTTGATCAGTAGTGTTTTGAATTCGGATTTTTTCTAAACTAGCTGTCAAAGTTCTTGTGAAGATGTCAAGTTCAGTAACAGAATCTTTTAAATAGATACTTAAACTTTCTAACTCTTCTTTTGATATAGCTTTAGAATCAATATGATTTGTCAAACCTTGCATTCTAGAAATAGGACTTCGAACTTGATGGGAAACTTGAAAAAGCATTTCAGTAATGGATTTTAGGTATTTCTGTTTTTCTGTATCTTTTTGTAACAAGATATCTTTGTATCGTAGAATAATAAAGCACGATATCCAGATAGAAAGAATGGATAAGAATTTGTTAGTAAAAACACTATAATACATTTCGATATGGTAGTAATCAATGGTATCAATAAGTGTTAAAATAGTGCATATTATGGCAAGCTTTATTATTTTATCTTTGTCTAAAGTATATGAAATAACTAAAGGAATTATATACAAAACAGCTATTGCTACTCCTAGAGGTACTTTTAAGTCTAATACGAATATAATTAGAACGATACTTGTTATAAGAATTTTTGGCATTATTAATTTTCTGTTCTATTAAATAATATATAAATCAAAAGGTTTATCTGTAATATAATTCTTTTGCGATTGCACTTATCTCATTATCATGCTTTGTTTTAGAAAAAAACGATGTCTTTCACGGCGTAATTTATCTGAAAATATTTTGATGTTTTGGTATTGTATTTTTTATCGTAATGTTTTCAAAAAACAAACAAAATTAACAAACAGATGATTCTTATTTATTACTATTAATTTCCGTTTCAAGTGAATATTCTTCGTTGTCTGACAAATTAAGGAAGGCTTCAGCATAAGTAGTTTCTTGATTTGGGGTAGAATAGATCACCTGTAATTTTCCCTTGCTGTAATCAATACCTGGAATAGTATTGAGTTTAATTTTGGTTTTGCGCAAATTTCCAGGAGCATATACTGCAAAGCCTTTTATTAGTCCCACATTAGTACTAATTCCCTCAGGATAAATATAATTGACATTCAGTTCCCCATAAGCAGATTGATTGCCTGTGCGGTGAATATCCAAGTATAAATCCTGTGATGGCAGCAATGCCAAATTAGATAAGGTCACTGCCGTATTTGCTTGTCCTATCGTAATAATATTGGCGATTAAAATCCCATAAACAGGTGTTAATTGAATGTCTATACTTTTTGGCTTGATCGTATCTGTTGCAGTGGTTTCGTTTTCTAAAAGTTTCGTTTTAGGAACACCTCGAAAATACAGATGAGAGCGGTATTCACCCTCTTTTAATTCGCTGGTTTTGATGAGTTGGATTTTTACGGTTTGCGATTCATTAGGTGCCAGAGTGATAGTTCTGGGATAATAACGGAGATAAGGTGAGGCAAAATTTTGATTTTCTTCTGGTTCTTCTATCGTATTGAATTTACCATCTTCATCCATTTTAATCTGACTGTAGGATAATCTGTAGGTTGTAGTATCTTTCCCGGTATTGGATAAATTAACATTTTGTACCCGGCTTTGAATTCCGTCAAAGACAATGCGTTTTGGGAATACCATTAAATCTCCTTGGGCCAGTAAAGGAAATGAAAAATTTAAAAAAAGAACCAGAATAAGAATACTTTTTTTAGTCATGAGGGTTTTAATTTTGTGGTATTTTGTTTTTCTATTTAATGAATTAAGCTCCTTAAAATTTAATTAAAAAGGGTGTTTATTTCTAAGCACCCTTTTTATTCAATTTAGTTGTAATTTACCGTAACAGCAAAACCACCCGAATTTACATAGGTACCGACCACTTGTGCAAGTCCAACGGTTAACGTAGCTCCAACAGTAAAGGCTTGTGATCCAGCAGTTAAAGTTCCGGAAGTTCCAATTGAACTTACAAAAGAAGCAACTGACATAGTTTTTAATCCTGTACCTGTAGCTGCAGTTGTAAGTTCAAGAGCACTAGTAGGCAATGTAATTGTATAAGCATAAGCTCCTTCACCTGATACTGCAAATGCAGCAGCAGCAGGAGATCCAGTAGCAGAAGTCAATTTAACTCCTCCAGTAGATGATCTAACAGCTGCAGGAGTCATAACAAGTGTACCCCCTTCAGTAGATAAAGTTGCAAAGGAACCAAAATTTAATGCGGTCGAAGTAGTAATTTGAATTGGAGCTACAATAGTTGTAGTGGTACCAGTTGAATTTACTGAAGATGGTGCATTTTGTGCCAAAGCACTTGTACTAAACACAGCAGTCAAAGCCATAATAGATAAAAGTGATGTAATTTTTTTCATTGTAAAATAATTTGGGGTTAAAATTAAGAAGCAAGTGCAGGTTTTGCTCTGGTCCTTAATCAGTTTAAATAATTTGTTTTGTATTAGCAAAAGTGCCAATTCCGGAGCAAATGTATTTAGTCCGTTAATATATGTAAAACGAGAAGTAATAAATGATGGCTACTAAGTCATAAGTGAAAAGGAGCCGAAGTAAGAATTATTTGATAAAAATTTAATAAAATCTTGGTTTTTATTGTGTTCATGCTTTTTAAAGGCTTTAAAAAAACATTAAAAAGTTAAAATTAACTAAAAGGACTTGAATTTTTAATAATTAAAATTCTTATAAAAATGTATTATTGCTACAGTTATGCGTTCATTTATTGTATTTTCTTAAAAGGTTTAAAAAGATAATTTATAAACGAATGGAACTAGTTTCGAAAATTAAAAAAGAGTGTCTTTGCGGTTTAAAACAAGTTGTTTTTAAACGTTTCAAAATTAGCATCATTTGAGTATAATTCGATCCAGAAATTCTTGTGTAATAGGTTTTTGCTGAAAGGAAACTACATTTGGGTCCCTGCAAACACGAATAATATCATGATTATCAATCGTGTTTGAAACAATAAATACTTTAACCTTATTTTTTAAAGTAAGCGGAAATTTATCATAAGCTTCCAGAAATTCAAAACCCGAAAAATGGGGCATATATAAATCTATAAAAATTATCTCAGGCAGCTGACCATGTCTTTCTTGATTTTCTTCTAAATATATCAGTGCTTCCCTTGCAAGTGAAAACTCGACAACCTTTTTTCCAAAATTATTATGGAGAATTATTCTAGAATTAATGTAGCGTTCAATTGGATTATCATCAATTAATAGCACTTTTTCGAATTTTGCTTTCAACTCGGTTTTCATGGTTTTAGTATTTAAGTGCAGTCATACAGGAAATATTTATTAGTTTACAACGAAAAAGAACTCCTATAATTTTGTGTAATTGTTATTCTTTAAGTTTAATAAATTTATTAAAATCATCTTGCCGTCTTTTGGCAACAGCCAAAAGTACACCATTAGGAAATTCGCAGAAATAGCCTTCTTTTTTAGAAATTTTCACTATGTGACGCAGATTAATAATATACGAGTGGTGAATTCTAAAAAAATAGTTGGGATCGAGAATTGTAATATATTCTCCTAAATTTTTACTCGATACGATTTTTTTGCCATTTTGTAGAAAAAAAGTAGTGCACCTTCCTTCGGCCTTACAGTAAATTATTTCCGACATAGGAATGAGTTCAATTTTATCCAAGGAGGAAACCGCAACATAATCGTTTGGCTGATTTAATGAGTTTAATAGCTCAAGTGCCTTGATTACCTGATTTTGATAGGATCGCTCCATTTTAATTCTTTTAATTACTTTGTATACAGCTAAAAGAAGAGAATTAAAATCGACAGGTTTTAAAATAAAATCAATCGCATTTTGTTTAAATGCGATTACAGCATTTTGTTTATCGGCAGAAATGAATACCAGTTTAGGAATACTCTGTTCTAATTCATTGAGCATATCAAAAAAAGTATCATCTGTAAAGGAAATATCTAAAAATACGAGATCTGGTTTTTGTAATTGTATACTATTGATTCCTTCAATTATAGAGCTCGTTTCGTTTACTATTTTAAGAATTATAAAGTTTTCTTTTTCAAATTTTTTAATAATTTGTAAAGTGTCTTTTTCTTTCGTAATAATTACGGCATTAATAGGTATCATAGGTGTGGACTTAAGGGGTAATTGATCTTTAAAACCGATGAATACCATTAGATATTAATCTATAGTATTCATTTTTAGAATGTTATAAAAAAAATAAAATAATATTTTTGTGTATCGAAAATAAAACAATAAATAGCAATAGTACTCAGCAGTTCTTTAAATAAAAACAAAAGTAATAATCGTTACGTTTCCTGTATTAAGTGTTATTAAACAGTGTGTTTTTGCTAAAAAGGGTATCTTTTAGTTAATTTAATTTGGTGTTTCCATTAACACAATGGAATTTCCTATTTTTTATTGTAAAAGGATTGAGAATTTACAATCAAATAGTAGTCTTTTGATACTTTTAATGGTAATTTTAGAATTATATATTTTATTGATTTTAAGAAAGTTAGTGTTTATTTTTGATAAAAAAAAATTTAAAGTATATATTTTCCTTAGAGTCCTAACAGTAGAGTAAGTTAGTTATGATCTGAGATTATTTTATTTTATCTAACCGTGTAAGAGCGCTACACCATCCTTCTCAAAAAATAAACAATTTTAATGAAAAATGGATTTTGAATTTGGCTTTTTATTGAAGTGTTTTGTTTGGTTCAAAACTAAAAATATAATGATGAATAAGCCGATAAACATATTTTAAATATATATGTTTATCTGATACCTAAAGTATATTTTTTTACTACAGATTTTACGCTTTACCATTTTAAAAAATCTATGTATAACCCGGGAATCCGTGCCAGTTTTCTTTTAATAGGAGTAATTACAGAAAGACATAAAATTAAATATGGTTGTCCGTTACTTGTACCAAACTACATTTTACAAATGAAATTTAGCTCTTTTGTTATTTCGACCAAAGTGAGAAATCACATAACGAGAGCAACTGATATGATTTCTCCTCCGTCGAAATGACAAAATAAAACGAAATGGTATTAGTAACGGATAGTCATAAAATTAAAAAAATATTTTTGCATTGTGGTAGCTAAAGATAATTAAACAAGACCGCTCAACTTAATAATGCAATGTAATTTAGCACTAAATTATTTTTCCTTACTTGTAGCAGCCTTATCGGTCAAGAACAATAATTCGCCATCCGATGGTTTAATTAATTGCATAGGATATTTTTCGGGATTATACGCTCCATATAAAACTTCGTTTAAGGCATAGGCTTTATTTTCTCCAAAAGTCACTACTACAATCTGTTTCGCTCTATTAATAAGAGGTGCAGTTAGAGTTATTCGAAACATAGTTTGAGACTCAAGATAATAAGCTGTTACCCACTTATCCTGTTCTTGCAATACGGCTTGCCCTGGAAAAAGAGAAGCAGTATGGCCATCATCACCCATTCCTAATAAAATAAGGTCAAATTGTCCGTCCTCGCCTGTTATATTTTTAATAGATTTTTCATATTCCAACGCATAATCCTCAGGAGTAACACCTTCTCTATACATTGGAAATATATTGTTTTTTGGTATATTTACAAGACTTAGTAGCGTATCGTTAGCCATTTTTGCATTGCTAAGTACATCATCAAGCGGTACCCAGCGTTCGTCACCCCAAAAAATAAAAATCTTTTCCCAATCTATTTTTGTCTTGTAGGAAGCTGTTGCCAAAAGGGCATAGATAGCTACAGGTGAGGAACCGCCGGTAAGCGCTACGACAAAGCGACCGCGTTTCTGTATTGCTTTTTCTGCAGCAGCTACAAATATATTGGCAGCCTGGCTTGTTATGTCTTCCTTAGTATTAAAAATTCTTACCATCAGCTGCTACTTCTACTTGTTTTGTTTGTACTGCTTTCTTATCTTTTTCTGCCTTGTCCGCTTTCTCTGCTTTCTTTCGTAGCTTTTCTTCTTCGGCATCTAGTGTATTTGATGCCCAAGAATGCCCCTGACGAGCAAGTAATTCATTTGCCGCTTCAGGACCCCAGCTTCCAGCTTCGTATTTATGCAGACTTGAAAATTTATCGTTTTCCCAAGCATCCTGAATGGATGTTACCACATCCCAGGCTTCTTCGACCTGATCGGAGCGCATGAATAAAGTTGGGTCTCCCTGTAAAGCATCTAATAAAAGGGTTTCATAGGCTTCAGTTGCTTGGGTAGAGCATGAAAAATAATCAAAAACCATTTCAGCTGGTTTTAACGAAAGAGACAAGCCTTGTTTTTTAGTCATAAACTGCAGTCTAATATCCATTGCGGGCTGAATGTTTATGATTAATCGGTTTGGCATCATTCCTTCTTTTCCAAAAGAAAAAGTAGAATGGGGTACCGGTTTGAATTGTATAACTATCGAGGATTGTTTTTCCTTCATTCTTTTACCTGTTCGAACGTAAAAGGGAACACCTTGCCAACGCCAGTTATCCAAATAAAATTTCATTGCTACAAATGTTTCTGTGATGGAATTATCCTTCACCCCTTTTTCTTGCAGGTACCCAGCTATCGGTTTTCCTTTTATCGAAGCTTTTTCGTACTGGCCTCTCACTGTGTAGTGTTCTACTTCATCAGGAGTTATACGGCGTATTGCTTTTAAAACGTCAGCTTTACGGTTTCTGACCTCATCAGCTTGTAACGAAGTGGGGGCTTCCATGGCAACCATCGTTAAAATTTGCATCAGGTGATTTTGTATCATATCCCTTAATGCTCCGGCACCTTCATAAAAACCACCACGGTCTTCAACACCCACTTCTTCGGCAACCGTAATCTGTACCGAATCAATAAAGTTACGGTTCCAGAGCGGCTCAAACATTGAATTTCCAAAGCGGAAAGCTAGGATGTTCTGTACAGTTTCCTTGCCTAAATAGTGGTCTATGCGGTAGATTTGTTCCTCTTCGAAGGTTTTTGCCAATAGCTTATTTAAGAGCTCGGCAGAACTTTTATCATAACCAAACGGTTTTTCAATAATAATACGATCCTGTTCCGGATTCGCGGCAAGATCTAATTTCTTAATATTATTAGATATGGTTTCAATGAAAGAAGGTGCTATTGAGAGGTAAAAAAGTCGGTTGGCACGTACCCCAAAAGACGCATCTATGGCGTCTAACTTTTGTTTCATCAACACGTATGATTCTTCTTTGTCGATATCATTTTGCAAATAAGAAATATGAGAAGCAAATTGTTCGAACTCTTTTTCGGAGGCTATTTTATTTCTCGAAAACTCATTTAGGTTTTCACTGACATGGTTTCGGTAATGCGCATCACTGTTTTCGGCCCTTCCTAAGGCAATGATCTCAAACTTTTCCGGCATACGACCATCAAGATAAAGATTATAAAAAGCGGGGAAAAGCTTTCTTTTAGCTAAGTCACCGGTAGCTCCAAAAACAAGAATGATGGTTGGGTTTATAGTATTGAGATTATCCATTATGTTCCATTTAAAATTTAGTCATTCCACTCGGTGTGAAATATACCGTTAGTATCAGTACGCTCATAAGTATGAGCCCCGAAGTAGTCGCGCAGTGCCTGTATCAGGTTGGTCGGAAGTTTTTCTGATCGGTAAGCATCAAAATAAGCTAAGGAGTTCATTAGACCGGCAATAGGTATCCCTTTTTGAACGGCAAATTGTACCGTAGACCTAATATTCGATTGATTCTCGTTTAACGTTTTAGCTATGCTATCGTCGAGCAGTATGTTTTTCAGTTTCCCATTTTTGGCATAAGCTTTTCTGAAATCTTCAAGAACTGTGGAACGAATAATACATCCACCGCGCCAAATCTTAGCGATTGTCTCCAAGTTCAACTCGTAATTATACTCTTCTGAAGCTTTCGTTAATAAGGCTAATCCTTGGGCATAGGTAATTAATATGGAGAAATATAAAGCCCCTTTAAGTGTTTCTATGGCTGCAGGCAAGTCAGTATTGGTTTGTTCTGCATTCCAAATTAATTTTGAGGAAGCCTCAATTCTTTCCGGTTTATTTTTAGACATTTCCCTCATTGCAACGGCAGCATCTACGGTTGAAAGGGGAACTTCTAAGTCCATGGCATTTTGAGAAGTCCATTTTCCTGTTCCTTTGGATTTTGCCCAGTCGGAGATTAGATTTATTAATATCTGGCCGTCGGTATCTTTTTTCTTCAGGATGTGTCCTGTTATTTCAATCAGGTAGGATTCGAGTTCGGTGTTATTCCATTCTTCAAATACTTTTTGAATTGTAGTGTCGTCTAGTTCGTATCCGCGTTTCATAAGATCGTATGCCTCTGAAATAAGCTGCATAATCCCATATTCAATTCCGTTATGCGCCATTTTTACGTAGTTTCCTGCAGATCCGTTGCCTAAGTATTCTACGCAAGGTTCTCCATTTACTTTAGCAGCAATGGATTCAAAAATAGGACGTAGCCTTTCATAGGCTTCTTTATTACCTCCGGGCATAAGGCTAGGGCCAAAACGGGCTCCTTTTTCGCCTCCTGAGATTCCCATTCCAAAGAAGTGGATTCCCTTGGCCGATAATTCTGTATATCTACGGTCAGTATCAGTAAAATATGTATTTCCGCCGTCGATAAGAATATCTCCTTTATCCAGGTGGGGCAGTAGGTTTTGAATGACAGCATCAACAGGTTTTCCTGCTGGTACTAATATCAGGATAGCTCTTGGCTGTCTGATAAGTGCAACAAAATCTTCGACGGCTGTTGTGGCTTTGATTCGGTGTTGGGAATTCGCTTCTTCTGTGAGAGAAAGAACTTTATCATCATCTAAGTCTAAGCCAGCTACAGCATGACCTTGGTCGGCCATATTTAAGAGTAGATTACGACCCATTACTCCTAGGCCCACTATGCCAAAATCGAATGTATTCATAATTAGTATGTAAATTTATTATTAGAAAAAAAAAGGCTGGACTTTATTTATAAAGTCCAGCCAAAATTAGTCAATTATTAGGCTACAGTAACACTATTTATAGCTTCTTTTAATGCTTTTGCAGCAGCAGCCGGATCTTCAGCACCATAAATGGCACCACCAGCAACAGCTACATCTGCACCAGCAGCTACAACATCTTTTATTGTACTAATATTCACACCACCTGCTACAGAGAAAGGAACTTTTGCTAGTCTACCTTCACTGATAAGTGTTTGTACAGAATATCCTGCTAATGTTTGTTCGTCAAGACCAGCGTGTAGTTCAACAAAAGCAACTCCAAAAGCAGTTACTTCTTTTGCTCTTTGTACTCTATCTTTAACTCCAATAGTATCAACTACTACTTTTTTACCATATTTTGCTGCAGCTTCTACCGCGCCTTTTACAGTTGCATCATCTACAGCACCCATAACGGTTACTAGATCTGCTCCAGCTTTAAATGCAATCTCAGCTTCTAGAAAACCGGTATCTGCAATTTTCATGTCTGCAAAAATTAATTTGTCAGGGAAAGCAGTTTTCATTGCTGTTACCACACTAAGTCCTTCCGATTTAATAAGCGGAGTACCTAATTCTATAATATCTACGTAAGGTGCTACTTTGTGTGCTAGTTCTAATGCTGCTTCTGTAGTAAGTAAATCAATTGCGACTTGTAATTTTGTCATGTCTAAAATGTTTAAAAAAATTAATAATATTAAAAAAATCGTTATTCCAGGTTGGCGTGTTTGGGCCATAGGTCTTCTTTGGTCAACTTTGATTCTTGCCAAAGCGACATAAAAACGCTCTCCAGGATAAATAATATAAACTGTTCAAAAAGGCTGCCTGCATACTGCTCGGAGACCGAAGCCCCAAAGTCAGTTTTTGTTGCCGCTTTTATGAATATGATATGGTCTGCCACTTCTGCTAATTTACTTTCTGCATCGGCAGTCAGCGCAATAACTGTTGCTTTTTGAGCCTTCGCTTTCACCGCTGATGAGAGTACTGAAGAAGTAGTGCCGGATCCTGATGCTAGCAGTAACAAATCACCTTCAAGAATGGCGGGTGTATTCGTTTCTCCTACTATGAATACCGTATAGCCTAAATGCATAAATCTCATGGCTGCCATTTTTAATGCAAGTCCGCTTCTCCCTGCTGCCATTACAAAAATTCGTTTGGCTGCTTTAATTTCGTTAACCAAAACCTTTATCTCTTGAGGATTAATCTCATTTGCTAATTTTAGGTTTTCCTCCAAAATAACATGCAGATTTTTGTTTGTCAAAGTGTTACTATTCATTTTGTTTTATTTTTAAATAAGCGATACGCTCCTACTATCATTCAAATTAGTACACCAATGAAATTGGGTAATTTTGATCGATTTTTTTTCGAGTGTGTGAGGTATTGCGTGATTGAAATTACAGGATGCCTTTATAATTTTAATTTTTTCTATTCAGAATTAAATAGAATAATAAAGCTGTAATCGATTTTTTGCAACAGTAATTAATCTCTATTTTGAATAGTATTAATTACTGATGCAAAGATAGATCAGAAGGAAAGGAGGGATGTTATATATACAAGACTATGCGGTATAAATTTGCGCCAGGCCATTCTGAAGGTCCGTTGGCGTTTCCTTTAGCTTAGCTCTTACAAATTTATTAAGAGCTGATGGAGAGCTAAACCCAAGGTCAAATGCGATTTCTTTGTGAGAGCGATCCGTAAACAGTAATTGTCTTTTAATTTCGGTAAGGATCCGGTTGTGGATTGCATTTATTGCGGTTTCGCCAGAATATTTTTTATTTAGTGCATTTAACTTTTTAGTGCTGATAGCCAGTTTTAAGGCATAGTATTGTACAGTGCGCTCCATTTTATATTGATGGTTCAAAAGTTTTTTAAAGGCTATATAGGTATTCTGGTCAGGACCTTGAGTGTCCTGATGTAAAACAGGATGTTGGCCATGGATTGATTCAATGAGTCCCAAAAGGAAGATTTTGATATAAAAACGGGCCTGCTCTTTTTTAACTAGGCTAGGGGCATTATAAATATCCTGTATGTTCTTTATAATAGGTAGGACTTGTTCAAATTCTAGGCTAGAAAGTGCGGTACAATTAAGGTGGGCCGATAAGTTTACATTATAGGCACTGAGCTCATTTTTCAATATATCTGAACAGAACAATACTTCTTCAAATAATATAATTTTGCCAGATAAATCAGTTGACAAATTTGACAAAAAGTGGATTTGATCCGGAAACAGAATAGAAATTTTTCCTGAGTTTAATAAATGAATTTTGTCTTCGATATGTACTTTAATACTTCCTGATTCCACAAGTATGATACAAAAATGATCTTTTTTATGTGGTTTCAAATAATCTTCAGCACTTGCTGTCCCAAGGTCAAAAACCCGGAAGGACAAATTTTTATCATCCGTTTTTTGAATGTTTTTTTTAATCTCAAACCTCTCTAAGTACATAGGATATTTTTTATATAAGTGCTGAGTGCGCTCTAATAAACGACTTTAATGCATCAAGTTTATTATAGAGTCATTTTAAATGATGCTTGTAAACCTAATTTATTAAATTTAAAACACTTCTTTAGTACAATTTTCATTAGTAGCTTTTCAATAATAGCTTAATAATCAAGGGATTTTAATTATAAAAGGGAGTGTCAGTAATTTTAAACATTAAAGATCAAGGACAAATATACTCTTTTCTTATCTTAAGATATTGATTCAGCTTGAAATTAGGCTCAAAACTAGATTCAGTACGGTTCTTAGAGCACTAATAATGAATTTTAATTTTTATATTGAAGGAACTAACATTACCCGCGAAAAGAGTGAAACATAAATACCTTAATTTTAACGGATGAAAAAGTACGTAAAATTGATGATCAACTTTCAAAAACTAAATTATTATGAAAACACAAAACGATAAAAAATTAGATAATCCAGTTTGGTTTTCGTTATTAGAAACGCATCAAAATTTTGCTATGAATTCTGGCAATATAAAATTCTATCCTCCGGATTATTGCCCGTTTGGTGGTTTTGAAAAAGGCGATGCTATTGCTAAGTCTATCGATAAATACGCTGCAATGGTTGATAATTTCTTTATTGTTGGAGAAAAACCAGAATTTTCAAATCTATTGACGATTAATAAAGAATTGGTTTGCCTTCAAATGATTGTTTACAATCCAATCGACATTCTAATTAATGATCGAATCATACAACTGACTGACGAACATATTGATGCTTTATATGCGTTGGTAAATTTGGTGCAGCCAGGGTATTTTAAAAAGAAAACCGCTTTATTAGGCAATTATTATGGTATTTTCAAAAACAATAAACTTGTTGCCGTGAGTGGTGAGCGCATGCAAATGAATGATTTTATCGAAGTCAGCGCAGTAGTAACACATCCCAATCACACCGGAAAAGGATACGCCAAACAATTAGTTGCCCATACAGTAAATGAAATTTTTAACCAAAATAAAACACCTTATTTACATGTAATTGAAGACAATAGCACAGCCATAACACTCTATCAAAAACTGGGTTTTACAATCAGGCAAAAAATTAGTTTTTGGTATATTACCAGGTAAACTTGTGGATTGAGAACAATTTTGTAAATCCTGAAAATGCACTAGCTGAGTCCAACTCAAAATCTGGGCAACAATAACTTAAAAAAAATCATCATAAAAGAGTTTTTTTTAAATGATTATAAGTAGCAAGAAAGATATATTGTCGCAATTATTAAAAAGAGTTTTTGCCACAGATTGTAAGGATTAAAAAGATTTTTAAAAATCTGGGAATCTGTGGCAGTTATTTAGTTATTACCTCTGGGACTTTGCTTCGAGGTAGTTTATTAAAAAAGGACTAAAAACTAAGTACTTAAAACAATATTTTTCAATAAAAAACTAAACTTGAGTTTTTTACGTAACTATTATTATTAGAAACTAATATCAATAATTATGACTAGAAAAGAATTTTTTTCCAGAGTAGGATTTGGAGCAGCAACAGTTTTACTACCTGCTTGTATTGCTGGTATGGCCGTGAGCTGTAGCTCCGATGATACAAATTCAGGTCCATCAGGTACCACCAACACGACACCTCCAGCAAGTTCAAATTTCACAGTTGATGTAAGCATGGGGACTTTAGCTAAAAACGGAGGTTTTTTAGTAACCCAAGGAATAATTATCGCTAGAACCAACGCAGGTGATTTTCTAGCAGTCTCTGCTGCATGCCCTCATGAGGGAGTTATTGTTAATTATGATGAAGCAGGTAACAAATTTGTTTGTCCAAGACATAATTCTCAATTTACCAGTAAGGGAGTAGTTACAATTGGGCCTGCAGTGTCTAATTTAAAAGAGTACAAGACTTCATTAGCAGGAACAGCACTGACTGTTTTTGTGTAATAAAATTAAAACAAAGAGCTATAAGTAAGTCGAAAGTTTAAAAGTCGTAAAGTCAAAAGAATTAACTTTAAGTAAAACAGCTTTAAATCAGATTTTTACATGATTTTATCCTGATTTTAAAATACGACATTATACCATGGTTATTACTTAAGTCTCTTATTGTTAAATTAATTCTGTCTTAATTTTGTTCTCTGCTAAATTGTTGTTTAGGGAAAACAAATACTTTTATAGAAATAAAAACAACCCTAAAATGAAAAAATACACGCTGATTTTGTTTCTTTTCTTAGGAACATTTGGTTATTCTCAAAATTGGGAATCTGATTTTAATGATGCAAAAATAAAAGCAATCAAAGAAAACAAAAATATCCTTCTTGTGTTTTCAGGATCTGATTGGTGTGCGCCTTGTATTAAACTAGAAAATACAATCTGGAAGTCAGAAGATTTTAAAAATGAGGCAGAGCAAAAATGGGTCATATACAAAGCTGATTTTCCTAAGAAAAAAGCAAATTTACTGGCTGCTAATTTAACAGCTAGCAATAAAAAATTAGCTGAGCAGTACAACAAATCTGGAAATTTCCCTTTAGTGCTGTTACTGGATAAAACAGGGACCGTATTAGGAATTACTGGTTACAAAAATGTGACTCCGCAAGAATACATTCAAATCATTCATTCCTTTGAGAAATAATGAAAAAAATACTCGTACTCAGTTTTATATTCACAACGGCATTAGCAACTTCGCAAATTACGCATAAGAGAAAGTTGTTTATGTTAGGGAGTCCTTTTGAGGTTACCGCTGTTGCAAGTGATACTATAAAGGCCAACGAATATATTGATTTGGCTGTAGCCGAAGTAAAACGAATTGAGTATTTAATCTCCGATTGGATTCCAACAACGCAAATCTCCGAAATCAATCGCAATGCAGGAATACAGCCAGTAAAAGTGGATGCTGAAGTTTTTGAATTGGTCGAAAGAGCCATTAAAATCTCCCAAATTACCAATGGTGCTTTTGATATTTCGTATGCTTCCATGGACAAAATATGGAAATTTGATGGTTCCATGAAAGTAATGCCAACCGATGAAGCCATAAAAAAATCAGTCGCGAAAATTGGGTATAAAAATATTATTCTAAACCAGAAAGAACAGACTATTTTTCTAAAATCAGAAGGAATGAAATTAGGTTTGGGCGGCATTGGACAAGGCTATATTGCTGATAAAGTAAAAGATTTATTGTTTTCTAAAGGCTGTCTTTCCGGAATTATAAACGTCTCGGGAGATATTAATGCCTGGGGGAAACAACCGGACGGAAAACCTTGGACTGTAGGAATAGTAAACCCTTTGAACAAGAATAAAATTTTTGCCACGTTCCCGATAGAAGACAGTGCGGTGGAAACTTCCGGCAGTTATGAAAAATATGTGATTTTTAACGGTATTCGTTATTCGCATATTATTGATCCCAGAACGGGGTATCCGGCAAATGGTGTGGTCAGTGTCTCTGTTTTTTCCAAGCAGACTGAAATCGCTGATGCGTTGGCCACAGGAATTTTTGTACTTGGAGTAGAAGTAGGCTTGGATTTAGTAAATCAAATTAAAGGGATTGAATGTATTATTGTTGACGATAAAGGAAAAATTCACTCTTCAAATGGAATTGATATCAAAAAATATAATTAATAACAAAATGCACTCATGAAACATAAAATAGCCTTTGTATTTTTTACACTTTTGATTTTGCAATCGTGCAGTTCCATAAAAGAATACGAAAAAGAGAAAATAACTGATCCTGACATGAAGCTTTCTGCCCGAACAGCGGAACGGTATGAAACGTCTTTTCAAGTATATCGTGAAGCTGCTGGCGGAGCCAATGGTGGAAAATCAGGTGGCGGCTGTGGTTGCAATTAATTTAAAGCATCAATTCAGATTGTAAATTCCAATCCATTAGAAAATGAAAATAAAAATTTTATCTCTTTTTATCTTAATCACTGTAACTGCTTTTTCTCAAGAAAATAGTAAAGAACCCGTTTTTAAAAAAAGAGTGTTAGAAAGTACAGAAGTGGACTTTCTAGCGAGTTATTACGAGCAAGATGGATCAAGATCAGCTGTTTCTGGGGGTATTGGTTCAGAGAAACTTACAGATGTCGCTTCTAATATTGTGGTGGCAATGCCGTTGAATGAGGATGATGTCTTGACTATTGATTTAGGAATATCAGCCTATTCATCAGCTTCGTCCAGTAATATAAATCCATTTAATTCTACGGGTGCTTCTGGTAGCAGAGGCGCTAATGATCCAACAGCAGGCAGTAAAGCGGCGGCTACGGGACCCAGTGGAACGCCTTGGCAAGCTTCATCTGGTGCTTCAAGAAGTGATGAGTTAGTATCCGTTGTTGCTAATTACAGTCATAGTAGCGATTCCAGGAATTTTATTTGGAATACAGATGTTTCTTTTTCAAATGAATATGATTACACTTCAGTTGGTTTTGGTGGCGGAATCACTGGTCTTTTTAATGAAAAAAACACAGAATTGAGTTTGAAAGTAAATGCATATATAGATCAATGGAGACCTATTTATCCAACAGAGTTGCACGAATATTCATTGTATGGTTCAAATTTTTTAAATCAAGGCTATTTTTTTGGTGTATCAGTTTTGGATCAGAACGGTGTATCCTCAACAGATTACTTGCCGTCTGAATTTAAACAGGTTACTACTGTTAACAGAAATTCATTTTCAGCTTCTGTAGGGTTTTCTCAGGTTTTGACTAAGAAATTACAAGTTTCCGTTTTCTTTGATGTATTGCAACAACAAGGATTATTGTCTTCTCCTTACCACCGAATTTATTTTGCAGACAAAGCCAATTTTTACATTGGACAAGCGCAATACATAAGCAATTACGAAAGTCCAAGCAACACCGGAGTTTACAAATTAGCAGATGATATCGAAAGATTACCGGATTCACGGTTTAAACTTCCCGTTGGAGCGCGTTTGAATTATTACATCAATGACCGATTTATAGTACGAACCTATTATCGTTTTTATTCAGATAACTGGGACATACAATCGCATACCGCCAGTATTGAACTTCCTGTGAAATTGTCCGATAAGTTTACTGTTTTTCCAATGTACCGCTATTATACACAAGCGGCTTCTAAATATTATGCGCCTTATGAAACGCATTTGTCAACAGAAAAATTTTATACTTCGGATGCTGATTTAACCACATTTGATGCCAATCAATACGGTTTTGGCGTTAATTATACAGATATTTTTTCTGCAGGGAAAATTTGGAAATTTGGCTTAAAAAATATTGATTTTAGATTCAATCATTACAAACGAAGTGATAATTTGACGGCTAATATTGCTACCATTGCTTTTAAATTTGTAATGCAATAAACCCTGAATTTGTAAAAAAACAATAAAGATGCATATGTTAATTCTTTTCAACTTCACTATTTTTATTCAGAGACCGAAAACGGAATTAAGACCAAAATATCGATTACACTCATTTGTAAATGGTTGAAAACAAAATTCTAATTATCGGAACCTTTTTCGGAATTGGAATTTTGATAGCTGGAATGTTTTTAAAGAAAGATTCGTTAAAAAATACGGCGTATATTTTGTTTGTGATAGTGTCAATTTTTGTCAATAAAAGTAGGAAATTCTGGGGATGAAATTCGTCATACAGAAATTAGTGAAGACAGCGCTGTTTCTGCACCCGTGAATGAGAATACAGCTGTGAAAAAAGAATATAATAAAAAAAAAGAATAATATTCATTTAACAAAAATTAGCATTTAAGTTAAAATAAAAATTGCTTTCTAAAGAATTTAACTCGTATATTTGCAAAAGAATTAAAATAAAGCAGACAAAAATGTTTACAAATCAATTGCATCATCATCATTTTCATTATTGCTCTCAAGCGATGTGTTAATGGTATGTGTGTAAATCATCATATTCTAAAAACCCGTTTGAGTACATCAAACGGGTTTTTTATTACCCCATATTTGTACTCAATCAAAATATTTTAAACAAAAAAACAAAAAACAAAATGAGTACATTAAAAATTGCAATTCAAAAATCAGGGCGTTTAAACGAAGACAGCATTCAAATTCTAAAAGATGCAGGCATTTCAATTGATAACGGAATCGACCAATTAAAAGCAGAAGCATCCAATTTTCCTTTAGAAGTTTTGTATTTAAGAAATTCGGATATTCCTCAATATCTGATTGATGGAGTTGTGGATATTGCTATTGTGGGCGATAATTTATTAGTTGAAAAAGGCGGAGATATTGAAGTAATTCAAAAATTAGGTTTTTCAAAATGTAAAGTATCTGTTGCTGTACCAAAAGCATTTGATTACAAATCCGTTCAGGATTTAGATGGTATGCGTATTGCAACTTCTTACCCTAAAACAGTGCTTGATTTTTTTAATTCGAAAGGTGTAAATGTCGATATTCACCAGATCTCAGGTTCGGTTGAAATAGCTCCAAACATTGGTTTAGCTGATGCTATTGTGGATATTGTTTCCAGTGGAAGTACATTATTTAAAAATAATCTAAAAGAGGTTGAAGTTATTTTTAAAAGTGAAGCGGTGTTGGCTGTTTCTCCAAAAGTAAGTCCTGAATCTCAAAAAATAATAGACACTTTAAAATTCAGAATTGAATCTGTTTTAAGAGCAAGAAAATCGAAGTATATCTTGATGAATGTGCCAAATGACAAAATTGATGCTGTTGGAAAAATTCTTCCGGTATTACGAAGTTTAACCGTTTTGCCTTTGGCACAAGAAGGATGGAGCAGCGTACACTCGGTAATCGACAAAGATACTTTCTGGGATGTGATTGATCAATTGAAAGAAGCTGGAGCTGAAGGAATTTTAGTTTGTCCAATTGAGAAAATGGTTTTGTAGAATTATGAATGATATGATTTAAAAGTAAAATCTTTCAATTTTTAAATCATTTAATCTTTGAATAAAATTAAAAATGAATAAAATATTCAATCCAAAACCCGAAAGCTGGGCTTCCATTTTAGAAAGACCTACAAAAACGGTTGATGATATAGAAGCAACAGTAAAAGAAATTTTTAAGGAAGTACAAAAGAAAGGTGATCTTTCTGTTGCAAAATACACTTCGCTTTTTGATGGTGCAATTATCGAAAATTTAGCAGTTTCTAAAGCAGAAATTGACGAGGCTATTGCTTCCATTTCTGCCGACTTAAAAGAAGCAATTTCACTTGCGAAGTCAAACATTAAAAAATTCCATACTGCTCAAAAAACAGAAAGAGTAACTGTAGAAACTATTGAAGGAGTAAATTGTTGGCAGGAAAAAAGACCCATTCAAAAAATTGGATTGTATATTCCAGGAGGAACTGCACCTTTATTTTCCACAGTCTTAATGCTTGCTGTTCCTGCAGAAATTGCAGGCTGTAACGAAATTGTTTTGTGTTCCCCTCCCGATAAAAATGGAGCTATAAATCCCGCAATATTGTATGCTGCAAATTTATGTGGTGTGACTAAAATATTAAAAGTAGGAGGTATTCAAGCAATTGCCGGAATGACTTTTGGTACGGAAACGATCCCTAAAGTGTATAAAATTTTTGGACCAGGAAATCAATATGTAACGGTAGCCAAGCAACTCGCAACTCAGTTTGGCGTAGCAATTGATATGCCGGCCGGTCCATCAGAATTATTGATTGTGGCTGATGATACAGCAGTTCCAGCTTTTGTAGCATCAGATTTATTATCTCAAGCGGAACACGGAGCGGACAGTCAGGTAATTTTAGTTTCTACTTCCAGAAAGTTAATTGAGGCTGTTGAGGCTGAAATCCAAATCCAAATAAAAGCGTTGCCAAGAAAAGCCATTGCTGAAAAAGCGATTGCTAATTCTAAATTAATTTTTGTCGAAAATGATAAAATTGCTTTGGATTTAATCAATGAATATGGACCAGAACACTTTATCATTTGTTCAGAATTTGATGATTTTTACAGTAATGGCGTTCAAAATGCGGGTTCTGTATTCATAGGAAATTATACACCTGAAAGTGCCGGTGATTATGCTTCAGGAACGAATCACACCTTGCCAACCAACGGTTACGCCAAGAATTATAGCGGTGTAAATCTGGATAGTTTTACTAAAGCAATGACTTTTCAAAAAATATCCCAAAAAGGCATACAAAATATCGGGAAAGCTATTGAAATCATGGCAGAAGCGGAGGGATTGCAAGCGCACAAAAATGCAGTTACATTACGATTAAAAGCGATTGAAAATGAAAAATAATTTCGATATAAATAATTTGGTTAGAGAAAACGTAAAGCAATTGAAACCGTATTCTTCAGCTCGTGATGAATTTGAAGGTTTTGATACTGCAGATATGATTTTTCTTGATGCCAATGAAAATCCGTTTGAAAATGGTGTAAATCGGTATCCAGATCCACAACAAGTTAGTGTAAAAGAGGTTTTGGCTAAACTAAGAAATGTCAAAACAAATCAAATCTTACTTGGTAACGGAAGCGATGAAGTGTTGGATTTGTTATTCAGAGCTTTTTGTGAACCAAAAACAGATAACGTAATCACTTTGCCACCAACATACGGAATGTATGGTGTTTTGGCGAATATCAATGCAGTAGAGAACAAAGAAGTGTTGCTTTCAGAAGATTTTCAGCCGCAAATGGAGAAAATCATGGAAGCTGTTGATGCAACCACTAAAATTATTTTTTTATGTTCACCAAATAATCCAACCGGAAATTCTTTTTCGGATGAAAGTGTGGCGTATATTCTTCAAAATTTTAAGGGGTTGGTAGTAATTGATGAAGCGTATATTGACTTTTCAAAAAAAGAAAGTTGGATTAATGAATTAGACGAATATCCAAATTTGGTCATTACTCAAACACTATCAAAAGCGTACGGTTTGGCAGGAATCAGATTGGGAATTTGTTATGCATCTGCGGAAGTAATTTCGGTTTTGAATAAAATAAAACCACCATATAATGTGAATGAACTGACTCAGAAAAGAGCTTTGGAACGATTAGACAAGCCGGAAAAGATAAAATCTGAAATTGAATCTATTATAGCACAAAGAGAGGAGTTACTTAAAGCGTTACTTGATGTTAATTTTGTCGAAAAAATTTATCCTACAGAAGCCAATTTTATTTTGGTAAAAGTGGATGATGCCAATAAAAGATACGCAGAGTTGATTGCAAAAGGAATTGTAATTCGGAACCGAACCACCCAACCACTTTGTGAAAATACATTGCGTTTAACTGTTGGAACAACACAAGAAAACATGAAATTAATTGAGGTGTTAAAACAACTTTAAACCTTAAACCTTAAACTTTTTTTAATGAAAAAAATACTTTTTATAGATCGTGACGGAACAATGGTTTTGGAACCAAATGATTATCAATTAGACAGTTTTGAAAAACTGGAATTCTATCCAAAAGCATTTCAATACCTTGGGAAAATTGCTTTGGAACTAGATTTTGAACTCGTAATGGTGACCAATCAAGATGGTTTGGGTACGGATTCGCATCCGGAAATTAACTTTTGGCCCGTGCATAATTTAATTATGAAAGCGTTTGAAAATGAAGGCGTTATTTTCAAAGAGGTATTAATTGATAAAACATTTCCGCACGAAAATGCTCCAACGCGCAAACCTGCATTAGGTTTGTTGACAAAATACATTGATAATCCGGAGTATGATTTAGCAAATTCATTCGTAATAGGAGACAGAATAACAGATGTGGAATTAGCCAAAAATTTAGGTTCAAAAGCGATTTTTATTAATACCGATGAAGAATTGGGAGGCGACGAAATTGCTTCAAAAAGAGAGGAATTAGATTCCGTTATTGCTTTGCAAACTACCGATTGGAAAGTAATTTATGAGTTTTTGAAATTAGAAGAACGCTCCGCTTCAATAAAAAGAAAAACAAATGAAACGGATATTTACATCAACGTAAACCTTGATGGAACTGGAAAAAGTCAAATTGAAACTGGAATTGCTTTTTTTGATCACATGCTCGACCAAATTGCGCGTCACGGACAAATGGATCTAGAAATTCTTGTAAAAGGTGATTTGGAAGTAGACGAACACCACACAATTGAAGATACAGCAATTGCACTTGGAGAAGTTTTTGCGAAAGCATTAGGAAATAAATTAGGAATAGAACGTTACGGTTTTTGTTTGCCAATGGACGACTGTTTAGCGCAAGTGGCTATTGATTTTGGAGGCAGAAACTGGCTGGTTTGGGAATCCGAATTCAAACGGGAGATGGTCGGAAAAATGCCAACGGAGATGTTTTATCATTTCTTCAAATCTTTCTCCGATGGAGCGAAAGCCAACATCAATATAAAGGCAGAAGGAACGAACGAACATCACAAGATTGAAGCCATTTTTAAAGCTTTTGCCAAAGCAATAAAAGTAGCCGTAAAGCGGGATACAGAAAAAATGATTTTGCCAAGTACAAAGGGGATGCTTTAATTTAGTCGAAAGACAAAAGTCTTAAAGTCTTAAAGTGCTCCGGCATTGACTTTATGACTTTTGACTTTACAACATTAAGACCAATATAAATGAAAACAGTAATCATAAATTACGGTGCAGGCAATATTCAAAGTATTATGTTTGCCATCGAAAGATTGGGATTCAAAGCTGTTTTGAGCAATAATCCGGACGAAATTAAAGCAGCAGACAAAGTGATTTTTCCAGGCGTTGGAGAAGCAAGTTCCGCAATGAAAATGCTTTTAGAAAGTGGTTTAGACACTTTGATTCCAACCTTGAAACAACCTGTTTTGGGAATATGTTTGGGAATGCAACTGATGTGCAACAAATCGGAGGAAGGGAATACCAAAGGTTTGGGAATTTTTGATATTGATGTGATTAAGTTTACGCCAAAAGTAAAAGTACCACAAATGGGGTGGAACCAAATTTACAACTTGAAATCAGATTTATTCAAAGGAATTGCAGAGAACGAATACATGTACTTGGTCCATAGTTTTTATGCTCCTATTTGTACAGAAACCATTGCCACAACTAATTACGAGCTAGAATATTCCTCAGCATTGGAAAATGAAAATTTTTATGGAACTCAATTTCATCCTGAAAAAAGTGGTGATGTTGGAGAACAAATTTTGGGTAATTTCTTAAAATTAAAGGATTGAAAAATTCAAAGATTGAAAAATTAGAGAATCAAATAGTTCTTTAATTAACATTCCCAATCTTTAAATAATTCAATTTTTAAATCTTTAAATTAAAAATAAATGAGAATAATACCCGCAATAGACATCATTGATGGAAAATGTGTTCGCTTGTCAAAAGGCGATTACAATACTAAAATTATATACAATGAAAATCCGCTTGAAGTGGCCAAATCATTTGAAGCTCACGGTATAGAATACCTGCACCTGGTTGATTTAGACGGAGCAAAGTCAAGCCAAATTGTGAATTATAAAATATTAGAGCAAATAGCTTCTAAAACCAAATTGAAAATTGATTTTGGTGGTGGATTAAAATCCGATTCCGATTTGAAAATTGCTTTTGAAAGTGGTGCCAATCAAATTACCGGCGGAAGTATAGCCGTTAAAAATAGAGAACTATTCGAAAAATGGATTGCAGAATACGGTGCTGATAAAATTATTTTGGGAGCAGATGCCAACAATGAAAAAGTAGCGGTCTCTGGTTGGCTGGAGGATTCTAATGAAGAATTGATTCCCTTTATACAAGAGTATCAAAATAAGGGAATTCAGTATGTAATTTGTACCGATATTGCCAAAGACGGTATGCTTGAAGGACCATCCTTTGATTTATATAAAAAAATTATTAATCAATGCACTGTCACTTCGAGCGCGTCATCTCGAGCGCAGTCGAGAGGCGAGAAGTTGGCGGAATCCAATGGCATAAAATTAATTGCTTCGGGAGGAATTTCTACTTTTGACGAATTACCAAAACTAGCCGAATTAGGCTGTGAAGGAACAATAATTGGTAAGGCAATTTATGAAGGACGAATTTCATTGAAACAATTAGAAAAATATATAATAAAATAGATTGTTTCACAAAGACACACAAAGATGACACTAAGATTCACCAAGAATTTTGTGAATCTCTGTGAAACTTCGTGAATCTCTGTGTAATAAAAACAATAATGCTTACAAAAAGAATTATTCCCTGTCTCGACATTAAAAACGGAAGAACCGTAAAAGGTATTAATTTTGTGGACTTGCGTGACGCAGGAGATCCAGTTGAATTAGCTAAAATATATTCAGATGAAGGCGCAGATGAATTGGTCTTTCTAGATATTTCTGCCACGGAAGAAAGAAGGAAAACCTTAGTTGATTTGGTTCGTAAAGTCGCTTCCACGATTAATATTCCATTTACTGTTGGTGGTGGAATTTCCTCCGTTGAAGATGTTGAAATTTTGTTGCAAAACGGGGCGGATAAAGTTTCTATTAATTCTTCAGCGGTCAAAAACCCGCAGTTGATTAATGATTTGGCACAAAAATTTGGCAGTCAATGTGTAGTGGTTGCAATTGATGCCAAACAAATTGACGGGCAATGGATTGTTTATTTAGTAGGAGGAAAAGTGCCTACCGAATTGAATTTGTTTGATTGGGCCAAAGAAGTGGAAGAACGTGGTGCAGGTGAAATCTTATTCACGTCAATGGATAATGACGGAACTAAAAACGGTTTTGCTAATGAAGCTTTGGCTAGACTTTCTGAGTTAGTTAATATTCCTATAATTGCTTCAGGAGGAGCAGGAAATATTCAACATTTTGTAGACGCTTTTGTAGTTGGAAAAGCCGATGCAGCATTGGCCGCAAGTGTATTTCATTTTAAAGAAATTGAAATCAAAACATTAAAAAAAGTCCTTAAAAATAACAATATCGAGATTAGAATATAGAAATAGATAATAGAATAAAGAGAAAAGAAAGTTAGATTAGATAATCTTTCAATCTTTAAATTTTCAATCTTTAAATTAAAAACATGAACATAGATTTTTCAAAAAATACAGACGGATTAATTCCAGCAATCATTCAAGACAGTGAAACCAAAACGGTTTTGATGTTGGGTTATATGAATGCCGAAGCGTATCAAAAAACGATAGACACTAAAAAAGTAACCTTTTACAGTCGAAGTAAGCAAAGGCTTTGGACAAAAGGCGAGGAAAGTGGCAATTTTCTAAATCTGATTGACATCAAAAACGACTGTGATAATGATACGTTATTGATTCAGGTAAAACCAGAAGGGCCAACATGTCATAAAGGTACAGATACATGCTGGGCTGACGAAAACAAAGCAGATTATGGCTTTATTTCGGATTTAGAAGATACAATCCAACTTCGAAGAGAAAATGCAGATTCAGAAAAAAGTTACGTTGCTTCTTTATTCAAATTAGGGATGAACAAAATTGCCCAAAAAGTAGGTGAGGAAGCGATTGAAGTGGTTATTGAAGCCAAAGATGACAATGATGATTTGTTTTTGAGTGAAAGTGCTGATTTACTTTTTCATTATCTTATCTTATTGCAAGCCAAAGGGTTTAAGTTAGATGATGTGGTAACAGTTTTAAAAAGCCGTCAGAAGAAAAATTAGCATACTTACTTTTTATACATAAAACCCAATAGAAAATTCATTTGCTATTGGGTTTTCTTTTTTCTTTTATTTCCAATAGCAATCCACTATATTTACTTTTATTTTAAAATTAAAGCAGCACATGCAAGTAATGAATTCAGACAATACCACCTTTAATCCTGATGCAAACAATTTTATACTAAATACTGGACTACACATAATTCTAACTACTGATGAAGATGATGCTCGGCCGGTTTATATTTCAGGGAATTTTAATAATTGGCGCACACAGGACAACGAATTTCTGATGGAGAAGATAGGGAACCGTTCGTATCATTACAAATTCCCACATGATTTTGATTATCCAGAGATGCTTTTGTATAAATTTACGAAAGGAGATTGGAGCGATGTTGAGATTAACAGTCATGGGAATCGTACCGAAAATCGCTCTACATTAGTACATACTGGCATTCAAAAAGAACACGTTGAGAGATGGAGAAAAAACTGGTTGCCTTTTAAACAATCTTTTTTACCTCAAGTGCAATTGATTTCGGATGAATTTGAAATTCCCCAACTCAATAAAACCAGGAAAATATGGGCGTTATTACCCCATGATTATGACAAATCGAGTGAAAGTTATCCGGTTATGTATTTGCAGGATGCTCAAAATTTATTCAATGAATCAGCTGAATTTGGCAATTGGGAAATTGATAAAAAACTGGCAGTTATGTCAGAATATAAAATCGGAAAAATTATAATTATTGCTATTGAACACGCCGAAGAAGATCGCATCAAAGAATACAATGTAGGGAAAACTGTTCTAGGAAAGGGGCAAGGCAAGAAATACATTCGCTTTGTGACTGATACATTAAAACCCTACGTAGATCGCAATTTTAGAACCAAAAAAGAACGGGAATTCACCGGAATTGGAGGAAGCTCAATGGGTGGATTAGTTAGTGTTTTTAGTGGATTAAGAAATCCTGAAGTGTATGGGAAATTAATGATTTTTTCTCCCTCGCTTTGGGTCGTTCCTGAATTAAAAATCAATATTGAAAAAGCTAATTCAGCAGATACAAAAATCTATTTATATGCCGGTGGCGATGAAAGTATAACGATGATTGAACATATCAAAAGTTTTAAAGATAGTTTGATTTCAAGTGAATTTGTAAAAGAAAAATCGAATATTAATTTAAGTATTAACAAGCAGGGAAAACATAGCGAAACCTACTGGAGTGACGAGTTTCCAAAAGCAATTGAATGGTTGTTTTTTAATGAAAAAGAAGTGTAGAGATGCGATTTATCGCGTCTATTACAGAGTATAGATAAAAAAACGACATTAATGTTGAATTTCATCCAATAACAACAGCCATAAAAAAAGAATAAATGAGAACAAGTACAATAACAAATTCAGATGATTTTTCAGGTACAATTTTAATTCCGGTTTTTGAAACCTATTCAAAAAGTATTGTTCCCATTACATTTAATGGATTGGAAATTGCTTCCAAAGTTTTTTTTGGTAAAAAAGACACACACTATTTGGCCGAAAAAAATGATAATACGTATGTTTTTATTGGCTTGGGAAAAACGATAGATTATAAATCGTTAAAAACTATTTTTCGCCGTATTTCATCGAAACAAAAAGAAAATTTAAGTTTGAGTGTAGCTTTAGTTATACCTGAACAATTTACTGAGGATCAGGCTGAAGCTATGATTTCAGGATTGTTTTTGGGAACGTATGATTTAGGTCATTTTAAATCGGAGAAAAGTGTACATCCTTTTTTAGAACCAGATTTTAGCTTGAGTTTATTATCTGAAAAAGAGCATTTGGCTACAGCCAAAAAAGGAATTAAAATTGCCAAAGCGCAACTAGCAACCTATGATTTAGTCGATTTGCCTCCGAATACAATTAATCCAAAATACTTGTCGAATTGGGCTAAAGAGACTGGGCAGAAATATGGGTTTGACGTAGAAGTTCTCGGTTATGAAGCTTCTAAAATTGCAGGTCTTGGCGCTTTTTTAGCAGTAGGAAAAGGAAGCGAGAATGAACCTCAATTTATCATTATGAAGTATACTCCTGTTGTTGAAGTAAAACACCTAAAACATGTTGGATTGGTGGGGAAAGGAATCACCTTTGATACTGGTGGATTAAATATAAAAACGGCAGGAATGGTCCACATGAAGTGTGATATGGCTGGTGGTGCGGCAGTATTTGGGGCGATGCAACTTATAGCCGATTTACAATTGCCAGTCAAAGTAACTGCTATTGTTCCTTGTGCCGAAAACTCGGTTGACAGCAAGTCCTTTTTACCTAGTGATGTAATTCACAGTTACAGTGGACATTCAATAGAAATAATTGATACTGATGCAGAAGGCAGACTCATTTTAGCCGATGGATTATCGTATTTGATTAAAAATTTCAAACCGGAATATATTGTGGATATCGCCACACTTACTGGAAGCAGCGTGGGTACTTTTGGGTATGAATGTGGTGCTTTGTTTACCAACAATGCAGAAATGGCTAAGAAATTGCAAGAAAACGGAGATGCAATAGGAGAGCGTTTGTGGCCTTTACCGCTTTGGGATGTTTACAAATCAGACATAGAAAGTGATATTGCCGATGTGAAAAATTATAGCGGAAAACCAGTTGCCGGAGCCATAAGTGCCGCCAAATTTTTAGAATATTTCACCCAAGAACACAACGCTTGGGCGCACCTTGATGTAGCTGGAGTGGCATTTGGTGAGGATGAATTTGCTAAAAGTAAGCATGCAACAGCGTATGGTGTTCATTTATTAACTAAATTCATAGAAAATTTATAACCTATGGAAAACGCTAAAACCTTTCTTTGTATTTCAAATTATTTCAAAGGTGCCGATTTTTTAATTAATTTAAAAAAATTAGGCAACAAAGTCTATTTAGTGACAAGCGAAAAACTCAGAGACAAGCCATGGCCACACGAACATATTGATGAGATTTTTTATATGGAAGGCCAAGATGTCGATTGGAATTTAGAACATCTGTTATTAGGTGTTGGTAATTTTATGAAAACTACTAAAGTAGATGCCATTGTTGCGTTAGACGATTATGATGTAGAAAAAGCCACGTATCTAAGGGAAAACCTCCGTATTGATGGGATGGGACAAACTACGGGACGTTATTTTAGAGATAAATTAGCGATGCGAATGAGAGCCAAAAGTTGTGGAATTTCTATTCCTGCTTTTTGTTCTTTGTTTAATGACCATGACATCAATACTTTTGCAGATGCTATTCCTGCTCCATGGGTTTTGAAACCACGTTCCGAAGCTTCTGCAACAGGAATTATAAAAATAGAGGACAAAGAGCGTTTGTGGATCCATATTAATGAAATGGGGAATAACAGATTCAAATATCTATTGGAACAATTCAAACCTGGTGATGTGTATCATTGTGACAGTTTGATTTCGGATAGCAAAGTAATCTTCAGTTTGACTTCTAGATATTTAGCTACACCAATGGAAATATCTCAAGGTGGCGGCGTTTTCCGTTCGGCAAATAGTAAATACAAATCAGAGGATGATATCGAGATAAAAAAAATAAATGAACAAGTGATGAAAGGTTTTGGGTTGAAACATGGAGCCGCTCATACAGAGTTCATCAAAAGTAATGAAGATGGACAGATTTATTTCTTGGAAACTTCTTCACGAGTAGGAGGAGCGCATTTGGCCGAAATGGTTGCTGAAGCTTCGAATATTAATTTATGGAAAGAGTGGGCGGCAATTGAAGACGCTTTGGTCAAAGGAACGAAGTACAGTTTACCAAAAGTAAAAAAAGGATATGCCGGAATCGTTTTGACTTTAACAAAATTCCAGCATCCTAATTTATCTTCGTTTTCAGATCCGGAAGTTTGCTTTAGAATACCCTTAGAATATCATGCAGGACTTATTGTCAAATCAGATAATCAAGAAAGAATTTTAGAATTGCTAGAGGAGTATGGCAAACGTTTAGCCAATGATTTTACTGCTGTAGTAGAACAAAGCAAAGTAACCCACCTGCATTAGTTTTTGTGTTTTAATCTAATAAAAAAGCGACTATTTTAATTGGATAGTCGCTTTTTTATTAAACTTTACTTAAAGTTCAATTGAGCATATTAGTATACCTTAGCAACAAATTTTTCTAAATTAAATAGATTTTATAATACCTTCACATGAAAAAAATACTTTTTATTTTTAGCTTTTTTGCCCTTATTAGTTGTAAAATTCAGAATACACAACAGGTACTTGAAACTAATAAACCTACTCAAAACACTTACTTTACGATTGCTTTTGGTTCCTGCGACAATCAAAAGATTAAAAATGAACTTTGGCCAGCGATAGACAAAAATCATCCTTCCGTTTGGATTTGGGGAGGTGATAATGTGTACTCGGATACAGAAGATATGCAGTTTCTTAAAAATAATTATGAAATTCAAAAACAAGACGCGGATTATCTAACTTTTATTAAAGATAAAATAGTTTTAGGAACTTGGGATGATCACGATTATGGAGCAAATGACGCTGGGGAAGAATATCCCTTTAAAAGAAAAAGCCAACAGTTATTATTGGATTTTTTAGGCACTTCAAAGAACGCTTCTGAGCGAAAAAGAGACGGAGTTTATACTGCTAAAACTATTGAGGTAAATGAAAATAAAATAAAAGTCATTGTATTGGACTCTCGCTTTTTTAGAACGGCACTGACTAAAGCCACCGATTTAAAAAAACGTTTTCAACCTAATACAGCAGGTGAAGGAACGGTGTTAGGAAATGCACAATGGAAATGGTTGGAAAATGAACTTCAAACTTCTGAGGCACAATTTAATGTTATTGTCAGCAGCATTCAATTTTTATCAAATAAACACGGTTTTGAAGCTTGGGGAAATTTTCCCCATGAAATTGAAAAACTAGAGCAATTGATTGTTTCAACGAAAGCAAAAGGTACCTTTATAATTTCTGGTGACCGCCATATTGCTACTTTTTCTTCCAAAAAAGTTCGCGGATTGTCGTATCCTTTAGTCGATTTTACTTCGAGTGGACTAACCCATACCTATGCTTCTTTTTCTGGCGAAGAAAATCCTTATGTAAAAGGAGAAGTGATCAAAGATATTAATTTTGGGTTGCTGAAGTTTGATTTTGAAAACAATAAGGTGATCATGGAAATTCGTGGAAAAGAAAATACGCTGTTGCAAGAATATGTCCAAATCTATCCTGGAAAATAAATTCCAGGAAGTTTAATTATAGAGTTTTAAAGTTTATTTTTGTCTAAAGTAAATTCACCATGCAAAAACAATTCAGTCTTATTTTGATCTCTTTCCTTATTTTTAATGGTGTAAATGCGCAAGGACTTTTGGAAAAAAAAGAGGAAATATTTACCAGACAAGATACTTTGCGCGGCAGCATCACCAAAGAAAGAGCGTGGTGGGATGTAAAACAGTACTATCTTGATATTAAAGTAAATCCTGCTGACAGTACTATTTCAGGTTCCAATACAATAAAATATCAAGTCGTTCAGGAATACAATAGTATGCAAATTGATTTGCAAAATCCTATGGAAATTTATAAAGTCATTCAGGATGGAGTAGCTTTAAAATATAGAAGAGAAGGAAATGCATTTTTTATTGAATTGATTGCATCTCAAACAAAAGGAGCCATAAAAAAGTTGACTGTTTTTTACGGAGGCAAACCTAAAGTTGCTGTAAATCCGCCATGGGATGGAGGAATTACTTGGAAAAAAGATGCTAATGGGAATTCTTTTATTGCTTCTTCTTGTCAGGGATTGGGTGCGAGTGTTTGGTGGCCAAACAAAGATCACATGTATGACGAAGTGGAAAATATGCTGATCAGTGTAAATGTTCCTGAAAATTTGACAAATGTATCTAACGGTCGTCTGATCAGTGTTAAGCAATTAAAGGACGGAACCAAAACCTATAATTGGTATGTCTCAAATCCTATCAATAATTATGGTGTAAACATAAATATAGGAGATTATGTTTCGTTTTCAGAAAAATATAAGGGAGAAAAAGGCGATTTAGACTGTACCTATTATGTTTTGAGAGACAATTTGGCGAAAGCCAAAAAACAATTTCAGGATGTTCCAAAGATGTTGAAAGCTTTTGAGCACTGGTTTGGACCATATCCTTTTTATGAAGACAGTTACAAGTTAGTTGAAGCTCCGTATTTAGGAATGGAACATCAAAGTTCAGTGACCTACGGAAATAAATTTAAAAATGGTTATTTAGGAAGGGATTTAAGCGGAACGGGTTGGGGATTAAAATTTGATTTTATCATTATCCATGAATCCGGACATGAATGGTTCGCCAATAATATTACGTACAAAGATATTGCTGATATGTGGATTCATGAGAGTTTTACAAACTATTCTGAAAGCCTTTTTGTAGAATATTATTATGGGAAAGAAGCTGGATTTGAATATATCCGAGGGACCAGAAAGGGAATAAACAATGATAAGCCGATTATAGGAAACTATGGTGTAAACAAAGAAGGATCTGGTGATATGTATCCAAAAGGAGGGAATATGCTACATACTTTACGCCAAATTGTAAATGATGATGAAAAATGGAGAAAAATATTAAGAGGTTTGAACAGTACTTTTTACCATCAAACGGTATCGACTAAACAAATTGAAGATTATTTAAGTCAGCAAGTTGGAATCGATTTAGCTACCTTTTTTAATCAGTATTTAAGAGATACCAGAATTCCTACAGTAGAATATTTTTTCAAGGATAATCAATTAGGATATCGCTGGACAAATTGTGTGTCAGGTTTTAACATGCCTGTTAAAGTAACGCTGAATGGCAATGAAGAATTGCTACAACCAGAGACAGAATGGCAACGTGTTTCTGTAAATACTGAAAATTCAAAATTGGAAATAGATAAAAACTTTTATGTAGCCAGTTTTAATATTACGGAATAAATTACAAAAGGTATGTTTCTGAAATTTAGGAAACATACCTTTTTTTATCTTTTCTTAAACTGTATCGGATTTTCACCCACTACTTTTTTGAAAATTCTATTAAAATATGACAGACTTTCAAAACCACACTCAAAGCACGTTTCTGTTGCATTTTTATCAGTTTTTAAAAGTATTTTAGCTTGTTCTATTCGATACTGATTTAAAAATTCAGTAAAAGTCAATCGGGTCATTTTTTTAAAATAACGACAAAAAGCGGCTTTGGATAAATGAGTCAAACGAGAGATTTCTTCAATAGAAACAGCCCTTTGGTAGTTTTCTTCTATAAATTTATATACTACTTTTAATCGCACTTGTTCTTTGTTATTGTACAGATTCTCAAATGGTTTATCGTGTAATAGTGTCTTTTCATTTGCTGTTGCTAAAATCTGAAATATGGACAGTACTTCTATAAATTGTTCAAAATGTGATAAAAGATGAATTTTTTGAAGCCTTTTGCCAATTTCATCTTTTACAGCTCCATGAAAACAAACCACCTTTTTAGAGTTCTCAAATAATTGATTAATGAAAGCTAGTTCAGGAGTGGTGATAAAGTCATTTTTGAAAAAATCTTCTTTTATCTGTAAAACTACTTTTTCATATTCGGTTTTAATTCCATAATCAAAATTCAAATGCGGAATATTAGAACCTATAAAAACCAAATCACTTCCTTCAAAATCCCCAATATGGTCACCTACGCGTCGTGTTCCATTTGGTGCTACAATGAAAGTCAATTCAAATTCAGGATGAAAATGCCAATAATAAAAATTATTCAATTTTGGATTGACCAATATTCTAAAGGAACTACCGGCTAATCTTTTTATATCCTCAAAAACTATTTTCATACCTCGTTACTGCTATAATTGTTCAATATAATACATATACTTGTCTAAAGTTACTAAAATAAATCAATATTGTACAAATAGCAGTACATTTTGTGAAAGTAATTAAGGTTCACTTTTTCTAATTTTGGAATAGTAATAACACGAAATAGATAATTATGGAAAAGAATAAGCAATCAATGGTTCCCACAATGGTTCCCACAATGGCACATAACAATGCCCACAAAGATATTCCGGGAAATCCATCGACAGCAAAATCCAGCACAACAAAATTAAATGATCGCTCTAATGGTAAACCTCTGCGTTTGCTTACTGAAGCCGATTGGAAGTTTTGGATTGAAAACGGGTATATTGTAATAAAAAATGCTGTTCCGAAAGAAAACGCTAAAAAAATGGCCGATTTCCTGTGGGAATTTGAAGAGAAAAATCAAAATGACCCAGAAACTTGGTATGCGCCACCAAGAGCCGAAATGCAAATGAAAGAACTTACCAATAGCGGTATGGTTGAAGTGTACAATCATCAATACCAATGGGATAATCGACAAATGAAAAAAGTATACGATGCATTTGTAGATATTTGGGGAACGGAAAAATTATGGGTAACCATTGACCGAGCAAATCTAAATTTACCAGTCCGTCCGGATTTTGATTTCAAAGGATTTATACATTGGGATTATGATCCTGAAACAAAACCTCAAAACGTACAAGGAGTTCTCGCTTTGGCAGACCAAATGGATGAAAATATGGGAGGATTTCAATGTATTCCTGATTTATATCGAAATTATGATACTTGGAAACTGACACAACCGGAAGATAGAAATCGATTTCAACCGGATACCTCTGAATTTGAAGGCAAATTTGTAAAAGTAAAAATGGAAGCAGGAGATTTATTGATTTTTAACAGTTCACAACCGCATGGCATTCGCCCCAATATTACAAAAGATAAAGTGAGAATGGCACAATATATTTCTATGATGCCAGCGGAAGAAGAAAATGAAGAACTACGTCAATGGAGAGTGAATTCCTGGAAAGACAGAATTGCACCTGAAGGATATGCCTTTCCTGGAGATCCCCGTAAATGGGAACAAACCAAATATAAAACGGCAGCGCTTAGTGAATTGGGAAAAAAATTATTGGGAGCAGAGAAGTGGTAACAATAAAGTAGACTATGTTTTTATCGTAATTTAAAAAGTCTCTTGCTATAAATAATTTTATTATTGGCTGACATAATTTCCAATTTCAGAAGACCGAATTCTGATTCACGATGATGTTTTGGCCACCGAAGGAACGGCAAAAGTAGTTTGTGAATTGGTCAAAAGATTGGATAGAGAAATTGTACAATGCAATTTCCTAATGGAATTAGCTTTCTTAAATGGAAGGGCAAAAATCAAAGGAAATGAAATTTTTGCCGCAATTACGTATTAATCCAGCGCACGTGTGGTTACGTAATATCTAAAACCAATAATTGCCATTTGCCATTTCTTGGCTTTAGCCAAATCCAATCGCTGTTTGGTGAAACTAGGTAAAATAACTTTGTTAATTTGGGCTAGGATTTTATACATATCATTTTGTTTGGTGTAAAGATATAAAAAAAGACGATCTTGATCTGGACCGTCTTTCTGGGTTTTTATGAGGATTTTATTTTTTTTGAAATTCTTTTGTTTCAATTTCAATAATTCCATTTAATGCTTTTTCTCCATATTTTTTTAACGCATTCTGTTTTGTGCTTTCGGGTCCATTTGATGGTTTTTGTGCACCTACTGAAAAAATATCCTCTGGCTTTAATTTATCCAAAGCTTGATAATCACTAATTTTTCCATTAATAACTATAACTGCTTCTTTATAGTTTACATTCTTATCATTTTGAATTCTCTTAATATTGTCTTCTGGCGCAAATGTTCCAAAATTGATCTCCCAACCTTTATTATCCTTTTTAACAGGGTCGCCTTTTGCAGCTTTAGATTTAAAAGTTGGTGCAGCAGGTGGTGTTGGTGGCTCAGGTATCATCTCTTTACCATCTAAATAACTTTTAGTAATAATACGGATTGAATTCTTAGCTGAAGTACCATCTTTTTGAATATTTACTGAGCTAATATAATTTGGATTCATGCTTTCAGCCTCTAGTGGGCTTACTTTTTTTCCGTCAATAAAATATTCTGCATCGTCAGGAATACCATTTTTTTCTGTCGTTATCTTTGTAACCGTATACGTGGTTTTTGGTTTTTGAAGAATTTTTAAACTATTGGGATTCACATTTTCTAATCTTAAATCCGTTACTTGTGTATTAGAATTAAAAATATTTGTACTTTTTGCTGTTTTACCTTTTGTTACAATTCTAATTATAGATTTGTTATTCTCCTTAACAACATCCATCGTAGTTATGTCATTAGGATTCGTTCTATCTAATTCTTCTTTACTTACTTTTTTTCCATCGATAAAAATCTCTGTATTTTTATCAATACTGTCATTTTTAGAACTACTGACTATAAGTACTTTAGCTTTTTTAATACTATCCTTTTCTTGCTGGATTTCTAAAGCAGCAGTAACTGGATGTTTTGATTCTACTTTGACGGTTTCTTCTTTTACTTTCTCCTGAGCAATTACATCAATTTGAAATAAAAATACAAATGCTACTAAAGCAGGAATAACGACTGCGTACTTCCAAGAATTCGATTTTTTTGATTGATTTTTGTTTAACATAACGATTCGTTTTTTGATTAATGATTGATAAAAATGATTTGTAATGGCAACACAATTCTCGTGTGTTGTTATTTTTAAAAGTGTGAACTGATACGCTTTTTTGTCGGATATCTTTTTCGTGGCTTCGCTGTCAGCAATGAATTCCAAGTTTTGGATAATTGCTTTTTTATAAAACCAAATGAATGGATTAAACCAAAACACAATACAAAACAATCTTGAAATTAATACATCAACAGTATGATTTTGCTCACTATGAACTTTTTCGTGTTCTAAAATGTTTTCTAGTTCAGAGCTGCTGTACAAGGACGAATTGTAAACGATAGTATTAAAATAAGAGAAAGGAGCGAGGTTGTCTTTTAAGTCTATAAATTTAAAATTCGCTTGACGTTTTATGGTTTTTCCTTTTACTATTTTTTGTAAACTGTAAAATTCAAAACCAAATTTAGTGAAAAGGCATAATGTGCCAATGCAGTACAGCACTGCTAATGCCAGATAAATATATTCTTGCGTGTGGTCTTCATCAATAATTGTACTTATGGGCAATGATGACCAATCATAATTTACAGGAGTAGGTTCTACCCATATTGTTTTAGTAAAAACAACTAACGGCAAAAGAATGGAAGTGAATAATCCCAATAACAAAAACCAACGATTGCTTGTGAAAAAGGTTTCTTTTCGCAACATAAAATGATACGCCAAATAAAACAAGGCAATTAATCCGCTGGATTTGATGAGATAAATATAAAATACTTCCATAATTAATATTGTTAATCTAAAGTTTATATTTCCTCTTTATGACTTTCAATCATAGCCAAAATTTCCCGTAATTCAGCTGCAGATATTTTCTCTTCTTTGGCAAAATGCGATACCATATTTTTATATGAGCTGTTGAAATAATTATCAATAGCAGTATTCATGAATCGTTTTCTATAATCTTCTAAACTTATAATAGGAAAGTATTGGTGTGTGTTTCCAAAGGCATTGTGTGACACAAATCCTTTTTCTTCCAGATTGCGCACAATGGTTGAAAGTGTGTTATAATGGGGTTGATCTTCTGTGATTTCTGCAAGGACTTCTTTTACGAATGCTTTTTTGAGCTTCCATAAAATGTGCATGATTTCCTCTTCTTTGTTGGTTAACTTTTGCATAATTTTTTATTTAAACCAAACCTACAACTATTTTTTTAGTTATCAAACTATAAATGTAGTTTTTTAACTATTTTTTTAGTTTTAACGTGTTTTTGCAGTTTTTTGGAAATTAATTATCCTTTTAATCAAAAATGTTATCATCACAAGGAGACTGCGTGAGGGGTAGAAGCTAGCTACCGAAGTAGCGCGTATAACCCGACGCTATAAAGAAAAGGGGCTAATAACGATTTTGTTGATAAGCCCCTTTTTTTTATAGGGTCACGCCCAAAGAATGATAATGGAATTAATTGTGTTCTTTTTGAACGAGTTTTTGCAGCCAGATACAACCTACCACTGCTAAAATACCTAAACTTCCCATGACAAACCAGTTAGCTTGGTAGTCAAAAGCGGCTATGATTTCTAGTCCTGTCTTAGAACTCGCAATGTGTGCTAAGCTGAAGCTCATGGTAAACAAAGCCATGTAGCGGCCTTCATGCCCTTTTGGAGCCCGGCTCAACGCAAATGAATTGGAGAAAGGGAAGATGAACATTTCGCCAAAAGTGATAAAAAGAATACTAACAATTAGTATTCCAGCCCACATATTGATGAGTAAAACATAAAAACTCAATGACATTAGCAATGCGCCCCAAAGAATAATTTTGAGTATACTGATGCCTTTTCTTTGAGTGAAACTTACAATTGGCATTTCCAGAAAGAAAATTAACAGTCCGTTTAAAGACAATAAAAGTCCACTTTGAAACTCGGTTAATCCAAATTTTTCATTATGATATAAGGGTAAAGTGGTGAAAAGTTGAAAGAAAAGCATGGCTGTTATGAAACAAACAAAAAGGAAGATCCAGAATATTCTGTCTTTGAAAACAGAGGCTGGTATCTCAGTTTCGATATTGGCGGAGGCTAAATCGATAGGTTTTTTGCGTTCTTTTACCAGTAGGGTGAAAATTAAAATAGATACAATACACGAACTTCCATCCACCCAGAATAATCCGCTGTAACCTAAATTCATAATGATTAAACCACCTAAAGCGGGTCCAGCTGTGAAGCCTAAATTTACCGCTAACCGAACTAAAGTCAGTGCTCTGGTACGATTTTCAGGTTTAGCATAAGTCGCCAAGGAGACAAACATGGCGGGACGAAACATATCAGCAACGGTCATTATGACAAACATTCCAATGCACAATCCCCAGAAGGTCCGAATGTATTGTACAAAAAACAAAAGGATTCCGCTGGTGAATAAACTGAAAACCATGATTTTATAAAAGCCTATTTTATCGGATAATTTGCCACCAAGCCAAGATCCCAGCATAGAACCAAAACCAAAAGCAACCATAATCCATCCCACTTGTGCGTAGGATAAATTCAAATCTTCTTTTAAATACTTAGATAAAAAAGGCAAAACCATCGTACCGGCGCGATTTATAAAAGTGACGAGCGTTAGAATCCAAATTTCTCTGGTAAAGCCTTTGAAATTATTAATGTAGCGTTGAAAAGCAGTTTGAAACATGTATTTGTTATATTTTGCAAAGGTAGAAAACTTTGTACCGATGCGCCTTTGTGTCCTAGTAACTTTTAAACTATTTTTGCATAAAAATAAGAACATGAGAACGCTATTTACTTTATTTCTTTTGGTTCAATTGAATTTAGGCTTTGGCCAATATAAATTTGACGTTTCGGCTGTAGCCAAATTTCAAAAGGAATTAAATTCAGAATATGCCGATGCAAAGACAAGTCCGTTGACTCCGAAAGATTTAGCGGAATTCAAAACACTTGATTTTTATCCTGCAAACGAAACTTTTTATGTGGTCGCTAAGTTAGTAAGAACAAAAAAAGAGAAGCCTTTTGAAATGAAAACGTCAACAGACAGGAAACCATTGTATGTAAAATATGGGGAGCTTTCTTTTACAATTGACGGTCGGGATTTGAAACTGAATGTGTACAAGAATATGGAGCTCTCAAAAAAAGAGGAATATAAAGACTATTTATTTTTACCGTTTTCAGATCTGACTTCAGGAAACGAAAGTTACATTGGCGGGAAATACATTGATTTGAAAATCCCAAAAGGAGATGCTATTGTGATTGACTTTAACACGTCATACAATCCGTATTGCGCGTATAATTTTACATATTCCTGTCCAATAGTACCATTGGAAAATGATTTGAATATCGAGATAAAAGCGGGAGTTAAAAAATTTCACAACTAATGGATTTCTTTAATCTGCATACACATAAAGATACGAATCAACCCAATGTGTTGGAATTAGTGAATCAATATCCACAGGAATTTGACGCAACAATTCCGTATTATTCCATCGGGATTCATCCGTGGTTTATTATTGAAGAGCGAATAGAAGCTGACTTGGCAATTATCGAAAGTAAATTACAAGAAGCAAATTGTCTCGCTGTGGGCGAATGTGGGTTGGACAAACGCATCGAAGTTTCAATGGAATTGCAACAGTTGGTTTTCGAAAAGCAATTGCTTTTGGCGCAGCACTATCAAAAACCAGTGGTAATACACTGTGTCGCTGCTTTTCAGGAAGTGATTGCAATTACGAAAAAATTGAATATTTCAGTTCCAATGCTGATTCATGGGTTTTCCAAAAATGCCCAAGTCGCTAAACAATTAGTGAACAATGGATTTTATATTTCGTTTGGGAAATATTTATTGCTAAATCAGGACCTAGAAGCTGTTTTTAAAAGCGTTCCTGATAATCGATTTTTTTTGGAAACAGATACGGTGGATGAAGGGATTGAAGCAGTTTATGAATTGGCAGCAAAATACAGAGGAATTTCGCTGGAAGAAATACAGGAACTTGTGAATAGTAATTATAATGAAGTTTTTGATTTAAGAATTTTTCAAAAACATTAAACTTTAAACAAAAAACAATGGCAGAATGGACAGAGAGAGCCGAACTTTTATTCAAAAAAGAAGGTTTAGATAATTTAAAAAAGGCAAATATATTGGTTGTAGGATTGGGTGGTGTTGGTTCTTTTGCGGCCGAATTTTTGGTAAGAGCAGGAGTGGGAACGATGACTATTGTTGATGGTGACGTAGTTGATATTACCAATATAAACCGACAATTGCCTGCTTTACATTCAACTGTAGGACAACCAAAAATTACTGTTGTTGGGGATCGATTAATGGACATTAATCCAGAATTAAAATTGACGCGTGTACAGGAATTTCTTTCGCCAGAGCGTGCTTTCGAAATTGTATCGGAGGAATTTGATTTTGTTTTGGATTGCATTGACAGTGTGACGCCAAAGCTGAATTTGATTATTGGAGCCAAACGAAAAAGAGTAAAAATCATCAGTAGTATGGGCGCAGGTGGGAAAATGGAAGCTTCAAAAGTGAAAGTGACTGATATTACCAATACCGTGAATTGTTATTTTGCCAAAACCATTCGAAGACGATTGAAAGAATTTAAAATTGATAAACTGAAAGTGGTTTTTTCGTCGGAAATTCAAGATGAAACGAGTTTAAAAATGACGGATGGATCCAATTTCAAAAAATCATTTTATGGAACCAATAGTTACATGCCTGGATTATTTGGTTTGTACGCTGCAGAAACCGTGATTCGCTATTTACTTAAGAAATAGTGGTTAGAATTCAGTTTTTTAATGTTCCGTTCTAAAAAGTTAAGAAGTCTTAAAATCTATAAAGTCTAATAATTTAACAAAAATGATACAAACCGTAATTTTTGACATGGATGGTGTAATTGTCGATACTGAACCCGTACACCGTTATGCTTATTTCAAACAATTTGAGGAATTGAATATTCCTGTTACGGAGGAAATGTACACTTCATTTACAGGAAATTCTACTCGGAATATATTTCAGAAATTGAAAAAGGTTTTTGAAATTGAACATGAAGTGGAAGATTTGATTCAAAGAAAACGAACTATTTTTAATGATGCGTTTGATAGTAAAGCAGATCTAGAATTACTGCAAGGCGTCGAACATCTTATTAAAGAATTACACCAAAACGGAATACAATTGATTTTGGCTTCTTCGGCATCCAAAGTGACTATTGAACGCGTGTTTAGCCGGTTTAAGTTACATGATTATTTTACACATGTGGTAAGTGGTGAAGATTTCCCTAAATCAAAACCACATCCGGCTATTTTTGAACATGCGGCAAGTTTATCAGTTGCACCAAAAGCAAATTGTATCGTTATTGAGGACAGTACAAATGGAATAAAAGCGGCCAAAGCTGCTGGGATTTTTTGTGTGGGCTACAACAGTATTCATTCTGAAGCACAAGATTTATCTGAAGCAGATGTAATGATTAATCATTTTAACGAATTGGATTTTGAGGCAGTTAGGAATATTCAATCTAAATTAAGGAATAATTAACAGTACAAAGCCATTGAATTTGTAAATTTGGAAAACATTTAAAAATTATAATATGAAAAAAATAATCATTGCACTGGCTTTATTTATGGCCGGTTTCAGCGCTGAGGCTCAGTTAAAAACACCTCAATCAAGTCCGAAAATGACGCTTATGCAAACAGTTGGTTTGACTGATGTAGAAGTTAACTATTCAAGACCAAGTGCCAGAGGAAGATCCGTTTTTGGAAATTTAATTCCTTTTGGAAAAGTATGGAGAACTGGAGCTAATGAAAATACAACTGTTTCCTTTAGCGATGATGTGATTATTGATGGTAAAACATTGAAAAAAGGAAAATATTCATTGTATACTATTCCGAAAATAGAAAGCTGGGAGATACTATTTTATAAAACTACTGATAACTGGGGTAATCCAGAAGAGTGGAAAGAAGAAAATGTAGCGCTTAGAGCTACTGTTAAGCCTGAAACAGTGAATAAAAGTGTGGAAACATTTACTATTGGAATTAGTGGTTTAGACAATAATTTTGCTTTTTTAGAAATCTATTGGGAGAACTCCTATGCTGCTTTAAAATTTGAAGTGCCAACACAACAAAAAACAACGGCTAACATCGAAAAAGCATTAGCTGGACCAGCTAGTGCAGATTATTTTTCTGCTGCTCAATTTTTATTCCAATCGAATGGCGACAATGCAAAAGCATTGGTTTATGTAAACAAAGCGTTAGATATGTCTAAAGATAAACCGTTTTGGTACAACAGATTGAAGTCATTAATTCAAGCTAAACTTGAGGACAAAAAAGGAGCAATCGAAACGGCTAAGGCATCACTTGCAGCGGCTGAAATTGCTAAAAACCAAGATTACGTGAAAATGAATAAAGACAGTATTACAGAGTGGAGTAAAAACTAATTACTCTAACGTTTTATATAAGAAGATCCCGTCTCCATTTAGAGACGGGATTTTTTTTTGAAATTTTGGACTGTGTAATTTATTAGATGTTTGCATAGTATCCATGGGATTATCATTACTCGCCAGTTCGCTCTTGCTCGTTTCTGCGGAAGAAGAGATTTTTATATAAGAACTTCTGAAGTAAAAAAAATAACAGCAGATTCACGGATTATCAATATAAAAATCTGCGAATCTGCGGTTATTTTTTTATTTAGGCTGTTATCGCTCTCTGTTTTCTAAAAATGGTCCATTGCAACAATAATGAAATTACAATTGTAAGCATTGCACCAATGAAATTCAGCCACAAATAACCCAGTTTTTCTTCTCCGCTCGGGAAAATATAAATGGCGTAATAGTAGATGATAAAAATAGTAATCTGACTTACTACAGCGCTATAAAAAATGGCTTTAGATTGTACTTTGTGGATGTAAAAACCAACTAAGAAAATTCCAAGGACTGTTCCATAAAATATGGATCCAATGATGTTTACCAGTTGAATTAAATTTTCAAAAAGCGTTCCAATACAAGCAAATAGTATGGCTATAACCCCCCACAATAAGGTAAAGAATTTTGTAGCATACAGGTAGTGTCGTTCCGATTTTTCTTCTTTTAGATTGCGTTTGTAAATATCAATTGCGGTGGTAGAGGCCAGTGCATTCAATCCCGAAGCGGTAGAGGACATAGCAGCCGAAATAATTACGGCCAGTAACAAACCAATAAGCCCTTTGGGTAAATAGTTGAGAATAAAGTGAAAAAACACATAATCTTTATCATTGGTCTCGCTATTACTATCAGCTTTCAGAATTATTTCTTTGGCACGATCTCTTAAATCTTTTTCTTTATTGGATAAAGTCACTAATTCTTTCCTAAGCGTTGGATTGTCATAATCCTGATTGAGCTGGTCGATGTACAAAAGATTAATTACTTTTTTGTCTTCGGATAAATCGTCTAATTTTTTCTCCAAAGCATTGTATTCGCTTTTGTAAGCTGATTTTTCAATCATGGCTTTATTATTTGGATTAAAATTTAACGGAACAGGATTGAATTGGAAAAAGACAAAAACCATAACTCCGGTCAGTAAAATAAAGAACTGCATAGGTACTTTTAAAAGTCCGTTCATGATTAGTCCCATCTGGCTTTCTCGAACGGATCGTCCGGATAAATAACGTCCTACCTGCGATTGATCGGTACCAAAATAAGCTAATGCCAAGAAAAAACCTCCTGTTATTCCGCTCCAAAAGGTATATTTTTCCTCTGGATCTAAAGAGAAATTAACAATATCCATTTTATCATTTGCCCCAGCAATATGCAACGCACTGGAGAAAGTCATATCATTAGGTAAATAATGCAAAATCAGAAAAAAAGTGATTAGCATTCCGGACATAATCACAAACATTTGCTGTTTTTGAGTTACATTCACTGCTTTGGTTCCACCCGAAAAAGTATAAATGATAACTAATACACCAATAATAATATTCATGTAGGTAAGATTCCAACCCAATAAAGCGGACAAAATAATTGCCGGAGCGTATATGGTCAATCCGGTTCCTAAACCTCTTTGGAACAAGAAAAGGATGGCAGCTAGGGAACGGGTCTTCAAATCAAATCTTTTTTCAAGGTATTCATAAGCTGTATACACTTTGTATTTGTGGTATAAAGGGATAAAGGTGACACAGATTACCACCATAGCAATTGGCAGTCCAAAATAGAATTGCACAAAACCCATACCGTCATGATAGGCTTGCCCCGGAGTAGAAAGAAACGTAATTGCACTGGCTTGTGTGGCCATAACAGAAAGTCCTACAACATGCCAAGGTGTTTCATTACTCCCTAAAATAAAGTCTTCTACATTTTTACTGCCCTTGGTTTTCCAAGCCCCATAAATTACAATAAACAATAAAGTTACTATCAGTATAATCCAATCAAATAATTGCATAATTTAAGCGTATAATTTCATGATGAGACAAAAGATCAGGATGTATATTGCATTGGCTACAAGTACCCAAGTATAATTTTTCTTCCAGGTTTTTATTTTTTTTGTTTCCATTTTAAAGTGGGTTAGTTCTTGATTTTTTGAACAGGAATTTTTTCAGATGATTGTAGCGAAATAATATTAGAAATTAATTTATAGGCACCAGTAACGCCTTCAGGTAATTCTCTAAAAAAACTTAAGCCGGTATAAATATAGTGTCCTTTTCCGTAAGGAGCAATAAGTAATGCACCATTTTTAGGGCTTTCCCCTTTGTCATTTGAAGATAGGATAGGAGTAAAGGCTTTGTCGTACTCATTGGGGTAATACAATCCTTGTTCTTGTTTCCAGCCTTCAAAGTCTGTAGCTGTAATTTGGTTTGGAAAATTCAAAACAGGATGGTGTGGCGCTAAGAATCGGACTTCGGCATCTTCTTCGGTCACTCGGTCTCGGGAGAGTTTCAAGGGATAAGGTGCAATAGTATTGGTAACAAGATCTCCTGCAGTATTGTACTGAACGATCATTGTTTTTCCGGATTTTACAAAATCAAAAAGTATATTTTGTTTGTTTGCCAGTGCAGGCAAGATATTATAGGCACGAACACCTGTGATGACTACGTCGTACAATTCTAATTTTTCAGGAGTAATTTCTTCAGGTTTAAGTAGTGTTACGGCATATCCTAATTGCGTCAGGCTACTGGGAACTTCATCTCCGGCACCCATAATGTATGCGATTTTTTCACCATTTGTTTTTAAATCCGTTTTAATGCATTTGGCTTCAGCCAATGTTAAAACTTGCTGTTTTGTGATGTGGTCATACTTAATGATAATTTGTTCTTTGTCAAATTGTTTATTGTCAATTATCGCCACGCTTTTGGCTACAGCTTCTTCGGATTTATTTGGTGCAGTTACCTCAAAATAAACAATTTGTTCCGTTCCCTTTTTTTCAATGTTAAAAGGAATCGATTTAGGAAAAACACCCCAGTTTTCAGGTAATTCAAGTTGTAAAATTCCTTTTACGGAGTCTTTTCCAGTTTTGATTTTTACGGCTACAGCTTTCTTTTTTGTGTCTTTAAAAAGCAATACTTTGTCTATAATTGAAGTAGTAACTTCGGGAACAATGTCCAGATAATTATATACTTCCCCTTTTACATCATCGTTGTATTTATACACTACGGTTCGTTCAAATGGAATTTCAATCTCATTGATTTTAATATTAAAAATCACTTTAACTTCCCGAATAATATCTGGAATCCCTATGTTTTGTTGTTGCTTTACTGCGTACATCCCAACTGTTCCTTTTTCTTTTAACCAATATGGTTGTGTGTAGTTAATTGATTCGGGTAATTTTAAATCTAAATTAATGGTGTTTAGTATGTTGTTTTTTAAATCCCGATTTTGAGGTGTAATATTTTGATTAGGTATAGCGGTCACACTCATTAATTGTATGGGTACGGAGCTTCTATTAATGGCTTCGAGTTTCAATTTAATAGTGCTTCCGGGAGTCGCTTCCTGATTTTGGGCAACGGCTTCAAGATACAAACCAGAACAGGCCGATATAATTTCTTTTATGGCTTCTGATTTCAGTGGCGACCACTGATTTTCGTCCAAAGCTTTCATCATAGCATAGGCTTTCGCCAAATCTGGAATGCTTGCCGAAGGATTATTATGGTCGAATTCAGCGGCAATAGTTGTCAATAATTCTCCGATTGATTTTCCCTCTTTTATTCGGTTCCAAGAAGTATCGATTCCTTCAAAAAGTGATTTCTTATCTTTTAAAGCATCTCCATTTATAAACTCTAAATATTCTGTTTCCTCCCCACGGGCTCCAGTGCTACCAAACCCTTGGGATTGATGGCGGCTCCGACTTAATGCGGCTATTTCCTGATTTGATTTTCCTAATCCAGCGTAATAAACTCCTGTTTGCAGCGCAATTAAATTCGTTTTATGGGCAGCATTAAATTTTTCGATACTTCCATAAAACCACCAAGACGTATTAAAAAACTGTCGTTTGGTTTGCCAAGGTGTTACAAATTGCAATTGCTCGGGAAAAATTGATGGGTTATTCGCTAAGTCAAAACTTTCTACGCTTAACATTGCTGATGCCGTGTGGTGTCCGTGAGTGGTTCCGGGCGAACGATGATCAAATCGGTTAACAATCACATCGGGTTGAAATTTCCTGATGGCCCAAATAACGTCAGCTAGTACTTGTTTTTTATCCCAAATTTCTAATGTTTCTGTTGGATTTTTAGAAAAACCAAAATCATTGGCACGGGAAAAAAACTGTTCTCCTCCATCAATTTTTCGGGCTTCAATAAGTTCTTGGGTTCTTATTACTCCTAATAATTCCCGCAATTGCGTGCCGATTAAGTTTTGTCCACCATCCCCGCGTGTCAAAGACAAATAGCCGGTTCTGGCCTTTTGTTCATTGGATAAATAAGAGATCAACTGGGTGTTTTCATCATCAGGATGTGCGGCTATATAAAGTACGGAACCTAGAAAATTAAGCTTTTGAATTTGATTATAAATTTCAACAGAATTTGGTTTTTGAGGTTCTTGTGCAATTGTTATTTGGCAACATAAGAGAAATATTAGAATAGCTGATGCGTGTTTTTTTTGCATTTTTTAAAATTTAATTGCAGTAACTTCAAATGTAGGAATTAAATAATTTCTTCTGAAATATTTTTGGTTTTCTTTAATAATTAAAAAGAGAGAGAACCAATTTTGGTTCTCTCTCTTTTTAAATTAAGGTGTGACTAATCTCGATCATGTCCTTTTCCCTTTCCATGTCCATGACCATTGCCGTTATTTCGGTTGTCATGTTTTTTATATTCTCTTCGGTCATCATTATCATATCTTCTATGATTATCATTCCCCCTTTGGTTTACATAAACGCGACGATTATTGTTGTGCCCAATATTTCTTTGTTCTCTTCCATGATAACCTCTATGATATTTTACTTTGTGATTCTTAAAATTACTATAAGGTCTTGAACCGTGATAATCGTTTAATACTACTTTATATCCATCATATAAATCATAGTTTCTATATTGATTTGGTAAATATCTGGAACGTATCCATCTTCCTCCACCAAAATAAATGAACTGTGTGGCTCTTACATCATAATAAGCTTCAACATCCGGTAAATAATAATATTCAGCTTCTGCGTATCCTATAGGTCCCCATGATGGAGCAGTACCTATGTTTAAATTTACTGAGACTTGTGCATGTATTGTGCTTGATGCAAAGAGTATAATTCCTACGATGATTAATTTTAATGTTCTCATTTTTTCAAATATTTAATTTGTAATAATTTTTTATAATAACTTGTTATTGCTATACTTTTGTGAATTTCCAACAACTGTGCCAAAACAAAAAAATTAACATTTAATTAAGGATTAATGTTCTAAAAAAAAGAGCCTCATTGCTGAGACTCTTTTTATAAATTATTATGAAATCAGTATTAATGTTTTCCATTTCCATTATTTCCTTTTCCACCTTTATTGCCATGTCCTTTATTTCCATGTCCGTTATTCCCATTACTTTTGTACACTTTATTGTTATTACTGCGGTTAGAACCTATTGATTTTTGTGGTTTACCTTTGTATCCTTTGTAGTATTTTACTTTGTGTGTTTTAAAGTTACTGTATGGTCTTGAACCATGGTAATCGTTCAATACTACTTTATAACCATTGTATAGATTATAATTTCTGTATTGATTAGGTAGATTTCTTGAACGAATCCAATTTCCTCCACCAAAATAAATGAATTGTGTGGCTCGTATATCATAATAAGCTTGAACATCCGGTAAATAATAATAATCTACAGCTGAATAACCAACTGGCCCCCATGCTGGTGGACTACCTATATTTACATTTACTGAAACCTGTGCTTGCATCGTATTTGCGGATGCAAATAGTATAATTCCTGCGATGATTAATTTTAATGTTTTCATTTTTAGAAATTTTAATTAGTAATTATTAGATAGTAATTTTAGTTACTATTTTATCTCGTTTTGAAGTAAAACCAACAATTATGCCAATATCAAATAATTAACATTTACTTTGTTATTTTACTTCATAAAAAAAGGAAACGATTATTCGTTTCCTTTTTCTACAGGTATAAATTTATTTACAATAAAAGTATCAATAAAAGGATAACGATTATAATTGCACCTACAGATAAGTATATACCATTTCCTGTAGATTTTAATTCTGCTTTGATAGCACGTACTTCTTTACGTAATTCTTTTTTTTCAACTGAAGTCAAAGACGATTTATCCATCGCTTTTATTTCATCAAGTCTATTAAGCAAAACTTTTACTTCTGCAGGCACTTCTTTAGGAGTATTTAAAATTACAGTTGGATTTTTTTCAGCGGCTAACATTTGTGTTGGAAGAACACTAATTGATAATACCATCATCATCAAATAAAAGGTGAATTTTTTCATTTTGTTTGGTTTTTAGTTAAAATTTTAACACAATAAAAGTAAACAATAAAACATAATTTTTTCTTATAAAATTAAGGTATTAAATTATATAATTCACACCCTTCATTGTGTACTGTATCGTAATTTTCTAAAAAAAGTGTCCTGTAGATAGTGTGTTCAATATAATCCCATACAAATTGAACTGTTTTCGAAGGATATTAGTATTATGCGAATATTTTTTTGGAATAATTTATATTTATAAAGCGTATTATTTGTAAAGCACGGTACGGGGTTTTGTCAGTTCGAAATCTTGAAAACCAAAATCAGTTGTTTCAATTGCATTTGTTTTGAAAATATTTTCGCCATTTCCAGGAATAGACGGATAGTAGGACAGCGAAATTTGAAAAGCACTAAATACCAGAAAATCATTGTTTATAATACATCCAATTCCAATTTTTGAATAGGCTTTACTTTGAGTCAATCCCTTATTAGGATTTCCTAGTACGGCAATGGAATAATTACAATAGGGATTGATTCTAAATCCCCAAAGATCCCATGGCGCATAGGCTTGGGTTTGTATGGTTAAGAGTGCTTTTTGGGTTCCATATTGAGCACTATTAAAGCCCCGAAGTCCATAATTTTCATTGATATTTAGCTGATCGCCAATAATATTGACACGGTTTGTACCAATAATTACCTGGGGCTTGATGAACTGTCTCCATTTCCATTTTCCCAGACTCATCAAGTTTGTGAAATAATTTGCCTGAAAAGAAAAAGCGGTTTGCTGCGTAATTGATTTTTCAAAAAAGGTACCTATCTCTACATTAGCACTTAAAAAGCCCCATTTATAATAATTTCCAAAAGCCGCTCGGGCAGCAAGATACAAACGCCCCAAATTGTTTTTATATTGATAGCCAGAAGTGATGCTGTAAATTTTGCCAATGGGAACATCTTCTATAATTCCATTTTTGAAAATATAGTTGTCTTGCACGAATTTACGTGAACTAATACCAATCCCGAAAAGAGCAAGTTTTTCACTAGAGTAGAAATCAGTGGCATCATAGAGGATAGTTGGGCTTTCCAGATATTTTATATTTAAAAAACGTCCTGCCAGAATCAGATTTGTGGTGCGCTGGTTTTCTGTTCTTCCTTTAAAAATAGAAAAGGCACGTCCAAGCCATAAATCCTGCGAATTGTATTTGAAATTTTGATAGGTAAATACGGAATTGACATCAGCAAGGGTGTCTTTTCTAAATTGCTGGTCTATGTATATTCCCCCTGCCCATTTTGTAAAAGCAGAGTAAAAGGGACGGTCTACATTGAGGCTTTTGCTGTAGTAATTGTCTAAATCTATCCGGTAATTCAGAGTTGTCTGAATGAAGGTATTCTGGACGTTAGGAACGCTATAGGACAATCCATACGCGCTTTTTCCGTCGCTGAATCTGTTTTTGAATTCATTTTTGAATTCATGGCCAGTGCCTAGAAAATTACGATCATTGAGTTCAAAATTAGTTCTTGAACTGGAAATGGATCCCTTGGGAATAATACTCCATGTATCTAAAACCCGAAAGGTGACATCTACTGAATCCGGGCTGTTCTGAATTAATTGTGGGGTTACGTCAACGCGACTGATGTATCTTTGAGCTCTAATCAATCGTTCTGATTCTTTTACTAATAAAGAATCGAAAGGTGTGTTTTTTGTTATTAACAGTACATTCTTAATAGCGAGTTTTTTTGTTTTGATATGAATTCGGTTTCCAGTTCGTTCGGCCCAGTTTTTAGGGGCTCTGGCGGTATCAATATCAGAATACCCAAAAGGGTCTAAAGTGATAATAGTAATATTTCTGATCGTTTTTCCTTCAAAAGTTTCGTATTTTTTGGGAATTACTTTTTTCTTTGTTTTTTTTATAGTTACGGGCCTGAAAACTAATTTATGAACAAGTGTTGTAAACTTATTTTTTTTAGAATAGGATTGAATTTTTTTGTAAACGCCAGCGGAATCTTTTTCCTTCTGGTTTACTTGTGAAAAAGAAATCTGGTGGCAACAGACGATCAAAAAGAATAAAATCAGCTTTTGCTTTTTAGTCATTATACAAAATTAATTTAAAAATTGAGAAAGAAAAAACCAGCAAAACATTGATAAATAATTGGTTTAAATAGACTCACTTGTTTTATTAAGGTCAGTTTCTGCTTTATTCTCTGTATTGTTTTCCGTTGTTGTCTCAGTAAAAACAGGAACTATAAGATCCGTTTTAATTATGGTTTTTTTAGAGGATGCATCTGAATCGAATAGCGGTAATTTGATACTATGCCAAGTATAGGTTTTGGGCAAATGATCTCCCATTAAATACCCCCAAGGTTCTAATGACTCAATTCGGTCAAAAATTACCTTAAGAACCGCAATTATGGGTAATGCTAAAAACATTCCGGCGATTCCTGCAATGGCTCCTCCAATAATGATTCCTATAATGGATATAAAAGCATTTATTTCTACTTTTGAACTTACTATTATTGGGACAAGGATATTATTATCTATTAATTGAACAAAGATGGTAACCACAATTATACCAATAATTATGGATAAATCCGGAGTACCAGTCAATGAGGCAATAATGCTTAAAATTCCGGCAAAAAGGATTCCTATATAAGGAATTAGATTTAGAATTCCAGTTACAACACCCAGCAAAACAGCATATTTCACGCCAATAATAATAAATCCTACAGTAGTCATTACCGATACTAAAATGGTCTCGATAATTAAACCTACAATATAACTGTTTATAGCAACTCTAATATTTGTTAAAATATTTTTTAATTGTTCATGATTCTCTTTTTTGAATAGTTTAGACAAAAACAATAAAAAATGAGTCCTGTATAAAAGAATCAAAAAAGTATAAATAGGGATTAAGGTCAAATTTAGTAGCGTATCCGTAAATGACAATAGCGTGGTACCAATGATTTCTTTCCCTTTTTCCATAGAATCTTCAGTAGCTGTATCCAGATATTGTTTTTGTTCCCAAGAACTTAAATTGAAATGTTCACTGAGAAACTGTTGAATGTTACTAATATGAATAGTTATGTTTCTTTCAATTTTATCAAAATCATCTGCAAAATCACTGATTTGAAAGGATAGAAATACAAAAAGGCCTAAAAAAAGCAATACAAAAAGCAGTACCGCCAGCATAACGGCTAACACATGGGGAAAGTAGAGTTTAGATTTTAAAAACTGAACGATGGGATATAACAATATCGCAAATAAAAAGGACATCATTATGGGAACTAATATATCCTGACCAATATAAAATATAAAAATAATAGCAATTAAGCTCAATAAAACGAGCGTAAGTTTTGCGTAAAATGGAAATTTTAAAAGGTCATTCATATCTTTTTATTTTTTTTTAAAGACAAAAACAATTCAATAGTAAATTATTTATTTCTAATTGACAAATATCCAGCATTTAAAAAAGTAAAACATTATATATTTTTCAGCAATAGTTATATAATTTCCACTTCAATAGGATCTTTTGCAAGATGATGATTTACCATTCGTTCAGCAGAAGTAAACTAATCCGTAAATTCTTTTTGATCGGCATAATTGTTTAGTATCGAAATTCCTTTTTGCAAAAGCAAGCTGTTCGGATAGATGATTTTTTCTCCATCTATAGTTTTCAAATATACATGAAAAGCCCCTATATCTTCAATTTGAGCTTCAATAGGAAAATCTTTGTCATGAATTTTTATTGTATCTCCAATTTTAAACGGAAAAGAAAAAAACAAAATAACTCCAGAGGTGATGTTGCTCAAAATAGACCATTGAGCAAACATAGCGACACCTACAACGGTGGTAATAGAGGAAAGTGCAATAATAATATCCTTTGTCTGAACGCCCCAAATTAGTATGACAGCTATAATTGCAAGAATATTTATAAATAAATGAATGTATTTGATGACTAAATTAGTTCGATGCTCCAGTTTTTGGTCTGATTTAGCATAGCTGCGTACTAATTTTGCAGCAATAATTCTCAAAAAAATCAACAGCAATCCTAGGATTCCTGTGGCCACCAGTTCTCTGGAATACTCGTGAAATATAAATGTATCCATAATGCAATCAGTCTAATTTAGTTAAGTAGTCATATACTTTATCCGTAGGCATTCCCATCACATTAGCATAGGAACCTTCAATTTTTGAAACGCCAATAAAACCGATCCATTCCTGAATACCATAAGCACCCGCTTTGTCATAGGGCTTGTAATTTTCTATATAGTAGCGAATGGATTCCTCACTCAACGTGTTAAAAGTGACTTTTGTTATTTCATGAAGCAGGACTACTTTTTCATTTGTCTTAAAGCAAACAGAAGTAATTACTTGGTGAGTAGCATTCGATAATGATTTCAAGATTTCAAAAGCATCCTGTTCGTTTTTTGGTTTGCCTAGCGCTTTGTTGTTATACCAAACAATGGTGTCACTGGTGATTAGGATTTCATTGGACTGTAATTCACCGTCAAAAGCACTGGCTTTTAATTCAGCCAAATAGTTCGTGATTTCGTACGCTTTTAATTCAGGAGGATAAATTTCTTCGATTTCTTTCAATCGAATTTCAAAATCTAAGTCCAAATCTTTGAAAAACTGCTGCCGTCTTGGCGATCCTGAAGCCAGAATAAGGGTGTATTTTTTTAATTTATTTTTAAGCATTATATTTTATATTTAAACGAATAACAATAACGGATAAAATTCCTAAAAGAAGGATCCATTTTAACAATAGACTCAAGATGCGACACTCTCTTTTTGATTTTGCAGACCAAATTTTTAAAGTGAAATAAAACAACGGACCTACAACAAATAACAACATATATAATGTTGCAAACACCAATTCTAACAGGTACCGATGAATATAACATACGATAAAAAATAGCGGAATCAAACTTAAGCCGGAAACTATTTTTGCCGTTCTGGATTTTCCAATTACAATAGGTAAGGTACTCATTCCTTGATTATAATCGCCATCTGTATCTTCTATATCTTTGACAATTTCCCGAAGCAGATTAATAACAAAAGCAAAAATAGCATAATCTATCAAGATAGAAAAAAACAAGCCCATTTGTTGCTGATTATTTATTGTTGTTGCAGGAAATAAATCGAAAACTCCAATGATAATCACACTAAAAGAAAGTAGTAAAGCCACAATGATATTACCAATAAGCATCATTTGTTTCAGACTGGTTGCATACAAATAAAGTGTTGCGGCAACCAAAATAAAAATAGAGGCAAAACCTGGTTTTCGTATGACATTCGACAAATAAAAACCAATCATTACCCCACTTGACGTAAGCCAAATATACAGATTATAGGCTTGAATTTCTGAAATGGTTTTGCCCACAATCACAGCATTTGGTTTATTGATGGTATCTGTTTTTTGGTCAAAGATATCATTGATCACATAGCCGCCTGCAGCGATCAAAGCAGTTGATAAAATTAATAATCCATACTGCCAATCCGATAACGCCAAAGAAATATTCTGAACGTGTAAAAAACCATACCTGAAAACAAATTGCATAAAAGCAAGCATTAGCAAGTTCTGGTATCTAATTAGTTTAAAAAAAGGAATCACAGATGTTATTTTAAATTTATAATTTAACATTTAAAAAAGTACTAGTCATGCTTCCCGTCAAAATGTGCCATCCATTTCCCTTGTGCTTTCATGACTTGTTCAATGACATCTCTGGCCGCTCCTTTTCCTCCGTTTTTATGCGAAATATAGCGGGAAATAGCTTTGATTTCCGGGCTAGCATCTTGGGGACAAGTGGGTAATGTGACTAACTGCATCACATGATAATCAGGAATATCATCGCCCATGTATAACACGTTTTCAGGTTTAATGTTGTAAAGTTCCACATATTCTTTAAAAGTTTCTACTTTGTCCGGCGTACCTAAATAGATGTCTGTAACCCCCAGATTTCGTAGCCTGACTCGAACCCCTTCATTGCTTCCGCCGGAAATAACACATACATTAAACCCGCTTTCTATAGCTGCTTTCATAGCGTATCCATCTCTAATATTCATGGTGCGCAATATTTCGCCTTCATTAGTTACAAAAACAGAGCTGTCAGTTAGTACCCCATCGACATCAAAAATAAAAGTAGTGATCTCGTTCATTATTTCTTTATAACTTTTTGCCATTCTCTTGTATTGATTGTGTTAGTATTTTATAAATAGTCAGATGATTTTCATTTGATAAAAAAGCTTCGTGGGCTTCAATCGTTGAAGTGTCATTGCGTTTTGCAGGACCCGTTTGTGCCTCTTGCGGCGAAAGTACCATTATTTTCCGAACTGTTTCTGCAATTAAAGGTCTTAAGATTTCAAATGGAACCTGATGTTCCTGGCAGATTTCTTGACCTATTTGGTACAAATGATTGGTAAAATTGTTCACAAATACGGCCACCACATGCAAGGCTTTTCGTTGCTCAGAGTTGATTGCATAAACGGTTCCTGAAATTGATTTGGCCACTTTATCCAATAATTCATAATCAATCCCATTTTCGCTTTCTAAACAAATAGGAATGATATTGAAATCGACCGCTTTGTTTTTGGTAAACGTTTGCAAAGGATAAAAAACGCCTCTTCGATTATTTTCGTCTAATGCATGCAAAGAAACACTCCCGGAAGTATGCACCACTAAGCGATTCTTGAAAGCTAGATTAGAGGAAACTTCAGCAATAGCATCATCAGAAACTGAAATGATATACATGTCGGCTTCAACTAAAGTATTGAAATTATTAGTGACTTTTTCCAAGTCTATTAGGTGGGAAACACTTTTTATTTGTCTCGAATATACCTGAACCAATTCTATTTCTGTCCCTGGTCTATGAGGATTTTGAAATGCCGCAATTAAATGCTGTGCCACATTTCCGGAGCCAATAATAACTACTTTGATCATGGGGTAAAATTAGCAAAAAAAATATGAAGTGTATTATTCAATTTTCAGGAAGGTTACAAATAAAAACCAGCCTAAAAAAAAGTTCTTTAGCCTCCTTGAAAAAGACTTAATTTTAGTTTAAATTAACAAATGTAGGAATATAGAAGTCAACATTTTTAAGTACTTTTGTACCACTTTTATAAAACATAATCCCATAAAAATGGATAAAAAAATATTTTCTTTTTTGTTTTCTACACGATTAATGGCCTTTCTGTTTATTTCATATGCCGTTGCCATGGCCACAGGAACTTTTATCGAAAGTAAGTACAATACGGATACGGCAAAAATTTTAATTTATAATGCGTGGTGGTTTGAGGCTATTCACGTATTTTTTGTGATTAATTTCATCGGGAATATTAAGCGGTATCAACTCTTGAAGAAAGAAAAATGGGCTACTTTATTGTTGCATTTGTCTTTTATTCTTATCATTCTTGGTGCTTTTGTAACGCGATACATCAGTTATGAAGGAATGATGCCAATTCGTGAAGGGGCCGCTGAAAATCAGATTTTTTCTGATAAAACCTACCTGACACTTTTTGTAGACGGCGAATTTAAAGGAGAAATGAAACGCCGGGTTTTTGAAAAACAGGTACTGCTTTCTCCTGCCACTAATAATAATTTTAGCATTTCCGGTACTTTTGCTGATACCCCATTTGAAGTGGAATATGAAAATTTTATAATGGGAGCTAAAGAATATGTCAAACCTGATCCAAAAGGAATTTTGTATTTGAAATTAGTCGAAGCAGGAGATGGTAGTCGTCATGAACATTTCTTGAAAGAGGGCGAAGTACAAAATATTCATAATGTTTTATTTTCGCTAAATAAATTTACGGATGGTGCCATAAATATCAATACTACAGGAAACGCGTATACAATTCAAACACCTTTTGAAGGAGATTTTATGCGAATGGCAGATAAACTAAAAGGAAAAGTGACTAAGGATAGCGCGCAACCATTGATGATGCGTTCGTTATACACAATAGGTGAAATGCGATTTGTGCTTCCGGATCCTGCTGTAAAAGGGGTTATCGATTATGAATCTAATAATGATTTTAAAGCTAAAAATCATGAAGATGCACTAACAGTAAAAATAACGGCTGAGGGACAAGAAAAAACAGTAACCGTTTTAGGCTCCAAAGGTAAATTAGGAGATGTAAATTCAGTGAAAATTGGGAATATAGAGTACTCGGTTTTTTATGGAAGTAAGGCGTATGTTTTGCCTTTTAAAATTAAATTAAATGACTTTATTGCACAAAAATATCCAGGAACAGAGAAAAGTTATTCTTCATTTGAAAGTCAGGTTACTGTTGAGGATAAAGAACCTTTTGATGCCAGAATATATATGAACAATGTTTTGGATTATAAAGGATATCGCTTTTTTCAATCCGGTTTTGATCCTGATGAAAAAGGAACCATATTGTCTGTAAATCACGATTTTTGGGGAACAGCAATCACTTATGGTGGTTATTTCATGCTATATTTTGCCATGATGTCCATTATGTTTACTAAGTATTCTCGTTTTGCAGATATTAAGAGAAAATTAGAAGTGGTAAAAATTAAGAAAGCAAAATTGCTGACTATTTTAATCCTGCTATTTAGTTTCAACAGTTTTGCACAAGAACACGACCATGCGGATCACGAGGGACATGCGCACACGGAAGCTGAAGCAGCGCCGGCAACACACGCTAATCATACCAAAAAAGTATTGAATCAGGATGAACTGAATGATTTAATTACTAAATATAAAGTTCCTGCAGAACATGCCGCAAAATTTGGTAGACTTGTAATTCAAGACGGCGGCGGTAGAATGAAACCGATTAATACGTTTTCATCTGAATTATTGCGAAAAGTAAGCCAGAGTGATTCCTATAATGATATGAATTCAGATCAAGTTTTCTTGTCTATCACTCAGTATGCTAGCTATTGGATTGAGATTCCAATCATTCATTTAAGAAGAGGAAATGACAGTTTAAGAAAAATAATTGGGGTTGATAAGAAAGCTAAATTTGCACCTTTTGTAGCTTTCTTTGATGCCAAGGGAAATTATAAACTTTCTAAATATTTAGAAGAATCATTTAAAGCGGCTAACCCCAATCAATTTGAAAAGGATTTTATCGAAACCGATAAAAGAGTAAATTTGATGGAATCAGCGTTAAGCGGTCGAATATTAAAAATTTTCCCTATTCCGGATGATAAAAACAACAAGTGGGTTTCTTATTTAGAACTTAACGAAGCTGGTTTCAAAGGAATGGAAGCGACGTATACTAAAAATGTATTGCCTTTGTATTTTGGTTCTTTGGCAAACGCTTCAACTTCTAATGATTACAAAACTGCCGATGAATTGCTGGAAAGTATCAATGGTTTCCAAAAACGTTTTGGGAGTAAAGTGAGACCAAGTGAAGAAAGAATTACATCAGAAGTGTTGTATAATAAATATGATGTTTTCAATAAACTTTTTTATTGGTATGTTTTAGCGGCAATTTTGATGTTGTTTTTTACAATTATGCAAATCTTCAAAGAGCGCAAAGTATTAGCTATAGCAGTAAATACAATGCATATTATTATAGGATTATTATTTGCATTGCATACTGTGGGCTTAATTGCACGTTGGTATATTTCTGGTCACGCACCTTGGAGTAATGCGTATGAATCAATTATATATATTGCTTGGGCTACCATGTTTTTTGGTTTGGCTTTCGACAGAAAATCAAAACTTACTGTGGCTTCTTCAGCTTTTGTAACCGCAATGATTCTTTGGGCTGCAAATCTAAACTGGATTGACCCGGAAATTGCAAATTTACAACCGGTACTGAACTCCTATTGGTTAATGATTCATGTGGCGGTAATTGTGGCCAGTTATGGACCGTTTGCGTTAGGAATGATTTTGGGGACGGTTTCATTATTGCTGATTTTGTTTACCAATGAAAAAAACAAAGCCAAAATGGATTTGAATATTCAAGAGATCACTTACATCAATGAATTAGCCTTAACGATAGGTTTGATAATGTTGACTATTGGAAACTTCCTTGGAGGACAATGGGCCAATGAAAGCTGGGGACGATACTGGGGCTGGGATCCAAAAGAAACTTGGGCATTAATCAGTATTATGGTCTATGCTTTTGTAATTCATGCCCGATTTGTTCCATCACTACGCGGGAAATGGGTATTCAATTTAATGAGTATGTTTGCTTTTATATCGATATTATTCACGTATTACGGTGTGAATTTTCATCTGGTAGGATTGCATTCCTATGCGAGTGGCGAAGCCCATTCCTTAAACTGGATTTGGTATTCACTGGCAGTAATAACATTATTTGGTGCTGTCTCCTATCCAAAATATAAGAAGTATTATAAGAAATAAGTTGGATTATTTTCCAATAACAAATAGACTGTCTCAATATAAAAATGAGCCAGTCTCTTTTGATTGTATTTCTAAAAGAGAAAACCTACTAGTTCCTAAAATCGATTTCACTCTCGAGAAGATGAAGTTGTAAAAAAAGTAAAAAGCAGCTCATGGAGTTGCTTTTTTGCATAAACAACCAAAACGGCTTGCATACAGGGCAAAATGTATGGATATAATGGTTGTGTCTGTCGTGTTGGAAGGGATGGTGTCGTGAATAAAGTATTTGATTGGAAGTAGAAATGTATGCAGTATAAGCCACTTTGAGTTAGTCATTTAGCATCTGATTTTCCTTCTTATGCATAAAATCAGCATCGGTAGGTTGGTATGGAATAGGAATTTATTTCTCCCGGAATAAATTTTGTTCTTCGTATTCTATGGTTTGATAGTAGTTTGATGAGATGCCTTAAAAGTGGTTTTTTTGAACCGCCATGCAATTATATTAATACAACCTAAAAATAGGTAAATCAATTAAATAAAAAAAATCCATTTGTCATTTTTTTATATAAAAAAAGAGGCTGTCTTTTTGAGACAGCCTCTATAATTTCAATTTAAATATGAAATTACGGTCTTTGTTTTTTCATTTCTTTTTCAATCATTTCGTAGAATTGATCAATTTTTGGTAAAACAACAATACGAGTTCTTCTGTTACGAGATCTGTTTTCAGCCGAATCATTTGCAACTAAAGGAATATATGAACTTCTTCCTGCCGCTATTAATTGCTCTGGTTTAACACCCAATTGATTCGTTAAAACACGAATAATAGAAGTAGAACGTTTCACACTTAAATCCCAGTTGTCAAGTATCACACCGGAACCATTGTAAGGAACATTATCAGTATGACCTTCAACCATACATTCAAAATCGGGTTTGTCATTGACCACTTTGGCAACTTTAGCCAAAACTACTTTAGCTCTGTCAGTCACTTCATAACTTCCGCTTTTAAACAATAGTTTGTCAGCTATAGAGATAAATACAACTCCTTTTTCTACATTTATTTCGATATCCGGATCAGAGATTCCTACTGAACTTTTTAAACTAGTAACTAACGCAAGTGTTACACTGTCTTTTTTAGTTAAAGCATCTTGCATTCTACTAATTTTCAAATCTTTCTCTTTGATAGATTCTAACGCTTTTTCAATATTTTCAGCTCCTTTAGTAGACAGAATAGTCATGTCTCTAGAAGTACTGATTAAACCTTGATTTTGGTCTTTTAAACCACTCACGGTAGCAATAAGACCCGCTTTTTCTTCTAAGCAAGAATTTAATTTTACAGTTGCTGTATTTAATAAATCCTGAGTTTCTTTGTTTCTAGCTTCTAAATCAGTGTATTTCTTTTTTGACACACATGAGGATAGTACCGCTAAAACAGATAAGGCAATTACTATTTTTTTCATAAATTGTATAGTTTTAGTTTTAATGTTAAATACAAATTTAACTTTTTTATATTTATTTTATTCCAAATAAATCGTTAAAAACAACGATATTCCTGATAAAATAAATGTAAACGATACTTTTTGTAGTATAGTATTTTTGTTTTTGAAATTTTGCTCTTTTTTTGCATTGTGATGAAAATAGGCTGTAAAAGGACCCATGGGCTTTTAGTATTGCGAAAAAATGTTTGAACTTTCCTTTGAAAATAAATTGTAAACCTGCAATTCCGTCTAACACCATTCGGATTAAAAGTATCCAAAACAATTGATTTTTTGGGATATTTTTGGTTAGCATTAACAATGAATTTCTAAAGTTCAAAAAAGTTTTTTTGGAATTTCCTTGTTGCAAAGTAGCCCCGCCAACATGGTAAACAACGGACTCATAATTGTATTTTATTTTATACCCTTTGTTGAAAGCACGCCAACATAAATCAATCTCTTCTTGATGTGCAAAAAAATCGCCGTCAAAGCCATTTAATTCCTTATAAACAGAACTCCGGATAAAAAAACAAGCTCCGGAAGCCCAAAATATTTCTCGGTTGTCATCATACTGACCACAGTCTTTTTCTACGGTGTCAAAAATTCGTCCTCGACAATACGGATATCCAAATTTATCAATGAATCCACCGGCAGCACCAGCGTATTCAAAATATTCTTTGCGTTTGAAATCTAATATTTTAGGCTGAATAATGGCAGTTTCAGGTTCTTTTTTAAAAGTTTTAAGTATCGGTTGCAACCAATTTTCAGTCACTTCAATGTCAGAATTCACCAAGGCAAATAGTGTAGCATCTATGTGTTTTAAGGCTTCATTGTAGCCACTGGCAAAACCTAGATTGCTTTCGTTTTTAACAATTTTAACCAAAGGAAAAAAAGCTTTTATATAAGAAATCGAATCATCTGTAGAGGCATTGTCAGCCACATAAATGGTAGCTTCCGGTGAATATTTAACCACAGACGGCAAAAATTTTTCTAATAATAAAATTCCATTCCAATTCAGGATGACAACAGCTACTTTCATTCAGATTTTTAGATTTTCAGATTTTTCGACATTTTAGACCATTACAATCTAAGAAGTTTAATATTCTAACTATTATAATTTGGTAGATTCTCTAGAAAAGCATATCTCTCGTTTTCAAAATCCATTTGGCAAAAGTAATGATTCAATCCATTGGTCACCATTAAAAATTCAGACTTTAGTGTCATATTATATCTTGCAATTTGGTCGAAAGTCGCTTGGGTAATTTTTACTTCAGGCGCTTTGCATTCGATTAAAATAAAAATAGAACCATCCGGATTAAAAACCACAACATCGTATCTTTTGCGCAAGCCATTGACTTTAAGTACTTTTTCAACATTAATCAATGATTTTGGGTATTTTTTTTCTTCCAATAAAAATTGAACTACATGCTGGCGAACCCATTCTTCGGGAGTAAGAATGATGAATTTTTTCCTGATTGCATCAAAAATAGAAACTTTATTTTCGCTATTTTTGAACCGAAAAGTATAGGAAGAAAAATTTAATTGCTGCATGAAGCAAAAATAGTTATTTTGTTTAAAATTTAAGGTGTAAAGTTTCATACGATTCAACAAACTTTAAACTTTAAACTTCAAACAAAAAAGAAAATGGATGAAGTATTAAAAATTGTAAATGATATAAAAAACGGAACCATCAGGCCCCTCTATTTTTTGATGGGAGAAGAGCCATATTATATTGATAAATTAGCGACTTATATTGAGGATAAAATATTAACAGAAGAAGAAAAAGGATTCAATCAGACCGTTTTATACGGAAGGGATGTTACGATAGAAGATATTATCTCGACCGCAAAACGCTATCCAATGATGGCGGAACGACAGGTAGTAATTGTCAAAGAAGCACAGGATTTGACTCGCACGATAGACAAACTGGAGAGCTACGCTGAGAATCCAATGGCAACAACCGTTTTAGTTTTTTGTTACAAATACAAAACGCTAGACAAACGTAAAAAACTAACCAAGTTATTGACTAAAAACGGAGTGGTTTATGAAAGTAAAAAACTGTATGAAAACCAAGTTGGGGACTGGATTAAACGTGTTTTAGCAGGTAAAAAGTATGCTATAGAGCCTAAAGCTAGTGCCATGCTAGTGGAATTTCTAGGGACAGATTTAAGTAAAATAAACAATGAACTCGAAAAATTACAAATTATTTTGCCAGCGGGAAGTACCATAACTCCTAAACATATTGAGGAAAATATAGGGTTTAGCAAAGATTTTAATGTGTTTGAATTGCGAAAAGCAATTGGCGAACGCAACCAATTAAAGGCGTATACGATTGCTGAAAACTTTGCCCAAAACCCAAAAGATAATCCAATGGTGGTGACTACCAGTTTGGTTTTTGGATTTTTTATCCAATTACTAAAATACCACGGTTTGAAAGACAGAAATCCTAAAAATGTAGCTGCCGTATTAAGCGTGAATCCGTTTTTTTTGAAAGAATATGATGTGGCTTTGAAAAACTATCCCATGAAAAAAGTGAGTCAGATTGTTGGTGCTTTAAGAGATATTGATGTCAAAAGCAAGGGTGTTGGCGCCAATGCAATGTCGCATTCTGATTTGTTACGAGAAATGCTTTATAAAATATTTAATTAAAGGACAAAAATTTCCGATATTTGCACTCCCGAAACTTCGGGTTATTAAAAATAAATACCACAATTATGGGAATGAATAAAAATACTATTTTAGGTTGGGCTACTTTGATAATGATTGTAATGGGTTTATTGCTTATCGCATTAGGCGCTTTTAAATATGATGACGTAGCAGGCTGGGGATTTGCAGCTGTAGGTGTTGGCTTTTTGGCTAATGCTTGGGTGTTTAGTTCACTTAAAGGCAGACTTTAGTAGTTATTCTTAATGTAGATATGAGACTTAAGAGCAAATAGATAATATAATTTTAAATTAAAAAAATGGAGATGGCAGACGATAAAAAAGTGATATTCTCAATGTCAAAATTGAGTAAAACCTATCAAGGAGCAGATAAACCAGTACTTAAAAACATCTATTTGAGTTTCTTTTATGGAGCTAAGATTGGTATTTTGGGTTTAAATGGTTCCGGAAAATCTTCTTTATTAAAAATTATTGCCGGTGTTGATAAAAACTACCAAGGAGATGTAGTGTTTGCACCGGGTTATACGGTAGGGTATTTAGAACAAGAACCTATTTTAGATGATACTAAAACGGTTATTGAAATTGTAAGAGAAGGAGTTGCTGAAACAATGGCAGTTTTAGAAGAATTCAATAAAATCAATGATAGTTTTGGTTTGCCGGAAGTCTATGAAAATGCCGATAAAATGGAGCAATTGATGGATCGTCAAGCACTTTTACAAGACAAAATTGATGCATTGGGAGCGTGGGAAATCGATACTAAACTGGAAATTGCCATGGATGCTTTGCGTACTCCGGAAGGCGATACGCCAATTAAGAATTTATCTGGTGGTGAGCGTCGTCGTGTCGCTTTATGTCGCTTGTTGTTGCAACAACCTGATGTATTGCTTTTGGATGAGCCTACGAATCACTTGGATGCAGAAAGTGTACTTTGGTTAGAACAACATTTAGCACAATATGCCGGAACTGTAATTGCAGTAACGCACGATAGATACTTCTTGGATAATGTGGCCGGTTGGATTCTGGAATTGGACAGAGGGGAAGGAATTCCTTGGAAAGGGAACTATTCTTCTTGGTTAGACCAAAAATCAAGCCGTATGGCATTAGAAGAAAAAGTAGCTTCAAAACGCAGAAAAAACTTAGAACGTGAGTTGGATTGGGTTCGTCAAGGTGCCAAAGGGCGTCAAACAAAACAAAAAGCGCGTTTGCAGAACTACGATAAATTACTGAATGAAGACCAAAAACAATTAGATGAAAATCTGGAAATTTATATTCCAAATGGACCACGTTTAGGGACGAATGTAATTGAAGCCAAAAATGTTGCTAAAGCTTATGGAGATAAATTATTGTATGATAATTTAAATTTTACGTTGCCACAAGCAGGAATTGTTGGGATTATCGGACCCAATGGGGCTGGTAAATCAACTATCTTCAAAATGATAATGGGCGAAGAGAAGCCAGATGCAGGGGAATTTTTAATTGGGGATACCGTAAAAATTGCTTACGTAGATCAAGCGCACTCCAATATAGATCCTAATAAATCGATTTGGGAAAACTTTGCTGACGGTCAGGAATTGATAATGATGGGCGGAAAACAAGTAAATTCAAGAGCATATTTGTCACGATTTAATTTTGGTGGTGGAGAACAAAATAAGAAAGTTTCTATGCTTTCCGGTGGAGAACGTAACCGTTTGCATCTAGCAATGACTTTGAAAGAAGAAGGAAACGTACTTTTGCTGGATGAGCCTACGAATGATTTGGACATCAATACACTTCGTGCATTAGAAGAAGGTTTGGAGAGTTTTGCTGGTTGTGCGGTTGTTATTTCTCACGACAGATGGTTCTTAGATAGGATTTGTACACACATTCTAGCTTTTGAAGGAAACTCTGAAGTGTATTGTTTTGAAGGTGGCTTCTCTGAATATGAAGAAAATAAAAAGAAACGTTTGGGTGGTGATTTAACACCAAAACGATTGAAATACAGAAAGTTAATTAGAAGTTAGTCTTTCTGAAATTTGTTAATAACAGCAAGAGGATGACTAATAGACATCCTCTTTTTTTGTTCTGTAATTTTTGTTCTGTCGGAATTCATCATAATGAAAACTGCTAAAAAATTTCTACGTTGACTAAACCAAATTTGACAACCATTATAAAAGTTCCGTTATCCCAAGAAAAAAGTGTAGTGTCTTTCTTGATCCATTTATTTTAAGTTGGTTCAAATTCAGGCTTCTCATAAAATAAAAGGCATGATAATTATTATAATTGGTCTTTTAGTCTAAAAACTTAGCCTCTAACTCTTTTGTGGGAATCATACAACTTTCCTTTTTTCCAAACCATTTGTATCGATTTACAGCGATATAATCATAAAAGAAATTGTTGAACGATGTGGGGAATATCGAAAATATAGTGGTTAAATAAAATAGCCCACCTAAGTTTTTAGCTATTGCTAAAGCAGCTTCTGATTTATAATAATAAGCAAAACCAGGCTGATACAGAATAATACTATCTGTTTTTTGTGTATTAACTCCCAAATGTTTGATGATTTTTTGACCCAAATCAGATTGTAAGGCGACAAATCGGAAAATATCTTTAGTATCATGCTTAATAATCACTTGCACCGCCGAATCACACAGATTACAAACGCCGTCAAAGAGAATTATTTTTTTGTCTTTAGGAATATTGAGCATAATTTAAATTTTATAATTCAACTAGATTGAAATTTCTGCTTCATCAAAATGATGAAATACGTGATGAGACTGCAAACTGAATACTGGTTACTTCTTCCCCGCTTCAACAAACTCCAGCGCTTCCAAACTGACTTTTGAAGTAAATACGCCGTAGTTCACTGTTACTTTGTTTTTTTCAATAGAATCGATGGTTCCTACTGCTTTTCCATCAAGCATTCGCACGCGATCGCCTACTTTTAAGGTTGGTTTTGGTTTTTCAACCACGATTTTTAATTTCTTTTCTTTCTTTTCTTTTCTTATTTCCTCCACTTGAACCGTAACTTCTTGAATGACTTCTTTTTTCTTTTCTATCAGTGCTTTAGTTTCTTTAACAGTTACTTTTTTGCGTTTTGAATTTTCTATTTCAATAATTTTAAGAAATTCACCAAGCAATTCTTTCTTATTTTTATTATTGAAATATTTCTCTGAAATGTCTTCAATTTTTTGTCCAATGTAAATCGTTTTCTGATTGCTGTCGTATAATTCCTGATAGCTTTCTAGTTTTTGTTTGATTTTCACATTGATAGTCTCCATTTTCTTGCCTTCTTCACGCGCTTTTGTTTCTTCTTCTTTGAGGGTTTGCGATGTTTTTTCCATCTTTGAACGCTCTTTTTGAAGTGTGGCAATCGTTTTATCAAAGCGTACTTTTCCAACTTCAATTTTCTTTTTGGCCCGATTGATTAAGCTGAAAGGAATTCCGTTTTTCAGAGCGACTTCAAAGGTAAATGAACTTCCGGCTTGACCTAATGCCAATTTATACATAGGCTCTAATGATTTTTCATCAAAAAGCATGTTGGCATTGGTAGCAAAAGGCAATTCGTTAGCCAGAATTTTTAGATTTGAATAATGAGTGGTAATAATCCCAAAAGCTTCCCGATGGTAGAACTCTTCTAAGAAAATTTCGGCTAAAGCACCTCCCAATTCAGGATCTGAACCCGTACCAAATTCATCAATAAGAAACATAGTTTTTCTATTACACTTCTTCAGGAAATAGTTCATGTTCTTTAATCGGTAACTGTATGTACTTAATTGATTTTCAATAGATTGATTGTCTCCGATATCTGTTAAAATTCTATCAAATAAAAATGTTTCACTGCGTTCATGAACGGGAATTAACATACCGGATTGTAGCATCAGTTGCAATAATCCAACGGTTTTCAAGGAGATAGTTTTTCCTCCTGCGTTGGGTCCGGAAATTACAATAATTCTACTTTCCTGACTGAGTTCAATAGTTTGCGGGTGTGTAATTTCGTTTTTCTGTTTATTATTCAAATATAAAATAGGATGGTACGCATCTCTAAAATAAACACGACGTTCCTCAGTAATTGTTGGCAAAATTCCGTTGATTTTATTAGCATAATTTGCCTTTGCGGCAATTACATCAATATCACTCAAGAAATCCTGATATTCAATCAATAACTGTAAAAAAGGACGAATATAATTAGATAACTGTTTTAAAATTCGGGTGATTTCTTCTTTTTCTTCATATTCTAAATTACTCAATTCACGAGAATATTGTAAGGTAGCTTCCGGTTCAATATAAGCAATACTTCCAGTCTTGGAACTGCCCAGAATGGATCCTTTTACTTTGCGACGGTACATGGCTAAAACGGCCAAAACACGTCTGTTTTGTACAAAACTTTCTTTTATATCGTCTAAATATCCTAATGAGTTGTATTGTGTCAGTGCTGTGCCAAAACTTTGATTCACTTTCCCGCGAACCGCATTCATGTTCCTACGGATATTCAATAAATCCGGGGATGCATTGTCTTTTATTTCACCATATTTGTCAACTACTTCATCGACCATCGTGATAATTTCTTTAGTCAGTTCAACTTGGTTTGCTCTTGCGTTTAAATTTGGATAATAATCTTCGAATTTTCTCAAAAAACTCAATAGGAAATTTACCGTTGATGAAATGGTAGCGATTTTTCTAAAACTGCCCACTTCCAAGAAACTGTCTTCAATGGCCAGAAATTTTATCTCATACGTGATGGCATCAAAACCATGATTTGGAATGGCATTGTTATTTTGGAAAGACGAAACATATTCCGATGTTTGCATTAATGCCTGTACCAACGTTTCCTTGTCTTTAAATGGAGTGATTTCTAATGCTTTTTGTTTTCCAATGTCAGTATTACAAATGGTCGAAATGGTTTCGAGAACAGTTGGAAATTGTAAATCTTGTAATGTTTTTTCGGTGATGGATATCATTTTATAATCTAAGTTGTAAAGGTTCAAAGTTACAAAGATTCAAAGTGAAATGCATTAATTTTTTTAGCGTACTTTGCGAAAAACTTTGCGAACTTTACGGCAAAATAAATTACATGCAAATTAACCTCAATCCCTCTTGGAAAACCATTTTATCAGACGAAATCAAGAAATCCTATTTTCAGGAATTAATGGGAACTGTTGATGAGGAATATAAAAATCATACTTGTTATCCTCCCAAAGAATTGATTTTTGCAGCGTTTAATTATTGCAGTTTCAAAGATGTAAAGATTGTTATCATTGGTCAAGATCCGTATCATGGTAAAGGCGAAGCGAATGGTTTGTGTTTCTCTGTGAATGACGGCATCCGAATTCCGCCGTCGTTACGCAATATTTTTCGCGAAATGAGTGATGATTTAGGGACTATTTTTATGCCTGCTGCCGGTAATTTAGAAGCTTGGGCAAAGCAAGGTGTTTTATTGTTGAATGCCTCGCTGACCGTGAGAGAAGACAGCCCAAATAGCCATAAACACTTGAAATGGAATGTTTTTACGGATGCAGTTATCCAAAAAATTTCGGGAGAAAAAGAGCATGTTGTTTTCTTACTTTGGGGAAATTTCGCCCATAAAAAAGGACTTAAAATCGACCGAAATAAACATTTGGTTTTTGAATCCGGACATCCTTCGCCTATGAGTGCAAATCAGGGAAAATGGTTCGGGAATAAACATTTTAGTAAAACAAATTCTTATTTGAAAAGAAATGGTTTAGAGCCAATAGAATGGTAGTAGTCTTTTAAACTATTCTTAAATTATATTTTTCTGAACCAGTAAGAAATTAAGGATTTAAAACTTAATTTTCTAAATTTTTTAATGGTTTAAAAGATTTTAATAGTACTGGTTTTAGAATTTGTTTTTGTTTGTATAAAAGAGTAATTATTTTTTTATTATATCTTCCAGAACGGCTCTGTCAGCATAATTAATTACTTTCAAAGTAACTTCTTGGTTTTTGATTGTTTTACCTTCTATAAGGTAGAGTTTTCCTTTCTTAAGATCAATATTACTTTGGTCAAAATCAACATCTCCAAATTGCAATGTATTTTTTATATCGGCAGTATCAATCCATTTTTCAGCTAAAATAAGAGAAGCTTTATCGGAATAATAAAAGGGTTTGTTTCTTAAATCATTTAGTACTCTTGCGTTTGGAAAATAATTGCAGCGGGTGTCTTTGCCGCTGAAAACTAACGCTACAAAAAACAGTCCTATAACTAAACCTACAAGATAATAGGCAAAACGATGTATAAACTTCATGAATTATATTTTTGGCAAAGGTAGCAGAAAGTTTTCTTAAAAAACAATTAAATTAATGTCGTTATTGGGTAAGTCAAACCAGTCACTAATAGCATTGTTTGTGAGGATTCCGTGGTACATATAGACGCCATTTTTTAACCCTTTATCACAACGTATAGCACTCTCAATACCACCATCCTCAGCAATTTTCATTAGGTAGGGCGATATTATATTACTTATGGAAAGCGAAGCGGTTTTAGAATAGCGGGACGGAATATTGGGTACGCAATAATGCAATACATTGTTTTTGATAAACGTTGGTTTTTCATGGGATGTCACTTCTGAAGTTTCAAAACATCCTCCGGTATCAATGCTTACATCTACGATTACGGCTCCAATTTTCATGTGTTCTACCATGGTTTCTGTCACTATAACGGGACAACGATCTTTACCTCGCATGGCGCCAATGGCGACATCACACCTTCTCAATGCTTTTAGCAAAGCTTTTGGTTGTATGGTAGAAGTAAAGATTCGTTGGTTCAGATTATTCTGCAAACGACGTAGTTTGGTGATAGAATTATCAAAAACTTTGACATTGGCTCCTAATCCTATAGCGGTTTTGGCAGCAAATTCCCCCACCGTTCCTGCACCTAGAATGACCACATCAGTAGGAGGGACTCCGGTAATGTTACCGAATAATAGTCCTTTTCCAAATTCATTAGTAATCATCAATTCGGCAGCAATTAGGATAGAAGCAGTTCCTGCTATCTCGCTCAGGGATTTTACTGCAGGATAGGTTCCGTCTTCGTCTTTGATGTATTCAAAAGCCAATGCGGTAATTTTCTTTTTGGTTAAAGCCTCAAAATAGTTTTTTTTACGCGTTTTTAATTGGATGGCTGACAACAGAATGGTTTGCGGATTCATCATTTCAATTTCGGTAAGTGTGGCAGGTTCCACCTTCAAAATCATAGGACAACTGAATACTTTTTTGGTGTCATTTGTGATTTCGGCACCTGCATCACTATATTCTTTGTCGGTATAACTCGAACTCAATCCCGCACCAGCTTCAATCATTACGCGATGTCCGTGATACGTAATTGAAGTAACAGCATCTGGTGTAAGACAAATCCGGCGTTCCTGATAACTCGTTTCCTTGGGAATACCAATAAAAAGTTCACTTTTTTGTCTTGCAATTTCCAGTTTTTCCTCCTGAGGTAAAAGCTGTTGTTTTGTGAATGGTGTTATAGTTATTGACATTGATGTTGTTAAATTAAGGGTACAATTTACGTAAAAAGTTTTATAAACGATACGAATTCAATCTTGATAAATTCGTTTATAAGACAACTAAATCTCAGTGAATGATTCTTTCCATTTTTATATCGGCTCGCTCATAAACGCCATCTTCTAACAGTACTTCTACGAAATCAAATTTTTTATACAAATGAATAGCCGATAGTAATTTCCGGTTCGAATATAAAATCAGTTTCTCCATTCCTTTTGTTTCGGCAACAGCAAGGCAATGCAGCATTAATTTTTTGCCAACTCCCAGTCCTTGTGCGCTAACAGTAACAGCCATTTTACTCAGTTCAAAAGTGACATTATCAATTTTCATTAAGGAAACTGTTCCTACTATGGTATTCTTGTATTTTGCATAAAAAATCATTCCGCCTTTGTCAATTATCTGACCTTGCGGATCCGAAAGTATTTTTTCATCTTTGGGTTCAACCCAAAAATGTTTTTGTAACCATTCCAGATTTAATGTTTTTATCGCTTCTTTGAAAGCAGGGGCAAATGGTATTATTTCAACGGTATTGTCTACACTCATATTTACTTTTAACTTAAGGTTAAAGAACGTTTTCCGTCAGGAAGCAGTGAAATAGTTATAACGGAATGTGTTTCCGGAATCAAATTTGGGATCTTCTCAGCCCATTCTATAAAGCACCAATTACCAGAATACAAATAATCATCAATCCCCATATCCAGCGCTTCGAATTCAGTATTTAATCTGTAAAAATCAAAATGATAAACTAACTGATTGTCAAATGCTTCGTATTCATTAACTAAAGAAAAAGTTGGGCTACTCGTTGCTCCGGTTACGCCAAGCGTTTTACACAATTGCTTGATCAAAGTTGTTTTACCAACGCCCATTTCCCCATGAAAAAGAATCACTTTTTTAGGATTCTTTGTAATGATTTTTTGCGCCACTTCCTCGAGTTCGTCAATAGAAAAAATGATATTCATTCTTGTGAAATTGTTTAAAGTTTAAGGTTCATGCTATACGTTAAAAACGGATACTGACTACTTATTTTGGGTTAAAAACCAAAAATGGAATAATCATTTCTTCTAATGAAATACCCCCGTGCTGATACGTATTTTTGTAATAACTCACATAATGATTGTAGTTGTTGACATAGGCCAAAAATAAATCATTTTTTGCAAAAATATACGAACTGCTCATATTTATGGTAGGCAAACCAATATTTTTTGGTTCTTTCACAGCATAAACATCTTTGTGTTCGTATGTCAAACTGCGTCCGGTTTTATACCGCAAGTTCAAACTAGTGTTTTTGTCACCTACCACTTTCGATGGGTTTTTTACGTTTATCGTTCCGTGATCCGTGGTCAAAATCAATTTGAAACCCATTTTTTGAGCTTGTTGAATGATTTCTAAAAGTGGAGAATTCTTAAACCAGCTCAAGGTCAGTGAACGATACGCTTTATCATCAGAGGCCAGTTCTTTTACGACATCCATCTCTGTTTTGGCATGGGAAAGCATGTCTACAAAGTTATATACAACAGTTACTAAATCATTATCTTTTAGTGCTTTAAATCCCTCTGATAATTTTTTTCCGCTGGCAAGACTTGTTATTTTAAAATAATCTTCCTTGATATTCAAACCCAATCTTTTTAGTTGCGCCGTCAAAAATTCGGCTTCAAAAAGGTTCTTTCCACCTTCTTCCGGGTCGTTTTTCCAGTATTTCGGAAACTGTTTTTCCATTTCCAGCGGGGTTAAACCGGAGAAAATAGCGTTTCGCGCATATTGTGTCGCCGTAGGAAGAATAGAATAGTAAGGCACTTCTTTTTCTAGTTTATAGTAATTTCCTACTACACTTTCAAAGGTTTTCCACTGATCATAGCGCAGGTTATCAATTACGACAAACAAAATAGGCTTGTCTTTTTTCTGGAGTTCAGGAAGCACTAATTCTTTGAATAATGTGTGCGATTGAACCGGTTTATCGGCCTTTGGAGCAAACCAATCCTCATAATTGCGCTCTATGAATTTTCCAAACTGGGAATTGGCTTCTGTTTTCTGGGATTCCAAAATTTCAATCATACTCTGATCATCGATATTTTCCAATTCCAGTTCCCAAAAAATTAATTTTTTGTATAACTCAACCCAGTCTTCATAGGAATTCACCATCGCCATTTCCATGGTGATTTTTCTAAATTCTTTCTGATAATCCAGCGTTGTTTTTTGAGAAATCAATCGGGAATGATCCAGATTTTTCTTTAAACTCAACAAAATCTGATTTGGATTCACGGGTTTGATCAAATAATCGGCAATTTTTGACCCTATGGCTTCCTCCATAATGTATTCTTCCTCGCTTTTCGTAATCATAATCATGGGAACCGAAGATTTTTTCTCCTTCATTTCTGACAGCGTTTCCAAACCACTCATTCCAGGCATATTTTCATCCAGAAAAATAATATCAAAATTGTTTTCTTCAAAAATTCCAATGGCGTCAAGTCCGTTGTTACAGGTCGTAACCTCGTAATTTTTCTTTTCCAGAAATAATATATGTGGTTTCAAAAGGTCGATTTCATCATCTACCCAAAGTATTTTTATTTTATCCATAAGTTGTAGTAACAGGTGTTCGAAAGAACTAAATTAAAGTGGCAAATTACATTTTTTTGGAATTGCTATCTGCTAATGTTATTATAATTTTTTAACATATTTACGTTATAATTTTTAAAATTACAATTCACTTTAATTCTGTTTTAAGTTAATTTTTTGGTGTACCTAATCGTTCGTAAACTCCGTCCGGGTCTGACTGTACGCTATATTTTAGATGAAATTTGAGCTATATAATACATGTGTTTGGTATTGTTTTCGCCTAATCTAATGGCAAATTTATCATTTAAAACCAGCACACCACTTACCGTGTTATCTAAAAACTCCTTCGTGACAGGCTTTTTTAACCTAGATTCGTTGTGAATAGGTTTGATATCCATAATAAATTGATTAAATTTCGGAATTGATTAGTCAATCGGAGCGGTACATTCGGCTCGTATTGCTAAAAAATTGAAACTGATGGTTATACAATTGAATGTGATATTCTGTTGTACGATACTCCATTCATGTTGTGTATCGCTTACTCTGTTATTTCTTTTATTTTTAAGAGAAAATATTTTAAAAACAGAATCTAAGCCGTTAAAAAAAAGACTAATGAAAGAAGTTACAGATATTTTAAAAGCCTATTCAACAGCCAAAGCGAGTGGAAAAAAAACAGCATTGGCAACAGTGGTCAAAGTAGAAGGCTCTTCTTACCGTCAGCCGGGCGCACGCATGCTTGTAACAGAAGACGGTATTTTGACCGGTGCTATTAGCGGCGGATGCCTTGAAGGCGATGCCTTGCGAAAAGCACTGCTGGCCATACACCAAAAACAAAATAAGCTAATTACCTACGATACCAGTGATGAAAGCGATTCTGATTTTGGAGTGCAATTAGGATGCAACGGAATTGTCCATATTCTTTTTGAATACATCGATGAATGTGCAGTATGTAATCCGATTTACTTGTTGGAACAATCGGTAGCAGAACGCAAAGAAGCCGTGGTTTTGACCTTGTTTTCCTTGGAGCGGAATACTGTACAAATAGGGACTGTATTAGTGTACCGAGAAGATCTGGTGATTAGTCAAAGAACTGATTTAAAGGCATTGCATGTAGCTTTCAAGGAAGTACTTTATAGCAAATCATCGATTATAAAAAAAATACAGCTAGAAGATCATGAACATGAAGCTTTAATCGAATACATCCCACTCCCAGTTTCGCTAGTACTTGCCGGTGCAGGAAATGATGCGCAACCATTAGTAAAAATGGCTAATTTATTAGGTTGGGAAGTACTTGTAGGTGACGGAAGAGCAACGCATTCAACCGCAAAACGTTTTCCAGAAGCCAAGCAAATACTTGTAACCAAGCCACTGCAATTAGTAGAAAACAGCAGCATTGACTCCCGGACTTTCTTTGTCCTGATGACGCATAACTACAAATATGATCTGGAAGTTTTAAAATTGCTTTTGGAAACTGATTGTATGTACATCGGAATATTAGGTCCCAAGACAAAACTGAACCGCATGTTCGATGATTTGAGCGCCGAAGGAATTGTGGTAACTAAAGCACAGCTGGATCGAATCTATGGTCCGATAGGCCTTGATATTGGTGCGGAAACATCAGAAGAAATAGCGCTTTCTGTTGTAGCAGAAATAAAAGCAGTGATGGAAGGAAAAACGGCGAACTCGCTCAAACACAAAAAAAATAAAATACACCCTGCTACGAATGGGATTAAAAATACTTGATTATGATAAAAGACACATTCGGACGCGTTCACGACTATCTCAGGATTTCACTGACTGATAATTGCAATCTACGCTGTTTTTATTGCATGCCAGAAGAAAATTATGCCTTTGCACCAGCCTCTAAATTAATGCAGGTTGAAGAGATCGAAACCATCGCCAAATTATTCGTGGCCAATGGCGTAAAAAAAATTCGCCTGACCGGAGGCGAACCTTTGGTACGAAAAGACGCTCCACGGATTATAGAATCTTTGGGAAAATTAGGAGTTGAACTCGCTATTACTACCAATGGCGTGCGGATAAATGAAATGCTAGACGAGCTTTTAGCGGCAAATATTAAGGCGATAAATATCAGCTTAGATACTTTGCAAGCCGATAAATTTTTGAAAATTACCCGAAGAGATTTGTATCATCGTGTCAGAAGTAATATCGAATTGCTGTTGCAGCACGGGATTCGTGTGAAAATAAATGTGGTTGTGATGAAAGGCCTCAACGAGAACGAAATTCTGGATTTTATAGCACTGACCCAACACAATACAATCGAAGTACGGTTTATCGAATTCATGCCTTTCAGTGGTAATAACTGGACGAGTAACCAAGTTTTTACCCTGCAAGAGATTTTGTTGAAAGTCGCTTCAAAATATGATGTCCTTCCGGTGCAGCCCGAACCCAACGATACCTCAAAAAAATATATGATTCCGGGTCATGTGGGTTCCTTTGCTGTAATTAGTACAATGAGTTCTCCTTTTTGTGAAACTTGCAACCGCATGCGACTGACGGCTGATGGAAAATTAAAAAATTGCTTATTCTCTAAAGAGGAAACCGATTTGCTTGGCGCTTTACGTTCCGGTCAAGAAATTTTGCCTTTGATAAAAGACACTATTATGGCTAAGGCCAAAGCTTTAGGAGGACAATTTAGTGGTGTTTTTGAAGATATAAATGCCAGTAAACTTAAAAATAGAAGTATGATTACAATAGGCGGCTGATGGAAAATAAAACAGGAATAGTACTATTGACAGCGGGGGGGTCCTCGCGCTTGGGTCGGCCCAAACAGTTACTTGAATTTAATGGTAAAACCTTACTTTTTCATACTGTAGAACAAATACTCGAAGTAAGCACTAAAGCGATTGTTGTAATGGGTTCAAAGAACACCGCTATTGAAAAAGAAGTTAATTCGGTTTTAATTTGCCGAAATCCTGATTGGCAAAAAGGCATGGGGTCTTCGATAAGCAAAGGCTTGGAGGAGTTGCTGCTTGTTAATTTAGACATTGAGCACTGCATTTTGGCCGTTTGTGACCAGCCTCATATTGATGCTGCTGTTTTCCGCAGCTTAATTGAAAAGCATAAAAAAACCGGAAAAGGTATTATCGCCTCTAGTTATGCCAATACGATGGGAACTCCCGTTTTGTTCAGCAGAAAATACTTTACTGAGCTAATGCAGCTTTCTGGTAATGCCGGAGCCCGAAAAATGATTGAAAAATACAAAAAAGATGTGGCCAGCATTCCCTTTGAAAAAGGGGCTGTTGATATCGACACTATAGAAGATTACGAACAACTGATCCATCCCAAATGATTTCTGTAAAAGAAGCAAAACAACTAATTATGGGAGCAGCTTTGACAAAAAAAAGTGAGCTCGTCGCACTCCAATATGCTCATGGACAAGTGACCGCAAGAGACATTCGAGCCATGATAGACATTCCAAATTTTCATCAATCTTCCATGGATGGTTATGCTATGAAATATGAAGATAAGGACAGTCTTCTTACCATTATAGGAGAAATGGCGGCTGGTACGAGTAGACAACTGGTACTTAATAAAGGTGAGGCTACGAGAATATTTACCGGCGCTCCTTTGCCGGAGGGAGCTGATACCGTAGTAATGCAAGAACGGATATGCCTTGAAAACGGAAAACTACTAGTTGAAGACCAGACACTTTTCAAAGGAGCAAATGTAAGACTAAAAGGAGCAGAGGTTGAAAGCGGAGTCATTGCCATGGCGGCTGAAACTTATCTTTCCCCGGCAGCAGTAGGCTTTCTAGCCGGAATAGGCTGTGCGGAAGTTTGGGTATATTCACCTCCAAAAGTGGCTATTATCCTTACCGGAAATGAATTGCAAGAACCAGGTCGTCCCTTAGAATTTGGTCAAGTCTATGAAGCCAATTCTTTTCAATTGAAAGCCGTTTTAAATAAAATTGGCGTCAGAGATATTACAGTACAAACTGCTGAAGATCAGATTGAAGTATTACAGGACGTTTTGCAAAAAGCGCTTGACACTCATGATATTGTTCTTTTGAACGGTGGCGTTAGTGTGGGCGATTATGATTTTGTGCCTCTTGTGGCGCAGCGGTGTGGTGTCGAGCAACAATTTCACAAAATCAAGCAGAAGCCCGGGAAGCCTTTGTTTTTTGGAACAAAAAAAGACAAATTGATTTTTGGACTTCCTGGAAATCCTTCGTCTTCGCTGACTTGTTTTTACGAGTATGTGTTACCAGTACTTGAAAATCGTATGGGCTTGACTAATAGCTTGACGGAAATTACCGCTAGGGTTACACATGATTATCCTAAAGCTTCGGGATTAACACATTTTCTAAAGGCCTCGTATAGCAATGGAACAGTAACTCCCTTGCATGCACAAGAATCTTTCCGTTTGCACTCTTTTGCTCAGGCGAATTGCTTTATTGTTTTGCCGGAAGAATCAAAAGGTTGCCTAGCCGGAGAAGAAGTTGCCGTTCATCTCCTGCCTGGATAATACTTGTTTCAAAAAAAAACAATATTTTTACTATTTATCCCTAACTCATTAAATGAATGTCTATAGAAGTATTTTACGTAATTCTTTTTTTTGTTGCTTTCTTATATGCTTCGGTCGGTCATGGTGGTGCCAGTGGCTATCTGGCGCTAATGGCACTTTATGGTATTGCTCCTGAAGAAATGAAACCGACTGCTTTAGTGCTCAATCTTTTCGTTTCTATAACTTCTTTTTTACACTATTATCGCGGTGGGTTTTTCTCAAAAAAAATATTTATTCCAATTGCAGCAATGTCGATTCCCATGGCCTTTATTGGCGGAATGATTACCGTTGAAGAAACGGTTTACAAGCGAATTTTGGGAGTGTTATTGCTTTTTCCTATTCTTCGTTTTTTCTTTTTCAAAAATGTAGAAGATTGTCAATTGAGGCCCCATACTGTTTCCGTAGCAATTATTAGTGGAGGAATCGTGGGCTTGCTGTCGGGAATGATTGGTATTGGAGGAGGTATTTTGCTTTCACCCCTTTTATTACTGTTGCAATGGACCAATCAAAAACAGACTGCGGCCATAAGTGCGGCATTCATATTTGTGAATTCTCTAGCGGGGCTAGGTGGTATGCTCACACGAGGTATTACATTCACGGGAGATATGGCTCTGTTTGTTGGTGTAGCTTTGGTCGGAGGATTTTTGGGTGCTTATTTAGGTTCTAAGAAATTTAATGCTACTATTCTGAAATATGTACTGGCTGTAGTTTTGCTGTTGGCTTCCTATAAATTAGTGTTTTCAAAAGCTTAGTTATATGTAAATTAGGAGTAATTATATTCTTAATAGGTTTAAGTATAAATATAGGATTTTTAAAATTAATTTTGCTTAAATTTAGACACTAGTATTAATGATGATTTATGGCTCATAAATGTTTGATAATTCAGAATAACAACGCGTAATTAAAAAAATATTCAGAACGTTTAGCGGAATTTTGCATTAAGATGTTTTGGATAAAGATAGATTTATTGTAATTTCCCCAAACGCCCGTATTTGAAAAAATCATAAAAAATCAGGCTTTGCAAATATTATCTACATATGAAAATTAAAATTATAGCATTTGGTTCGATTACAGCGATTATGGGAAAAGAAATTTGCCTGCACGCTACTGACATCGTGTCTATGAAAGAAGCTTTAGAGCAACTTTTTCCAGAATTGTCGGATCGTAAATATGCGGTAGCAGTCAACATGAAATTAGCAGGAACAAATGTTTTATTTGGTCAAAATGATACGGTAGCACTTATGCCACCTTATTCAGGAGGATAATATGGAAAATTATAACGCCCGATATTCCCGCCATTATTCACTTCAAGATTTTGGAACTAAAGGACAGCAAAAACTGGAGAAAGCCAAGGTGCTTGTGATAGGAGCGGGTGGTTTAGGATGTCCCGTCTTGCAGTATCTTGTTGCCTCTGGGATTGGTACCATTGGCATTGTAGATCATGATATCATATCCTTAAGCAACCTGCAACGACAGGTTTTATACACGACGGATGACATTGGTAAAGACAAAGCCACAGTTGCATGCAAAAGACTACTAAGCCTCAATCCTGAAATTAGTATTACGGGCTATGTCATTGCACTTAGTTCTAAAAATGCAATAAAACTCATCCGTGCCTATGATATTATAGTGGATTGCACTGATAATTTTGCATCCCGCTATTTGATAAACGATGCCTGTGTCTTGTTAGAGAAGCCTTTGGTTTTTGGTGCTATTTATCAATATGAAGGGCAAGTGGCTGTTTTTAATATTGAAGATGAAAATAAGAACAAGACGAACTACCGCCATTTGTTTCCTAAACCTCCAAAACCGGATGAAGTTCAAAATTGCAATGAAGCGGGTGTTTTAGGCGTTTTACCCGGGATCATCGGGTTGATGCAGGCTGGGGAGGTGATTAAATTACTTACAGGAATAGGGGAGGTATTGGTTAATAGACTCCTTACATTCAGTTTGCTTAATTATGAACTGTATGTCATTGAAATTAATATGGAAGTTTCCGTTTCTGATTTGATACCAAAAGATGAAATAACATTCGAAGCCACAGAATATAACTTGCTCTGCGGACTCGCAAGTACCGAAATTGAAACCCTTTCTGTTATTGATTTTTTAGACCAAGTTTCCAATAACGATACTATTGTAATTGATGTCCGGGAAAAGGACGAGCTTCCAAAAGCTGATTTCAAATATTGTGCTCTTCCCTTATCCGGGCTGAGTGAAAAAATTCCAGAAATTAGTGAACGTACGATTCTATTATTCTGCCAAAGTGGAAAACGTAGCTTGATAGCAGGGGCACTTTTATTAGAAAAATTTGGAACTACCAAAAAAATAAGCCACTTAAAAGACGGCATCAATGCATTAAAAGATCTTAAATAATGATCAAAAAAATCAAAAATATTTTCATTGAAGGAGCTATTCCTCCATTATTTATAGCAGATAGCATTGCAAAACATGCGACTAAAAAAAATATTGGAGCGCACAGTATTTTCCTGGGTCAGATTCGGGAAGATGTTGTTGATGGCAAAACAGTGAAAGCTATTGAATATAGTGCTTATGAAGCGATGGCGTTAGAAAAAATGCAGGAAATCAGGGAAGAGCTATTTTCTAAATATGAGTTAAGCTGTATGCATGTGCATCACAGTCTTGGGGTGGTCAATGCGGGTGAAATATGCCTGTTTGTTTTCACTTCTTCTAAGCACAGAAACATTGCCATGGAAGCCTGTAATGAAATTGTAGAACGCGTGAAAGCAGAACTTCAGATTTGGGGAAAAGAAATTTTTAATGACCAATCCCATCAGTGGAAAATAAATAGCTGAATTTAATTTTCGTACTTGGATTAAATCCGATTTAGAACATACTATTTTATGACTTTAATAGCCGTGTTAATTCGGAAACGGTAGCAATTGTCAATTCAATTTCTGCTAAAGTGGTAAATTTTCCTAAGCTAAATCGGATCGAAGATAAGGCATTTTCATTTGTAAGACCCAATGCTTTCAAGACATGTGAAGGTTCTGATGTAACAGCCGAACAGGCCGAACCATTAGAAACGGAAATATTTTGCAAAGCAAGAATAAGATTTTCAGAATTCACGCCTCGAAAGCAAATATTGGTCGTATTGTAAAGACGATTTGTTTGCGAACCATTGACAAAAGATGCGGGTATTTTCAATAGTTCCCTTTCAAGTAAGTCTCGCATTATTGTTATCCTATCTCTGTCCTTTTCCATTTCTAAGCTTGCAATTTCGCAGGCTTTGCCAAGTCCGATGATTCCCGGAACATTTAAAGTACCACTTCGTTTGCTGTTTTGCTGACCACCTCCAGTGATTTGACCCGTTAATTTTGCTTTTATTTTTTTGGAAACAAATAATGCACCGATGCCTTTTGGTCCATAAAATTTATGTGCAGAAAGAGACAGAAGGTCAATGCCTAAATCAACGACATTAATTGGAATTTTTCCTATAGCCTGAGTGGCATCGCACAGGAAATAGGCTTCTTTAGATTTAGCAATTTCCCCGATTTTTTTAATATCCTGGAGTGTCCCCGTTTCGTTATTTGCCATCATGACAATTACTAGTGCAGTTTCTTCGGTCACGGCTGCTGTAAGAAGGTCTAGGTCTAAAATACCATCCTTATTGACGCCTAAATAGCTGACTTTGTATCCGATGGTTTCTAGGTGAAGGCAAGTATCCAAAACGGCTTCGTGCTCTGTAATTACAGTAACAATATGTTTGCGTTTTTCGTTTGCAAGTCCTTTGATTGCAAGATTTATTGCTTCTGTTGCACCTGAGGTAAAAATAATGTCGTTTGGTTTTGCTTGAATTAGTTCCGCTGTTTGCCATCTGGCCTGTTCGACTGCTTCTTTCACCGTTAATCCAGCCAGGTGGCTACTGTTTGCATTGGCATAAAAATTAGTGAAATAGGGAAGCATGGCATCAAGCACCCGATCGTCAATACGCGTTGTTGCATTATTATCTAAATAGATTTTTTCTTGGATAAGTGACATTTAAACTAGTGTTGTAAAGTAGGTTTTATGCTTATTTAGTTCTTTTGTGAGTTTTTAAGAATCTGCTTTTGCGGAGCATAGGAATTAAAAAAGAGCTTGTAATTGCCATCACCTTCAAAGGTAGAAAATTTAGCCAGAATCATTTTGAAGTTTTAACGATTCTGGCTAAAAAAATAGGGCATTATACCGTTGCCAGACTAAACGGTAATTTTCGTATTCTTTTGCCTGTCAGGTCAAAAATGGCATTTGTCAACGCTGGTGCAAAAGGAGGAAGACCGGGTTCTCCAACTCCGCCTGCATCTTCTTCATTGTCTATAATATACACTTCTATTTGTGGAATATCCGTAATACGAGGCATTGGGTAATCATAAAAATTATTTTGTTCTACTATACCATCCTTAAATGTTATTTCATGTATTGTTGCCGCACCCAGACCCATGACGATGGAACCTTCAACCTGCGCGCGAATAATATCCGGATTTACATACCAGCCACAATCTATGACGGCCCAAACATTATCTATTTTTACACCTCCAGAGGCATTTTTTGAAACTTTTACAATGTGTCCTACCGTTGATTTGAAACATTCAGTGATGGCTACACCATAGCCTTCATTTTTACTTCTTTTTTTCCAGCCGGAGACTTCTTCCATTTTGTCAATTAGTTTTTGGCATCTTTCATCCTGTAGATGAGCTCTTCTAAAATCCAGCGGATCCGCGCCAGCTTCTACAGCCATTTCATCCATAAAACTTTCAAACGCAAATCCGTTTGTAGAAGCATACACTGAACGCCACCACATTGTTGGTAGTGGTGTTTCAAAGGGAACATCTGAAATGCTTAAATTTTTGATACTCGCATAATAGGGTTCAAGGAATCCTTCGCTGGTACTATCATTAGGAACGTCTTTCTTTCCTCCACTCCAGTGGTCGTTATTTTGGCCTGCCATTCTAAATTTAAGCGCTTCAATTTTCCCGCCTTTTATTACACCTTCACAACGATAAGAGATTCCTGGTCGGTAAGGGCCCTGCTTAAGGTCATCCTCTCGTGTCCAAACTACCTGAACCGGAGCTCCAATTTCTTTTGAAATCAATACCGCTTCATGAGGATAATCGGTAAAGGCTTTTCTTCCAAAACCACCACCGAGGAAAGTCATATTTACAATTACCTTTTCTTTTGCAATTCCCATTTGGGTGCTTATAAAATCCTGAACCCATCCAGGTGCTTGAATCGGACCCCAAATTTCTACAGTATCTCCTTGGAAATTGGCAATACAATTCAGCGGTTCCATACAGCTATGCGATTGGTACGGGGTCTGGTAGATTACATCCAGTTTCTTATTTGATTTTTCTATGATTGCAGTAGGATCACCTTGAGATTTAAGAGGCAATCCTTCCTTTGTTTTTATAAATTCTTCCTGGCGTTTGAATATTTCGGGACTGTTTACATGTTCAAATCCAGTATCATCCCATTCAACTATTAAAGCCTTTTTCCCCTGCATCGCTGCCCAAGTCGAATCAGCCACAACGGCGACTCCTTCCCGAATGGTATTGTGGACCACCATTTTTACCACAAAAATCTGTTTTACCCCAGGAATTTTTTTTGCCACGGAATCATCAAAACTTTTTACAGTTCCACGAAGTCTTGGATTTCGTTCTACGGCTGCATAGAGCATGCCTGGAATCTTTTTATCGAGGCCAAAAATAGCAGTCCCATTTGTTTTCATGGGCGTATCCAAACGGTGTAATGGCTGGCGGATAAGCTTATATTCGGATATTTTTTTGAGTTTAGGATTTTTAGGAGCTTCTAATTTTGAAGCTTGGGTTGCCAGTTCTCCATAGTGTTTCTTTTTGCCAGAAGGCCTGTGAATAACATGTCCTGCTTCGGCATAGCAATCGTCAACGGATACATTCCATTGGAGCGCAGCTGCGGCAATCAGCATTTCACGTGCCGTGGCGCTCAATTTTAGTAATTTTTTGTACGCGGATCTTATGGTTGAGCTACCACCAGTAATCTGGTTTCCGTATTTTTTTTCATTTCCTTGGGCAAATACTACGTCTATATCTTTTAAATTTACTTCTAGTTCTTCGGCTATAATTTGCGGAATGGAATGATAGGCACCCTGACCCATTTCTGCACGGTGACTCACTATGGTTACTTTTCCGGAGGTATTGATGAGTATCCAGGCACACATTTCAATATCAGCTGCTGTTAAATCGGATGGTTTTATTAAAGTTGGAACTGTATCGCCGGGTAAATAAAACCCCATACAAAGAGCAGCCCCACCCAAACCAGTAAGTTTGAGAAAGCTTCGTCTTGTATTTACTAAATTGTTTTTTGAATCCATCATACTTTAGAAATTATTTATTTTACAATACTCTGGTTTAGAAATTATTTGGCGGGAGCATATGCACCGTTATTTAGCCATGTCAGCCATTCTTTTTTAAACTCTGCATGGGTCAGTGGCGGTAGGCTGCGCCCTTCGCCCGGATTCCATCCTGCAAGAACAAAAGCATCATCAGCATGTTTTTTGAGTTTATTAATATCCATATGTCCGTTTTTAGATGGATCCATTAATTGTTTTGCCAGCTGGTGTGCTGTTCTGCCTTCAAAAACCATTTTCATATCAGCAGGTGGCAAGTGCCAGTCTGAATTTCCTGGTGGTGTATGTAATCCAGGTGTATTTTGAGTTTGGTGGCAATTCGTACATTTCATGGCATATAATCCTCTTCCGTCAATACCGCGTTTAGGAGCCATGACATGTAAATGACTGTCTTCTCCTTGTAAAGGAACGTCACCAATAGGGTGGCAGTTCACGCAACGGGGACTCATTAAAACTTTATAAACCTTTTGGAATGCTTTTACAGAGGCAATGCTGTCCTTGATGATTACAGTAGGATTAATATTTATATATTCACTTTCATTCTCCGGTTTTAGTGTCCAGCCCAATGCAACTACACTAACGAGCAAAAAAAAGAGAATAACAGCCGTTTTATTTTTTTGGAATGAAGCCATAGTAAATTGATTATTTTAAGAGAGGAATATCCTATAAAAAGTTGATTTAGTATATTGAAGTATCTTTTATCTTTTATCTTTTTCTTGTAATTGTGCGGCTAAATGAATGGCTTTTCTTACACGAGGATAGGTTCCGCATCGACAAATATTTCCTGACATCGCGTCATCAATATCCTTATCAGTCGGTTTTGGATTTTCTCTCAATAACACTGCAGCTGACATGATTTGGCCGGAATGGCAGTATCCGCATTGGGGTACATCCATTTCATTCCATGCCAGTTGCGCTGGGTGGTCATTATGTAAAGACAAGCCTTCAATTGTGGTTATTTTTTTTCCTTCGGCCCTGCTGACTTTAGTTACGCAGGATCGAACTGCTTCTCCATCAAGATGCAACACGCATGCTCCGCACTGTGCAACACCACAACCAAATTTTGTTCCAGTCAGGCCCAGTGTGTCCCTTACTACCCATAGTAGAGGCATGTCCGGACTTACATCAACTTGATAGGTTTTATTATTTACGTTTAATGTTATCATAAGTACTTGAAATTAGATTAAAGATCAATAGACAGTTTCCTGAAAATAGGTAAAAAAATATCTAATGTTTAAACTTACTAAAAAAAATAAAGGTTTTCTAATATTAACACTAAATTTAACGAAAAGTAAATACTGTATTATGATTCTCAACTCACTTTTACTATTGTAAAAATAGGGGTTGCATCTGACAATGAGATAATAAGTACATTTTTGAGGTTTATATTATGGTTTTATTCCTTAAAATTCTGATTTAAATGTGCAGTCCTGTTTATTGCTTCAATAATTATATACTTTTACCCAACAACAGAGATTTATAATACTTTGAAAGGACGTAATTAAATACTAAAGCAAATTGAATAATGAAGTTTACAACAATCACTCTTGGAGACAATAAGATAGAAGTTTTTAATTCTTTTATGGCAAAAGAAACTATCGTATTGAACGGAAAAGTAGTTTCGGAAAAAAATTCGATAACCGGAGCTACACATCATTTTAAAATGATTGAAAATGAGCAAGAAGTAGCCTGTAAATTTATTTTTGGGTACGGTGCTAATGGAGTGGTGATGAGTTTATACAAAGACAACAAACCAGTAATTGAGTCCCAAAGAAGTATGTTCTTTGGATTCGTATTAATTACGCTTCTTACGTTTGGGTTTGTATTTTTTTATACTTTACTCTTTCACTGAGAAAGTCCACTACTTAAATATTGGAATCCGAATTAAAAGACAAAACCACTGCTTATACAATAAACAGTGGTTCTGGAACTAACAGAAATCAATTCTAATTAATCAAGTAAGTCTTATTGCCAGCCCCCACCAAGGGCTCTGTACAATTGAATTATGGCTTTGTATTGTTGGAATTTATTGTCTATCAAGCTTAATTCTGCATTCAAAGCATTGTCTTTTACAGTTAAAACTTCTAAATAATTCGCTAGTCCGTACGTCAATAATTCATCTGAATAATCAGTGGCTTTATTCAATGCAGCTACTTGTTTTCCCCTCACGGTGAGTTTGTAGGTTTCATTGTTGTATTGTGCCAATGCATCCGAAACTTCTTTTCCGGCGGTCAACAAAGACTGCTCAAACTGAAGATAGGCTTTTTCCTGATTTGCTTTTGCAATTTCAAATCTGGTTTTAATCTGTCTTTGATTAAAAATAGGTTGTGTCAAACCTGTAATTACATTAGCAAAAAGGGAATTAGCGCTAAACCATTCTTTCAAATCAATACTCTGAAGTCCACCTGTTGCGGTAAGTTTTAACGTTGGATAAAAATTACTTTTAGCTACATTGGTTTGCTCAAAACTCGAAATAAAGTTGTATTCTGCTGCAATCACGTCAGGTCTGTTTCTTAGTAACGTAGCAGGTACACCAAGTGTAATGGTTGGTTGTAAGGATTGTGTTTCAAAAGTGCTTCTTTCAATTTTGGCAGAAGCTTCACCCATAAGAATGCTCATCGTGTTTTCAAGAATGATACTATTATTCTTTAAATCAGCAAGGATAATTTCGGTAGCATATTTTTGCGCCTCGGTTTGCTTCACACCAACTTCGGTAACATTTCCTGCCGCCTTTAATGCTACAATTGTTTCAATACTTTGATTTCTGTTAATCAAGGTTCGTTCTGCTAATTTTATTTGCGCGTCAACAGAAAGCAATTGATAATAGGTTGCGGCAAGGGTAGCAATTAATTGTGTTTTGACCACTTGATTCGCTGCTGTAGTTTGAAGATAGGCCGCATTTGCTGCGCGCTTGTTGCTTCGTATTTTTCCCCAAATGTCTGCTTCCCAAGAAAGATTCCCTGTAAACAGGTATTGATCTACATTAGTTGCACCACCACCACCACTTATTAAGGCACCTAATTGACTGTTTTTAGAAAGCTCTTGATGCGTCCAGTCGGCACCTACAGAAAGTGTTGGAAAATACCCGGCTTTTCCCTGTCGCATGGCAGCCTCGGCAGCTTGGATATTTTGCATTGCAATTCTGATATCCAGGTTATTGTTTAACCCTTTTTTGATATACCCTTGCAAAAGAGGATCGGTAAAAACGAGATCCCAAGCAACATTAGCAAGTGAAGTGGTATCATTTGAAACAACTTCAGTTCTGTAAAGATTTTCGGTTTTTAATTCTGGCCTATCGTATTTTTTAGCAACAAAGCACGACTGCATTACAGTAGCGGTTATAACAACTACTGCTATTTTAATTAACTTATTCTTCATTTTCTTTATTTAAAAGTGCGACATCAGTTTCCTGATTTGTTATCGGAAGTGGTTTTGTAGAAATTTTTTCTTGTAAGGTTTGGAAAACGATAAACAATACCGGTATTACAAAAATACCAAAAATGGTTCCTATTAACATACCGCCAATTGCTCCAGTTCCAATAGCATTATTCCCAACAGCTCCAGCTCCTTTAGCTAACATCAAAGGCAATAATCCGAAAATAAATGCAAATGATGTCATCAATATAGGACGTAAACGAGCAACTGCACCATGAATAGCCGCTTGGGTGATACTCATTCCTTTTTTTCTGGAATCTACAGAAAACTCGACGATTAAAATGGCGTTCTTAGCGAGTAATCCAATAAGCATAATAAGTGTTATTTGTAGGTAAATATTATCACTCACATTGAAAAAATAAGCAAATAAGTATGCTCCTGCTAAACCAATTGGCAATGAAATTAATACCGCAAAAGGCAACATATAACTCTCATATTGAGCGGCTAACAAGAAATATACAAAAACCAAACACAATAGGAAAATATACAATGTTTGACCGCCAGCACTTATTTCCTCACGAGTCATTCCTGAAAACTCATAACCATAACCAATAGGTAAGGTTTGACTTGCCACTTCTTCAACTGCTTTAATGGCATCACCTGAGCTGAAACCTTCATTTGGAGCCCCTGTTACTTTTATAGAAGTGAATAAATTGAAACGTTCTATTGCCTGAGGGCCAAATACTTTTACTAAAGTCACAAATTGTGAAATAGGAGCCATCTGACCAGTATTATTTCTTACCAATACTTGATTTAACGATTCGGGATTACTTCTAAATTCGGGTTCAGATTGGTAAACCACCCGAAATTGTTTTCCAAATTTGTTGAAATTAGAAGCATAAACGCCACCATAATATCCTTGCATCGTGCCTAAAACATCCGTGACAGTTAACCCTGATTTCTTTATGGTAGCAACATTCAAATCAATTCGGTATTGCGGATAATTTGGAGAAAAAGAGGTAGTTGCATATTTGATTTCGGGACGGCTATTTAAAGCTCCTAAAAATTTACTTTTTACTTCATCCAACTCCTCAATTGTTCCTCCTTTTTGATCTTGTAATTGAAATTCAAAACCATTGGTGAAACCAAAACCAACAAGTGTAGGACGAGCAAAATACAGGACTTTTGCATCTTTAACAGAAGCCGTACGCTTAAACAATTCAGCTATTACTGCATTTATTTCCTGATTCGCATCTTTACGTTCAGCCCAAGTTTTTAATTTTACAATTACCATTCCGTAATTACTACCTGTACCACTTATTAAACTACGACCTGAAATACGAAGTACTTCTTTTATTTCAGGAATATCTTTTACTTTATTTTCAATTTGCAATAATACTTCCTCGGTTCTTTCTAATGAAGTGCCGGGCGGAAGAGAAACGTCTGAAAGAATTGCTCCTGTATCCTCACCCGGAACAAAAGCCTTTGGCGTAATATTTAATAATAAGATAAAAATCCCTGCAAAAATGGCAATTCCTAAAAAAGCCAACCATTTACGTTTTATAAAAAACTCAACAGATCTTTTATACTTAGCGGTTGTTGTTTCAAACCCAACATTGAATGCCGTATAAAAGCGTTCTGCAAAACCTTTTTTCTTTGAGTTTTTATCGTGTTCTTTCAAGAAAATGGCACACAAAGCAGGAGAAAGTGTTAGGGCGTTAATAGCTGATAATACAATTGCAACAGCCAAAGTTATTCCAAACTGCTTGTAGAAAACGCCCGCTGAACCGCTAATAAAAGAAACAGGAATAAATACCGCTGACATAACAAGTGTAATAGAAATAATTGCACTACTAATATCTTGCATGGCACTATGAGCTGCTTTTTTGGGATCATGTTCCCCAGCTTCCATTTTGGCATGGACGGCTTCAACTACTACAATGGCATCATCGACCACAATTCCCACGGCCAATACTAAGGCAAAAAGAGTTAATAAATTAATGGTAAAGCCAAATAAACTTAGGAAAAAGAAAGTACCTACAATTGCAACAGGTACGGATATTGCTGGTATAAGGGTAGATCTCCAGTCTTGTAAGAAGATAAAAACCACAATAAAAACCAATAAAAAGGCTTCAATCAAAGTATAGATCACTTTAGTGATAGATTCTTCTAAGAAGTCATTTGCATTAATTAAGGTGGCATATTTTACCCCTTTCGGGAAATTTACTTCCGCTTCATTTAACACTTTTAAGGAACCTTCAATTACTTCTTGTGCATTTGATCCTGCAGTTTGTGCAATAGCAATTGCAATAGATTTGTTTCCATTTGTGTACGCATTACTGGCGTAATTTACAGCCCCCAATTCAATTTTTGCAACATCCCCTAATTTAAGGATTTCTCCGTTTTGGGTTGAACGGATAATAATTTCTTCGAACTCTTTTACATCTTGCAGGCGCCCTTTGTATTTTAATGTATATTGAAAAGATTGGTCACTACTTTCACCTAACTGACCGGGAGCGGCTTCAATATTCTGCTCAGCCAATAAAGCTGTAATATCCGAAGGAACAAGTCCATAAGCTCCCATTACATCTGGCTTGAGCCAAATACGCATCGAGTAGTCTTTTTGTCCAAAAATCATTGCTTCTCCAACTCCTGCTACACGTTTTATTTTTGGTAAAATATTAATGTTAGCATAATTTTGAAGGAAAGTATCATCATAATCCGGGTTGTCGCTGTATAAAGATAAAATCAAAATATTGTCGCTTTGTCTCTTTGAAGTTGTTACACCGGCTCTTGTAACTTCTTGAGGCAACAAAGGTGTAGCACGTGAAACACGATTTTGCACATTCACAGCTGCTAAATCTGGATTTGTACCTAATTTAAAGTAAATATTAATAGCTGCTGAACCGTCATTATTTGATGTAGAAGTCATGTAAGTCATGTCTTCAACACCGTTGATTTGTTCTTCTAATGGAATTACTACCGAGCTCATTACAACTTCGGCACTGGCGCCTTGATAGTTTGCTGCTACGGTTACCGTAGGTGGCGCTATTTCTGGATATTGTGAGACAGGGAGTGAGATTAACCCTAAAACTCCTAAAATTACGATGATAATAGAGATCACCGTTGACAATACCGGTCTGTCAATGAATTTTGAAAACATATTTTGTTATTTATTCAATAATTAGTTTCTGAATTACTTTTTTGTTGGATTGATGATAGTTTTAAAATCAATAATTTCAGCCTTAATGAGGGTTCCTTCAGTTACTATCCCCACTCCTTCAACAAGTATTTTATCGTTTACATTTAATCCGCTATCCACTACAAAAAATTGACCTCCAGGAATTGCGCGAACTTCAATTGGGATTGCTTGCACTTTGTTGTTTTTATCCACAACAAGTGCAATGCGTTTGTCTTGTAATTCTAATGTTGCATTTTGAGGAATGACAATAACATCCTCTAAATGTGTAGGGATTTGTATCGTTCCACTTTCTCCAGAACGCAACAATTTGTTTCCGTTTGTAAAACGTGCTCGTACATTAAACGATCCTGTTTGTGTGTTGGCTTGTCCGCTAAAGGTTTCAATTTTACCCTTTTGTTCATATTGCATCCCATTGCTTAAAATTAAATTTACCGCTTCCATTTTGTTTATTTTTTCTTGAAATGACTTTCCTGGAGTATTCATCATGATATCCAATTGTTCTTTTTCATTTACTGAAAAATAGGCATAAATCGTGCTCACATCCGAAATTCGGGTTAAAGGTTCAACGGTTTGGCTGCTTACATAACTTCCAAGTCTTAAAGGTAAAGTTCCTACAATTCCGTTAACAGGACTTTTTATAGTAGCATAATTAATTCTGGCAACGATACTTTGATATGTACTTTTAGCACTAGCTAAATTTGCTTTAGCCGTTTCTAATTGCACATCACTGATGATGTCACGCTCTACCAAAGGGATTAAACGATTTACCTCCACTTGAGCAGCCGCAACTTTTGCTTTTGCAGCGCCAGCTTCCTGGGTTGCTGTTTGAGTCTCTAATTTAAAAAGCAATTGCCCTTTTTTAACTTCTTGTCCTTCTTGTACATATATTTTTTGAATATATCCATCTACTTTTGGACGAATATCTATATCGGTAACGCCTTCTAAACTCGCAGGATATTCAGCTAATAAAGTTGTATTAGAGGTTGCTATCTCAACCACTTTGTAGGACATAACAGAAGGAGCCGTTTTAGCCGTTTCTTTTTTGCAGGAGAGCAAGCTTATTGATAATAAAATTACACTTATAAAATATTTTTTTTTCATCTGGGACTATTTACTAAAATTGATTAATTATTATTTTACTATTATTATTTTCTATTTCTTTGAATTTATGGATGGTTTTAATCAATAATTCTTCGACTTCTATTACATGTTTTTTGTATGCTTTTGTATTTTCCAGATTGCACTGCTCTTCAGGACATGAAATGTTTTTTTCACGGTACGCTTGCAATTTTTCGATTATTTGTTTTTCAAAATCAAGTATTTTTAGATAATTAGTCAGTCTTTCGCTAAATGGACTGGATTTGAAATATTTTTTTCGATCACCAGTTAACGTATAATAATTTATTTTGTCCATTTTTAGCAGCAGATTCAAGTTCGTAGAAATCGAACTTTTACTGGCGCCCAGTTTTTCAACTATTTCTTCAAAGGTTAATCCTTTTTTGCAGCCATCAATTATTAATAGTCCCAGAATTCTGGAGCCAAGTGGAGATAAATTATACAGTAACTCAAAATGAATTCCGAACATTTCTATAAGTTCTTCTCTTTCTTTAGGGATATTGTTCATAATTTTTTTGCAAAAGTACTATTTAGTTCGGTGTTTACCGAACTAAGCGAACTTAAATCTATGTTAATTTATTTAACAAATTGTAGTTAATGAAGTTACTGCTTCTACAATAAAAATCTAAAGTTTATTCCTCATTTAGTTATAATTAGATTAAAAGTTAGTTGGTGAAAAAAAAATGCTTAATATTGAAAAGTGAACATTTATCCGTAATTTATCAAACCAAATGAATTTTATTATGAAATCTAAAAACTTCAAGAACTCTTTATTAATGATTTCTTTATTCTCTGCAACAGCAGTTATGGCGCAACACAACTATGTAAATACTCCGCCAGAGGTTTCCCCAATGTCAATGAAACCAGAAATGACTGAAATTTGGGAACCAGAAGTAAAAGGTATTACCCCGGCTAAAACCCTTGGAAATGCGCCTTCGGATGCGATTATTTTATTTGACGGTAAAAATTTAGCGCAATGGGTGAGCCAGAAAGATATAAATAAACCGGCAGGATGGAAAATTGTTGATCAAGATTACATGGAAGTTGTTCCGGGTACCGGAGCCATTCAAACTAAAATGGTTTTTGGGGATTGTCAGCTGCACCTGGAATGGAGCGCGCCGGATGTTGTTTTAGATGGGGGACAGGCAAGAGGAAACAGTGGCGTATTTTTCCAAAACAGATATGAATTACAAATATTAGATTCCTATAATAATAGAACCTATAGTAATGGCCAGGCCGGAAGTATTTATAAAGATCATCCACCTTTAGTAAACGCCGTGAAAACACCATTAGAATGGAATGCTTATGATGTAATATATACGGCACCTCGTTTCAAAGCAGATGGTAAAATTGATGCTCCGGCAAGAATTACCGTGTTTTTGAATGGTGTTTTAGTCCAAAATAATACTACAATAAACGGGTTGACACTTTACATCGGTTTGCATAATTATCCCTCGGCTCATGGAGAGGATGTTATTTCGCTTCAGGATCATGATTCTAAAAATCAATTTCGAAATATTTGGATCAGAAAAATATAAAATTAAATACCAACGGAGTGCTAAAACGTTCCGTTTTTTTAGCGCTACAGCACAATTAGCATTGTTCTGTTTTTGAAATCTAAATTACTTATATTTGTTGACCTAAAAAAAAACTTATAGTGAGTCAAATCAATAAGCTAAAAATATTCAATGATCCCATTTATGGGTTTATTACCATACCCAATGCCTTAATTTACGATTTAATACAGCATCCTTATTTTCAGCGTTTGCGCCGTATTTCCCAGATGGGCTTGTCGTATTTAGTATATCCTGGTGCCAATCATACCCGTTTTCATCATGCTTTAGGTTGTATGCATTTAATGCAAAAAGCGGTTGATGTATTGCGTTTTAAGGGAGTTTCAATATCTCCTGAAGAAGAAAATGCACTCTATATTGCCATTTTGTTACACGATATAGGACATGGCCCTTTTTCGCATGCTATGGAAAGAAGTATCGTTGAGGATGTACATCATGAGGAAATTTCCTTATTGTTCATGAATCAGTTAAATGTGGAATTCAAGGGCCAGTTGAGTCTAGCCATTCAGGTTTTCAAGGGGGAATATGACCGGAAATTTATGCTGCAACTTATTTCGAGCCAATTGGATATGGATCGTATGGATTATTTGAAACGCGATAGTTTTTATTCGGGTGTTTCAGAAGGCAATGTCAATTCAGAACGATTGATCCAAATGATGAATGTTGCGGATGATGTTTTGGTTATTGAAGAAAAAGGAATTTATTCTGTTGAAAAATTCTTGATGTCCAGACGATTAATGTACTGGCAGGTTTATTTACACAAAACCAGTTTAGTGGCCGAGTTAATTTTGACGAAAGTCCTAAAAAGAGCTAAAGAGTTGACCTTAAAAGGAGTACAATTGCCTTGCAGCAAGCCGTTGTCTTTTTTTATAGAAAATAAAGTTACGATGGACACATTTGATGCTCGGAGGTTAGATTTATTTGCACAATTAGATGATTTTGATATTATTGGGGCTTTAAAAGCTTGGCAAAAAGAGGATGATTTTATTCTGTCGTCTTTGAGTAAAATGATTGTAAACCGTGATTTATTAAAAATAAAATTGACGAGTGAAAAAGTCACTTTGGAAGAATTACAGCCGTTGAAAGAACGTTTTGCAGCAGAGCATCATATTTCTTTACAAGAAACAAACTATTTTATTTTTAGAGGAAAAATAAAAAATCAGGCTTACAGCAAACAGGCAGAACCCATACGGATTTTGAATAAAGACAAAACAATTGAAGACGTTGTGGATGCCTCTGATCAATTGAATTTGAAATCATTATCTAAATCCGTTACTAAATATTACATATGTTTTCCAAAACAACTGTTATAAATTCAGTATTTAAAACCTATTTTTTATATTTTTGTCGGGATGAAATTTACAGCAGAACAAATAGCAGGGATTTTAGAAGGTGAAGTTGTAGGAAATCCCATGGCAGAAGTTTCTAGATTATCAAAAATCGAAGAAGGCATCGAAGGATCACTAACTTTCTTGTCAAACCCCAAGTATCAGAATTATATTTATTCTACTAAAGCATCTGTAACAATTGTTAATGATACTTTTATAGCAGAGGCACCAATTACTACAACTTTGATTAAAGTGATTGATGCGTATTCCGCATTTTCTAAATTATTAGAATTTTACAATCAGGTAAAATTAAATAAAAGTGGGATAGAACAACCCTCTTTCCTTTCGGACAGCGTTAAATATGGAGAAAGTTTATATTTAGGGAGTTTTAGTTATGTAGGTCAAAATGTCGTTTTAGGAGAAAACGTAAAAATTTATCCCAATTGTTTTCTGGGTGATAATGTAGTAGTAGGGGATAATGTTATTCTATTTGCTGGTGCAAAAATTTATTCAGAGACCATAATAGGGAATAACTGTACGATACATTCCGGAGCTATAATAGGTTCAGATGGTTTTGGTTTTGCACCTAATCCAGACGGAACTTACACTAAAATCCCACAAATAGGAAATGTTATTATTGAAGACAATGTTGATATTGGGTCTTGTACTACAATAGATAGAGCCACAATGGGTTCAACTATTATACGAAAAGGCGTGAAGCTGGACAATCAAATTCAAATTGCGCACAATGTTGAAATTGGGGAGAATACGGTAATAGCGGCGCAAACCGGTGTTGCGGGTTCAACTAAAATTGGCAAAAACGGAATGATTGGTGGCCAAGTTGGAATTTCTGGACACCTAACCATTGGCAATAATGTACGAATTCAAGCGCAATGTGGTGTAGGAAGGAATATTAAAGATAATGAAATCTTACAAGGAAGTCCCGCATTTGGGTACAATGATTTTAGTAAATCGTACGTTCATTTCAAGAATTTACCCAAAATTGTTGCAGAAATCGAAGAATTAAAAAAACAAATTTTAAACCAAAAAAATGGAAAAAATGGTTAAACAGAAGACCATCAAAACAGAAATCTCTCTAACTGGAGTTGGATTACACACAGGTAAAGAAGTGAAAATGACTTTTAAACCTGCTCCAGTCAATAATGGTTTTACTTTTGTTCGAGTAGATCTAGAGGGACAACCTATTGTGGAAGCTGATGCAAATTATGTAGTAAATACACAAAGAGGAACCAATTTAGAAAAGTTAGGAGTAAAAATTCAAACACCAGAACATGTTTTAGCGGCATTGACGGGTTGTGACTTAGATAATGTCATCATAGAATTGAATGCTTCTGAACTACCAATAATGGATGGCTCCTCTAAATTCTTTGTTGAAGCTCTTGAAAAAGCGGGTATCGAAGAACAAAGTGCAAAAAGGAATGTATATATAGTAAAAGAAGTTATTTCATTTACTGATGAAGCCACAGGCAGCGAAATTTTAGTGATGCCAAGTGATTATTACTGTGTTACGGCAATGGTTGATTTTGGAACTAAAATTTTAGGGACTCAAAATGCGACTATGAAAAATATTTCTGATTTCAAAACGGAGATATCTGAGTCAAGAACCTTCAGTTTCTTGCATGAATTAGAATCTCTTTTAGAGAACGGTTTGATAAAAGGAGGTGATTTAAATAATGCTATCGTGTATGTTGATAAAGAAATATCAGCCACTACAATGGAAAGTTTAAAACTCGCTTTTGGAAAAGAGCAAATAACGGTTAAACCAAATGGTATTTTAGACAATCTGACTTTGCATTATCCGAATGAAGCGGCAAGACACAAACTACTTGATGTAATAGGTGATTTAGCTTTAATTGGAACTAAAATACAAGGTAAGGTAATAGCTAACAAACCAGGACATTTTGTCAATACACAATTTGCGAAGAAAATGGCTAAAATCATAAAAATTGAACAACGAAATTATGTTCCTGTTTTTGATTTACATCAGGAACCATTGATGGACATTCATAAAATCATGGCAGTTCTGCCTCATAGACCCCCATTTTTATTGATTGACAGAATTATCGAAATGTCAGAAACTCATGTGGTTGGAATGAAAAATGTAACCATGAACGAAAACTTTTTTGTAGGTCATTTTCCTGAAGCTCCGGTTATGCCAGGTGTTTTAATTGTGGAGGCCATGGCGCAAACAGGAGGGATTCTTGTTTTAAGCACGGTTCCGGATCCGGAGAACTATTTGACTTATTTTATGAAAATAGATAATGTTAAATTTAAACACAAAGTATTACCAGGCGATACTTTGATTTTTAAATGCGATTTAATTACGCCAATCCGACGAGGTATTTGTCATATGCAAGCAAATGCGTATGCAAATGGAAAACTGGTTGCTGAAGCAGAATTGATGGCCCAAATTGCTAAGAAACAGTAATTTTTTTGTTGATTTGGTTAATCGTGTATTCGGTTAATCGATTAAACAGTTAAACGATTAAACAAAGAATATGAATCAACCACTAGCATATGTTCATCCCGGCGCTAAAATCGCCAAGAATGTTGTCATTGAACCGTTTACAACCATCCATAATAATGTAGTTATTGGGGATGGCACTTGGATAGGATCTAACGTTACCATAATGGAAGGCGCAAGAATAGGAAAAAATTGTAATATATTCCCTGGTGCAGTAATTTCAGCAGTTCCACAGGATTTAAAATTTGGCGGAGAAGATTCTTTAGCAATTATTGGAGATAATTGTACCATAAGAGAATGTGTGACCATCAACAGAGGAACAATAGCCTCCGGACAGACTACCTTAGGTAATAATTGTTTGGTAATGGCAACGGCGCATATTGCCCACGATTGTCACATAGGTGATAATGCTATTATTGTAAACGGAGTCGCTCTGGCTGGTCATGTAACCGTTGGTAAATATGCCGTTATTGGAGGATTGGCTGCCATTCATCAATTTATCCATATTGGAGATCATGCCATGATTTCTGGTGGATCCTTAGTAAGAAAAGATGTTCCCCCGTTTACCAAAGCCGCAAAAGAACCTTTGTCGTATGTAGGTATTAATTCTGTGGGATTAAGAAGACGTGGTTTTACAACAGAAAAAATCAGAGAAATTCAAGATATTTACAGAATTCTGTACCAAAAAAATTATAATACCACACAAGCTTTAGGTATTATTGAAGCTGAAATGGAGGCCACGCCGGAAAGAGATGAAATCATTGATTTTATTCGAAACTCCTCAAGAGGTGTAATGAAAGGCTATTCAGGAAATTATTAAGAATCAACAAATCAACAAATAAAAATAAAAATGGCATCTACATCAGACATTAAAAACGGATTGTGTATTAAATACAACAACGATATCTACAAAATAATTGAATTTCTTCATGTAAAACCAGGAAAAGGACCAGCTTTCGTTAGAACTAAATTAAGAAGTTTAACAAACGGAAAAGTATTGGATAACACTTTTTCTGCGGGTCATAAAATTGAGGAAGTTCGAGTTGAAAATCATAAATTTCAATATTTGTATCCGGAAGGTGATGAATTCCATTTTATGAATACAGAAACCTTTGAGCAAATTTCCTTGAATAAAAATATTTTGGATTCCCCAGGATTATTAAAAGAAGGCGAAAATGTAATGGTAAGTATCAATACAGAGACTGATTTACCTCTTTCTGTAGATATGCCGGCATCTGTAATTCTTGAAGTGACTTATGCGGAACCAGGTATCAAAGGAAATACTGCTACAAATGCAACAAAATCAGCAACTGTTGAAACAGGAGCCACTGTAAATGTACCTTTGTTTATCAATGAAGGAGATAAAATTAAAATAGATACTGCATCAGGTTCTTATATGGAACGAGTTAAAGAATAGTTTGCAGTAATTAGTGTTCAGTAATCAGATATACTGGACACTGGACACTGAACACTGAACACTGAATACTAAATAATAAATGAAATTCCAAAAAGTTTACTCTTTAGAAGCAATTGCAAATATCATCGGCTGTGAATATGTTGGTGATAAAAATTTTCCAGTGACTGGAATGAATGAAATTCATGTTGTCGAATCTGGTGATATTGTTTTTGTAGATCATCCTAAGTATTATGATAAAGCGTTAAACTCAGCGGCAACTATAGTTTTAATCAATAAAAATGTAGCTTGTCCTGATGGAAAAGCATTACTTATTTCTAATGATCCGTTTAGGGATTTCAACACATTAACAAAACACTTTAAACCTTTTCAGTATTCAAATGTTTCAATAGCTGCTTCAGCTTCAATAGGTGAAGGAACTGTAATACAGCCCAATACATTTATTGGAAATCATGTTGTCATTGGAGAAAATTGTGTGATACATTCTAATGTTTCTATTTATGATTATACCGTAATTGGTGATAATGTAATCATTCACGCAGGAACAATTTTGGGTGCCGATGCTTTTTACTATAAAAAACGTCCCGAAGGATACGATCAATTACTTTCCGGCGGAAGAGTGGTCATCAAAGACAATGTGGGAATTGGAGCGCTTTGTACAATTGACAAAGGTGTTACTGGCGATACTATTATTGGTGAAGGCACAAAAATTGACAATCAGGTGCATGTAGGTCATGACACCGTGATTGGGAAAAAATGTTTAATTGCTTCACAAACCGGAATTGCCGGATGCGTTATTATAGAAGATGAAGTTACAATATGGGGACAAGTAGGAACTACCAGCGGAATCACAATAGGAGCAAAGGCTGTTATTCTAGGACAAACCGGAGTTACAAAATCAGTAGAAGGAGGTAAATCCTATTTTGGAACGCCAATTGAGGAATCAAGAGAAAAATTGAAGCAACTGGCCAATATTAAAAAGATACCAGAAATTCTTACTAAACTAAAATAATATGTCTGCAAAAGAAATCGTTCAACAATTTTATAAATCAGATGCTTTAATCGACAGCGAAGTCATCAAAGATTATTTGCACCCGGAAGTAATAGTAGAATGGAATAGCAGCAAAGGATTCATTCAGTTGGATTATAATTCTTTATTAAATTTATCTAATGATTTAAGCAAAGCGTATGTTCGTTCTAAAGTTCGAATAAGCCATATTATTGGTGAAAATAATTTAATTTCCGTGCGCTATTCTCATTTTGTCAAAACAATTGAAAATCCAAGAGAAGAGATGTTATTAGCACATTTTATAGCTATTTGGGAAATAAAAGACAATAAATTATACAGAGGGTATCAAATGAGTCAATTATCCTAATTTAGTGTCAAAAAACTGAACACTGAACACTGATTACTGCTTACTATTTTATACTTTTGCATAACAATTTTAAAAACTACATAAAAAATATATCATGAGTGTTTTAGTTAATAAAGATTCCAAAATAATTGTTCAAGGTTTTACAGGAAGTGAAGGAACTTTCCATGCTTCTCAAATGATTGAGTACGGTACTAACGTTGTTGGTGGCGTAACTCCAGGAAAAGGAGGAACAACTCACTTAGACAGACCCGTTTTCAATACTGTAAAAGATGCTGTAGAACAAGCAGGAGCTGATACAACTATCATTTTTGTTCCACCGGCTTTTGCTGCTGATGCAATAATGGAAGCTGCAGATGCAGGTATAAAAGTAATTATTGCAATTACTGAAGGAATACCTGTGGCTGACATGATAAAAGCAAATAGTTACGTAAAAGAAAGAAATGCTCGTCTAATAGGACCTAACTGCCCAGGAATAATTACTCCGGGTGAAGCTAAAGTTGGTATTATGCCAGGTTTCGTTTTCAAAAAAGGAACTGTTGGTATTGTTTCTAAATCGGGAACATTAACCTATGAGGCAGCGGATCAAGTAGTTAAGCAAGGATTAGGAATCACTACCGCTATTGGTATTGGTGGAGACCCAATCATTGGAACTACAACAAAAGAAGCTGTTGAATTATTAATGAACGATCCAGAAACAGAATGTATTGTAATGATAGGTGAAATTGGCGGACAATTAGAAGCGGATGCAGCTCACTGGATCAAAGCAGATGGTAACCGTAAACCAGTTGTAGGATTCATTGCAGGAGTTACCGCTCCAGTAGGACGCACAATGGGACATGCAGGTGCAATCGTAGGTGGATCTGACGATACTGCTGAAGCAAAAAAGCAAATCATGCGAGAATGTGGTATTCACGTAGTAGATTCTCCAGCTGAAATTGGTAAAAAAGTAAAAGAAGTTTTAGGTTAATCTAAACTCTAATTAAATATTTTAAAAGCCTCACATTTTGTGGGGCTTTTTTATTATAAATTCAATTAAAGAAATATCTTTGCACTTTATTAAATAAATCTGTTTTTCAGATGTAATCCTAATAAAAGTAAACATAAACGAATGGTTTCTAATGGACTTCACGATTTTGTGGGGTATTTTTTTGCTAAAGCCAATTCAAATTAAAATAAAAAAAATGTATAAAGAGTTAAAAAAATTCAAAGTTACCAATCAGTTTTTATTCACTACAGAAGATAGTTTAGCCGAAGTTTGTAATGCTTCAGAAGGATCTGGAATATTTTTAGTATATGCCGTAGCAGAAGAGAAAGAGTTGATTATGGTGGGTTCTACCGGAACTGTCCAAAATAACGGAACTTTGAAAATTAAAAACGGTGGTCTAAAAGAAAAAATTGTTGAAGGACACCAATTTGCTAAAACAGGAAGAAAATATTCTTGGCCAGCGCAAATGAAAATTGAAGAGATCAGCACGCTAGAAGTGGTTTGGTATGAGACATTCAACGATAAAACTAAAGTGATTCCAACATTCGTAGAAGGACAAGTTTTACAAAACTTTCTAGACGAAAATGGAAGATTACCAAAATGGAATGTAGCTTTTTAATACAATCCGTTTTTTTAAATAATTTAAAAGCTCCTATTTGGGGCTTTTTTTATTTAAATGGTGTCGACCATTTTGTATCTACATATACATTAGTTCCTGATAATGTTTGAATAAAAGCGACAAGAGCATTAACTTCGGGAGCAGTAAGATTTAATTTTTGCCCAAAACCATTTGGCGCTAATCTTGGATCCAAATTTGTATTTCCGGGAGCTAAATTGATACTTCCATAATGCCCAATAACATTTTGTAGTGTTGTTAAATTTCCCGTATGCATAAATAAACCATTAGAACTTCCGTTTGGTTTTACCAGATCTCTCAATGAAGGTGCTCTTGTGTTTGTGATGTCAATTCCCGGGGCGTTTAAAACACCTATAATACCATTGTTTTTTGTATTGGGATCAATGTCAAATTCAGGTGCGGCATGGCAAACTGCACATCCTACTCCTCCAGAAGTTCTGTTTCCGGTTGCGTCAAAAACCGGAGGCGCCAGGAACAAATTTTTACCTTGATTTTCTTGTGTCGTAAAGTTGGTGAAGGGTTGGCCGTCGTTTGCAACTAATACCCTTCCAGCATCATATTTAGAATCAAAGGATTGGATGCTTCTAATAAATTGCGCCAAAGCCAGCTGAATCTTGCTTTCAGTAATGATTTCAGAGCCATACGTATATTTAAACAATTCTTTGTAATACCCAATGTTTTGCAATTTTGAAATTAGTACTATCAAGTTTGCATCACCTAAGGTTCCGCTAAAACCCATTTCAATGTGATTTTGAATAGGTTGTGTCGTTTGTAACTCTAATGTGGTTGCTCGTTCGTCCCAAAAAAACTTGTTTTCTCTTGAAAATCTAGAATTCACCAATCTCATAGAATGTCTGGTGGTCTTTCCGTTTATTCCGTCGCTGGCAATAGCCACATCTCCAAAAGCATTTGCTTGAATGTGGCAGGAAGAACAGGAAATTGTGTTATTTGAGGATAAGTTTTTATCATAAAATAGAACCCGACCTAATGTTGCTCCTTTGTCAGTTACTGGATTTCCTGCAGTGTTATCTTTAGTTATGTAAGAAGGGATAATTTGGTTAGCATAATTACTCAAATTATTTAAATCAATTTTACTAGGAAAAGTAGCAGTCACATTGGGATAGGAATCGGCAATCACAGTTGTTTCATTGCTTTCATTTTTGCTACAAGCTGTAAAAACGAGTAATCCTACAAAAAATAATAAGGAAGAGAGCTTGTTCATATCAATTGGTTAAGTTAAAAAATGAGGTCGTTGATTCTATTTGGGTTTCTTGTATTTTAGATTGTTTTTTTACTTTTTTTTATAATTAGAGTCAATTTCAAATCTAGTAATTTTATTATGATTACATCTAAACATTTTGAAGCTTTAATCATGTCAAACAGTTTTACTAAGTTTTAGGACAATTTTTTTTATAAAAGGTTTAATTGAAGATGTATTTTTTTTTCAACCCACAATTATTGCTATATTTGACAAGTGTAAATTAGCCCTGATAGAAGTGGAAATCCTTTTTCTTGTCAGTTCGATTTCGTTTGAAAAGCGAGGAGGAGAACAAGAGAAAAAGATTGAAACGGATAGCAGGAATAGCTTCAAATAAATATTAAATTAATTTTAGAACATGAAATTACTAGAAGGAAAGGTTGTTATAATTACTGGCGCAAGCCGTGGAATTGGTAAAGGAATTGCAGAAGTTTTTGCTAAAAATGGGGCAAATGTTGCTTTTACGTACAGTTCATCTGTTGAATCAGCTTTGGCTCTTGAAAATGAATTGAACGCTTTAGGGATTAAAGCCAAAGGATATCAATCGAATGCAGCTGATTTTAATGAAGCACAAACTCTTGTAGATGCGGTTTTAGCTGAATTCGGAACAGTCGATATTCTGATAAACAATGCCGGAATTACTAAAGACAACTTATTGATGCGAATGTCTGAAGGCGATTTTGATCAAGTTATTGATGTTAACTTGAAATCGGTTTTTAATATGACTAAAGCCATTCAACGTACTTTCTTGAAACAACGTTCAGGTTCAATTATCAATATGAGTTCAGTAGTAGGAGTGAAAGGAAATGCAGGACAAACGAATTATGCGGCTTCTAAAGCGGGAGTTATTGGTTTTTCTAAATCTGTAGCATTGGAATTAGGATCTCGTAACATTCGTTGTAATGTAATTGCTCCGGGATTTATAGAAACGGAAATGACCGCTAAGTTAAATGAAGATGTTGTAAAAGGATGGAGAGATGGAATTCCTTTGAAACGTGGCGGAACTACTGAAGATGTTGCTAATGCGTGTCTTTTCTTTGCTTCGGATATGAGTGCGTATGTAACGGGACAGGTTATGAATGTTTGCGGAGGAATGCTTACCTAAAATTTAATTAAAAGATTGTAAAATTCAAAGATTTAAAGATTTTTGAACTACGTAATTAATTTTTAATCATTAAATTCTTCAATCTTTTAATAAAGAATAAATGACAACAAACACGCTACTATTATTACTGCTTTCGTTACTAATAGCTGGTGGTTTGTCATTTTTTCAATATATTTACAAAGCCAAAAACAAATCGAAAGTCGGTTGGTTTTTGGCTTTTTTGCGTTTTTTATCCATTTTTGGAATTTTAATGTTGTTGATTAATCCAATACTAACCAAAAATACCTTCGAAACGGTAAAAACACCCTTACCGATTGTTGTTGATAATTCCAGTTCTATTTCTTTTTTGAATGCCAATGAAAAAGCATTAGAATTGTATAAAAGAATACAATTAAACTCAGATTTGAAAGATAAATTCGATGTGCAAACGTATCAGTTTTCAGATGATTTTGAACCTACGGAAATTTTTGATTTTAAGGGAACTCAAACCAATATCGATGTTGTTGCCAAAAATCTAAAAAGCATTTATAAAAACACAGTATATCCAACAGTTTTAATCACAGATGGAAACCAAACTTCAGGGAATGATTACGTCTATAGTTTTGACCCCTTAAATAAAGTTTATCCGGTAATATTAGGCGACACAACAAAATTATTTGACTTAAAAATCAATCAACTGAACGTTAATAAATATGCTTTTCATAAGAATAAATTTCCTGTAGAAGTTTTTTTGCAGTATTCAGGAACCAAAAGTGTAACAGCTGATTTTGTTATTTCACAAGGGAATTCGGTATTCAGTACACAATCCATTACCTTATCACCATCCAAGAAGACAGCAACTGTACCCGTACTTTTGCCGGCTGACAAAATAGGATTACAGGTTTTTAAAGTTACGATTTCATCAAAAGAAAAAGAAAAAAACACATATAACAACACCAAGAATTTTGCAGTTGAAGTTATTGATCAAAAAACAAATATTGCCATAATTTCAGCTATAAATCATCCCGATTTAGGGGCTATGAAAAGAGCTATTGAATCGAATGTACAGCGTAAAGTAATAATTATTAAACCAAATGAAATCAAAACATTACAAGATTATAATGTTTTGATTTTATACCAACCAACGATTGAATTTAAAACTATTTTTGAAAGTAATAAAGTTGCCGGAATTAATACATTTATTATTACTGGAAACAACACCGATTTCAATTTTTTGAATCAGCAACAGGAGAATTTGAGCTTTAAAATGAGTGGACAAAAAGAAGAGTATTTGTCGGTTTTTAATAAACAGTTTAATTTGTTTGCTGCGGACAATATTGGGTTTGAAGATTTACCGCCTTTGCAAAACGCTTTTGGAACCGTAACTACAAAAGGAGTTGTGTCAGTTTTGCTTTCATCTAAAATCAGAACAATAGATACGAATGCGCCTTTACTGGTTTTTGCAGAAAATCAAGGCAGGCGAGCCACTTATCTTTTGGGTGAAAATAGTTGGAAATGGCGCTTGCAAACACATGTAAATAATCAATCTTTTGAAAAATATGACGTTTTCATGGATAAGATTATTCAATTTCTGGCTTCTAATAATTCTAAAAAATCATTGGTTGTTGAACATGAAAGTTTTTATAATTCCGGTGAAGCCATTGAAATAACGGCACAGTATTTCAATAAAAATTATGAGTTTGATGAAAAAGCCCGTTTGACTATAACGGTAAAAAATACCGAAACCAAGCAAACGAAAAATTACGATTTATTAAAAGGGAATAATTCCTATAAAGTCAATCTTGACGGATTGAAAGCCGGTTCTCATACTTTTACGGTAAAAGAATTAAATTCTAAAACGACGTATTCCAGTAGTTTTGAAATTCTTGATTTTGATATTGAAAAACAATTTGTTAATCCCGACGTGGAGAAATTGACGCAATTAGCTGGGCAAACACAAGGAAAAGCGTATTTTTCAGATCAAGTAGACGTATTGATTAAAACGCTTTTAGAAAATGAGGAATACAAGACGATACAAAAGAGTAGTGTTACCAAAACTCCTTTGATAGATTGGATGTGGTTATTGGTTTTAATTTCAATTTTACTGACAACCGAATGGTTTGTTCGAAAACACAACGGATTACTTTAATACAATTAAACAACATGGATTTTAGACTGAAAGTATTTTATACTGTTGCCAATCGTTTGAGTTTTACAAAAGCGGCAACCGAATTGTTTATTACGCAACCTGCTATTTCCAAACACATTCAGGAATTAGAAGAGGACTATAAAATCAAACTGTTTGACAGAAATGGTTCTAAAATAGCATTGACAACTGCTGGTGAGGTATTATTGAAACACACCAAAAACATTTTTGAAGTATACCGCGAAATTAATTTTGACATGAGTACACTGATTAATCAACGTTCCGGATTGTTGCAATTAGGAGCCAGTACTACAATTTCTCAGTATATAATTCCGCCCCTTTTAGCTCGTTTCCATCAAAAATTGCAAGATGTAAAAGTAAGTTTACTCAACGGAAACACGGAACAAATAGAAAACGCTTTATTAAGAAAAGAAATTGAAATAGGAATTGTTGAAGGGCAATCCAAAAATAAATCTATTAAATATACCGAGTTTTTGAAAGACGAATTGGTTTTGGTCTGTAAGAGTTCCAATCCGTTAGTAAGTCGTGATGAAGTGACTCAGGATGATCTTAAAAAGATGCGTTTTTTAATGCGAGAACAAGGTTCAGGAACACTTGAAGTTATTGAACATGCGTTGAAACCATTTAAAATTAAAGTATCCGAACTACAAATTGAAATGCAATTGGGAAGTACAGAAAGTATAAAATCCTATTTAATGCACTCGGATTGTGTGGCTTTTATATCGATTCATGCCATAAAAAAAGAACTTCAAAACAATGAATTGGCTATATTAGATATTGAAGACCTGATTATAGAACGATACTTTTATATTATTACGCTTCAAGGAAAAACAGATTCATTATCCGATTTGTTTATTCAGAATATTTCCAATCATTATAATTTAAAGTTATAGCAGATTATAATTTGCGATTGGCATAAATAGTTTTATCGTTCCACCTTTGTACTGTACTAATTCAACAACTTTACATTGGAAACGAATCAAAAAGCAATTCAGAAGGAATCTTTTATTTTTTTTAAAGTAAATGCCACATTGCAGCAACTCATTTTCGTTGCATTGCTTTTGTTTTGCACCACAATTTTTATTTCTCCACCAATTGCTTTGGTACTAGGATTGATTGTTGCCAACCTTTTTGGACATCCTTTTTTAGAATTGAATCATAAAGCAACTAATTATCTGTTGCAGTTTTCGGTAGTTGGTTTAGGATTTGGAATGAATGTTCACAGTGCTGTTTCAGCCGGAAAAGAGGGTTTTTATTTTACAATTGCTTCTATTGTGAGCACTTTAATTTTAGGAACTTTTTTAGGAAAATGGTTTAAAACGGATACAAAAACATCACATTTAATTTCTTGTGGCACTGCAATTTGCGGAGGAAGTGCAATCGCCGCTATTGCTCCCGTAATCCAATCGAATGAAAAACAAACCTCAGTTGCTTTGGGAGTGATATTTATTCTGAATTCGGTAGCGCTGTTTTTATTTCCTGCAGTAGGTCATTGGCTGGATTTATCGCAAAAAGAGTTTGGATTATGGTGCGCTATTGCTATTCATGATACGAGTTCTGTAGTAGGAGCAGCGAGTAAATTTGGTCCTGAAGCCATGCAAATAGCCACAACAGTAAAATTAGCCCGTGCGTTGTGGATTATTCCTGTAGCATTGATTACCGCATTTATTTTCAAAAATAAATCTGGAAAAATAAAAATTCCTTATTTTATAGGATTGTTTATTTTGGCAATGATTGCCAATACCTATCTGCCAGAAATGAAGAGTGCAGGACCACATTTAGTTTCAGTTGCCAAAATAGGCCTGACGGTAACTTTGTTTTTAATTGGTGCCGGATTAAATAGGAATGTAGTGAAATCAGTGGGATTAAAACCGCTTGTGCAGGGAGTTTTGCTTTGGACATTCATTGCAGTTTCGACTTTAATTTTAATTATTTATTTAAAATAGTTTTATGACGGAAGGTTTTTCGTTTGATCACATGAAATTGTAATCTGATATAATCATACAAAAGCGCAAACAATAAAAAGGTTGCGGCAACAAAAAGTGTTTTCATTTCTAGTAAATTATACAAAAAACCACCTAGAATACAGCCCATGAAAAAGAAGATAATAATCGATAATCGGAGATAAATACTTGTTTTAAGTTTTTTATTTTCTTCGGGTTTTTTATAAAAAAACAATTGTGACAGTTCGATTCCCAAATCAGTAAAAAGCCCCGTTAAATGGGTTGTTCTAACCGTAGACTGAGAGATTTTTGTAACCAAAGAGTTTTGTATTCCCATGGCAAAAAGCATCGAAAAAGCAATCCATTTTCCTTCAATGCTGGATAATTCAGACGCTAGTCCAAAAATACCAATGCCAATCAAAACAATCATTTCCAGTGAAATAGGAATGACATGAGATAAATCAGGATGTTTTTTAGAAATTAATTCTGCTAAAAAATTAGAGGTAAAAGCGCCCAACAAGAAGAAAATAGTAAATACAAAAAAGGTAATAGCAGCTATATAATTCTGTTTCATTATTTCTTCGGCAAAATAGGCAAAATGTCCCGTAACATTTGTGGTCAACGTGTGTACGGATAAAACTCCAGTAACATTTACAATTCCGGCAACAAAAGATAGTAAAGTGGCTAAACGTAGGTTATGAATAAAAGTTCTGTTTTTTCCTTGATGTCGAAACATAGTTGTAGTTTTCTTGTTTTAATTAACAGAATCTTAAACCCAATTTTTTCTAATAACGATTTAAAGAAATACATTTGTACTTCAAAAAAATAAATTTAATGAAAAATTTTAAAATTAGACCTACACTTATCACTTTATCTGCTCTTGGAGTTGCACTTTTTCTTTTGTCATGGGGCGTTATTGGTCATGAACGAATCAATAGAGCGGCGGTAATGGCACTTCCAATACCATTGCAGACCTTTTTTTACAATCATATCGATTTCATTACCCAAGAATCTACTGTTCCGGATTTGAGAAGAAATGTTTTGAATGATAAAGCAGAGCCGCCCCGTCATTATTTTGACATGGAGAATTTTGGAGCTGTGGAAACGATTCCTAAAACTATGGAAGAAGCGAAGCTGAAGTACGATGAAAAGTTTTTGACTAAAAACGGAATTTTACCGTGGTATATTCAGGATATGATGGTCAAATTGACTAAAGCGTTCAAGGACAAAAGAAAAAATGAAATTTTATTTATTGCGGGGGATTTAGGCCATTATATTGCCGATGCACACATGCCGTTGCATACATCAGACAATCACGATGGACAAAACACGAATCAAAAAGGAATTCATTCCTTATGGGAAAGCCGTTTGCCGGAATTGTTTGCCAAAGGGTATAAATTAAATGTACCTGAAGGAATATATTTAGACAATGTGGAGAAAGCCACTTGGGATATCGTTTTTGACACGCACAGTTTAGTGGAACCTTTGTTGGCGGCCGATAAAAAATTAAGAACTGCAACTGCTGAAAACAAAATGTACGTAACGGATGCCGATGGAAATGTTGTCAAAAACAAGTACGGAGGAATGTTATATTCGGATGAGTATGCTGCTAAATTGCACACGGAGTTGAACGGAATGGTTGAACAACAAATGAAAAAAGCCATTACCGCAACAGCAAGTTTTTGGTACACGGCTTGGGTTAATGCTGGAAAACCAGATTTAAGTACTCTTGATACTGCCGAACTTACAAAGCGCAATAGCAAAACTTTAAAAAAGGATTTGAAAACTTTTGAAAAAGGGACTCTTTTTGGTTTAACAAACGAAAAAGAATAACGATATATTTCCAATTAAAAAACGGGTGAAACTTCAATTTTGACCCGTTTTTTTATGCTAATAAATTTTTTGATATTTCTTTTTCTTTAACATATCCGAGGCTGTTTGATGATACGAAATCATTTCATTTACTAAATCCGTTCTTTCTTTTGTGAGCGGTATTTGATCATAAAATATTTGAAAATCAGTAGCTGCTTTTTGATTGGGTTTCAAAGTCAATTGAAATTGTTTGACGGTTTGTTTGAGAGAAATAATAGTCAATACATTTTACCCCGCCATCAAGAGATTTTGCATCTCCGGGAATATCAATTTTTCCATTTGGATACGTGAATGGTCTGTGATTGCTCACGGTCATAATGTGATTAAAAAACGGCTTATTTGCCGCTGCTCCTTTGTTCATTTCCGTGATTGCTTTGTTGTACATATCTTCATCGCAAACGTCCCAAATATTAGCAAAAGTGATTTCGTTGGGTTCAAATGTTTTTCTGTCTACAATTTCATATCCATTTCCTGAAAAGAAATCGCCCATATTGTCAAAAAAGGAATCGCCGCCATACATGAATTTTACAGTATAGCCTTTTTGTTTAAAGAGCATTCCGGTAGGGAATTTATTTTTATTGTCTTTCCTTTTTATAACACTTTCGCCGGGAGTAGGAAGAAAACATAAAGTAATGGCTTCAAGTTCACTTTTCATAAATGCCATATAAAATTTATATAACAGACTGGTTTTTAAATAATTGATAAACATATTTTAAGAATTTCATTTAACGGATAAAGCAGGAATTGCCAATAACGATAATGTGAAGAGAAGCAGGTAAATTCCTGGAATTTTGATTTTTTGTACAAAAGCGGGAATGTTTTCAATATAGTTTTTTGATTTCTTTACTTTTAAAATAAGTGACCAATCCTGTACAAATAAATAGTGCAGAAAATAAGGGAATAACAGGATAGGATTGCATAATATTACCTATCACTTCATTAGTATACACCAGATAATTTACTGCGATAAAATTGTATTTGACCCCAAATTCATTCCGAAAAAGGTATTCACTGATTCTATTTTGTAAAATTAAACCACATATAGAAAGATGACAAAGGAAAATAACCAGAACCTGATTTGTTTCGGTATTTTGTATTGGAGATGAAAATATGATAGAGCCACAAAAAGTCACTGACCAAAACAAAAACAAAAATCAGATAAAAATCCAAATATAAATAAGTGTAGCGTATCAATCCAAGTAAAGGAGGCTTGTGTGATGGGATAAAAAAAAAGAATAACTCTTAAAACAAAACTCATACTAATGTAAAACACTACAATTAAGCACTGAGAATGTAGTGCCGTTTTTCTAATTCATAAAAACAGACTAACTTAGTAGCCTGCTAGCAAGAGTGGATTAGGATAATGAAGTAATTTTATACTTTAAAGAGTCTAGCTGTAACGGCTATAAAACTCTTAAACGCAAATAAAAAAATGAAAATGAAAATAATAGCAGTCATTCCCGCACGATACGCCTCGACACGATTTCCTGCCAAACTAATGCAGGATTTAGGTGGTAAAACGGTAATTTTAAGAACGTATGAAGCAGCTGTAAACACTAAATTATTTGATGCTGTTTTTGTAGTAACTGATTCCGATTTAATTTATGACGAAATACTTACTCACGGAGGAAACGTTATTCGAAGCATCAAAGAACACGAATCCGGAAGTGATCGAATTGCAGAAGCAATAGAAAATCTGGATGTTGATATTGTAGTCAATGTACAAGGAGATGAGCCTTTTATTGATGCGGAACCTTTAGCTAAAGTGATTGAAGTTTTTAGAAATGATTTGGATAAAAAAGTAGATTTAGCGTCGTTGATGCGCGAAATCACGAATGAAGCAGAGATTAATAATCCCAATAATGTAAAAGTTGTGGTGGATCAAAACGGATTTGCCTTGTACTTCTCCCGATCGGTTATTCCGTATCCAAGAGCGAAAAATGTAGGCGTACGGTACCTGCAACATATTGGTGTTTATGCGTTTAGAAAACAAGCATTATTGGATTTTTATAGTTTGCCCATGCAATCATTAGAAGCATCTGAAAAACTAGAGCAATTGCGTTATCTTGAATTTGGGAAACGCATTAAAATGATCGAAACTACTCACATTGGTATTGGTATTGATACCCCAGAAGATCTAGAAAAAGCTAGGAAAATGTTAAAAATTCAGAGATGAAAAACCGTTTTGATTAGGCAATTTTCTCGATGACAATAAGTTCGTTATGAACTTCAACTCTTGGAATAGTTCTAATTTTAAATTGATTTTTGTAAAACTCGGTTACATATTTTTTATTTCTTTGATTTTGATTCTCATCTAATAACATCGTATTAAAAAGAATAAAACCATGACTTTTTAAAAGCGAGCAAACCCTATTGGTAAAAAAAGGTTCAAATAAAAAATTAGGCATTGTAGTGTCCTGGAAAATATCAATGATAATCAAATCGTATTTAGTAGGGGTTTTTAACACAAATGCAAAAACATCCTCAATTACAATTGTAAGATTTTTTGTTTTATCCAAGTCAAAATAGGCATTGGCTATTGTAATTATTTCAGGATCAATTTCAACACCGGTAATTTTTCCTTTGTATTTTATTTCTTCTACCAATGTTTTGATGACACTTCCACCAGCAACACCTAAAACTAAAATATGCTCCATGGGCACAATTTTTTTGTATCCAATGTTTTTTAAGCCTAACCTCAGAATCCGTTGCAAACTGCCATAGGAATAATTTGTGTTTTGAGAATCCATGACCAGTTCCCCATTTGCCCAAGTCACCTCAATCGATTTGCTCAAAGCCGATTTAGTTTGATAAATAGTTAAAGGAATTACGTAGCTGAATATTTTTTTTAGCATTAATGATAGATTTACCCAAAAATAAGATATTAATTATTTATTTTGTACGAAAGAAAGCAAGAATGAAGAAACAATTATACAAATGGATATTTTCCAGACTAATGGGTTGGAAAGTAGTGGGTAGTATTGATCCAAATATCACGAAATGTGTCATGATGATAATGCCACATACCAGCGCTCATGATTTTTATTTAGGGGTTTTTATCCGAGCAATAACCGGTTTACAAATGAATTGGGTAGGCAAAAAGGAATTGTTTCGTTTTCCTTTGGGATTTTATTTTAGATACATGGGTGGAGAACCGCTTGATAGGACAGGAGGGTTGAATAAAGTGGATTCTATTGCAGCTATTTTTCAAAGAAAAAAGGTTTTTCGTCTGGCAGTAGCACCGGAAGGAACCCGTAAAAAGATTAGCAAACTTAAAACAGGATTTTATTACATTGCTTTAAAAGCAAAGGTTCCTGTAATTCCTATTGCATTTGATTTTGGAAAAAAAGAAATTAATTTAGGAAATCCTATTTTTCCTTCGGGAGATATTGAGGCCGATATAACCGTTTTGAAAAAACATTTTATAGGAGTCAAGGGTAAAATTCCAGAACAGGGATACTCATTTGAATAACTCTTAAAAAAACTTAAAAAATGTTAAAACCATATAATTGATTTTCTTGTAAGTGTATTAAAACTCTAAAATATACAACATGAAACATTTGGTTATTAGTACCGTATTTTTAGTTTTATTTTTCGCTTGATACAATAATAATGATTCTGATACTAGCCCGGCAGAATTAAATTTGGTGACATCCAGTAATACCTCCGGGAAAATTACGCTTACCAATTTATTAACTACAACACCAATAGTCAAATTATTTGCCAGTGCTGCTTCAGTCACTGATGGTGGATTAATTATAATTAAAAATTTCTCAACTGTTTTCGCTTCAACTGCTGCTGCGGGAACAATTGCAGTAACGAATCAAGTACGGATTTATAGTTCTAATTCACTTTTAGGCAATCCTGTGGCTGTGGCTTATGACAGTGTTACAAAAAACATATATGTTGCTGAAAGATTAAATGCAGGAGGACAAGTACTAACGTATAGTTTTCCTGTTGCTTCGGGTGATTTTGCTCCCGTAAATGCGAGAGCGGAAGCGGGTGTAACGTCAATTTTTGTCTTAAGAAAATAGATTTTTGTTTTCAAGAATGCTTTTTTAATCCATAACCCCAATTCTAAAATCAGAATTGGGGTTATTTATTTAATTTGGAACATAACTCTTGAAAGAGCCATTTTTATAAAAGATAACAATGGTGTCAATTTCAGAAGCAACCGCTTCACCAGGACTATTTATTGGATCACTTTTTTTAGTTTCCAATGCAGGAATCAAAACAGTATTTTTTAGTTCAGAAAATAAATTTTCAGGGATTATTTGATCACTGGCCAGAGCAGGGATATTTTGTTCAGAGACCTGATTAATAATTCTTTCTTTTGCCTTAAACTCTTCCGCATTTTTTGGAAAGGTTCCTTTTCCATTCAGAATCCAATACAAATCAACATCAGGAAAAACATCTAAAATTTTAAGTATAAAATCCAAGCTTGGTTTGTTTCTCCCAGAAAGCAGGTGAGACAGGCTGGAGCGTTGCACACCAATTTTATCTGCAAAAGAAGAGGCATTCAAATTGTAGTAGTCCAGTATAATCTCTAATCTTTTTATAAAGTCTTCTATGTTTACCATTGTAAATTAATGTAAAAATTAACTAGTTACAAATGTAATCAAAAGAAGCTTCAGTATCAAAATTAAAGGTATAAATAGTATTTTAAAAGTCTAACAAACTAAAGTTGTACTTTTAATAAATACACATAATTAATTGATAAACAAAATTCTAATTATTATAAAATAAATTTATAACAATTGTTAACATTTGCCGGATTTTCTACCTGGTTTAACTGGCGAAAAGTGTTTACAGTATTGAAATATTCTTTGTTTTAAATGTTTACAAATGTAAATGCAAAGATGTTTACTTTTGTAAATCAAATAAAATGGTATGAATTTAGAAGAATTATTCGATCAGTTTAAGGAAGAATCCGTTCGTGGACGGTACGTCACTTTAACATCAATCGAGCCTTTGTTGCAAAAATTAAACACGAACAATCAACTTCAAATTATAGGAAAATCAGTTCTTGGAAAATCTATTTATTCGTATGAAATTGGAAAAGGAAAAACGAGAATTTTTCTGTGGTCCCAAATGCACGGAAATGAAAGTACAACTACAAAAGCGCTATTCGATTTTTTTAATGTACTGCATAGTGGTTCTGCATTAGCACACCAATTATTAGACTTCTTTACTTTTTACACCATTCCGATGTTGAATCCTGACGGTGCAACATTATACACAAGAGAAAACGCCAATAAAGTTGATTTAAATCGCGATTCGCAAGCGCTGACACAACCAGAAAGCAAGCTGTTAAGGGCAGCTTTTGATTCCTTTGAGCCTGATTATTGTTTTAACCTGCATGATCAGCGTACTATTTTTGGTGTAGATGATACCGGGAAACCTGCAACAGTATCTTTTTTAGCACCTTCCTATAATGAAAATCGAGATATAAATGAATCTAGGTTGAAAGCGATCAACTTGATTGCCGGAATAAATGAGGATCTACAGCGTTATCTTCCCAATCAGATTGGGCGTTTTGATGATTCGTTTAATATAAATTGCATTGGAGACACGTTTCAGTTTTTAGGAGTACCCACTTTATTGTTTGAAGCGGGTCATTTTGAGAATGATTATCAAAGGGAAGAAACACGAAAATACGTTTTTATGAGTTTAATTTCAAGTTTTAGGATACTCTCCGAAAACGTTATAGTTGATAATGGAATTGACAAATATTTGAGTATTTCTCAGAATAAAGTCGTTTTTTATGATTTTATGTATAAAAACATCAAAATAAATTATGATGGTATCGAAATTATCACCAATTTTGCAGCACAATACAAAGAAGAGCTAATTGAAAATCAGGTCTGTTTTAATGCCTATGTTTCACAAATAGGCGATTTGGAGGATTATTTTGGTCATTTCGAATATGATGCTAAAGGAGCTTTATACAAAGATGATCATAACGATATTCCTAAATTGAATCAAAAAGCTGATTTTTATTTAGATAATAACGTGAAATTTGTTAACGGAATGATAAAAATATAATATTTACGTCTTTTTGTTGTTTTTATGTATATTTTTATACTTTGTTATAGTAATTAATAATATTAATTAAAGAATTATGAGTAAGTTTCGTTTAGATGAAGTAGATCACCAGATTTTAGATATGTTGATAGACAACACAAGAGTTCCATTTACGGATATTGCAAAAAAATTATTGATTTCAGCAGGAACTGTGCATGTTAGAGTAAAAAAAATGGAAGATGCCGGTATTATCATGGGATCCTCATTAGTGCTTGATTATGATAAATTAGGCTATTCTTTTATTGCTTATGTTGGTGTTTTTCTAAATAATACGTCTCAAACGAAGTTTGTTTTGGAGCGTATCAACGAAATTCCTTTTGTAACAGTAGCTTCAGTCACCACTGGAAAATTTAACATTTTTTGTAAAATTAGAGCAAAAGATACCAAGCATGCTAAAGATGTGATCTTTATGATTGATGATATTGATGGTGTTTATAGAACCGAAACAATGATTTCCCTTGAGGAAAGTATAAATGATAAGAAGCGTTTGATGCATACTATTTTCAAAAATATGTAATTACTCTTGAATGCACTATATTATAAATATAACCTCAAGTTAGTTCTTGAGGTTTTTTTATGAAAAATTAACTAAACCAACAACCAACTACAACAAAATTATGTACACACTACCCAAACTTGAACGTTTTAATCAAGATGTCCTCTCTAAATATCACATTTATAATAGTGTTTTTATAACATTGCCATTTCACTCCATAGATAATACGGGAGCTTTACTTCCTTTGTTTGCAGATATTTGTGATACAGGATTTAAAAAGCAAGAAACTCCAAAAGAAATTTTTGATTTTTTTGCCAAAAGGTATTTACATGATCCTTCAGAAACAGAAAAAATTGATATTATGTTTCGTTTTATTCAATATATCGAACGCCAAATTGTTTTGTTTGATGCTATTGAAGATGCTGCTTTTCCAGTTGTTAATAATATGGAAGGACGAGGATCTTTAAGAGATATCAAAGAAAAATCAGATGCAAAAGACAAGGAAGAGGAATTGATTGATTTTCTGGAAGATTTCAATGTAAGGACAGTTTTGACGGCGCATCCTACGCAATTTTATCCGGGAGCAGTTCTTGGGATAATTACTGATTTGACCGAAGCGATTCGGAAAAATAACTTGCTTGAAATTAAACAGTTACTGGCTCAATTAGGAAAAACGCCTTTTATTCAAAACGAAAAACCAAATCCTTTTGACGAAGCAGTAAGTTTGATCTGGTATCTTGAAAATGTTTTTTATCAAACTTCAGGCGAGATCGTGCAGTATTTGCAAAAAAACATTTTTAACGGCAACTCCATAAAGAATCCTTTGATTAAACTTGGATTTTGGCCAGGCGGTGACCGTGATGGAAATCCATTTGTGACTACTGAAATAACGCTGAAAGTAGCGGAACGTTTGCGAACTTCTATATTGAAGTGTTATTATATCGAAATTAGAAATTTAAAAAGAAAACTAACCTTCTCTGGTGTAGATACTTTAGTGACTGAATTAGAACAAAAACTTTATAGGTCTGTATTTTATTCTACAGGAGAAATTTTCATTACTTTGGATGAATTCAAATCACAATTAAATAAAATTAAACAAATAATTATCGACCAGCATCAATCGTTATATTTGGATGAATTGGACGCGATATTAATAAAAGTAAATTTATTTGGATTTCATTTTGCGTCATTAGACATACGTCAGAACAGTAAAATTCATGATGCTGTGTTCAAAGATATAGTGGATTTTTATTTAAAAACAAATCCCTCTGTTTTTCCGAAAAATTATTTTGAATTAACAGAAAAAGAAAAGTTTACGATTTTATCAAATGTAAGTGGGAATCTTGATGCTACTGTGTTTTCAAATGAAATGTCGCGTTTGACAATCGAATCCATTCAAACGATAAAAACAATTCAGGAAAAAAACGGAGAATTTGGCGCTAACCGTTACATTATCAGTAATAATGAAAGTGCACTTAATGTTATGGAGACCTTTGCGTTATTTCGTTTGAGCAATTGGGAAAATCCTCCCGTTGATATTATTCCGCTTTTTGAATCGGTTAATGATTTGCAAAATGCACATGCTATCATGGAAAAATTATATACTAATCCTGGTTATGCAAAACATTTAACGAACAGAGATAATAAGCAAACCATCATGCTTGGTTTTTCTGACGGTACAAAAGACGGAGGATATTTGATGGCGAATTGGAGTATTTACAAGGCCAAAGAAGAACTTACTGCAATTTCCAGAAAATATGGTGTAAAAGTAATTTTCTTTGATGGTCGAGGCGGTCCACCAGCGCGTGGCGGAGGGAAAACACATAAGTTCTATGCTTCATTGGGGCCTAATATTGAAAATAACGAAATTCAGGTTACTGTACAAGGTCAAACGATTAGTTCTAATTTTGGGACTTTGGATTCCTGTCGCTACAATTTAGAAAATTTATTGAGTGCCGGAGTAACCAATCAGGTTTTCAGCAAAGGTCAAAATGAATTGACTTTGGACGAAAAAAACATAATGGATCAATTAGCTGGTTTAGGATATGAGAAATATTTAAGCTTTAAAAATCATCCAAAATTTATTCCTTATTTAGAGCAGATGAGTACGTTGAAGTATTATGCTAAAACAAACATAGGAAGTCGTCCTTCTAAAAGAAGTAAATCAGAACATTTAGATTTTGCTGATTTACGAGCGATTCCTTTTGTAGGTTCTTGGAGCCAATTGAAGCAAAATGTACCCGGATTTTTTGGTGTAGGTACAGCGCTAAAACATTTTGAAGATACTGATCAGTGGGATAAAGTTCAGGATTTATATGATAATTCGTTGTTCGTTAAAACCTTGTTAGAAAATAGTATGATGTCATTGGCCAAATCATTTTTCCCTTTGACTGCTTACATGAGGAAAGATCCCGAATTTGGAACATTTTGGCAAATTATTTATGATGAATTTTTAGAAACAAAAAGATTACTTTTGAAAATTGCAGGTCATAAAGAGCTTATGGAAAATTATCCAGATGGTAAAGCATCAATTCAAATAAGAGAACGTATAGTACTGCCACTATTAACAATACAACAATATGCTTTATTGCGTATCAATGAATTAAATAAAGAAAATACCCCTGACGAAGCTTTGATACAAGTATACGAAAAAATTGTAACCCGTTCCCTTTTTGGAAATACTAATGCCAGTAGAAACTCCGCTTAAACGATAAAATATGAAGTCAACTCAATTACCCGAAAACGAATATGCCTCTTTTTATACTCCGTATATAAATGCTTTGGGAGACGTAAATTTGATGGAAGAATTAGAAATTTCATTACATGATTTTATCCATTTTATTCAAAACATTCCAATGGATAAATTTGATTATAGATATGCGCAAGGGAAGTGGAATATCAAGGAAATTATTCAGCATGTAATTGATACGGAGCGCATATTTGCCTATCGTGCGTTGCGAATTTCAAGAAATGACCAAACAGCTTTGCCTGGTTTTGATGAAAATGATTATGTAAATAATACTGAAGCTGCCAATAGAAGTATTCAAGATTTACTAACTGAATTTTCAGCGGTGCGACATTCGAATTTATTTCTTTTCAAAAGTTTATCTGAAGAGCAATTAAAGAGAATTGGAACTGCCTCAAATACTGCTGTTTCAGTTCGAGCCATAGGTTTTATTATGATTGGACATCAAAAACACCATCAAAAAGTTTTTCAAGAAAGGTACTTGTAAATTATTGAAAACAAGTTGACCAAATTTTTAATTTGTTTTCAAAAGACATGGTATTGGCAGGACTTGTGGAAGGCATCATATAATACGTGATGCCTTTTATTTGACCAAATTTTTTTAGAAAGTATTTATGACTTTCTTTTCCGTTAAAAATAATTTTTGTGATGCCGGGAAATTCTTTAAACAATGTTTCAAAATCAGTTTCTTCTTGGTTTTTGATGGGAATATTTCAGTTTCAGAATTTACAAAAGGCGGAAAGGAATGTATCATAGTAGGTTTTAAAGTACTGCTTTTTCTTTTTCGAGTATGGCTAATGCTAACCGGATTTTTCCGTAGTCTATTTTTTCTTCAAAATAATCAAAATAAGGTTTTAAGGCATTTGGTGATTCCAGTTTTATTTGCGCTTCAGCAATTTGAGAAACTTCTTCTTTTGAGATAAGCGAATCCAAATCTATATTAGCTCCATCAACATACAGTTTTGCTAAATGAGACATAATTGTACTTAAACCTAATTTTCTTTTTTGGGCAATTTCCTCTACAGAGAATCCGGTAGTATAAAGTTCTAATGTTTCTTTGTAGGTTGTGGCTTCTTTTTTCTTTTTAGCACCTTTTGCTTTCTGGAAATCTTGGATAACTTTTATAAAAGCATCGCCATATTTTTCTAGTTTTGCTTTACCAACGCCGTCAATTGCCAATAATTCTGTTTCGCTCATCGGTCTTTCAATTTCCATTTGGCGTAAAGCCGCATCACTGAAAATCACATAAGCCGGTACAGATTCTTCCTTAGAAATTTCGTACCGTAGTTTACGTAAAGTTTCAAAAAGTGAATTTGCAACGGATTTGGTTTGTTTAATTTCTTGCTTGTCGATATTGATTTTTTGAACTGTGGTCAGTTGTACTTTCTCACCTTCAAATAATACTTTTTTTGCAAAGGCTGTCAATTTGATTTTGTTTTGCTGGTGAAAAGCAATTTCACAATAGCCCAAATTGATCAATTGTATCAAATATTGATTCCAGTCATACCATGATAAATTAGCACCAACACTGTATGTTTTCAGGTTTTGGTATTCTTTTTCATAAATATATGCATTTTTTGAACCGCGTAAAAAGTCAATGATTACTGGTAATGGTTCTATTTCCTTCAACCGAATAATTGCCGATAAAGCTTTTTGAGCGATGACCGTTCCATCAAAAAAAAGTGGTGGATTTTTACAAATATCACAGTTTCCACAATTCTCTGTGACAAGTTCGCCAAAATAGGAAAGCAATATTTTTCTGCGACAACTCAACGCATCGGCATATTGTTTCATTCGTTCTAATTTGGCCAGTTGCACTTCAGCATTCAAACCTTGAGAGGCAAATTTTTGCAACTGAATCAGATCACCATAACTTTCGAATAATACCGTTTCTGATGGTAATCCATCGCGACCGGCACGACCAATTTCCTGATAATAGCCTTCAATATTTTTAGGTAAGTTATAATGAATGACCCAGCGCACATTGGATTTGTCAATTCCCATTCCAAAAGCAATGGTAGCACAAATCACCTGGCAATCATCATTGATAAATTCATCTTGTGTTTTAGAACGAATTTTCGTGTCTAAACCTGCGTGATACGCTTTGGCATTCACGCCTGTTTTTTGTAGTTTTTCAGCCAATTCTTCTGTTGTTTTTCTGCTTAAACAGTAGATAATTCCCGATTCATTGGGCTTTTCTAGGATGAAATCTATAATTTGTTTGACTCTGTCCAAAGCGGGACGCACTTCTAAACTTAAATTTTTTCGATCAAAAGAAGCAACAAATATTTTTGGATTTATCAAATTTAATTGTTGGCTAATATCTTTACGTGTAGCCTTATCAGCCGTTGCAGTTAAAGCTAATATTGGAGTAGAAGGGAAGCGCTTTTTGAGGTATCCTAAATTAGTATATGCAGGACGAAAATCATGTCCCCAAGCTGAAATGCAATGTGCTTCATCAATAGCAATTAAACTTATGGTCAAACTATTGAAAAGATTATCCAGAAACGACAGGCTTTCCGGAGCGATATACACTAATTTAATCACATTCGATTTTAACCTTTCGATATAAAACTGACGTTCATTTTCAGTTTGGCTACTGTTGATGAAACAGGCTTCAATACCATTTGCTTTCAGACTATCTACCTGATCTTTCATCAAAGCAATCAGTGGAGAAATTACGATTGTAATTCCCGGAAAAACCAATGCGGGCAATTGAAAACAAATTGATTTTCCTCCACCTGTAGGCATAATTGCCAATGTATCCTGTCCGGAAAGTACACAATTTATTATCTCTTCCTGGTTTGGGCGAAATTTTTCAAAACCAAAGTTTTCTTTGAGTTTGGCATATAAAATTTGATTAGTCATTTTGGCGTATATTTAGAAGTCTAAAGTTATAAAAAAAGGAACTCGTGAATGAGTTCCTTTTAATAAATATATTTGAGAAGGGATTAATTAATCCTCTTCATCGTCATCGTCATCATCTGAAAAATCTTTTTCGTCTGCATCTTCATCATCATCTCCTGAATCAGTATCTGGTTTATCATTAGCATCATCCTCGTCATCATCATCCATATCGTCCTCTAAATCAAGCCCTTTAATTGGTTCAACAACTTCATCGATGATTATTTCATCATCTTCATCATAATTTTCAATTCTATCAGCCAGTTTTGTGCTCACTTTTACTAAATAAATGGTATCTTCAGTTCGTACTTCAACTGCTTCAACTAATTCATTTTTAGCGTTTCTAAAACTAATAATATTTGAATCATCATAACCATCTGGAAATTTATCAACCAATAGGTTTAAAATTTCATTGGTAAGTTTGGCGTAATCTACAATTACTCTTTTCATAAAATATTCTATAAATCTAATAAATAAGCGAAAATTAAAGGAGCTACAATGGTAGCATCGGACTCAATAATGAACTTAGGGGTTTTAATGTCTAATTTACCCCACGTAATTTTTTCATTTGGCACCGCTCCAGAATACGAACCGTAACTGGTTGTTGAATCTGAAATCTGACAGAAATAACTCCAGAAAGGAATGTCATGCATTTCCATATCTTGGTATAACATTGGTACTACACATATTGGAAAGTCTCCAGCAATACCACCACCAATTTGAAAGAAACCTACACCATTTGTACTGTTTTTAGGATACCAATCAGACAAGAAGACCATATATTCGATACCGGATTTCATTGTTGAAGCTTTTAAATCTCCTTTTATTACATAGGATGCAAATATATTTCCCATGGTACTATCTTCCCATCCCGGTACAATGATAGGCAAATTTTTCTCAGCGGCTGCATACATCCAGCTGTCTTTTAGGTCAATTTCATAATATTCTTCAAGAACACCTGAAAGCAACATTTTGTACATAAACTCATGCGGAAAATATCTTTCGCCTTTATCATCTGCATCTTTCCATATTTTGTAAATGTGTTTTTGCAAACGACGGAAAGCTTCATGCTCCGGGATACAAGTATCAGTTACACGATTTAATCCTCTTTCTAATAAATCCCATTCGTCCTGTGGAGTCAAATCACGGTAATTAGGAACTCTTTCATAATGAGAATGAGCGACTAGATTCATCACGTCTTCTTCGAGATTTGCACCAGTACACGAAATAATATGCACTTTGTCCTGACGAATAATTTCAGAAAAAATCTTACCAATCTCGGCAGTACTCATAGCTCCAGCCATGCTCACCATCATTTTTGCACCATTGGCTAATTGTTCTTCATATGCCTTAGCGGCGTCAACTAAAGATGCAGAGTTGAAATGCAAATAATGCTTTTCTATAAACTGACTGATTGGTCCTTTGCTCATTTTTATTTATTTAAATACTTAGAAATCAATTCGTTAAAATTAGTATTTCAAATTTAACGAATTTTTATATTGAATAATTGTTATTTATTTTTTGTCGTACCCTAATATTTTCAAAACATCGTCGGAAGTTTGTTGTTCGGAGAAAACCTCAGTAGCTAAAATACCATTTTCGTCTCTGTCTATTAATATGTGTTTGGGTTGCGGAATCAAACAGTGATGCAAGCCACCGTATCCGCCAATCGTTTCCTGATAAGCCCCAGTATTGAAAAATCCTATGTATAACGGTTTTTCTTTGTTGTATTTGGGGAGATAGATTGCGTTCATATTTTGCTCAGAGTTGTAATAATCATCGCTGTCGCATGTCATTCCTCCTAATAAAACTCTTTCGTAAGTTTCATTCCAGCGATTCACAGCCAGCATGATAAAACGTTTGTTTATAGCCCAAGTGTCCGGTAGCGTTGTGATGAAAGAGGAATCAATCATGTTCCACTTTTCTCTGTCATTTTGTTGTTTTTGATACAATATCTGGTATATTGCACCGCCACTTTCTCCTACTGTGAAGGACCCGAATTCAGTGAAAATATTTGGAACCTCAACCTCGGCTTCATCGCAGGCAATTTTGATTTGATTGATAATTTCGTCAATCATATATTGATAATCGTACTCGAATGCTAATGAATTTTTGATCGGAAAACCACCGCCAATATTCAGTCCATCAAGTGTAGGGCACTCTTTTTTTAATGCAATATAAACTTTGATACATTTTACTAATTCATTCCAGTAATAGGCATTATCATTTATTCCTGTATTGATAAAAAAGTGCAACATTTTTAGTTCCAATTTTTTATTTTCCTGAATTTGTTTTTTGTAAAAATTGACAATGTTTTTATACCCTATTCCTAATCTTGATGTGTAAAACTCAAATTTAGGTTCTTCCTCAGCAGCAATACGAATTCCGATTTTGAATTTCCCTTTTATTTGTTCTTGTAAAAGATCAAGCTCTTCATAATTATCAATAATTGGAATTGCATTTTTATGTCCATTATTTATTATTCGGGCTATATTTTCAATATACTGATCTCTCTTAAAGCCATTGCATATCACATAGGTGCTTTTATTAATTTTTCCGTTTGCCAGTAAGTTCTCAACAATATTGATATCAAAAGCAGATGACGTTTCAATATGAATGTTATTTTTAAAGGCTTCATTCATTACAAATTCAAAATGAGAACTTTTAGTACAATAGCAGTAGTAATATTTTGCCTCGTATTTGTTTTTCTCCATCGATTTACGAAACCAGCTTTTGGCTTTGTTAATGTTGTTGGAAATTTGAGGTAAGTAGGTGAATTTTAATGGAGTGCCATATTGTTCTACCAATTTCATTAAATCGATATTATGAAACTGAAGGTTGTCTTTGTTTAAAGTAAATTCTTCCTGTGGAAAATAGTAGGTTTGATTGATTAAATCAGAATATTTTGTATTCATTAGATGTCATAAATTTATAGATTAAAATATTGTAAAATAAAGAAACCCATAATTCAAACCCGAATATTTGCATAGATAATCTGAAGTTTTTCGTGATCTGCTTTCATGTATTGAAAAACATCAAAACTAAAGTTTCCTTTGATAGAATAAAAACGTTTCAATATTCTTAGAAAAGAGATATTGTTTCGGGTTTTATTACAACTATAATTTTGTTTGTTTTGACTTTTTTTCATTACTGCAAATGTAAAAAATATTATATACGTAATGCAATCCTTTTTATAAAAAATAATTAAGATTTATAATCCTGAAAGGCTTTAAGAATTAATTCATTTTCAACCATTTGATTGATTTTTATTTTTCCGATACCTTCTATCAATGCGAACTGGATGTTTCCATATTCGTTTTTTTTGTCGTGAATCAGTAATTCTAAGATTGGTTTGATATCATTTTCTTCAAAAACGATGTCGGTATAGATAGCCTTTATACTGGATTTTATCTGAGAATATTCTTCTATATTGATCAGTTTTTTATGTAGTGAAAGGTAACTCTCTAATATCATCCCAACGGCTATGGCTTCTCCGTGCAATAAAGTTGTTTTGTTATCATTTTCCAAAAAATAACTTTCAATGGCATGACCCAGTGTGTGACCAAAATTCAACGCTTTTCGGATATTTTTTTCGGTTGGATCTTGCAGCACAATTTCATTTTTTATCTCGACTGAACGGTAAATTAATACATCAAAATCAGCAAAATCTATAGTCTTTAAATCTAAAAATTGCTCCCAATATTCTTTATCATAAATCAAACCGTGTTTCAGCATTTCGGCAAGACCGGAACGCATTTCGTTTTGTGGCACTGTTTCTAAATATTGAGTATCAATAAGCACCATTTTAGGCACATTAATAACACCGATTTGGTTTTTTAAATTTCCTAAATCCACCCCGTTTTTGCCACCTACAGAAGCATCGACCATTGCGAGTAAAGTGGTTGGAACGTGAATAAAATCAACACCGCGTTTGAAGGTTGATGCTACAAAACCACCTAAATCAGTGACAACGCCACCGCCTAAGTTAATGATAAGGCTTTTTCTGTCAGCCCCAAGTTCCGTGAGTACTTTCCATATTTGGACGCAAGTCTCAATATTTTTATTTTCTTCCCCACAATCAAATTCAATGATTTCAATTATAAGATCAGTTTCCAGAACAGGAAGAAAATGGGGCAGACAAAACTCATTAGTATTGCTGTCAACAATAATAAATAGGTTAGAGTATTTATTTTCTTTTAAATGAAGGTTTATTGCTTCATATCCTTTTTCGTTAAAATGTATCGGGTAACTGTTGGCTTGAATTGATTGCATCTGTATGGATTAATTGGAACCGCAAAATAAGGCATTTTTTGCTAAATAATATTCAAAACTCTGTCTATATTTGTACAAAAATTTAACAAATAATGGAAAAAATATTCAATAATACTCAAGTTGCCTTTTCATTAAAAAGTGATACGGAACTTGACAGAGCTTATTTTCTTTTCAAAATGATTGCTAATCAGCCTCTGGTACGTATTGGAACTGCGGTTACAAATTTTGCTCTTAAAGCCAATCTTCCTGTTGAAGGTTTGATTCGCGCTACGGTTTTTGACCATTTTTGTGGTGGGATAAATGAAGTGGACTGTCTTTCGGTGGTAGATAAAATGTATACCAAAGGAGTTTCCTCTGTTTTGGATTATTCTGTAGAAGGAAAAGAAGCCGAAGATCAATTTGATGCCGCGCTTGAAATGACCTTGAAAACTATTGAATTTGCCAGAGAACGCCAAGCCATTCCTTTTGCCGTTTTTAAACCAACCGGTTTTGGACGTTTTGAATTATATGAGAAATTGGGCGAAAAACAAACATTGACTCCAGAAGAACAGGCAGAATGGAATAGAGTGATGGCTCGTTTTGATTTAGTTTGTAAAGATGCCCATTCTAAAAATGTTGCTCTTTTGATAGACGGTGAAGAAAGCTGGATGCAAGATGCGGCTGATGATTTAGTGACCGAAATGATGCGCAAATACAATAAAGAAAAAACCATTGTTTTCAATACGTTGCAAATGTACCGTTGGGATCGTTTGGATTACTTGAAAAAATTACATGAACAGGCTATAAAAGAAGGTTTTTTTATCGGAATGAAATTGGTTCGTGGTGCGTACATGGAAAAGGAAATTGTTCGGGCTGCTGAAAAAGGATATCCATCACCAATTTGCGCTTCAAAAGAAGCTACGGATGAAAATTATGATGGTGCTGTGCGCTATATGACGGATCATTTAGAGGTAATGTCTGTTTTTGCAGGTACCCATAATGAGTCCAGCACTTATACGCTAATGGAATTAATGACGGAGAAAGGAATAAAAACTAATGATGACAGAATCTGGTTTGGACAATTGTATGGTATGAGCGATAACATCAGCTACAATATGGCCGCTAATGGCTATAATGTTGCTAAATATTTGCCTTTTGGTCCAGTTAAAGATGTGATGCCGTACTTAATTCGTCGTGCGGAAGAAAATACTTCCGTAGCGGGACAAACGAGTCGTGAATTAGAAATGATAAAAGCAGAACGCAATCGAAGAAAAGGGAAGTAGGAAAGTGGTCAGTGATCAGATTTTAGTATTCAGTTATATTAGAATTTATAAAAAGTTTTAATAAAAAACTCCATTCAGCTTATTGAATGGAGTTTTTTAATGTCAAATTTATGAAATCTAAAAATTGCTAAACTGCAGATTACTTAAATTTTTATAAATTCCATTTTCTAGAGCGATTAATTCCTGATGTGTTCCTTGTTCCGTGATTTTTCCTTTATCCAAAACCAAAATTTGATCCGCACTGCGAATCGTCGATAGGCGGTGCGCTATTATAATACTAGTTCTTCCTTGCATTAAAATCTCTAGGGCTTCCTTAACTAGTTTTTCACTTTCGCTGTCTAATGAAGATGTTGCTTCATCCAGAATTAAAATACTTGGATTTTTCAATAATGCTCGGGCTATGGCAATACGTTGGCGTTGTCCTCCGGAAAGTTTAATACCTCTTTCTCCCACAATTGTTTCAAATTTTTCAGGGAAACTTTCGATAAAATTATAGGCATTGGCTTGTTTTGAAGCAGTAACAATTTCTTCTTCGGTAGCATTGGGATTTCCATAAGCAATATTCTCTCTGATGGTTCCGCCAAATAATATTACGTCTTGCGGTACAATACTCATGTTTCCACGAAGACTTTCTAAATCAAAATCATAAATATTTTTTCCGTCAACCAATATTTCTCCTTCGTCAATAGTATAAAAACGCAATAATAGGGAAGCAATAGTAGATTTTCCGGTTCCGCTTGGTCCGACAATAGCAATTTTTTGACCAAAATTAGCGGTAAAACTAACGTCTTTTAATACTTTAATTTCTTTTCTGGAATGGTAACTGAACGCTACATTCTTGAAAGTGACATTGCCTTTTATTTTTTCAATTGCAGCCGGATCACGCACCGAATTAATTTTTTCAGGAGTTTCATCTAATAATTCAAAAACACGTTCGGTTGCGCCAATCGCTTTTTGGATTTGGGCATATAGTTCCGCAATTCCGCCAAAAGAAGCACCTACAAATGTAGAATACAACACAAACGAAATCAATTGGCCAACGCTCATTTCTCCGCTAATACTCAATCGAACACCAAACCAAACTACGGCAACAATAGCTCCAAAAAGACAGAAAATAATGAATGAAGCAAAATACCCTCGGTATTTCCCGCCTTTGATGGCAATTGCAACCACTTCTTTTATTTTTCCGTTGTAACGGGCAATTTCGTACCACTCATTGGCAAAAGCCTTAACAATACTGATGCCTTGCATGGTTTCTTCAACAATTACTTGACTTTCGGCCACTTTATCTTGAACATTTTTTGAATACTTCCTGATGAATCGCCCAAAAATAACCGCAGCAACGGCCACTAGTGGCACTACGGACAACATCAATAATGTCAATTTGATGCTTTCATTGGCCAATAAAAGAACGCCACCAATAATTAAAATGAATTGTCTTAAGAATTCGGCTATAGTAGATGTTAAAGTATCTTGTATCTGGGTAATATCTGAACTGATTCTACTGTTTAATTCGCCAACACGCTTTTGCGAGAAGAAAGACATAGGTAGTTTTACCAAATTGCTGTACAGTGATAATCGTAGATTAGCTAAAGTATTCTCCGTAAAATTGACAAATAAATACAATCTAAAAAACGAAAAAATGGACTGAAGAAATAAGATTACAATTAAACCACCCGCAATCATGTTAGCTTGAGTATTGTCTTTGTTTTTCACACAATCAATTAGCATTCCCATCAACTTAGGAAAAGCAAGAGCAGTCGCTCCAGTGAATAATAAAAAAACTAATCCTACATAAAATTTCCATCGGTGATTTCCTGCATATTGAAATATTACAGTTGCTTTTTGGAGTGAACTTGCAGTAATTTTTGATTTTGGTAAATCGTTTTCTTTGAACCTGGCCATTATCTATTGTTTATGTCGCAAATGTAAGACTATAGCGAATGAATACAAAAAAATACTAGTTTTTCATTACAAAGATAAAGTGCTATTATAGAGCACGAAAGAAAACTGAGTCACTATTTTATTGATTTTTTTTACTTTTTTGCTTGCAGATACGATTTCTAGCTGTATATTTGCACTCGCAATAAGGATATGAAAATATCTGCATTGTTTAGGGCAATTAGCTCAGCTGGTTCAGAGCACCTCGTTTACACCGAGGGGGTCGGGGGTTCGAACCCCTCATTGCCCACCATAAAGGACAAGGAAGAAAAATTCTTCTTTGTCCTTTTTTTATTTGAAAAATTTTTTAGCAGTCTGACTGAATCAAAAACTAACACTTCCTCCTATTTATCAAAGACATTTCATAGGTAATATTTACCCATGCGAATCAAGTGTTGAAAAAAGCTAAAAAAAAAGAAAGATATATCTTTCGAATTATTTGTAGGAAGATAAAATTAATTTGCTTTTACTTTGGCATAATGATTGTCTCTTTTAGGGTTGTACAAATTATTAGTGTCATACAACGATTTTATTTAAATTAATACTATGATATCATATATTTACTTGGCAAATGAAAATTTTTAATGACAAAAAGACTTAAATAAATATATGTCAAATCATAAAATACTTACTATTGACAATCTGTCACTTCAGGAATTTGATTCGGAAGCAGATTTAATTCCACTTTTGACTCCCGAAGACGAGGAGGAAATGAACAATGAGGCTTTACCTGAATTATTGGCTATATTGCCCTTGCGGAATATGGTTTTATTTCCAGGAGTTGTAATACCAATTACTGCGGGACGCGATAAATCGATTAAATTGATCAATGACGCTAACGCTGCAGGGAAAACTATTGGAGTTGTTGCTCAAATCAATGAGGAAGATGAAGACCCAACCAAAGCAGATATTCATAAAATAGGTACGGTAGCCCGTATTTTACGTGTACTGAAAATGCCTGACGGGAATATAACGGTAATTCTTCAAGGTAAAAAACGTTTTGAGATTGAGACTGTTATTGATGAAACATCTTATATTACTGCAAAAATCAAGGAAGTTCCAGAGAAAAGACCTAAGAAAAACGATACTGAATTTGTTGCCATTCTGGATTCAATCAAAGAATTAGCGATTCAGATTATAAAAGAAAGTCCAAACATTCCCAGTGAAGCTACTTTTGCCATCAAGAATATTGAAAGCCAATCGTTTTTAGTCAACTTTGTGACTTCGAATATGAATTTGACAGTTAAAGAAAAACAAGATTTATTGGCGATTAATGAATTGAAAGAAAGGGCTTTAGAAACACTTCGCTACATGAATATTGAGTTGCAAAAACTCGAATTAAAAAATGATATTCAGTCTAAAGTTCGGTTTGATTTAGACCAACAACAGCGTGAATATTTCCTGCACCAGCAAATGAAAACCATTCAGGAAGAATTAGGTGGCGTTTCTCAGGAAGAGGAAATGGACGAAATGTTACAGAAGTCCTTGACCAAAAAATGGGACGAGAAAACCAAAAAACATTTTGATAAGGAATTGTCTAAAATGCGTCGCATGAATCCCCAAGCGCCTGATTTTGGTATTCAAAGAAACTATCTGGAGTTGTTTCTGGAATTGCCTTGGAACGAATATTCTAAAGATAAATTCGATTTAAAAAGAGCACAGAAAATATTAGATAGAGATCATTTTGGTCTTGAAGATGTTAAGAAAAGAATGATAGAACATTTGGCAGTTTTAAAATTGCGAAATGATATGAAATCCCCAATTATTTGCTTGACAGGACCTCCCGGAGTTGGAAAAACATCTATTGGACGCTCTATTGCAGAAGCTTTAGGCCGAAAATATGTTAGAATTTCTCTTGGTGGGTTGCGTGATGAAGCGGAAATTCGCGGACATAGAAAAACGTATATAGGTGCCATGCCTGGACGAATTATCCAAAGCTTGAAAAAAGCCGGAACATCAAATCCTGTTTTTGTTTTGGATGAAATCGATAAATTATCAAACAGCAACCAAGGTGATCCGTCATCAGCATTATTGGAAGTTTTAGATCCGGAACAAAACAATTCTTTTTATGATAATTTCCTTGAAATGGGATATGATTTGTCTAAAGTGATGTTTATTGCTACATCGAATAATATGGCTGCGATTCAACCTGCGTTGAAAGACAGAATGGAAATCATCAAAATGTCAGGCTATACGATTGAAGAAAAGGTAGAAATTGCACGTCAGCATTTGTTTCCAAGACAATTGAAAGAACATGGTTTGACAACCAAAGATTTAACTATTGGTAAAAAACAATTAGAAAAAATTGTCGAAGGATACACACGTGAATCCGGAGTTCGTGGCCTAGAAGCTAAAATTGCTCAAGTAATCCGTAACGCAGCAAAATCCGTTGCAATGGAGGAAGCGTATAATAAAAAAGTAACGGATGACGATATCATAAAAACGCTAGGTGTTCCAAGGCTAGAAAGAGATAAATACGAGAATAATGATGTTGCCGGAGTAGTAACTGGTTTGGCCTGGACCTCTGTTGGCGGTGATATTTTGTTTATAGAATCGTTGCTTTCCCCAGGAAAAGGAACCATGACAATTACCGGAAACTTGGGTACAGTAATGAAAGAATCTGCCACCATTGCTTTAGAATATATTAAGGCCAATGCATCATTTTTAGGATTGGATTCAGAGCTGCTTTCTAAATATAACATTCACTTACACGTTCCGGAAGGAGCCACTCCAAAAGACGGACCAAGTGCAGGAATTGCAATGCTGACGTCCTTAGTTTCGTTATTTACACAAAAACGAGTGAAGAAAAACCTAGCCATGACAGGAGAAATTACTTTACGTGGGAAAGTATTGCCAGTAGGCGGAATCAAAGAAAAGATTTTGGCTGCAAAAAGAGCCAATATTAAAGAAATTATTCTGTGTCATGAAAATAAGAGTGATATTGATGAAATAAAACCTGAATATCTGGAAGGACTTTCTTTTCATTATGTAAAAGAAATGAGCGAAGTATTGAAATATGCTCTAACTGATCAAAAGGTTAAAAACGCTAAGGATTTGTAATAAAAACAAATTCTAAATTTAAAATCCAACTTCTAAAACTTGATTTTCAAGCAAAGGAATTTGGATTTTTTTATTTGTAATTACCAGTTTTAAAGTTGCCATTTATTGTATTTATAATTTTATCTTCGCAGTTGCGTTTTACTTATACAAACTCCAATTTAAAGCATGCTAAAAAAACTATATCTGTACTCTTTTATTTTTGTTTGTGCTGTGTCTTACAGTCAAATAGGAGGGAAGTACACCTATCAGTTTTTAAATTTAGTGACCTCACCAAGACAGGCAGCTTTAGGCGGGAAAGTGATTACAATTTATGATGAGGATGTCAATCAGGTCCATTTTAATCCGGCTACTATAAATGCAGAAATGGACAACCATTTGGCTTTGAATTACGGGAGCTACTTTAATGAAGTGACTTATGGAACTGCTTCGTACGCGTATACATACGATCGTCATTTACAGACCTTTCAGGCGGGTATAAATTATGTAAATTATGGTAATTTTGAAGGATTTGATGAAAATGGCCAGCCTACGGCAGCATTTACTGGAAGTGAAATAGCGCTTTCTTTCGGGTATGCCTATAATATTCCCTATACGAATATTCATATTGGTGCGAGCGCTAAATTGATTTCTTCAAATTTAGACATTTATAATTCTTTTGGTGGTGCGTTAGATATAGGCGCTCTTTTTATTGATGAAAAAAATGATGTCAATTGGGCTTTGGCCATTCGAAATATAGGCACACAGTTTTCAACGTATAATGGTACAAATGAAAAACTGCCACTAGAAATAATCGCAGGAGTGTCACAGGAATTAGAAAATGTCCCTATTCGCTGGCATCTTACTTTAGAGAATTTACAGCAATGGAATATTGCTTTTTCAAATCCAGCTAGAGCTACATCTTCATTTAATGGAGAATCAACCGAAGAGAAGGTGTCATTTGTAAATAATGCTTTGCGTCATGTAATTATGGGAGTAGAGCTTTTTCCTAAAAGAGCCCTTAATTTGCGATTGGGATATAATTTTAGACGAGCCGAAGAATTACGTATTGTCGAGCAACGTAATTTTTCAGGAATTTCATTGGGTTTTGGACTTAAATTAAATAAACTTAAATTTAATTATTCATATTCAAGATATACCTTAGCAGGAAATACAAGCCTTTTTGGATTGACAATTAATTTTCAAGAATGATTTTGATATAACATTGAACTTTAAATTTTACATTTTGAACAAAAAAATCACCATTGCGATTGACGGTTTTTCATCAACCGGAAAAAGTACTTTAGCCAAACAACTCGCAAATCATTTTGGATATGTATTTGTAGATACCGGAGCAATGTATCGTGCCGTTACTTTTTTTGCGATGCAAAAAGGATATGTTAACGCCACTTTTTTTGATAAACAAGCATTGATTAATAGTTTGTCAAATATTAAGTTGCAGTTTAAATTCAATACTGATTTGGGTTTTGCCGAAATGTATTTGAATGATGTGAATGTCGAAACTGAAATCAGAACGATTGAAGTGTCTAGTTTTGTCAGTAAAGTAGCCGAAGTTTCTGAGGTTCGCAGTAAATTAGTCGAACAGCAAAAAGAAATGGGAAAAGACAAAGCAATTGTTATGGACGGCAGAGATATAGGTACCGTTGTTTTTCCGGATGCCGAGCTTAAAATATTCATGACCGCCAGTGCAAGCACAAGAGCAAAAAGACGCTATGACGAGTTAGTTCAAAAGGGCGATAGTATCACGTATGAAAAAGTTCTCAAAAATGTAGAAGAGCGGGATTATATTGATACTCACCGGGAAGATTCTCCCTTGATAATGGCCGATGATGCGATAGAAATTGACAATTCACATTTAAATCGTAAAGAGCAATTTGAGCTTGTTTTAGAATTAGTAAACGAAATTACTAAAACGATATAATTAGTTGCAAATTTAATTTTTAATAGTAGATTTACGCCTTGTAAATTTTTTAAAACAAAAAAAACAATTCATCGCATGGGAATTAAAAATAGATTGGTAATAATGAGTTTTCTTCAGTTTTTTGTTTGGGGAGCTTGGTTGATTACCATTGCAAATTATTGGTTTGGCACCAAGAATTGGGAAGGAACTCAATTTGGATTGGTTTTTGGAACTATGGGAATTGCTTCTTTATTTATGCCGACACTAACCGGAATTATTGCTGATCGATGGGTAAATGCTGAGAAATTATATGGAATTCTTCATATTTTGTATGCTGCAGTATTATTTTTTATCCCACAAGTTACTACTCCGGAAACCTTTATTTATAGTATGCTTTTAGCAATGTGTTTTTATATGCCAACGATTGCTTTGAGTAACTCAATTTCTTACACGGCTCTAAAATTAAACAATAAAGATGTAATCAAAAATTTCCCTCCAATACGGGTTTGGGGAACAATCGGTTTTATTGTTGCTATGTGGATCACTAATTTGACCGGAAATAAAGCAACGGAATATCAATTTTATATTGCAGGTTTAGCAGCGGTACTTTTGGGAATTTACTCTTTTACGTTACCCAAATGTAAACCGCAGCGCTTGTCTAAAGAGAATGCTTCTGTGATGGAAACACTAGGATTAGAATCCTTTAAGTTATTCGCAGATTATAAAATGGCTTTGTTCTTTGTTTTCTCCATGTTTTTAGGAGGCGCATTACAATTAACAAATGCGTACGGAGATGTTTTCTTGGATGAATTCAAACATTTTCCAAAATATGCTGATTCTTTCGTAGTGGAATATTCAACTATTATCATGTCGATTTCTCAAATATCGGAGACTTTATTTATTCTTGCGATTCCTTTTTTTCTAAGACGTTTTGGTATCAAACAAGTGATGTTGATCAGTATGCTGGCTTGGGTATTGCGTTTTGGATTATTTGCTTACGGCAATCCTACAGACGGGTTGTGGATGATTATTATGTCCTGTGTGGTATACGGAATGGCATTTGATTTCTTTAATATATCAGGATCATTATTTGTTGAAACCACCACAGATCCAAAAAATCGTTCTTCGGCACAAGGATTGTTTATGATGATGACCAATGGTTTTGGAGCGGTTTTAGGAAGTTTTACTTCGGGATGGGCTATTGATAAATACTTTACAAAATCATTTAATAATACTACAGATTTAGCTGGTTTTCTGGAAACAGAAACGACAAATTCAAAGATGTTAGAATTTGTGACTGCTCAAGGGAATACAATTACGGCTGATGGATTGTTTAGTAAAGCCATTTTTATGAAAGACTGGCATACCATTTGGTTGGCTTTTGCTATGTATGCACTGATAATTGCCTTGGCTTTTGCCGTTTTATTCAAGCACAAACACAATCCTGTAGATTTTGAAAATGTAAGTCATTAGAAAGGAAAGAAAAATAAAAAAAACCGATAACTAAAAATAGCTATCGGTTTTTTTATTCTGGGAATCAAATATTTATATAACTAGCCCCGAGTGAAGCGGCATCCTTTTATACAGCATCCAGCCTTCAAAAGGCTGGATGCTGTATAAAAGATATAGCGGAAAGCGGGAGTAATCGTCATAAAAATCCCAAAACCTACTGCTCCTAAAAACCAAGACATTATCGTATTTAAATTATTTTGCAAATTAAGATAAATGTGTTACTTTTGCAGTCCTTTTGGTGAATAAGAGTTTCCTTTAGGTATTACTTAATTATACAAACAACTTCTGTTGTTTTCTAGCACATTAAGAAACTCGAGAGAATACAGAATACAAATTTTCAATCAGCATGTCTGAACAAGTAAAATCACAAGAAGAGTTTTTAGCAAATTTTAACTGGCACAACTTTGAAGAAGGTATTGATGCAGTGGATCAAAAAAACTTATTAGAATTTGAAGAACTAGTTTCAAAAACATTTATCGCTACAGATCAAGAAGAAGTAGTAGATGGAACAGTTGTTAGAATTACAGATAGAGACGTTATTGTTGATATCAACGCAAAATCGGAAGGTGTTATTTCATTGAACGAATTCCGTTACAACCCAAGCTTAAAAGTAGGTGATACTGTTGAAGTATTAATTGACATCCGTGAGGATAAAACAGGTCAATTAGTATTGTCTCACAGAAAAGCACGTACTATCAAATCATGGGATAGAGTTATTTCGGCTAACGAAACAGGAGAAATCGTTAATGGTTTTGTAAAATGCAGAACTAAAGGTGGTATGATCGTTGACGTTTTCGGAATTGAAGCGTTTTTACCAGGATCTCAAATTGATGTTAAACCAATTAGAGACTACGATGTATATGTAAACAAAATGATGGAATTCAAAGTGGTAAAAATCAACCACGAATTCAAAAATGTTGTTGTTTCTCATAAAGCGCTTATTGAAGCGGATATCGAAATCCAGAAAAAAGAAATCATCGGTCAATTGCAAAAAGGACAAGTATTAGAAGGTGTTGTTAAAAACATTACTTCTTATGGTGTCTTTATTGACTTAGGTGGAGTTGATGGATTGATTCACATTACTGACCTTTCTTGGTCAAGAATCAACCACCCATCTGAAGTATTGGAATTAGACCAAAAATTAAATGTTGTAATCCTTGATTTCGATGACGAAAAAACAAGAATTCAATTAGGATTGAAACAATTAAACGCTCACCCTTGGGATGCTCTAGATGCTAAATTAGCAATTGGAGACAAAGTAAAAGGTAAAGTAGTTGTAATAGCTGATTACGGTGCATTTATTGAAGTGGCTGAAGGTGTTGAAGGTTTAATCCACGTTTCTGAAATGTCTTGGTCTACTCATTTACGTTCTGCTCAAGATTTCGTAAAAGTAGGAGATATTGTTGAAGCAGTTATCTTAACATTAGACAGAGATGACCGTAAAATGTCATTAGGTATCAAACAATTGTCTCAAGATCCTTGGACTGATATCACTTCTAAATATCCTGTAGGTTCTAAACATTCAGGTATCGTTAGAAACTTTACAAACTTTGGTATTTTCGTAGAACTAGAAGAAGGAATTGATGGATTGATTTACATCTCAGACCTATCTTGGACTAAGAAAATCAAACACCCATCTGAATTTGTAAATGTTGGTGAAAAACTTGATGTAGTAGTATTAGAATTAGATGTTGATGGACGTAAATTATCTTTAGGTCACAAACAAACTACTGCTAATCCTTGGGATCAATATGAAGATTCATTTGCAGTTGGAACAATCCATAACGGTGAAATCTCTGAAATTGTTGACAAAGGAGCTACTGTAGAATTTGGTGATGATATCGTTGCTTTCATTCCTACACGTCACCTTGAAAAAGAAGACGGAAAGAAATTGAAAAAAGGCGAAACAGCTGATTTCAAAGTTATCGAATTCAACAAAGAATTCAAAAGAGTGGTTGCCTCTCACACTGCTATCTTCCGTGAAGAAGAAGAGAAAAATGTGAAAACAGCTACTGAAAACACATCATCTTCAGCATCTACAAACAATGCTTCGGCATCAACTTTAGGTGATAGTAATGATGTATTAGCAGCATTAAAAGCTAAAATGGAAAAATCAGAGAAAAAATAATTTCTTGATTTTTTTGAATATAGAAAGCTCCACAGTAATGTGGGGCTTTTTTTTGCTTCCTTTTTAAGGAGCATAACATATAAGTTCACCATCCACAATCGTCCCGCTGTTCGCAGTATCTTTTTATTGTGCAGTACTAATTTTTAAAAAATAACTTTGGGTAGCACCATAAAAAGGATACTTGCTGCCATCTGAGCTATTTTACTTCGTTTCATTTTCATAACACTATTAAAAAAATATAATTATTTGAAAATCAATATTTTGAAAATTATTTTTATTTTTTTAAAACCAAAAGTAATAATAGTGCGTAAATGCTTTTATATAACTTTTAAAAAAAAAATATGAAAACTAGAAAATTTTTATCAATTGCATTAATGACATTAGTATTTGGAGCTACATCTTTCGCTCAAAAAAGTGTAATGGTTGGAGGAGCAGCGATGTATCCAACTAAAAATATTGTTGAAAATGCGGTAAACTCTAAAGACCATACTACTTTAGTTGCAGCTGTAACAGCAGCTGGTTTAGTTGAAACATTACAAAGTACAGGACCATTCACCGTTTTTGCCCCAACAAATGCTGCGTTTGAAAATTTACCAGCAGGAACTGTAACTACATTGTTAAAACCAGAAAACTTAAAGATGTTACAAACAATACTTACGTACCATGTTGTAGCTGGAAAAATGAATGCTTCAGATATTGCTAAAGCAATTAAAATGGGAAAAGGAAAAGCAACCTTAAAAACAGTTAGTGGCGGAAACTTAACTGCTTGGATGAAAGGTAAAGATTTATATATCTCGGATGAAAATGGAGGAAAATCTAAAGTAACAATTGCTGATGTGAACCAATCTAATGGTGTGATTCACGTTATTGATGCAGTTGTATTACCTAAACAATAATTTTTGATTAGAGGTTGATATTTTGTTAGTCTTAAGAGCCCTCGCAATTTGCAGGGCTTTTTTGTTATAAAAAAACCCCGATACTAAGTTTTTTAGCATCGGGATTATATTTTACTTAGATAAAATTGAACTTATCTCAAAGTGGCTCCGAGTTCAGTTATAAAATTATTTTGCAACTTGCTCATAATTCTGTCAATTTGCGCATCCGTCAGTGTTTTAGAACAGTCTTGAATAGCGAAACTTAAAGCGTATGATTTTTTCCCTTCAGGAAGATTTTGACCTTGATATACATCAAATAAATTAATGTCTTTTAAAAGTGTTTTTTCTGTCTGACGTGCAATGTTATAAATACTTTCATAAGTTATGTTTTGATCTATAAGCAAAGCCAAATCCCTGCGCACTTCCGGATATTTTGGAATCTCGGTATATTTTATCTTCGCAGAAATTAATTTTAAAATTAGAGCCCAATTAAAATCCGCAAAAAATACTTCTTGTTTGATTCCAAAATGCTTCAATATTGATTTTTTTACCACCCCAAATTCTACCACAGTATCTTTGTGACATCCAATTGCAATTCCTTCAGAAAAAATATCAGATGTAACAGGTAAATTTTGTGTTTTTTGAATCCCTAATCTTGAAAGGATCCCATGGACATAGCCTTTGAACAAAAAGAAATCAGAGGGTTTTTGAGCGTTAGTCCAATTTTCTTGATTTCTGTTTCCGGAAAGAAATAAAGTCAAATGTTTTTTCTCTTCATAACCAGCAAGATAGTTGTGGTATGATTTTCCAAATTCAAATAATTTTAAATCGGAATTTTTACGATTAATATTATAGGAAACAGCCTCTAATCCGGAGAATAACAGGGATTGTCGCATTGTTGATAAATCAGCACTTAACGGATTCAGCATTGTTACGTTATGTTCTTCTTTAAGTATTTCACTTAGCGCTACATAAGAAGCGGTCGTCAGCGAATTAGCCATCATCTCATTAAATCCTTGAGAATTTAATTGTGTGGCAATCAGATTTTGTATCTTATAGTCTTCGTTTCTGGGAGAATTAGAAACAGTAGCATTCAATTTTTTTGAAAATTTAATGTTATTGTAACCGTAAACCCTTAATATTTCTTCAATTACATCAATTTCTCTTTGTACATCAACCCGATAAGCCGGAATGGTTAAACCTAAACCTGCGTCAGAAACACTATTGATTTTAATTTCTAATGATGCTAATATTTGTTTGATCGTATCTTTTGGTAATTCCTGACCAATTATTTTAGCGACTTTACTAAAATTTAAAAACACTGAAAAGTCTTCCAATTTTTTTGGATACATATCCACAACATCGGATGTTATTTCGCCTCCTGCTACTTCTTGTATTAATAGAGCTGCTCTTTTTAGGGCGTATGCGGTAATGGTTGGGTCAATTCCTCTTTCAAATCGAAAGGAAGCATCCGTATTCAATTGATGTCTTTTCGCTGTTTTACGAATACTTACGGGATTAAAATAAGCACTTTCCAAAAAAATAGAATTGGTATGTTCACCTACTCCTGATTTTTTTCCGCCAAAAACACCGGCAATACATAAAGGTCCTTTTTCATCACAAATCATTAAATCTTCTTCGTGTAAGGTTCTTTCTACATCATCAAGAGTAATGAATTTAGTTCCGGCAGGAAGTGTTTGTACGAGTATCTTTCCATTAATTTTTGCAGTATCAAAGGCATGAAGTGGTTGACCCAGCTCATGTAAAACATAATTGGTTACATCTACAATATTATTTTTAGGATTGATTCCAATAGCTTTCAATCGGTTTTGCAACCAAGCTGGTGATGGTTTTACCTCTATACCAGAAATGGTTACACCACAATATCTAGGAGCCAGTTTAGACTCTTTGACATCAATATCAATTTTTAAGGTTCTTTTATCTACTCTAAAATTACTTACCGAAGGGGTGATCAGTTCTACATTGACACCGCTTTGCAGCATTCCTGCTCTCAAATCCCGAGCAGTTCCCAAATGGCTCATGGCATCAGCACGATTGGGTGTCAATCCAATTTCGAAAACTTCGTCATTTTCAATTTTAAAAACGGTTGCTGCTGGAGTTCCTGCTGCTAAAGCATCGTCCAGTATCATAATTCCGTCATGGCTATCGCCTAGTCCTAGTTCATCTTCTGCACAAATCATTCCGTGACTTTCCTGTCCGCGAATTTTTCCTTTTTTTATTATAAAAGCAATTCCCGAGGCGTCATATAATGTGGTTCCAATAGTAGCAACCGGCACTTTTTGTCCTGCAGCAACATTAGTGGCACCACATACAATCTGTACAGGAACGCCATTTCCTAAATCGACTGTGGTAATTTTTAATCGGTCAGCATCCGGATGTTGGATGCACGTAAGCACGTGTCCTACAACAATGCCTTCTAATCCGCCTTTTACGGATTGATATTTATCAACAATTTCTACTTCTAACCCTAAATCAGTTAGTAATGCTGCAGTTTCCTCGGATTTCCAGTCTATTTTAATAAATTGTTTTAACCAGTTGTAAGATATTTTCATCTTTTAATTTTAATGAGACTGCAAATATAAGGATTGCAGTTTGGAGTAAGAAACAATTTTTTTGGTTTTTTACAACTCATTTATATGGATTGACTATGTACCAAAAATACAGATAAAGGAATCTTAAATATAATTATATGTGAATTAAACAATAAAATTAGGTTAAAAAAACACATATTTAAATTTAATGCTATTACTTGAATGAATTGTGCTATTCTAAAGAGAAATAGGTAACTATTTTTGATAAAATATAAACAGATAACAATATGGATAACGTGGCACAAAGACCAGAATTTAAGGCAAAATATGATAATTATATTGGGGGAAAGTTTGTTGCACCAATTAAATACTCATGCATTCTTTGATTAATTTATTAATGGTAGCTGCCAGTTCTACATTGTTGTAGAAAAAATAATTTTGGTAGTTTAATTGCCAAAATTGGTCGTTTCCGTCTTTAGGATACCGTTCGTTCAAAAACTGTAAGGTATCTATAATCTTAGTTTGCTCTATGGCCAAAACCAAACACTGTGTTGGATTTTTTCTTGTAGCCTCCGGGAAATCAATTTTCATTTCTACATTTGAGGGAATCACTACTGTTTCTCCTGGTAAGTACACAAAGCTCGGATCATCAAAAAGATGCATTACTTTTTTACCTCTGAGCATGCTAGTCACTACAAAATCATTAAATTTTAGAGGAACTAATGCCGATGATTCATAAGTTTCAAAAAGATTTAGTTCGCAATGGTTCAAAGAGTAAACCGTTCGGTTCTCCACTAATGTTTTTAACGATTTCTCGTTTGATAAATGCGGTGGGTTGATGAAGGTACCATTACTATTCATAAATTTAAACTTTAAAAAAGGAAAAGTCTAAATTTAAAGTAAATAACTTAAATTTTAGTGCTATTTATGGAATATTTAAATTAATTCTTCGACGTGTTTTTTTATGTTTTCCGCCATTTTTTTAGTGGGCAGATCATTGGCATCCATGCCAAAAGGATCTTCAATTTCTTCGGCAATCAGCTCTAAACTTGCTAAAACATAAAAGATAAATACCACAACCGGAATTACATAATATCCCAAACTGAACACGTATCCAAAAGGCAAAGTCAGTACATAAATAAAAATAAATTTTTTGATAAAAGCACTGTATGAATAGGGGATAGGAGTGTTTTTTATACGTTCACAAGCACCACAAATATCTGTAAACGAATGAACTTCAGTATTTAAAATCAAGAGTTGGTCGCCTGTTATTTTTTTAGAAACATACAAATCATTGATTTTTTGAAACATCATTTTTGCGACCTGATTAGGCTTGTGTTTCTGATGATCAATGTCTAAATCCAAATCGTCAAAAAGTTGCAGGCTGGTGTCACGGTCGTTTAAATGTTTGTGTAAAATTGAGGCATACCCGGGAATTATTTTGCGAAAGAAATTACGATCTTTTTCGTCCTGCAACATTGCAGACAATTTAATAGATAAATTACGACTGTTATTTACCAATGATCCCCATAATTTTCTTCCTTCCCACCAGCGATCATAAGCTGTATTGGTTCGGTAGGCTAATAATAATGAAATTACAAAACCCAACATTCCGTGCATTATTGAAATGTTTTTTACGGGACTGTTATCCGGCAAATGCCAATATTCAATTTCCAAATACCCTATTATACCGGAATAAACACCAATAAGTAGCATCATTGGTATCAATTTCCGAAAAGTATCGGCTTTGCTTAAATGGAAAATAAAACTAATCCAATCTTTAGGGTTATACGAAGTCATTCAGATTTTTTATTTGCAAAAATAAACTAAAATGAACTTTCTGGTTCTAAATAAGGAATCAAAATTTTTACTGTAAACTACCATTCGTTTTGTCCTTAAAATTTGAAAATTGAGCCATGGAAAAAAGAACAAAATTGTGAATTATTGTCAAATTAAAAAATAAGATTTCCCGCCAATTCTCGAAGTGCAATTTCAGATAATTTGCCTTGAAATTGGGCGTTACTATAGCGAACCTTTGCATTAACATAATTCAATTGTGCGGTTCTGAATTCTAGAGTGGTAATGGTTCCAATGCGAAATTTATCTAAAGTTATAGTCAAATTCTGTTGGGCTATTGCTTGATTTTTTTCTTCTAATGTTATCAATTCTAAATTGGTCAAATAGGTTTGATAGGAGGTTGCCAATTGAGCATTTAGGATCAAATTTTGTTGCTGAATTGATATTTTGGAATTTTCAATTTGAATTTTCGCTATTTTTTCATTTCTATTTTGAGAAAAGCCATCAAACAGGTTTAATGTTGCTGTAAAGCCATAATTAAAACCTCTGGATTGCGATTGTGTGACGAAACCAAGACTGGATTGACTTTCTGAAAAGTTATAGGCCGTATTAACTCTGATTGTAGGATAACGTCCTGCTTTGATTTGCTTCAATTGCAATTCAGCTACTCTTTTATTGATGATCTGAGCTTCTAATTGTGGATTTTGCTTTTCGGCCAGCACAGTAAGTTCCGGAAGAAATAACAGTCGGTCTACTGCAAGTACATCGATTACTTTAAAATTAATTTTAAGATCTCTGGCCATAATTTGGTTCAGCAGGATTTTGCTGTTAGCATAGAGTTCTTTTTGTCTTAAAAGTGCGACTTGGTCAGTATTTAAATCTACCTGAGCATTCAAAACCTCTAATTTAGATGCTTTTCCGATTGTAAATCGGTTTTGTGCCAAAATTAATCGCTGATTTGAAATAACAATTGTCGTATCCAGAGCGGCCAATTGTTGTTGTTGCTGCACTAAATCATAATAAGCAGCATTTACGTCACTAATTTTAGTAATTAAGGTCAGCTTTAATTGGGCTTCCCCAAGTTTTTGTAACTCTTTGAGCTGGTTCATTCGGGCAAACATTCGGAATCCGTCAAAAATGGTCCAGTTCAGACCTACACCATAACTCAAACTGTTATTTTTAGCATTGTCTAATTTCGTTTCTGCTCCGTCTTGCCTGGTTTGGGAACTATTTTGAACGCTGTTATTGTCCACTACAGATGCTGTTACGGTGGGTAGCATTCCTGCATTTCCAACCGCTACGTTTGTTTTTTCTATTTTTAAATTATTGGCTGCAATTTTTATTTCGTAATTGTTTTCCAATGCTATCTTTATGGCACTTTCCAATGTTAGCACTTCTTGTGCTTGGGTATTTAAATTACAAAAGAAAATTAAAATTAAACTGCGAAAGAGTATTTTAGTGTTTGTCATAATTGTTTTTTTTGTCACAGATAAATCTTTGTCATTTGTAGCTCCGTTCAAATTATCGAACTTCTTTTTCATATTCTTCAATATGATCAAATTCAGGATAATGTTTTCGAGCTTTAGACCACATTAAGTACATGGCAGGGATTACAAATAAAGTTAGAATTAAAGAGAAAATTGTTCCGCCAACAATGACAACTCCCATTCCAATTCTACTGGTAGATGCTTCTCCTAAAGATAAGGCAATAGGCAAAGCTCCCAATGAAATAGCTAAACTAGTCATTAAAATAGGACGAAGTCTGGATTCAGAAGCTTCTAAAATAGCCTCCAGTTTTGGTTTTCCTTCTTCTCTCAGTTTATTGGCAAACTCAACTATCAAAATCCCATTCTTCGTGACTAATCCAATAAGCATTACCGTTCCAATTTGGCTGAAAATATTCCACGTCTGATCAAACAACCAAAGGGAGAATAAAGCACCTGCAACAGCCATTGGAACTGTCAAAATAATAATTAAAGGATCGATAAAACTCTCAAATTGTGCTGCCAGAATCAAAAATATTAACAGTAAAGCCAATCCAAAAGCAAAAGAGGTATTAGAACTACTCTCTACATAATCCCTGGATTCGCCCCCTAAATCAGTGGTAAAAGTGTCGTCAAGTACTTTCGCTTTAATTTCATTCATAGCATCAATTCCATCACTGATACTTTTTCCCGGTGCTAATCCGGCAGTTACAGTGGCTGACATGTATCGGTTATTGTGGTACAATTGTGGCGGATTGCTCTGTTCTTGAATACTAACAACATTATCCATTTGGATTAATTCTCCACTACTATTTTTTACATACATAGAAGTTAAATCCAAAGGTTTGGATCGATCTTCTTGTTCAAATTGTCCAATGACCTGATATTGTTTTCCATTGCGCATAAAATAACCAAAACGCTGTCCGCTCAAAGAAAGTTGTAAGGTTTGTGCAATATCCATAACAGATATACCTAAACTTTTCGCTTTTTCCCGATCAATAGTAACATTGATTTCGGGTTTGTTAAATTTTAGGTTTACATCGGTAACCGAAAACGTAGGGTTTTTGGCAGCCTCATCCATAAATTCAGGAATCTTTTTTTCTAATTGTTTAAAATTAGGTGCCTGAATAATGTATTCAATCGGTAGACCTCCACGTCTGTTTACTGCAATAGTAGGTTCCTCAATAACTGAAGTCTTAATTTCGGGATATTTTTTTGTTAATCGGTTTAATTTTTCTGCAATTTCCTTTTGAGATTTTTCTCGTTCCCCTGTTTCTGAGAGTGCCATTCGAATCATTCCACTATTTACAGAGGAGGAACCCCAACCCGGTGATGTAATTACTAAAGCAACCTTTTTTTCCGGAATAGAATCATCTACTAATTGTGATAATTCTTGCATAAAGCGGTCCGTGTATTCGTAGGACGAACCCTCAGGAGTTGTCATTCTCATAACAAGAGCACTACGGTCATCGTAAGGTGCAGTTTCTTTTTGCAATAAATTAAAAAATACATATATTAATCCAAAACAAGCTATAAGAATGGGAAAACTGATCCATTTTCGTTTCATAAAAGTACTTAATGCACTGGCATAACCACTATTCAATCTTTGGTAAAATGGTTCCGAATAAATATAGAATTTTGATTTTTTTTGTTCCCCGCCTTTCATCAAATAGGCATTTAACATAGGTGTTAATGTTAATGAGACAAAAGCCGAAATTAATACTGCGGCTCCTATGACAACGCCAAACTCCCGAAATAGCCGCCCAACAAATCCTTCCAGAAAAATTACCGGTAAAAATACGGCTGCTAAAGTAATTGAAATCGAGATTACAGCAAAAAAGATCTCATTAGAGCCTTTTATAGCTGCCTCAATTGGAGACATCCCTTCTTCGACCTTCTTAAAAATATTTTCCGTGACAACAATTCCATCATCAACGACCAGCCCTGTAGCAAGAACAATAGCTAATAAAGTCAGTACATTTATCGAGAAACCAAAAAGATACATGATGAAGAACGTTGCAATTAACGAAACCGGTATGTCAATTAAGGGTCTAATGGCAATAGCCCAATCTCTAAAGAATAAATAAATGATCAGAATTACCAGAATGATAGAAATCAATAAGGTTTCAGCCACTTCAATAACGGATTTTTTTACAAAAATAGTGCTGTCAATAACAATGTTTAATTTAATATCTTTGGGTAAATCCTTTTTTAATTTATCATATTCTTTGTAGAATTCTTTAGAAATATCTAAATAATTTGCACCAGGAAGCGGAACTATAGCTACACCTACTAACGGTAAACCGGATTGCGTCATTTTTGTTTCCAGATTTTCAGGTCCTAAAACCGCTGTACCTATATCACTAAAAAGAACCGTTTTTGCTCCTTCGGAACGAATGATAATATTATTGAACTCTTCGGCTGTAGATAAATTTCCAACTGTTTTTACTGTTAATTCCGTATTATTGCCCGTTATTTTTCCAGAAGGGAGTTCTACATTTTGTTGATTTAAGGCATCTCTAACTTCGGCTACGGAACATCCGTAAGCGGCTAATTTGACAGGATCAATCCATAAACGCATGGCAAATCTCTGTTGTCCCCAAATTTGAACTCCACTGACTCCTGGGATTGTTTCTAATCTTTGGGCAATAACATTTTCAGCATAATCACTTAATTCTAGGGAATTTCTGGAATCACTTTGAACTGTCATCGAAATAATAGCACGACTATCGGCATCTGCTTTAGAGACAACAGGAGGGGAATCAATGTCTTCTGGCAAATTTCGTACTGCCTGAGATACTTTATCCCGGACATCATTTGCGGCAGCTTCAAGATCCTTACCTAAATTAAATTCAATGGTTATGCTGCTGTTTCCTTGGGTACTCGACGAAGTAATATTTCGAATTCCTTCAATAGAATTGATTGCTTTTTCTATAGGCTCGGTAATTTGTGACTCAATAATATCCGCATTTGCTCCGGCATAATTGGTTCGAATCGAAATTTGCGCAGGATCAATAGAAGGAAATTCCCGGACTCCCAAAAAACTATATCCAATTATTCCAAATAACACAATGGAAAGGTTCATTACTATAGTTAATACAGGTCTTTTGATACTTAAAGTTGATAAACTCATTGTTTTAATTTAGTTTTTAATCCCAATAAACAAAGGGATTTAATTTTAAGGGTATTGACCTTAAATATTATTTTTAGCGACAGTTACTTTTACAGGAACATCATTTTTTAAGGACATAATACCACTGGTCAATAAAGTATCACCCGCCTTAAGTCCTGAAAGTACTAAGATGGAAGCATCCGTTCTGGTGGCGGTTTCGACCATCACTTGCTTTGCTTTTCCTCCACTGGAAATAAAAACTTTTTTACCGTTTTGAACCGGAATGATCGCTTCTGTTGGGACTAAGATCGCATCTTTGATAATATCCAAAGGCATTTCTACATCGGCAAAAAGTCCCGGTAATAAGTTACCGTCTTTGTTTTCTGCTAATGCTCGTACTTGTATGGTTCTGGTAGCTACAGACACTCTTGGCTCAATAGCATAAATCATAGCGCTATATTTTTTATTAGATCCGGCTACTGTAAAGTGTAAAGAGGTGTTTTTCTTAATTTGTGTAGCATATTTTTCAGGAATCGAAAAAGTTATTTTTAGCTTGCTGGTGTTCACAAGATTTGCAATTAACATGGAAGGTGTAATATAAATTCCCGGAGAAATAGAACGCAAACCAATTTTTCCTGAGAAGGGCGCTCGTACAGATGTTTTGGCAATTTGAACTTGAATCAACTGAGTCTGGGCTTCTGCGGATTTTAGATCCGCTCGGGCTAAATCATATTCTTCCTGGCTAATGGCTTCTTTTTGAAGTAATAATTGTGCTCTTCTAGCATTTTCTGAAGCTAATCCTTCTCGAGTAGATGCTTGTCTCAATTGGGCTCTTAACTCTAAATCATTCACTTTAAAAAGTACTTGACCTTTGCTAACGCTACTTCCTTCCTCAAAATAAATTCGTTCAACAATTCCTGAAACTTCACTCCGGATTTCAACCTGTTCATTGGCTTCAATAGAACCAGATAACGATAAATTATTATCAAACGTTTGTGGCTCTACAATAATTCCACTGACATTCATTGATTTGATGTTTCCTGATTGATCTTTTGAATCGCCACTTTTACTTTTGTTTTCTTTTATTCGGTAACCAATAAATCCAATGATTCCAATTGTTAGCAAGGCATAAACTAGGTATTTAATTTTCATAGTTATTAAGTAAGATTAGGTCTCAGTTTTTTTAGTTAAAGACAAATTTAGGTTTTAGAAATGAATTAATTGAGGTGTTAATTTTTATTTAACGTTTGTACATACAAATGTCTTGTCCGTAAAAAATACGTTTCTGAATTCTAAATATTTTAGAAATATAGCATTAAAAAAAATGTTTTCGGAAACTCATTAGATTGTAGGACTACAAAAAACGGAAATGGTTTAATTGATAATAGAAAAAATAGTATTTAACGAAACTAAATTAAAAAGTACATACGATCAAAAATTACGTTAGCAAGATAAAATATCAACTTCTCGCCGTTTTAGTTTTAATCAAAAACAAAAGTTGAACATTATTCTCAAAATAAGAATTTAGGTTAGCTAATATAATTCCAGATGTTTTTCTTTTTTGTCATTTCTAAGAAAACAACTCTCAAAGCGGTATGCTCCGGTTTTTGCATCCCTGCATCTTCTTTCAGAAGTTTTAAAGCATAATTTCTGGCTAAAGCTAAAGTATCTCTGTCTCGAACTAAATCGGCAATTTGAAGATTCAGTACGCCGCTTTGTTGTGTTCCCATCAAATCACCCGGACCACGAAGCTTCAAGTCGACTTCCGCAATTTCGAAACCATCGTTTGTTTGCACCATCGTTTCCATTCGGGTTTTACTGTCAGAACTCAATTTGTGACTTGTCATCAGGATGCAATAACTTTGCTCCGCACCACGCCCCACGCGACCTCGAAGCTGATGGAGTTGCGACAATCCAAAACGTTCCGCACTTTCAATAATCATCACGCTGGCATTTGGAACATTTACGCCAACTTCAATTACGGTTGTTGCGACCATAATATTAGTTTTCCCTTCTGAAAAGCGTTTCATTTCTGCATCCTTTTCCGCTGGTTTCATCTTTCCGTGCAAAATTGAAATCGAATACTGTGGCAATGGGAAATCTCTGGAAACACTTTCGTAACCGTCCATTAAATCCTTGAAATCCATTTTCTCCGATTCCTGGATGAGCGGATACACAATATAGATTTGGCGACCCAAAGCGATTTCGTCCCGAAGGAATTTCCAAACCTTCAAACGGTTGCTGTCAAAACGATGTACGGTCTGAATCGGTTTTCGTCCCGGAGGCAGTTCATCAATTACTGAAATGTCTAAATCGCCATACAAACTCATCGCCAAAGTGCGGGGAATAGGCGTGGCGGTCATTACCAGAACGTGTGGCGGAATCACATTTTTCTTCCATAATTTAGAGCGTTGCTCTACTCCAAAACGATGTTGCTCATCAATTACAGCCAGTCCTAAATTCTTGAATTTTACTTTATCTTCTAGTAAAGCATGCGTTCCGATGAGGATATGTAACGTTCCGTTTTCCAGTTCTTCATGGATAATTCGGCGTTGAGCTATTTTGGTGGAACCTGTTAGGATTCGGATATTTATATTTAAAGTTTCGGCCAATTCGGATAAACCGATAAAATGCTGATTGGCGAGGATTTCTGTTGGTGCCATCAAGCAGGCTTGGAAGCCATTATCAAGCGCCAAAAGCATGCTCATAAAAGCCACAATTGTTTTTCCGGAACCTACATCGCCTTGCACCAATCGGTTCATTTGGGCGTTGCTTCCCATATCGGTTCGGATTTCCTTTATCACTCTTTTTTGAGCATTTGTCAGTTGAAAAGGCAAATGATGCTGATAAAAATCATTGAAGTTTTCGCCTACAGTTGTAAACGGATGTCCTTTTATTTTATGTTTTCGGATGAGATTCTTCGTGATTAATTGCAACTGAATAAAGAACAATTCTTCGAATATTAATCGGAATTTGGCTTTTGCTAAAACATCAGAACTTTTTGGAAAATGAATGTTGAATAAAGCCGCTTTTTTAGGAATCAGCTTCAATTCGTTAATCAAATAATCCGGTAAAGTTTCCGTGAATAACGCTTGTGTTTCCAGAAACAATTGCTGCATCAGTTTATTAATCACCCGGTTTGAAATTCCGCGATTAGTCAAAGTTTCTGTCGAAGGATACACGGGTTGCATCGCTGAACGCAGACTTTGTTCATGCTCTGTCATCAATTCAATTTCGGGATGCGCCATGTTGAACGCATTTCCAAAAGAGGTGCATTTCCCAAAAATAACACACATTTCATTGAGCTTTAAACTCTCCCGAATCCATTTGTGACCTTGAAACCAAACGAGTTCCATTTGTCCTGTATCATCTACAAAAGTCGCTACCAATCGTTTTTGGTTTTTGCCAAATTCTACAGTTTTGATGTTGATGATTTTACCGATAATCTGAACCTCGGCACTGTTATTTTGCAGTTCGTTGATTTTGTAATATCGGGTGCGGTCAATGTATCTGTTTGGAAAAAAATTCACCAAATCCACGTACTTATAAATTCCCAATTCCTTACGAAGCAATTCGCCCCGATTGGGACCAACGCCTTTCAAGTATTCGATGGGAGTGAGTAGGAGGTTTTGTTGCATAGTGCGAAGATAGTTTTTTGTTTGGAAATTTGGAAAGTGTAATTGATTCTAAAATGCTTTATTAAAAATGTAAAGTTAAAACTTAACTTAATTGTGAAATTAACACCAAACGCAATACCTTCGTAAAAAAAAGTAATAAATGACAACTCATCTCGCATTACTCCGTGGCATCAATGTTTCCGGTCACAGTATGATAAAAATGGAGGCGCTAAAAACAACTTTGGAAGCCATTGGTTTTCAAAATGTACAAACGTATATTCAATCGGGAAATGTTTTTGTAGATACAGAAGAAGAAAGTTCAGCTGCTGTTGGATTCAAAATAAAACAGGAAATTTTCAAGGCTTTTGGTCATGAAGTGCCGGTTGTAGTCATTAGCTCTGCAGATTTAGAAGCATGTTTCAAGAATAATCCTTTCTTGAAGGAAAAAGATATTGATACTAAGAAGTTATATGTGGCTTTTATTTCGACTACGTTACAAAGTAGCAGTATGAATGATTTGAGAATAAGTCAGTTCAAACCGGATGAAGCCAGTATTGACGGCAGCAGAATTTTTATAAAATATGCTGTTGGCGCCGGAAAAACCCGATTCGACCAAAAATACATCGAGAAGAGGCTAAATGTTATTGCAACAATCCGCAATTGGAATACTGTGACGCAATTACTGAAACTTTACGAGGAAAGATAATAAGCTTTAAAATCTAGTATAACCGCTAATTCGCTAATTTTCAAATGTTATCATCCATTTGAAATTTGCGAATTAGCGGTATTTTTTTAGAGTCAAAACAAGGATGTTTCAGAATCTATTTTTAACTTTAGAAATAAAATATTTATAATTTGACGCAACCTTTTACAAAAAGAATCATCTCAAGAATATCTGTGTAAACGATGTCAAATATTATTTTACGCTTTTAGTTAAAAAAGTAAATTAATAAGTGCTTATTGAACATTTTGATGCGGTTAAATTTAGGATTATGAAGCATTTTTGCGAAAGAGATCTCAGGAGTTAAAAATTTTTGGTACTTTTTTTTTAAAAACCTTAATTATAAAAATGAAGCCTATCCTAAAGTACTGAATTTATTAGCCATTAAATAGATTATTTTTCAACCAGATCACAATACCAAAACCCAAAATCAAATGCATCTGAAGCACTCGTGTCGCAAGCGGTATCCGAGGAATCTTCTTTTTCTGGTTTTTCGTATTTTCGGTATACAACTTCTCCTATTTCGAAATCAATTGGTTTGGAAAAAATAGGTCCATCAAAAGTAAAAGTATGAAATTCGCCGTTTTCGCCACAAACGTCTACATTTTCAGGTAAATCATTGATGAAATCTTGGTCGATAACACGACCAACAAAGCTTTTATTTAAAAATCGTTCGTTTACACAAACTACAATCGTTTTAAAGCCTAAGCCTATAAATTCTTGAATGAGTTCGAGAGTCGGAATTTTCCACAGCGGAAAAATCCCCTCAAAATCTATTTCGGCTAATTTATCTTCGCGATATTTACGTAAATCTTCTAGGAAAATATCTCCGAAAATAGAATGGGTTACACCTTGGTTTTTAAGTTTTGCCAATGTTTCGCGCATTACCTTTTCGTAGACTTCCATCGTGGGCATTTCGGGAATTAGCATAATTTCAAGCGGTAATCCAATACTTTCGGCTTGTTGCTGCAATAATCCAACTCTTACACCGTGCATTGAAATACGCTGATATTGTTGGTTTACACTTGTGAGTAAACAAGCAATTTCAATTTCGGGATTTTGTAATGTTTTGTACAAGGCGAGAGCCGAATCTTTACCGCTGCTCCAGTTAAATAGTGCTATCTTTTTCAATGTATTTTCATGTTTTTTCTGGAGTCAAACTTACAAAATTTGGCGGTTTAGTTTGCGAAACCTTCGTAACTTTGAAAATTACAGTATTAAATGTATCATAATGAAATACCTATTCTTTTTTATTTGCACGTTTACATTTGCCCAACAAACCCAATTTGTTGATTTTAAATCGGTTTTAGGGAAAATTGCCGTAAATCCAATTGAAAAAATAGTTTCAGGTGATGTTGATTATATTTTTGACGTTTTGAAATCCATTGACACGATTAAAATTGATGCACAAAACATAGAATTTTCAGATGTAAAACTGAACGGAAAACCGATTAATTTTCGCAATACTGAGACACAATTACAAATTATATTTCCGTTCACAAATGGAAAAAACAACCTGACTTTTCAGTATTTGGCAAAGCCAAAACAAACGATGTATTTCGTGGGTTCAGAAGCAAATGATAATTTACAAATTTGGACGCAAGGACAAGGAAAATATACCAGTCATTGGTTTCCGAGTTTTGATGATGTGAATGAAAAAGTGGTTTTCAATTTGAATATTATATTCAAAAAAGAATATCAGGTAATTTCAAATGGAACTTTGAGATTTAAATCTGGATTTGATGGACTTTCGGTTTGGCAATACCAAATGCAAAAACCAATGAGTTCGTATTTATTGATGCTTACCATCGGTAAATTTGAAAAAAAAATCGAGAAATCAAATTCTGGAATTCCTTTAGAAATGTATTTGGGACTAAAAGACGTTTCCAAATTTGAACCAACCTATCGCAACTCTAAAAAAATGTTTGATTTCTTAGAAAAGGAAATAGGAGTGAAGTATCCTTGGGAAATTTACAAACAAGCACCTGTTCGAGATTTCTTGTATGCCGGAATGGAAAATACATCAGCAACGCTCTTTAATACGCGTTATGTTGTGGATTCTACAGGTTTTGAAGACAGAAGTTACACGAATGTCAATGCGCATGAATTAGCGCATCAGTGGTTTGGGAATTTAGTCACTGCCGAAAGCAGCAAGCATCATTGGTTACAAGAAGGTTTTGCGACCTATTATGCGTTGCTGGCCGAAAAGGAAATCTATGGAGAAGATTATTTTTATTCCAAATTATATGAGTCGGCATCACAATTAAAATACGCTTCCAGAACGGATAGCATTCCGGTTTTGAATGCCAAAGCCAGTTCATTGACTTTTTATCAAAAAGGAGCTTGGGCACTTTTTGTTTTACACAAAGAAATAGGGGATAAGGCGTTTAAAAAAGCGGTAAAAAGTTATTTAGAAAAAAATGCATTTCAAAATGTGAATACAACAGATTTTTTTGCTGAAATCAAAAAAGTATCTAGTTATGATTTAGATAATTTTAGTGAAGTATGGCTTGAAACTACTGCTTTCAATACACAACAAGCCAATAGTTTATTGCTTAAAAACAAATCAATTCAGGCGTTGTTTGAAGTCGATAAATTAAAAAACAAACCGTTGTCAGAGAAAAAGGATTTTCTTGAAAAAACAATGCAATCTGACGTCTATTTTTTGGTAAAAGAAGTTATTTTAAATCAATTAAAAAATGAAAAATGGGAAGATAAAAAAGAACTTCTGGCATTGGCTTTAACAACTGAAAATCTCCAAGTGCGTCAGGCAGTAGCTAGTACTTTGACTAAAATACCCGAAGATTTCCGTTTGCAATATGAGACTTTACTCGATGATCATTCCTATCAAACCCAAGAAATAGCGTTGTATCATTTATGGAATAATTTCCCCGAATATCGCTCTCTTTATTTGGATAAATCCAAAGACTGGATTGGTTTTAATGATTATAATCTTAAAACCTTGTGGCTTAGCTTAGCCTTGTCAAGTCCAGATTATGCATCAGACAAAACGGATTTAATCACGGAATTGGTGAATTATTCTTCTTCAATTTATGAAGCGACAACACGCCAAAATGCTTTGGAAAATCTTCTTACTTTTGGAATAATAAACGACACGGTTTTGAAAAACTTGATCAATGCATCAACACATCAAATGTGGCAGTTTTCAAAATTTGCGAGAGACAACATTAGAACCTTGCTAAAAAACAAAGAAATGCAGCTTTCATTCGAAAGGATTTTACCAAATTTGATTGAAAAGGAGCAATTTCAATTGAAAAGATTGATTTTTTAATTACTTTAACGAGATAATAATATAAGATTTATTATTTCAATATAAAATAGATGAAAGCATTAGTCATTTCAGGGGGTGGTAGTAAAGGAGCATTTGCAGGCGGGGTAGCAGAATTTCTTTTAGAAAAAGAAGCCGATAAATATGATCTTTTCGTCGGAACTTCAACTGGAAGTTTGCTGATTCCTCATTTGGCTTTAAATAAAATTGAAAAAATAAAAGAAATTTTTACCTCTGTAAATCAGTCCAGTATTTTTAGTAGACGTCCTTTTTTTGTAAAAAATAAAAATGGGGTATTTGTTATTTCGATAAACCATTTTAATGTACTAATCAATCTCATCAGAGGGAGTAAGACTTTTGGAGAAAGTTATAGTTTGAGAAAATTAATTCGAAAATCCATTACTCGTGAAGAGTTTAAAGAGTTAAAAGCCGGGAGCAAAGATGTTATTATTACCGTTTCCAATTTGAGCACTAATGAAGTGGAGTACAAGTCAATTAAAGATTTTGAATATTCTGAGTTTTGTGATTGGATCTGGATTTCATGTAATTATCTTCCCTTCATGAGTTTGGTTAATAAAAAAGGAAGTGATTATGGCGATGGTGGATTTACCAATTTAGTACCAATTCGAGAAGCCATAAATCGAGGAGCAACAGAAATTGATGTCATTATCTTGCAAACAGAAACCCAAATTAGTAAAAAAATTATCAGTAGAAACCCTTTCTCTTTATTGGTAAATTTATTTGGGACTGTTCTCGAACAGGTAAAGAAAAAGGACATTGCCATTGGTCTTTTGGCAGCAAAGAATAATAATGTAACCATAAATTTTTATTATACTCCAACGCATTTGACTGATAATGCGCTTTTTTTTAATAAAACAGAAATGAAAAAATGGTGGAAACAAGGTTACGAATACGCATTGACTAAAAGTGAAATTATGAGTGATATAAAATAACTCTTACCACAATTGTCCCACTTCGTTTTTAATATAAGCCAATGCTGCAGTGCTTGGAGAAGGTTTCTCTAATAAATCTTCAATGATAATTTCCCGCAAACTATTTGCGTCTTTTACTCTTTCATTAGTTGTTGCCAAACGAATCATTTGAATGGTTGCATTTTTGGCTGTAACAATAATGGACCAACACTCATCCGAAATGTAGATTTGCTGTGCTAAATTGTGTTCATACTCTTGTTCGATTTGTGCAATTACAAAATTGCGATACTCGTTTTTATCTTCTGAAAGAGGGGTAATTCGAACTAAAAGTTTTGAAGGATTGATCCGTTCCATAAACAAAGCCATACGCTCATAAGCCTGCAAGCGCAGAGGCAATAAGTCTTTTTGAGCGTCTTTTTGTAATAACCAGCGTCTTGTATTTTGTTGGTCTTTGAAATAAGCGTTAAATAAATAATAAGCAACACCTCCAGTAATTAGTGAAGGTATTGTGTAGCCCAGAATTTCTATGATTTTTGTAGAATCCATTTTGATGTGAAAATTATTTAGCAAAAATATACTTTTTTGAGTATAAATCAATTTCTATTTAATAGCAATAAATGAAACCGAATGCTATTTTTGTTGTTCGTAACAAGAATATTTTAATTGAATACTATGATGGAGACTTACGTTTTGGCTTTACTTTGTATTGCGGCTTTTGCTGCGGGATTTATTGATGCAATTGTTGGCGGTGGCGGATTAATACAAACGCCTATGGGATTGGTTTTATTACCGAATCTTCCTGTTGCAACCGTAATTGGAACCTTGAAAGTTCCTGCTTTTAGTGGTACTTCCTTTGCAGCATATCAATATCTAAAAAAGGTAGATATGAACTGGAAACTATTGTCGATTATGATGCTTTTGGCCTTTCCATCGGCATTTTTGGGTTCTACTTTATTGACGTATGTGAGCAATGATTTCATGAAACCGTTATTATTGGTGGTTCTTTCTTTTTTAGTTGTTTACACGTACGCCAAGAAAAATTTTGGACAACATATTGAAAAAAATCATTCCCCAAGAACTCAAATTTGTAATGCTATCGGAATCAGTTTTGTAGTTGGTTTATATGATGGATTTATCGGACCGGGAACCGGAAGTTTTTTGGTTGTGGCTTTTATTGCCATTATGGGTTTCGATTTTTTGCACGCTTCCGCAAATGCGAAAATGGTGAATCTGGCGACAAACTTTGGTTCTATATGTTTGTTTATTTTAAAAGGAAAAATTATTTGGGCAATTGCACTACCCATGGCTGCCAGCAATGCGTTAGGCGGATGGATTGGAGCAAAAATAGCCATTAACAAGGGAAATAGTTTTATTCGGATTTTTTTTCTAGTTGTAGTTGTTGGGACTTTAATCCGTTTTGCGTACGATGTATTTTTGAGATAATAAATACAAGAATATCTTATTAAGAAGAGTCGCAAAATGAATTAGCCAATTGTTGTTTTTTGGTACTGAAAACCTCATTCAAAATCGCTATTTTTGCATAATAAAACTTAAAAATTTCCATGCACAAATATATCGATCAACTTAATGAAGCCCAACGTGAACCCGTTTTGCAAAAAGACGGACCCATGATAATTATTGCGGGTGCAGGTTCCGGTAAAACGAGGGTGTTGACTATCAGAATTGCTTATTTGATGAGTCAGGGTGTTGATGCGTTTAGTATCTTATCGCTTACTTTTACCAATAAAGCGGCCCGAGAAATGAAAAAAAGAATTTCGGATATCGTGGGAGCCGGAGAGGCAAAAAATCTTTGGATGGGAACATTTCACTCGGTTTTTGCTCGAATTTTACGCTCAGAAGCAGAACATCTTGGTTATCCTTCAAACTTCACCATATATGATTCTCAGGATTCATTGCGTGCCATTTCCGGAATAATCAAGGAAATGCAACTGGATCGTGATGTGTACAAACCCAAACAGGTTTTAAGCCGAATTTCAAATTTCAAAAACAGTTTGATTACGGTAAAAGCATATTTTAATGATCCTGATTTGCAAGAAGCGGATGCAATGTCTAAAAAACCTCGAATGGGCGAAATTTATCAAAATTATGTGGACCGATGTTTCAAAGCAGGCGCCATGGATTTTGATGATTTATTATTAAAAACCAATGAATTACTGACTCGTTTTCCGGAAGTTCTGGCCAAATATCAAAACCGTTTTCGCTATATTTTGGTAGATGAGTACCAAGATACAAATCACTCGCAATATCTTATTGTTCGGGCTTTATCCGATAAATTTCAGAATATTTGTGTGGTCGGCGATGATGCACAAAGTATTTATGCGTTTCGTGGTGCAAACATCAATAATATACTGAATTTCCAGAAAGATTATGAAGGCGTAAAAACCTTCAGACTAGAACAAAATTACCGTTCGACAAAGAATATTGTTGAAGCAGCAAACACTATTATTGATAAAAATAAAGTAAAACTGGACAAAATCGTTTGGACCGCCAATGATTTTGGTCCCAAAATAAAGGTTCACCGCAGTTTAACAGACAACGAAGAAGGCCGTTTTGTAGCCGGTACGATTTGGGAGCAAAAAATGCAAAATCAAATGCCTAACGGTGCGTTTGCCATTTTGTACCGGACCAATGCACAATCCCGGGCTATGGAAGATGCGCTTAGAAAAAGAGATATTCCGTACCGGATTTATGGTGGACTTTCTTTCTATCAAAGAAAAGAAGTCAAGGATGTTTTGTGTTATTTACGATTGGTTATTAATCCAAAAGATGAAGAAGCTTTAGTTCGGGTAATTAATTATCCGGCACGTGGGATTGGGAATACAACAATCGAAAAACTAACCATTGCAGCCAATCACTACAAACGTTCGATGTTTGAAGTGATGCAAAACATAGAGCGAATTGATTTAAAACTGAATTCCGGAACCAAGCAAAAACTATTAGATTTTGTTACGATGATTCAGAGTTTTCAGGCTATAAATGAAAATCAGGATGCGTTTTATTTAGCGGATCATGTTGCCAAAAAAACAGGATTAATTCAGGAATTAAAAAAAGATGCTACACCGGAAGGAATGGCTAAAATTCAGAATATTGAGGAATTACTAAACGGTATTAAGGATTTTACAGATGGCCAAAAAGAAGTGGATGGAGCCCGTGGCGCTTTGTCTGAATTTATGGAAGATGTGGCTCTGGCAACTGATTTAGACAAAGACACCAGTGATGAAGACCGCGTGGCGTTGATGACCATTCACTTAGCTAAAGGATTAGAATTTCCTCATGTTTTTGTAGTGGGAATGGAAGAAGATTTGTTCCCGAGTGCCATGAGTATGAGCACGAGAAGCGAACTAGAAGAAGAACGCCGCTTGTTTTATGTGGCTTTGACCCGTGCAGAGCACCAGGCGTATTTGACCTATGCACAATCACGATACCGTTGGGGAAAATTGACTGATAGTGAACCGTCGCGTTTTATTGAGGAAATCGATAGTCAATATCTGGAATACATTACACCTCCTGAAAATAATTACAGGTATAAACCAATGATTGATAGCGATATTTTTGGTGATGTAGATAAATCTAGATTGCGTCTGGCAAAACCAGCTAACGGAACCCCGCCGACCAAATATAATACAGATAATGAACCTAAATCGGATATAAATATTCGTAAATTGAAACCTGTTAGTAATAATGCTGCTTCAGGAAGTGCTAATTTATTCGATAATAAACTGGTTGCTGGTAATATAGTGATGCACGAACGTTTTGGGAAAGGCGAAGTGTTAAACCTTGAAGGAGTGGGAGCCGACAAAAAAGCCGAAATCAAATTTGAAGTAGGCGGAATAAAGAAATTACTGTTGCGTTTTGCTAAACTGGATATTATTGGATGAAAAACTAAAAAAAAATGGCTCAATTTATAAAAATATACGAAGACAAACCTAACGAAGCAGCAATTGCCAAAGTAGTTAAGGTTTTAAAAGAAGGTGGTTTAGTGATCTATCCCACGGATACTGTTTATGGTTTGGGTTGTGATATTACCAATACCAAAGCATTGGAACGCATAGCGAGAATAAAAGGAGTAAAGCTGGATAAAGCTAATTTTTCTTTTGTTTGCCATGATCTAAGCAACATATCGGATTATGTGAGGCAGATAGACACAGCAACTTTCAAATTATTAAAAAGAGCGTTGCCAGGGCCGTATACTTTTATTTTACCTGGAAATAATAGCTTGCCTAAAGAATTTAAAAAGAAAACAACCGTTGGAATTCGGGTTCCAGACAATGCGATTGCTCTAGAAATAGTTAAAGTATTAGGGAATCCTATTGTTTCTACCTCAATTCATGATGAAGATGATGTGATAGAATATACCACGGATCCGGAACTAATTTTTGAGAAATGGCAAAACCTGGTTGATTTAGTTATTGATGGAGGTTATGGAGACAATATAGGATCCACCATTATTGATTTATCGGGTGATGAGCCAGTTGTAGTTAGAGAAGGCAAAGGAAGTTTAGATATTTTATAAGATTTAAATTTTTGGCAAAATAGTTGCCGATTTACCATAAATTTTTGTGTTTCCCAAGAAGTTACAAATCTATAAGCACCAACTTCAAAAAGCCATAATACAAAAACCCTACAAATTTATAAGTAAAAAATCCTTAAACCGCTGATTATCAGTGTGTTTAAGGATTTTTGAAGTGACCTTGACTGGATTCAAACCAGTAACCTCTTGAGCCGTAATCAAGTGCGCTATTCAGTTGCGCCACAAGGCCTTTTTTTGCTATTGATGTCTTAATTAAGGCGTCTTAGCGGGTGCAAATATAAGTATAAATGTGTAATTTGCAAGTCTAAAATTGTAAAAAAACAAAAAAATATGCCATTAAAAAAGTATATACGTGATATTCAGGGATTTCCTAAAGAAGGAATTTTGTTTAAAGACATCACTCCGTTACTAATTAATCCCGAAGCAAGGAATAAATGTCTTGAAATACTGGTTGAATCCTTGAAAGATAAAAAAATTGACAAGGTAATAGGAGTAGAAAGTCGTGGATTTTTCTTTGGAATGTTGATTGCACAAGAATTAAATGTTGGTTTTATTCCGGTTCGTAAGCCGAACAAGTTGCCTTACGAAACCATCTCGGCAACGTATGATTTAGAATATGGAACGGATACTTTAGAAATCCATATTGATGCAATTCAAAAAGGAGACCGAATTCTGATTCACGATGATGTATTGGCAACCGGAGGAACCGCAAGAGCAGTTTGTGAATTGGTGGAACAATTAGGTGGTGAAATCGTGCAATGCAATTTCCTGATGGAATTAGCTTTCTTGAATGGAAGGACAAAAATCAAAGGAAATGAAATTTTTGTAGCAATTACATACTAATTTAAGGTTCGTGTGATTACGTAATACTTAAAGCAATAATCGCGATTTGCAATTTCTTGGCTTTAGCCAAATCCAATCCCTGTTTGGTGAAACTCTGTAAAATGATTTTGTTGAGTTGGCCCAAGATTTTATACATATCGTTTTGTTTTGTAAAAAGATAAAAATAAAGAAAGAGGGTAAAGAGGGCTTTGATTGGGTGATGCTTTTTTATCTCTAAAGCACACTATGTTTATATTATAATTAAAAAAGCTATTTTACATAATATAAATTATAGCGCAAAAAAGACACACTACATTTAGACAAAAAAATTACACTGTTTAGTTACATTAAACGATTACAATCCTTCCTTAAATTATTTAACATGAAGGATATTCATTTTTACAGTCTTTTGCTATAAATAATTTTACGATTGGCTGACACCATTTCCGATTTCAGAGAAATACGTCTCAAAAGCTTAAAATCACATTATTTTGTTATAATTTATGCTGTTTTAATCTAAATATAGGCCATTTTAATGGTTTTAAAGTATTTCTTTGTGTTACGACGCTTTACCTTGGTTTTGGTGGCTAACGTAAATTTAAACTAAACTATTAATAGTAACGGAATAATTTTTGATTTAAGAAACAGACGATCCTATATTATTTTTTTAAATCAGATAAAATCAAGTGAGTTGTAGGCTCTCCATAAACTAAAAGCCGATCAATAAATTGTTGTAGGTGCATTTGATCAACTAGAACGACGTTCATAATAATGTTTTGGGGTCCAGTAATTCTAAAAACCTCATTTATCTCTGGAAAATCTTTCAGCTGATCACAAAACAGCTGTAGTTTTCCACTAAATAACTTGAACAGAATAAAAACCTCTAATCCAAATCCCAGTTTTTGGTTGTTCAGCTGAAGTTTATATCCCTGTATAATAGCAGCATCCTCCAGTTTTTGAATGCGTTCTCTTACGGAAGAAGGTGAAAGTCCAATTTGTTTCCCAATTTCTACATAGGAAGCTCTTGAGTTTATTTCTAATTGCTTTATTATTTTTAAATCTAGAGTATCAACCATTAAAAAAGTTTTAAATGCTTAAAATTACAACTTTTTAACGGAAAATTACTTGTTTATTGATGGATTAAATTTAGATATTTATAGTACTAATAGTACTTTTGAACCATGGATAACACTTTATTACTACTTATAATTGGAATTTTCACAGGATTTTTTATTCAAACTATGATCGGTTTCGGCGGTGCTTTAATAGCTTTACCTTTTTTGTTGTTAGTCATGCCTTTATCTGAAGCAGTTTCGTATCTTTCTATTTTTTATTTGGTCTCCTCTCCTATTTATGTGTATAAAGAATGGGAACATATAGACAAAAGCTTATTAAAAAAAATTGCTTTTTCTTCCTTTTTTGGAGTGCTTACCGGAATAGTGGTTCTAGTTTATGGAAAACCGCTGATCTTAAAGCAGGCGTTGGGTGTTTTTATTATCCTATTTGTATTAAATAGTCTTCGTGTCAAAAAAAAAGTAGTGATTTTAAAAAAAACGAAACACTTTTTGGGTTTTCTAGGAGGTTTCTTCTCTGGTTTATTTTCTACCGGAGGTCCTTTATATGTAATAATTGTTCAGAATGAAACTAACGATATAAAGACATTTAGGGCTACCATGTTTGGTACTTTAGGCCTGGTTACGCTGATGCGAATGCCTGTTTTGGTTTTAGGTGGCGTGATTACTATGAACCAAATTTACAATTCCCTCTATGTTGTGCCTTTTCTTATTCTTGCTTTATTTCTGGGCAAAAAAGTCTATTTAAAACTTAATGAAGCGCTTATAAAAAGAATCATTTTAGGACTATTATTTCTATCAGGAGTATTGCTGGTTTTTAAAGTATAATTATAGAAATTGTATTGACTCTGCTTTTATCACATTACTGGTCAATGACGGTGCTAAATTTATTTTATTTAGCAGCTCTTTGTCCATTATCATAAATCACATTAGTGTGGAAAGTGGTTTGATTCGCATCTTAATTATTTACCTTTGCAAAAAATTAAAAATTGCGACTTAAATGAATAATACCGAAATGAACAAAAAAAAATACATTAAATTAATCCTCATTTTAGGTTCTCTTACCGCACTTGGCCCATTTTCAATTGATATGTATTTACCTGGTTTTGCCGGAATTGCTAAAGATTTGAATACTTCTGTTGCCAATGTGTCCATGACATTATCCAGTTATTTTATTGGAATTTCTGCTGGACAATTGCTTTATGGTCCGTTATTAGATCGTTTTGGCCGAAAAAAACCGCTCTTTATTGGATTATTGGTTTACATATTAGCCTCTTTGGGCTGCGCATTTGTCACTGATATTGATACTTTTATAGGGCTGAGATTCATTCAGGCTGTTGGGAGCTGTGCTGCTACGGTAGCCTCAGTGTCAATGGTTCGGGATTTATTTCCTGTAAAAGAGATACCTAAAGTCTTTTCTTTATTGATGTTGGTTGTAGGGCTTTCGCCAATGCTGGCACCCACTGTAGGCGGTTATGTTACTACTTATTACGGTTGGCATACTGTATTTTTTATACTGATGTGCATGGGAATTGTAATTCTTGTAGCGGCTCAAATTATTTTGCCTAATACTTTCAAACCGGACACTTCTATATCATTAAAGCCAAAACCAATTATTTCTAATTTTATACGCATTGTTAAAGTGCCTCAATTTTACACCTATGCGTTTACAGGAGCAATCGCTTTTTCTGGTTTATTCACGTATGTGGCAGCCTCTCCTATTTTATTTATGGATATTTTCAAAGTAGATGGTACAACGTATGGCTGGATTTTTGCCTTTATGTCTTTGAGTTTTATAAGCGCCAGTCAGCTTAATTCTTTTTTATTGCGGAAATTTACCAGTGAACAAATGATTTTTGGGGCCTTAATTACACAGTCGGTAATCAGTGTTTTATTTCTGACATTAGCAATCAATGATCTTTTAGGTTTGTATGAAACAATCGCCATGCTGTTTTTATTCTTGGCGTGTTTAGGAATCTCTAATCCTAATACAGCAGGACTGACTCTTGCTCCTTTTTCAAGAAATGCAGGAAGCGCGTCTGCCTTGATGGGTGCGATTCAATTGGGATTAGGTGCTTTGGCCTCTTTTGCGGTTGGTGTTTTTGTAAAAAGCTCTATGTTACCAATGGTTTTGATTATGACAACATCAACAATACTGGCATTGATTATTTTAATTATCGGAAAACGAAACATAAAAAAAACCATTACAACTTCAGGTGATGAAATTGTAATAGCTCATTAACAGTTTATGAAAAAGAATGAATTAATTCATTTTTTTTTGTTTTTTTATTGGTTTCTCCGTTTTTGAAAGGACTTCATTTTTTGCTTGAAGCAAGTGATTGGCCAGGACCTTTTCTATTAGTTCGTCTTTCGTCAAATGATGAAAAACTGTTTTTATTTTATCTTTTAATTCTGTAGCGATGTCATGATTGGGTTTTGTCTTGAAGATTTGCTTCGCCCATAACAACGTATTATTTTCTTCAATACTGGCAAGAGTTGGTTTTTTGAATTCTTTGAATTGTATTCCCAATTCTTTTTCGAATTCAGCAATTTCAACTACTTCTTCCGGCTGCAATACCGTCAATGAAAGTCCCTTTGCTCCTGCTCTTGCAGTTCTACCGCTACGATGTACGTATGCTTCATACACATCAGGCAAATGATAATTGACTACATAAGAAATTTCTTTTACATCAATTCCTCTTGCTGCTAAATCTGTTGCGACTAATATATTGATATGTCCTTCGCGGAATTGCTCCATGATTCGGTCTCTAATTCCCTGCGATAAACTTCCGTGTAATGCACCAGAAGAAAACCTATTGATTGCCAAGTTTTTAGCTAATTTATTGACTGCTGCTTTTGTTTTACAAAAAATGATCCCGCGTTCACCCTCTTTAGAATTCAGAAAATGCATCAAAACGTCCAGTTTTTCAATAGGATTTACCACAATGTACTGATGATCAATTCCTTGATTACCTACTGTTTCCATATTGGCACTGACATGTACCACATTTTTATTCAAATAGTTTTGAATCAATTGTTTTATGCTTCCGGGCATGGTGGCCGAGAATAAAAAAGTCTTATGTGCTGCTGGCAATTCAGCAATAATTTCATCTAAGCCTTCTTTTAATATAGTCACCATTTCATCGGCTTCATCGAGCACGAGGAATCTGGTTTCTTTTAAGTTTATGGCTTTGCGCTGAATTAAATCAATTAATCTTCCGGGCGTTGCCACTACAATATGTGTAGGTGTTGCAAGGCGTTCTATTTGCGGTTTGATTGGAATTCCTCCGCATGTTGCTGCAATGGAAACTTCAGGCAAAAAGGTGGCAAAAGACTCTAAATTTTTAAATATTTGTTGGCCTAATTCCCGAGTTGGTGCAAGAATTACTGCTTGAATCAAAGGTGATTTTACATCTATTAATTGTAAAATTGGCAATCCAAATGCGGCTGTTTTTCCGGTACCGGTTTTAGCAAGTCCAACTATATCCGTTGTATTTGACAAAAGTAACGGAATCGTTTTTAGCTGAATTTCTGTTGGTACAACAATTTTCAATTCGGTAATCGCTTTTACTATTGGTGCTGAAATTCCTAAATCAGAGAATTGTTTTGGCATTTTTTTTGAATTTTATATTTTATAAAAAATAGTTGTTTTGTAACGGTAATTTTAGCCCCGATAGCAGTGAAAATCCTTTTATTTTTTCTTTAAAAATAAAAGATTGAAACGAATAGCGGGATTAGCTCCTTGAAAAATAAATATTACTCTTCATCCGGTTCGTTCATGATTTTTTCCCGGTATTTTTTCCCGGTCAATAATACCAGTTTTAATTTGTAATCATCTACTAGCCATTCGCGGTAATTTTTACTGCACTGGCTCAAACATTTTGAATAGCGCTTGATGCGGCAATCGATGTCATCATCCAGTTCTTTTCCCAGCGCTTTTGCTTCTTGTAAGGTTTCAGAATTATCCACACACATGGCGGCATGTTGCTCTAGGGATTTTTCTAGCACTACTTTGGAACGTAAATTTTGTTTGATGATGAGTTTGTGTTCTTCATCCACATCAAAGGTTACTACTTCTGTTTTAGTAAATTTAGCGCGTAATTCCGGTGGCATGCTGTATTTAAAATACAATTCTATTTCTGTATCGTCTCGTAAGTTTTCCAGGTAAAACTCCGGAGATTTAAAGATATGCTGCCAGTTTACCGGCTCACTCCACAGGCCAAATCGGGCGGCGTTATTCCCTAAATCGATCACATTGAAAATATCTTTGTTGGGTAATTTTCTGGAACCACGACCGATCATTTGGTAATATAAGGTCAACGATTTTGTTGCTCTGTTCAGGATTATGGTCTCTACGGTAGGCTCATCAAAACCGGTAGTAAGAATTCCCACTGATGTCAATATGGCATCAGGTGTATGCTTGAACCAATGTAAAATATCTTTTCTTTCCTCGTTATTACTGGTGTTATCTAAATGGCGAATGGCATAACCGGCTTCTCTAAACGTTTCGTATACATATAAGGAGGTGTTGATCCCGTTATTGAAAATCAAGGTTTTCTTGCCTAATGATTTCTCCGTGTAGGCATGCAATAACTTTTCCTGCATGGCCATATTGGTGTACAAATCATCAGATGATTTTACGGTATAATCGCCATTGATCCCTACTTTCAGGGAGGTCAGTCCCACATCATAGCTATAGGTAACTGCTTTGGCCAAAAAGCCATTTGTAATCAAGGAACTAATGGTGTCTCCTACGATTAATTCATCGTAGCTTTCATGCATTGGCAATTTGATATTTGAGCTTAAAGGTGTTGCGGTTACCCCTAAAATAAAAGCATTTTTGAAAGAGCTCAATAATTTGCGAAAGGAATTGTAATGTGCCTCATCAATGATTACCAATCCTACATTATCTAAATGCAGTTTTTCATCGTTGATTCGGTTTTTTAAAGTTTCCACCATGGCTACAAAACAGGAATAATCGTTTTGATCCGGAAGTTCTTTTACTTTACTGTTGATAATTTTGTTTTTCACATCAAAACCCTTCAACATTTTTGAGGTTTGCTTGCACAACTCAATTCTGTGGGTCAAAACAACTACTTTTTTATCATGTTGCGATAAATAACGGCGCACAATTTCAGAAAAAACCACTGTTTTTCCACCACCGGTGGGCAATTGGTATAACAAATGGTGTTGTGGCGGTGCATTATCAATGCGCTCAAAGATGGCATCTATATCGCCTTTTTGGTACGCATAAAGTTCTTTTTTGTCTTCTATTTCTATTTCTAAAGTGTTTTGGGACATTGCTTATTGTTGGGTTTTTGCAAAAATACGCCTAAAAAACAGTTTAAGTATCAATTTTTATTAAAAATAAACGGAATGATTAAATAAATTTGAATTATGTGAGGATTTAATATTCTAATCGTTCTAAAATGGCATTAAATTCTGGTTCATTGTACCATTTTTGCAAAATAGTTTCAGTGTGTATGGCACTAATTCTGGGTTTAAAATCAGTAAGTATTCCATTTGCAATCAAGAAAACAACGGCTTGCTGAAAGGAATTATACATGCTTTTGAAAAATAATTCTTGCTTTATATCCTGTTCTGATGAGAATGTTTGTGCTATTTCAATATTGTAAAGCATTACATCCGCAATTACAAAAGGATCTACTCCCAAAAGCGTAAAGTGCTTAATGTATTTTTGGGCAACGGAACGCCTCGTTTTAGGTTTGCTACGCCTTCCGGATTTTTTCAGAGGATAATATTCATTGGAAATTTTGAGTTTGCATTCCTTCAAAAGCGTTTCTTCTTTTGGATTAAAAACAAAATCATAATAGACTTTTACAGAACTGAATTTCTCGTACAATTCGAGTATTTGCTCTTCGAGTTGTTCTTTATTCAATTCGGCTACATATTTTTTTAAATCGCGTTTGCTCATTATCAAAGTTTAAGATTACAAAAGTAATTTACTTTAGGAATCAATGCGTGGTAAATCAATGATAATCCTTAATTTTGTCAATTATCACTTAAAAAAAATAAATGCTTAAGATTTTTAAGGTTACAGCAATAGTAGAAGGTATATCCGCCTTATTGTTATTTTTCTTTGCTATGCCAATGAAATACATTTTTAATGATCCTATTTATGTCAAACACATTGGAATGGCTCACGGCGTATTATTTACTGCTTACATTATCTTGGCAACAATTTTAAAGTTTAGTGAAAAGTGGAATTTTAAAAAGTATTTTATCATTTGTATTGCGTCAATTCCTCCTTTTGGGACTTTTTACATAGAAAAGAAATACTTGCGAAATGTATAAATTAATAGAAAAAATATTCACTTTTCTATATCTAGTACTCAGGAAATGGGGCTTAGGGAACAGTCTGGCTTCTTATTTTAGCTTGGTGCTGAACATTATTGTTTTGTGTGTATTGGCGTATGTCATCTACGTAATTTTTAGACTTGTTTTAGTTACTATTATGGCCGTTATTGCCCAAAAAACCAAAACCAAATTTGATGATTTGCTGGTAACTAACAAAACGGCTAAATACATTGCACATTTAATTCCACTATTGTTTATTTACAAATCTGTTCCAATAATTTTAGATCGATTTGAATATTGGGAAGGCTTTTTTGGGAAATTGGTTGGAATCTACATCATCATTCTGATTTTATGGATTATACGAACTATTTTCAATGCGTTACGTGATTATTTAAAACTAAAACCAAGATACAGCGACAAACCTATTGACAGTTTCATTCAGGTAATCATGATTATGTTGTGGGTAATTGGAATTACATTAATCATTTCAAAATTATTTGAGATTGATAAAAAAGAGCTTTTAACTATTTTAGGAGCCGTTTCAGCGGTAATCATATTAATATTCCGAGATACCATTTTAGGTTTTGTATCTAGTGTTCAAGTATCCATAAACGATATGGTTCGAATTGGCGACTGGATTACGATGGATAAATTTGGTGCTGATGGAGATGTTATCGAGATCAATCTGGCAACGGTAAAAGTTCGAAATTTCGATAATACCACAACCACAATTCCAACCTATAGTTTGAGTTCAGATTCGTTTCAAAACTGGCGCGGAATGCTGAATTCAGATGGCCGACGCATCAAAAGACACATTCTGATAAAAACAAGCAGCATTCGGTTTTTAGAGGAAGCAGAATTAAATGATTTAAAAAAAATTCATCTAATATCGGATTATATTGACAGTCGAAAATTAGAAATAGACGACTATAATTCTAAACATAAAATTGACAAATCCATTGCTATTAATGGGCGAAATTTGACAAACTTAGGTTTATTTCGAAAATACATCACGGAATACCTGTTCAATTATCCAGGATTAAACAAAGACATGTTGATGCTTTGCCGTCAGTTACAATCAACTTCCCATGGTGTACCGCTTGAGGTTTATGCGTTTTCACATGACAAGCGATTTGAAAACTATGAATACATCATGTCGGATATATTTGATCACATCATTGCTTCCATAAAATATTTTGATTTAGAAATTTTTGAAACAACTGCAGAAAGTGAATCTCAGGTTTAATTTTTTTACTTAAAAAGTATAAATGCACTTCGTATCAAATTAATAATCTGTTTTTCACATATTCAATTGCTGTTTTTCCATGTGCCTTAGGTTTTCCATCCGCATCTAAGTTAACCATTGTGGTGTGATCAATTGTAATGATTGTCTCGCGTGTCATCATATTTCGTGCCTCGCATTTCAGCGTGAGTGAGGTTGTGCCAAATTTTAAAACATCAATTCCAATTTCGACAATATCACCTTGTCTGGCCGAACTTCGAAAATTGATTTCCGACATGTATTTGGTTACGATTCTGGTATTTTCTAATTGAATTATGGTATACAAAGCCAATTCTTCATCAATCCAAGCTAATAATTTACCGCCAAATAAAGTTCCGTTAGGATTTAGATCTTCGGGTTTTACCCATTTTCTAGTGTGAAATTTCATATTTTTTCTTTATAAATGTAAAAATACGTATTCTTGACGCAATTTTATTTAATTTTAAAGAAAAAATATGAATGCACGCGATACTTTTTTAAAAGAATTTCGAGGACAAACAATAGGTTCCGTAACCACACAATCCACAACAGAAGAATCATTTCAAAATGAGGTGTTACGCCCCATTCTAAAGTTGCAAAATGACTTATTTGCAGCATCCTTCCTCAATTATGTCAACAAAAATAAAATTGATTTCTACAGTTATACACTTGATAAAAAAGTATCCGTCATGGAAAATGCAATCCAGAAAGACATCAAGTTTAGAAATTCTCTAAAAGGAATGATCATTGGTTTATTTACAGCCGATGAATATGCTGCTTATGTACAAAACTCCTCCAATATCAATAAAAGAATGATGAGCATGCTTGTAGAACGATTAAAAAGTCATGTATCACTGTATGAAATTAATAAAAGCAACTAGCGCTATTTCTTCCTTATTTTAGAAATTTAGGGTTCTCTAATCAAATAGTAATTATAGGAAAGATCCTAAGGCTTATTTTAGGTCTAAAAACCTTATAATTAAAAATATAGAGCTTTTAAAACACGTTGCCTTGTTGTTTATAATTTAAAAAACGGCTCTTTATTCATCCAAATTTTACCATTTAGATCCAATTTATTAATCCTAATCTTTTTTATAATAAATATGGGTTAAGTATAATTTTATCTGCTTTTTGTGTTATTTTTTTCATTATAATTGTTAAAACTAATTTCATGAAGGAAGAGTATTTCAAATGGCATTCCCCTAATTTAAATAGAGAGATAGAAATGTTGGTTTTTGGACATGCCGGATATCCTGTAATTGTATTTCCTACTTCTATGGGAAGTTACCATGAAAATAAAGATATGGGATTGATTGATTCTGCAAAATGGTATCTGGAACAAGGTTTGATCCAAATATTTTGTCCTGATAGCATTGATAAAGACAGTTTTTACAATAAAAATATATATCCTATAAATCGTATAGAAAACCACGTCAGGTACGATAAAATGATTTGTCACGAAATCGTTGAAAAAGTAAAGAACAATACCTCCTCAGGCAGAGTGGCTCTTGCCGGTTGCAGTTTTGGCGGGTATCATGCGGCAAATTTTGCTTTTAGACATCCTGGTTATGTAAGTCATTTGTTTTCTATGAGTGGCGCTTTTAATATCAAGAGTTTTATGGATGGTTTTCATGACGATGATGTGTTTTACAACAGCCCGGAAGATTATTTACATGGACTTAATGATCCGGAATTATGGAAAATGGATATTGTGCTTGGGACGTCTAATTGGGATATTTGTTTTGATGCAAATTTAAAACTAAGTAAAGTGTTGAGCGATAGAAACATTCATCATTGGTTGGATATTCGTCAGGAACGAAAACACGACTGGCCGGTATGGACCGAAATGTTTCCACATTATTTATCCAGAATAAAATTTTTTTAAAATTATAAACATATCAAGATGAAAAAAATTGGAATTTTATTTGGAATGAAAGATACATTTCCACAAGCCTTCATAGATCGTGTCAATTCAAAAAACGAAAAAGAAATCATAGCTGAAGCTGTGATTATTGATAAAGTAGTTCAAAATCAAGACGGAGAATATGCCGTAATTATTGATCGCATTTCGCAAGATGTCCCTTTCTATCGTGCATATTTGAAAAATGCTGCTTTAACAGGGACGAATGTGATCAACAATCCTTTTTGGTGGAGTGCTGATGATAAATTTTTTAATAACGCATTGGCCGATACTCTGGGAGTTCCGTTACCTAATACGGTACTTCTCCCATCGGCGGAACATCCTACGGATACGACTGGAAAATCATTCCGAAACCTAAAATACCCAATGGATTGGGAAGAAATTTTTCATTATATTGGTTTTCCAGCTTATATGAAACCCTATGCCGGAGGTGGCTGGAAAAATGTGTATCGATTAGAAAATGTCGAAGAATTTTGGGAGAAACATAAGGAAACGGGGCAACTGGTGATGATGCTACAGGAAGAAATTGTTTTTACAGAGTATTTCAGAGTCTATTGTTTGGGTTGCAAAGCCGTTAGGATTATGCAATACGAACCCAGAAATCCGCATCATTTGCGTTATGTACTTGATGGGCCGCCTGTGGATAAAAAATTATTAGCTACTATTAAGGATTATACTTTACGTCTTTGCAAAGGATTGGGTTATGATTTTAATACGGTTGAATTTGCAGTCCGTGATGGTATTCCCTATGCGATAGATTTTGGAAATCCCGCACCAGATGCTGAATTAACTTCGGTAGGTGCAGAAAACTTTGAGTGGGTTGTAGAGGAAGCTGCAAAAATGGCAATTGCTGCTGCAAAAAAACAGAAATCCGGAAAGATGAATTTGACTTGGGGAACATTTATGAAAGATGCAGTAAAATAGTTTTCAGTCACAGTATTCAGTAAACAGACTGTAAACTTTGACTGCGACTGAACACTAAAACAATAATTATGTTAAAGAAATTACCTGTTTTTACCCTCGGTGTAGAAGAAGAATATCAAATTATAGATCCTGTAACCAGAGATTTACGGTCGCATTTATCCAAAATTGTAGATGGTGCGAAGATCATTTTAAATGAGCAAGTAAAGGCTGAAATGCATCAATCTGTGGTCGAAGTGGGTACCAATATTTGTAATAATGTGAATGATGCCAAAAATGAGATTCGGTTTTTACGTTCTAAAATCGTTGAATTAGCGGACAAACAAGATCTTATTGTGGGTGGTGCCGGGACGCATCCTTTCTCGAAATGGCAGGATCAACCGATAACTGATGATCCTCGCTATCACGATATTGTCAATGAATTGCAAGATGCAGCGCGTTCTAATTTAATTTTTGGAATGCATTGTCATGTAGGAATTGAAAATCGGGAGATTGGCTTGCAATTAATGAATCAGGCCACATATTTTTTGCCGCATATTTTTGCGCTTTCAACGAACTCTCCTTTTTGGGAGGGAAGAAAAACAGGTTATAAGTCCTTTAGAACGAAAGTTTTTGACAAGTTTCCAAGGACAGGTTTGCCGGAATATTTTGATTCGGTGAGTTCGTATGAGAATTATTCGGATACATTAATAAAGACTAATTGCATCGATAATCCAAAGAAAATCTGGTGGGATTTACGGTTGCATCCTTTTTACAATACGATTGAATTCAGGATTTGTGATATGTCATTGACAGTGGATGAAACCATTTGCATTGTTGCTATTATTCAGGCAATTGTAGCTAAACTCTACAAATTGAACATGAACAATACTAGCTTTAATGTGTATCGACTGGCTTTGATAAAAGAAAATAAATTTCGGGCGGCACGTTACGGCATTGAGAATAGTATGATCGATTTTGGTTTGCAAAAAGAAGTAGAAACAAAAATACTTATTCTGGAACTGCTTGATTTCATTGATGATGTGGTGGATGAATTGGGAAGTCGTGCTGATATAAATTATGTCCATGAAATTTTAAAAAACGGTACCGGTGCTGATAAGCAACTGGCTATTTTTCAAGAAACGGGCGATCTTTCCTGTGTGGTTGACTTCATAACAGGAGAATTTACGAAAGGATTATAAAATATAAAGTACCTTTGTTCATTGTTTTTTAAAAAAAAGTATGTCTAATAAAATTATAAAAATAGCCCTTCTGGACATGTACAATGGTGAACCCAACCAGGGAATGCGATGTATTATTGATGTTGTCAATAGGTTTAGTCCCGTTGTTAGTTTTGAAATATTTGATGTTCGGGTAAAATGTGAATTGCCGGACAAGAATAAATTTGACATTTATATTTCAACTGGAGGACCTGGAAATCCCTTAATTGGTGATGGAAACTGGGATGTAAAATACTATGAATTTATCGATTCCTTGAATAAATGGAATACTGAAAATAGTATTAAAAAACATGTTTTGTTCATTTGTCATTCTTTTCAAATGGCGTGTTTGCATTTTGGATTGGCTACGGTTACCAAACGAAATGACACTTCTTTTGGGGTGATGACCATTCATAAAACTAAAGAAGGACTTGTGGATCCCTTGTTCGAGGGATTAGCAGACCCTTTTTATGCGATAGATTCCAGAGACTATCAAGTGGTTCAACCCAAGTTAAGTATTTTTGCAAAAAAAGGAGCGAAAATTATTTCATTAGAGAAAATTAGGGATCATATACAATACGAACGCGCAATTATGGCCGTGCGTTTTACCGATTATTTTGTGGGTACTCAATTTCACCCGGAAGCAGATCCCATTAGTTTTGTTTCTCATTTAAGAAATAAAGAAGCAAAGGAAAAGATTAAGAATATGAAAGGAAAAAAGAAGTTCAGAAACATGCTGGAGGATTTATTAGATGATGATAAAATATACAGAACTAATGAAACTTTGATTCCTAATTTCCTTCGAATAGCAATTAATGACTTGCTAAAAACAAAGAAGACACTTTCTAATTAATACGATTTCAAAATGATTTCAAAATATCGGAAGTTATTTAATACTCAATTTACAGAAAAAAAATATCAGGAATTCAAAGATGATATTGCTTCCGATTTTAATTACCTGCCTACTTTCCGGTTAGGCGAAACCCCCTTTTTTATTTCGAAGGAGCTTAAAGCACAATTGATTGAAGGCTGTAATGATGTTATAGCTTTCATTCAGAAAAACGACTTTAAATCACTTACAAATAAATCATTAGAGCTAAATAATACTGTTCCTAATGAGGATGAACATACTACCTTTTTAGCAATTGATTTTGGAATTTGTGAAGAAGACGGAGTACTTATTCCAAAACTAATTGAAGTACAGGGATTCCCCTCTTTGTACAATTATCAAATGCATTTGTACGAAAAATTTAAAAATCATTATCCATTTCTTAACGAATTAACTCCATTTATTAATGCTATTGAACCACAGGAATATCTTACTATTTTAGAAGAAGCGATTTGCAACCATCATCCAAAAGAAAATGTTATTCTTCTTGAAATAGAACCCGAAAAACAAAATACCAAGATTGATTTTTATTACTGCAAAAGAGACATTGGCATCCCTATAGTTTGTGTTACTGAACTCATAAAAAAAGGAAAACAACTGTTTTACAAAAATGCAACAGGCAATGAAATATTGGTAAAAAGAATTTACAATCGGGTTATTTTTGATGAATTGGATTTGAGAACAGATTTAAGACTTAATTTTAGTTTTTCAGATGATTTGGATGTGGAATGGGCGGGACATCCTAACTGGTTTTTCAGAATCAGTAAATTTATTTTACCTTTCTTAAAAGGAAAATATTGTATTGAAACGACACTATTGAGTGACTTGGCAGTAATTCCTCAGGATTTAGAAAACTATGTTTTGAAACCGCTTTTTTCTTTTTCAGGAACGGGCGTTATTTTTCATGTCACAAAAAAAGATATTGAAGCCGTTGTAGATAAAGAATTATATATTCTTCAAAAAAAAGTAAATTATCTTCCTATTGTACACGCTCCTGAAGGGAAAGTAAAAGCTGAAGTCCGAATCTTGTGTGTTTGGAAAAAAGGTGATGCCGCACCTACTCTACTCTGCAACTTAGTCCGCTTAAGCCGTGGCGAGATGATTGGCGTGAAATTCAATAAAGATAAAGATTGGGTTGGTGGCACTTTAGGTTTATTTGAAAGGTAGATAATACTTCCATTTTGTAACTTTCAAAAATTCCATTTTTTAGCGGGTTGCACATTTAAATTACTTCCTATTTTTAAAATATAAAAACTTCTTTTTTACTACAAAACAGGAAATATATTTTAGATTATTTAAATGGTTCTTTAACTAATACTGTCATTTTAACGCATTGAAATGCTGTGAGAAGAAAATACAGCTATATTTTATAATTAAAACCTTATTAATTTTAGATTAAAAACAATTTAAAAATCGTTTTTTATTTTTTTTTGCTTCTTCAAACATTTTTTTTTTCTTGATATCATTGATTCCAACTACTGTTTAATGAATTTTTGAAAGTGATTCCCTTAATAATTTGAAAAATATGGAATTATTCAATATTTTAACATAAAAAAAATTAACCTGTTTTTTTTTTCTTTATTATTGTAATGTTATAATAAATTAAGAAGAATCAATAATTTTAATAATTAGCAAATGAATAGAAGAGAAGCACTTAAAAGCGTTGCATTTTTGATGGGAAGCGCAATCTCAGCAACAACAATGGGCGTTTTATTTGAAAGTTTTACTTTGCCTGAAAAAGAAAAAAATAGCGTGTCTTTTTCTGCTGCAGATGAAGAAATTTTGGCTGAATTTGCCGATATCATTATACCTACTACAGCCTCTTCGGCAGGAGCAAAAGCTGCAGGACTGGGTGCTTTTATTCCAATGATTATTAGAGAATGTTATCCTGCAAAAATGCAAGAAATTTTTGCTTCCGGGATGCAGGAAATGCAAGCAAAATGCGCTAAAGATTTCAATAAGAATTTCTTATCAATGTCAGTTGAAGAGCGTCAGCAATTAATGACTTCATTACGAGATGAGGCAATTGCAACTGATAAAGCACCTTCATTCTTTTTGATTGCTAGAGATTTAACTCTTCTTGGCTATTATTCTTCAGAAATAGGTTGTACACAAGCACGCGAATACCTTCCAGTTCCGGGACGCTACGATGGTAGTGCAGACTACAAACCCGGACAAAAAGCTTGGGCAACCAACTAGTCTTATTAGAACCTACTGTTAGAAACTATTTTATTAAATAAAAAATACTACCCGTGAATATAAATACCAATTTGAAAGAGGAAAATACGTATGATGCTATTGTTGTAGGATCTGGAATTAGTGGTGGTTGGGCTGCAAAAGAACTTACCGAAAAAGGATTAAAAGTTTTGATGTTAGAACGCGGAATGAATATTGAGCACATCAAAGATTATGAATCGGCCATGAAAGCACCATGGGAATTTGAACGCGCTGGCAAACTTACCGAAGAACAAAAAAGAACCCATCCGGTTCAAACAAGAGATTATCCATACAATGAAGCTACCGAAAAATGGTGGGTGAATGACTTGGAATGTCCCTACACAGAAGACAAACGTTTTGATTGGTACAGAGGATTTCATGTGGGTGGAAAATCTTTAATGTGGGGCCGTCAAAGTTACCGTTTTAGTGACCATAACTTTGAAGATAATGCCAAAGATGGTCATGGAAATGACTGGCCTATCCGATATAAAGACCTTACCAAGTGGTATGATTATGTAGAAAAATTCGTAGGAATAAGTGGGCAAGCTGAAAACTGGCCACTGCTTCCAGATGGTAAATTTTTGCCTCCAATGGATTTAAATTGTGTTGAAAAATCAGTTAAAGAAAGATTAGAAAAACATTATAATAAAACCCGTATTCTTACAATTGGTCGTACTGCTAACTTAACTGTACCCCACAAAGGGCGTGGCAGCTGTCAGTACAGAAATTTATGCAGTCGAGGTTGTCCATTTGGCGCCTATTTTAGCACCCAATCTTCTACACTACCCGCTGCAATGGCAACCAATAGATTGACCGTGAGACCCTACTCTATTGTGAATCATATTATTTATGATAAAGACACTAAAAAAGCAAAGGGTGTTATGGTTATTGATGCAGAAACAAATGAAACCATGGAGTTTTATGCTAAAATTGTTTTTGTAAACGCATCCACCTTAGGATCAACATTCCTCTTACTAAATTCAACTTCAGAAGCGCATCCGAATGGAATGGGTAATGCCAGCGGACAATTAGGCCATAATCTTATGGATCATCATTTCCGTTGTGGTGCAGAAGGAACAGCTGAAGGTTTTGAAGATAAATACACGTACGGAAGAAGAGCTAATGGTATTTATATTCCAAGATATCAGAATGTAGGTGGTGATAAACGAGATTATTTAAGAGGTTTTGGGTACCAAGGAGGTGCCAGCAGAGGATCTTGGCATAAAGAAGTTGCCGAATTAGCTTTTGGTGAAAACTTTAAATCGACTATGTCATTACCTGCTGATTCCTGGAGTATGGGATTAGGTGGTTTTGGAGAAATGCTGCCGTATTATGAAAACAAAGTGTACATCGATCATAGCAAAAAAGACAAATGGGGACAACCAGTTTTAGCTATTGATTGTGAATACAAAGAAAATGAAGCAAAAATGCGGGAAGATATGATGAATGATGCCGCAGAAATGCTGGAAGCATCTGGAATCAAAAATGTGCAAACCTATGATAACGATTGTTATCCTGGAATGGCTATACACGAAATGGGTACTGCCAGAATGGGTAATGACCCCATGGATTCCGTTTTAAATAAATGGAATCAATTGCACGAAGTTAGTAATGTATTTGTTACCGATGGTTCTTGTATGCCTTCTATTGCGTGTCAAAATCCATCATTAACATTTATGGCTTTGACGGCTCGTGCTTGCGATTATGCAGTAAAAGAATTAAAAAAAGGAAATATTTAGGTTCATCATTATGAGAAAATTAAGAATGGGAATGGTCGGTGGTGGTCAAGATGCCTTTATAGGTGCAATTCACCGATTAGCCGCCAATATGGATGGACTAATTGAATTAAAGTGTGGTGCATTAAGTATAAAACCAGAAACCGCAATTGCATCTGGTAAAGCCTTGTTTCTTCCGGAATCAAGAACATATTTAACGTATGACGAAATGATTAAAGCGGAAGCGGCTTTACCTGCTGACGAAAGAATCGATTTTGTTACTATTGTTACTCCAAATTTTGCCCATTTTGCACCTGCAATGATGGCTTTGGAGCATGGTTTTAATGTAGTAATTGAAAAACCAATGACTTTTTCATTGGAAGAAGCAAAACTATTGAAACAAAAAGTAGAAGAGACAGGATTACTACTTTGTTTAACACATACGTACTCCGGGTATCCAATGGTCAAACAAGCGAAAGCTATGGTCAACGAAGGAAAATTGGGTAAAATTAGAAAAGTTTTAGTAGAATATCCCCAAGGATGGTTAAGTACACTATCCGAAAGAGAGGGAAACGCACAAGCTGCATGGCGAACAGATCCTAAAAAATCCGGGAAAAGTTCTGTAATGGGAGATATTGGTACGCACGCCTCTCATTTAGCCGAATATATTACCGGGGCTAAAATTACCGATGTTTGTGCAGAATTAAACACATTAGTTGAAGGCCGCATAATGGACGATGATGGAGCTGTACTATTGAAATTTGACAATGGTGCTAAAGGCGTTTTAATAGCATCGCAAGTAGCAGCTGGAGAAGAAAACGCTTTAAAAATCAGAGTTTATGGCGAAAAAGGTGGAATCGAATGGTTTCAACATGATCCAAACACTTTAACGGTTAGGTGGTTAGATGAACCAACTCAGGTTTTAAGAGCTGGATCTAACTATGCACATTTATCTTCATTTGCAACACATAATTGTAGAACTCCAGGCGGACATCCAGAAGGATATTTAGAGGCATTTGCTAATATTTACCGCAACTTTGCTTTAACGCTTGGTTGTAAATTAGAGGGCACAGCACCTACTGCTGAAATGTTAGACTTTCCTTCTGTTGAAGATGGAGTGAGAGGAATGACATTTATAGATAACGTAGTCGCATCATCACAATCGGATAAAAAATGGACTCCCTACGTTTTGTAATTTATTAGGAATTCGTAGACCTCTTATATACCAAATATTATGACAACAATTCAAGGGCCTGCGGTCTTTTTAGCACAGTTTATTGATGATAAAGCTCCTTTTAATTCCTTAGATGGGATTTGTAAATGGGCTGCTGATTTAGGCTTTAAAGGGATTCAAATGCCAACATTAGATACCCGTTTTATTGATTTACAAAAAGCGGCAGAAAGTAAAACCTATGCGGATGAACTAAAAGGAACAATTGCTTCTTACGGACTAGAAATCACTGAATTATCAACCCATTTACAAGGGCAGTTAGTGGCTGTTCATCCTGCTTACGATGACTTTTTTGATGCATTTGCACCAGTAAATGTACATGGAAATCCTAAAGCAAGGCAAGAATGGGCTGTGCAACAATTGAAATATGCGGCTAAAGCATCTCAAAATTTAGGGTTAAATGCACATGCCACTTTTAGTGGTTCTCTACTTTGGCAGTATTTTCATCCTTGGCCACAACGACCTCCGGGTTTAGTGGAAGATGGTTTTGCCGAATTGGCTAAACGCTGGTTGCCCATTTTAAATGAGTTTGATCAAAATGGTGTTGACCTTTGTTACGAAATTCATCCCGGAGAAGATTTATTTGATGGGGAAACCTATGAAATGTTTTTGAAAGCGGTGAATAATCACTCCAGAGCTTGCTTGTTGTACGATCCATCGCATTTTGTTTTACAACAATTAGATTACATCCAATATATCGATTTTTATCATGAACGGATTAAAGCATTTCACGTAAAGGATGCCGAGTTTAATCCTACAGGAAAGCAAGGTACTTTTGGAGGCTATCAAAGCTGGGCAAATCGTGCCGGACGGTATCGTTCTCTAGGCGATGGTCAGATTGATTTTAAAACTATATTCAGCAAACTAGCCCAATATGATTTCAAAGGATGGGCAGTAATGGAATGGGAATGTTGCATTAAAAATCAGGAGGATGGAGCGCGTGAAGGTGCTGAATTTATAAAAAATCATATTATAAAAGTTACTGATAAAGCATTTGATGATTTTGCTGCAGTAGAAACAAATCAGGCTTTTAACAAAAAAAACTTAGGATTATAAAAACTTAAATACAATAAAATGAAATTAAAATATTTCTTTTTTGGGGTTGCACTAATTAGTTTAACCTCATTTTCCAATGATAATTCAGAAGAAAAATATATTGAAACTACTGTGCAATCAAACCTTGTTGTTCAAACCTCTGAAGGAGAAAAATTAATAGCTAAATCGGATTGCATTGGATGTCATAAGTTAGACAAAAAACTAATTGGTCCCTCCTACTTAGACATTGCTAAAAAATATGCCTTAAATGATAAAAATGTTACCTATTTATCCGGTAAAATAATAAAAGGTGGCTCTGGGGTTTGGGGTTCAATTCCCATGTCTGCGCATGCTTCACTGAAAAAGAATGAGGCAAATTCTATGGCAAAGTATATTTTATCCTTAAAAAAGTAAATCAAAAGGCGCTTTTAAAGAGTCAATATAATTCTAGAATGTCGAAAATAAAATCATGATGTTACACAATTTTTTGCTATAAACTAAACTGGATTAAAATAATGAAACAAAAAGAAGAAGATAAAATTACAAATAACCGTCGTGATTTTATAAAAACAACCGCTATAGCTGCAGCAGCTTTTATGATTGTTCCCCGTCACGTTCTAGGAAGAGGATTTGTTGCGCCAAGTGATCGTTTATCAATAGCTAGTATTGGTGTTGGTGGACAAGGTAAATTTGATGTCAGTATGTTTGCCAGAAGTGGAAAAGCGGATATATCGTTTTTATGTGATGTAGATACCAGAAGAGCAGCTGCAAGTGTAAATGCATTTCCTAAAGCTAAATTTTATACCGATTGGCGTGAAATGTTAGACAAAGAACATAAAAATTTCGATGCCGTTTCAGTTTCAACTCCAGATCATAATCATGCTATTCAAGCACTTGCTGCTATGCAATTAGGAAAACATGTGTATGTTCAAAAACCTATGGCACATGATATTTACGAAGCTCGAATTTTGACACAAGCTGCTACAAAATATAAAGTGGTAACCCAAATGGGAAATCAAGGTGCCTCGAATGATGGTACCAGAATAATGAAAGAATGGTATGAAGCAGGTTTAATAGGCGATGTTCACACGATTCATGCTTGGACAGACCGTCCGGTTTGGCCTCAAGGGATTCCTTGGTCTGCTAATAAAGCGGATATTCCAAAAGAATTAGATTGGGATTTATGGTTGGGAACAGCTCCTTACAAAGAGTATGTAAATAAATTAGTGCCCTTTAACTGGCGCGGTTGGTGGGATTATGGAACAGGTGCATTAGGCGATATGGGCTGTCACTTGTTAGAAGCACCTTTTAGTGTATTAAATTTAAAATATGCTAAAGATGTTCAATGTAGTGTAGGTTCTGTATATGTAGATGAGTTTCAAAGAGGATATTTTCCTGAGAGTTGTCCTCCCTCCAGTCATGTTACCTTAACTTTTCCAAAAACGGAGAAAACAAACGGTGACGTTGCAGTACACTGGATGGATGGTGGAATTCAGCCGGAAAGACCTTCCGAATTAGGTTCGAATGAAATTTTTGGAGACGGTGGAAATGGTACCTTATTCACAGGAACAAAAGGAAAAATGATGTGTGATACCTACGGTTTAAATCCGCGTTTGCTTCCTCTAAGCAAAAATGAAAATCTCCAAGTTGCTCAAAAATATGCAAGAGTGATCGATGGTTCAGGAGGACATTACAAGCAGTGGATTGAAGCCGCTATTGCTGGTTATGGGAAAAAAGAATTAAGTTCTCCTTTTGAAATTGCCGGTCCTTTAACTGAAGCTTTATTGATGGCAAATCTTGCGATCAGAGGATACGATGTGATGCGAGAAGAGCTTGGAGAAGAAGTGTACCCAGGACGTTCCGCAAAATTATTATGGGATAATGATGCCATGAGAATTACAAATTTTGATGAAGTGAACCAATTTGTGAAACGGGATTATCGTCAAGGTTGGAAAGCTTTAACTTTATAAGCAAGATTAATTATTAATTCAAAAATTCAAAAATGATTAAAAATATTTGTACTTCATTACTTATTATGATACTGATTCAAACCGCAAATGCACAGCAAGCGCCCATACCAAAAGGATTTAAATCCATATTTGACGGACAATCCACAACGGGATGGCACAGTTACGGAAAAGCAACAGCTGGTTCCGGTTGGAAAGCGGAAGAGGGTGTGTTGCATTTTGATCCTACAGCTGCCCAAAACGGTCAAGGAGGCGATTTGGTAACTAATGCAGAATACGAAAATTTTCATCTAAAACTAGAATGGAAAGTAGCGGAAAATGCCAATAGCGGTATCATTTTTTATGTGAACGAGGATTTGACAAAATTCAAAAATACTTATGAAACGGGTCTGGAAATGCAAGTATTGGACAATGACGGTCATTCTGACGGAAAAATTGAAAAACACAGAGCTGGAGATTTATATGATTTAGTAAAAAGTACTACAGAACCTGTAAAACCAGTTGGAGAATGGAATTCTGTTGATATTGTATGTAAATTTGGAAAACTGACGATGTTGTTGAATGGTGTAAAAGTAGTTGAAACTACGCTTTGGGATACTAATTTTAAAACATTGGTAGCCGGAAGTAAATTTGCTACTTGGCCAGGTTTTGCTGCATTCAAAAAAGGTAAAATTGCACTACAAGATCATGGAGATAATGTATGGTTCAGAAACATTATGATCAAAGAATGGAATACTATGAAAATTACAACCGGATGTGAAGCGGGTATGTAATTGATCTCTAAAAAATAAAAAAACAACCAAAACCAAAAAATAAAAAACCACTGACTAATGAATAATACCATCCGCATAAAATTATCCATAATGATGTTCCTAGAATTTTTTATCTGGGGTGCATGGTTTGTAACCCTGGGCACATTTCTGGGTAATAATCTAAAAGCATCAGGATCAGAAACTGCCGCTATTTTTTCTACGCAATCCTGGGGCGCCATTGTTGCACCTTTTATTATAGGTTTAATAGCGGATCGTTATTTTAATGCGGAGAAAATTTTAGGAATACTTCATCTCGCAGGTGCCTTTTTAATGTACCAAATGTATCAATCAGAAGAAGTTGGGATGTTCTACACCTACGTGCTGAGTTATATGATTTTATACATGCCCACATTAGCATTAGTCAATTCAGTTTCTTTTAATCAAATGAAAGATCCGGAAAAAGAGTTTTCTAATATTAGAGTTTGGGGAACTATTGGTTGGATTTTAGCAGGATTGTCTATTAGTTTTGTTTTTCATTGGGATACTGCAGAAGCAATTTCTCAAGGATTTCTTAAAAACACCTTCCTTTTAGCAGGAATAGCCGCTTTAATTTTAGGTATATTCAGTTTTTCTTTACCAAAAACACCACCAAAAGTAAGTGAAGAAAAAATAAAAATTGGAGATATCATAGGTCTTGATGCTTTAAAATTGCTGAAAGATAAAAACTTCGCCATCTTTTTTATATCGTCAATCCTGATTTGTATACCTCTTGCCTTTTATTACCAAAATGCACATCCATTTTTGACAGAATCAGGCGTTGAAAATCCTACTGGAAAAATGGCAATAGGTCAAATATCCGAAGCATTATTCTTATTATTGATTCCTGTATTTTTTACCCGTTTTGGTTTCAAAAAAACGATCTTAATCGGGATGTTAGCATGGGCAATTCGTTATGTTTTATTCGCTTATGGCAATGGCAATGATTTAAGCTTTATGCTTATTATAGGTATTGCGCTGCACGGTATCTGTTATGATTTCTTTTTTGTTTCGGGTCAAATTTACACCAATTCAAAAGCGGGAGAAAAATACAAAAGTGCTGCTCAGGGTTTAATAACTTTAGCCACTTACGGAGTTGGTATGTTAATTGGTTTTGCAGTTGCAGGATGGATAACGGACAATTATAAAATGGCAGATGGGGCTGTAAACTGGCAAATGGTGTGGATTATTCCTGCTGGAATTGCGTTTGCTGTATTCTTACTTTTTGCACTTTTATTTAATGAAAAAAACAAAGGAGAAGAATCCACTTCTGCTATATAAAAATTAAAAATGAGTGCTAATTTAAATAGAAGATCTGCCATAAAAGGAATAGTAGCCGGAACAGTTGCGATGGGAATTCCTGCTGGATTTTCTGCTTTGGCTATGCCAAAAAAGGAAACAGCAACACCATTGGGTAAATTGAAAGGAAATATAAATCACTCCGTTTCTCGGTGGTGTTTTAATGACATAGATTTAGATACGCTTTGCATTGAATCCAAAAAGATAGGGATTACCGGGATTGATTTAGTAGGTCCTAAAGATTGGCCAACATTGAAGAAATATGATCTTGTTTCTACAATGTGCAACGGTGCAGAAATTAATTTAGTGGATGGTTTTAATGATATTAAATTTCATGAGACACTCTTGAAAAATTATATGGAAATGATTCCACTGGTGGCAAAAGCCGGTTATAAAAATCTGATTTGTTTTAGCGGAAGCAGAAGAGGCAAAACAGATGAAGAAGGTTGGAACAATTGTATTGTTGGTTTGCAAAAACTAATTCCATTGGCTGAAAAGCATAATGTGATTTTAGTAATGGAATTACTAAACAGCAAAATTGATCATAAAGATTACCAATGTGACCGAACATCTTGGGGAGTGGAATTAGCGAAACGTTTGAACTCTGAGAATTTCAAATTGCTTTACGATATTTATCACATGCAAATTGATGAAGGAGATGTGATTAGAAACATAAGAGAGAACCATCACTACATTACACATTATCATACCGCCGGCGTTCCGGGACGAAATGAAATTGATGATACTCAGGAACTAAATTACACTGCAATTATGAAAGCAATTGCAAAAACTGGTTTTAAGGGATTTGTGGGTCAAGAATTTGTACCTAAAAACCCGGACAAACTGGCTTCATTGAAACAGGCCATAGCAATTTGTGATATTTAACTACTCTAAAAAATAACCCATGATAAAAAGAAGAGAATTTTTAATTAATGCTGGTTTAGCATTAGGCGCATTAGCCATTGCTCCTTCATTTGCTTTTGACTCTAAAAAAAGAGCCATTGGGATTCAATTATGGACACTGCGCAATACGTTACCCAAAGATGTTAAAGGTGTTTTAGCACAAGTTGGAAAAGCTGGATTTACTGAAGTAGAAACTTTTGGTTATTCAGTAGACAACGGCTTTTTTGGAACTTCGGTCCGCGATTTTAAATCAATATTAGATGACAATGGTCTAAAAGCTACGAGTAATCATTTTGATTTTAATTCGATGATCAAAGATGGTTCAACTGATCTTGTACAATCCTATGTTGAAACAGCCAACTATTTAGGAAGTGAATATGTAACAGTACCTTACATCGTTTCAGAATTGCGCGGAACTACTGGTGATGCCTATAAAAAATTAGCCTTACAAATTAATAAAGTGGGTGAGCTTTGTAAAGCTGGAGGTTTAAAATTAGCGTATCACAATCACGATTTCGAATTTACTAAATTCGGTTCAACGAATGGATATGAAATTTTATTAAACGAAACGGATAAAAACTTGGTTGATTTTGAAATGGATTTATACTGGGTCATTCGTGCTGGACATGATCCTTTGGAATTATTCAAAAAATATCCGGGACGTTTCAAAATGTGGCACGTAAAAGATATGGATAAAGTAAATCCGGATTGGAATGCAGAAATTGGCACAGGAACAATAGATTTCAAGGGTATTTTTGCTCAAGCGGAACGTGCCGGACTGAAACGTTTCTTTTTGGAACACGAATCTAACTACAAACCAAATCCAATAGAATCTGCTGTAACCAGTTTCAATTACATTAAGAAAAACTTAATTTAAACATTTTAGAAAATTTTTTATAAAAAAAAGAGGCTGTCTTTTTGAGACAGCCTCCTATTTAAAAGTAATTCTAAGTAAGTCGAAAGTTTAAAAGTCGTAAAGTCAAAAGAATTAACTTTAAGTAAAATAGCTTTAAATCATATTGTTACATAATTTTATCCTGATTTTAAAATACGACATTATACCATGGTTATTACTTAGTCACATTTTATTTTACAGAAAAAGGTATATTCCAATTGCCCCAGCTCAAAACAACAGTATTAGCACGGATCGTATAAACTAATTTTTCAGCAGCTGAAGCAGCAACTTCTTGCTTAACGGTAATACGTAGTTGGTCTTCTTTTTCTTTATACTTATATGCTCCCCACTGTTTGGCTTCTTTATTAAAAATAAGCACGCATTCTTTTTCATTTGGTATAACAAAAAAAGAGTATTTACCGGCTGGCAATTTAGTACCTTCAATTGTCAACTCTTTATCTGTTTCAAATGTTGTTGCGTCATTTGCTCCGGCACGCCAAACTTTATTAAACGGAACTAATTTTCCCCAAATTTCTCTTCCGTTGACTGATGGACTCCCATAATTGAGGGTAATTGTAGCACCATTAATTTTCCTTGTGGCTACTTCTTTGCTGCTGGTAGGTTTTCCTTGAGCAGCTATACAATTTACAATTAATAAGGCAATAAACGAAAAATGCATTTTTCTAAATAATTTCATGATTTAAAATGTTTTAGTTATCGTATAAAAGTAAAACAAGTAGCTTTTAATTCCTTTAAATCCATACTTATTTTATGAAAAGATTAAGGATTTTATAATTTAATTGTTTTGCCGCAATAATGGCGGTGTTATAATTTTTAAATTTGTTATTTTTACAATCGATACTTATTTATTCCATAAATTATGAATTCAATTGCTGAGCACATTGCTGACTTTTTAAAAGCATACCCACCGTTTAACTACTTAACTTTTGAAGAATTATCTGAAATAGCAGCAAATATTCGCGTTGTAAATTTAGAAAAACACAAAACATTATTTCAAATAAATGATCTTTTGCATGACAGTTTTTATGTGGTGGCTTCCGGTGTTATCAATTTATCGGTCATAGCAGATGCTGAGGAAACGCTATTAAATAAATGTACCGAAGGCGATATTTTTGGCCTGCGTCCCTTTTTTGCCAAAAATAATTATATGATGACGGCCAAAGCAAGAGAAGAAAGCATTGTTTATGCTATTCCCATTGCTACTTTCAGGCCTTTTGTAGCTAATAATTCTGAAGTTTTAAACTTTTTATTAGAAAGTTTTGCCGTAAACACCCGAAATCCAAAAGATAAAGAAAATTTAATTGGAAAATTAATTTCTGATAATGTATTCTATTCGGATCAGCAATCTGAAATGCAATATTTTCAATCGCTAGCCTATAATACAGCTCCCTTAAAAACGACCAGTACAGCAATTGTAAAAGACGTGGCTCAAATAATGACCGAATCGTTAAAAAACAATATCCTCGTATGTGATAATACTATCCCTTTGGGCATTATTACTGATGCGGATATGCGATCAAAAATTGCTACCGGCAGATATCCAGTAACCGTTACGGTAGATAAAATTATGTCCTCCCCTGTTATCACGGTGGTTGAAAACGTTTCTCTGGCAGAAGCGCAGTTACTGATGCTAAAACACAATGTGACTCATTTGTGTGTAACTCAGGATGGAACGGATAAATCCAGTGTGAAAGGAATCATTTCTGAGCACGATTTGATTGTGGCTCAAGCTAATAATCCCGGAGTTTTAATAAAAGAAATCAAACGGTGTCAATCACCAAAAGAATTAAAACAAATACGGGAACGATTAACAGATCTGATTCAGACTTCCATTTCTAAAAATATTCCGCTATCACACGTTTTTAATATTGCCAGCGAAATTAATTTGGCAGTCATTAAACGCTCGGTGGAATTATCCATTTTGGATTTAGGTTCCCCTCCTGCCCGTTTTGCATGGTTAAGTATTGGCAGTCAAGGACGAAAAGAACAGCTTTTATTAACGGATCAAGATAGTATTTTGATTTTTGAAGATGTGGCTGCTGATAAATATCGTGACGTAAAAGACTATTTTCTTAAACTTGGAAAAAAAACCACAGCCACTCTAGAAAAAATCGGCTATGAATTCTGTCCAAATGGTCACATGGGAAGTACTATGCTTTGGTGTAAATCATTGACGGACTGGATCAAACAATATGACAGCTGGATGAATACTCCTGGTGAGAACAGCACTGATTTGAGCAGTATTTTCTTTGATTATGAAATTATTTTTGGAGAGCAAAAAATTGAAGATGCGATAAGTAATGTAGTCTTTAAAAATGCCAAAAACAATACGTTATTTTTTGATTTCATAGGAAATGATGCCTTAAGAAAAAACGCTCCACTTAGTTTTTTCAAAAAATTCAATGTCGAAGAAGAAGGTAGAAATAAAGATAAATTTGATATTAAAACTAAGGCTTTAATGCCATTGATTGATGGCGCCCGTTTGTTTACTTTGAGTTTCGACATCCGAGGAATTAACAATACGTTTCAACGATTCAAACAATTATCAATTACGGATCCCAAACATGCTGAAATTTATCTCAATTGTGCCGAAGCCTTTTTGACTTTATCAAAATTCCGAACCTTAGAAGGGTTAAAAAATGATGATTCAGGCCAATTTATAAATTTGGAGGAATTATCAAAAATTGACCGAGAAAAACTGAAAAATGCTTTACTCCCTATGAGAGAACTGGAAGAATTAATAAAAAGTAAATTTCAACTTACTCAATTTTCATAATTATGTTAGACTGGATAAAAAAGATTAATAAAGAATATCCTGATTTTTGGAAAACCTATCTTTCTAAATTTGAGAAAAAGTCATCCCGCTTTGTGGTGGTATCGACAGAAACTTCTGGTTTGAATCCAGATAAAGATGTTATTTTATCAATAGGCTCTTTTTCAGTAATTGATAATAGTATTGTCATAGGTGATAACTTTGAAGCTGTTTTATTACAGTATAAATTTTTTCATGATAATGGACTTTCTAATACGTTTTTGGTAGAAAGTAAAATGAAAAAATTAGGAGAAGCAGATGCCATAAAATTATTCATTGAATTTATTGGGAACTCCATTTTAGTTGGGCATCACATTGATTTTGATGTGGAAATGATCAATGCGGCCTTGGAAAGACTAGACTGCGGCAGATTAAAAAATGAAGCACTGGATATTGATGTCATGCACAGAAAACTACTTGATATCAATGACAAACAATTTTCTCTGGAGGAACTTTGTGCGGCTTATAATATTCCGGTAAGTGAACGGAATTCAGCTGCTGAGGATGCTTATAAAACCGCTTTGTTGTTTTTGAAATTAAAATCAAGACTGGGGATTAAGTGATTTTAATTTTTGGTTGCTATGTTGCATACAACTGATTTTAAACATCTTATTATTACTAGGTTTGCCTCTATTTCTATAAAGTATTGTCATTCCGACGAAGGGGGGAATCACATATGTAGCTCCATTTATAGCATTTCAATTTTGTCCTTTTAGCGCATTTTGGAGGAATTAAACTTTACTATTTAAAAATTTAAGACAATACCGAAATAAAAATTCCCTTAACTCTAAAATCAACTAAATTGTCTGAATCTAATACTATATTTTCATATTCTGATTCAAAAGATAATGGTTTCAACGATATGGATTCATGCCTCCAATTTTCAGTACCGATATTCTTTTGACTATGATATTCTTTTACTGTATATCCTGAACCAAAATCTGCGTCTTGTATGCCAGTGCTTTCAACTAAAACAATTTTTCCTTCTCTACTGCCACCACTATCTTTTTGAAACAAACAGTAGGAGCCATTAGGAATTATTTTATTCATGGATTCGCCCACTACTTTACATACAAAATAGCCTTCTTTTACTGAAGTATTAAAGGGTAACTCGACCCATTCAAAATCAGAATGAACTTGTAAATCGCTAAATGAACCTGCTGCAGCTGAAATATTTACTAATGGAACTGAATTCACAAACGGTTTTACCTCCTCAAAAGGTACGATTCTGAACGGAAAATCTTTTTTATAAACATCAATATGCTTTTTTAAATAGTTTCTTAAAGAAGTATCACAAGCATAAACATAAGTACCTCTGATTCCTCGATACATTATAGTTTTGTATATATTTATTACGTAAGCCTTAAGATCATCTTTATTTGAGATCCCTTTTTTTCCATTTTTATCAAAATACAACTTCGGATTAATTTCAATTTCTTGTGTGAATTCATTGAAAATTATTTCTTTCCCAAAAATAACTCCTGTATAATTTAAATCATATCCTTGTGTCGTATGAATACAGCCAACTTCTTTAAAAGCATTTGGTGAATTAACCCAGTCCTTAGGGGTTTGATTCCATTGAAATTGTAAACCATCAATTTCAATATCCATTACAGTTTTATCTTTTTCGGATAACCAAGGCCAAGAATATCCAGCAACTAAACGACACAACCCATTTATTTCTTCCTTCTTTGCAAGTTCGCTATAAAGATCTTTTAAAGAATCAAAAACAATTAACTCATACTCATTTGGTGAATAAATAGTTTTCTCCAAGCGATTTACATGAAGTAATTGATCTACAAAACGAATATAATCATTTCCGCCTTTAACTCTCATCTGAGAAGTTAACTCGATTTTCAAAGTATTATCTTGATTCAAAAGTCTGGTAAATTGATCCTCATTTATATCGGAAGGTTTTACTGATTGCGCTGAATCATAAAAGAAAATTTGATTCTTACTATTCGCAATTATCCAGTCTAGCTCTGTTCCGGTGTCATCTAATCCTAATTTTTGATTATTTTTCCGGAAGGCTCCCATCCAACTTATATTTTTATATTGCCGTAACCGATGCGCTTCGTCTACTATTAATAAATCATATTTGTCATTGAGTTTAAAGGTATCCGATGGATTTAAAACCATAGACGCTTTTAAACCAGGAATTTTTTTGAAAACATTTTGTAATGATTCTCTTAAAGAAGTCATGGCGATAACCAATCCAATTTTTGCTTTTGGATATTTATTTTGAAAAGCAATAATGAAATTGATCTCCTTGAGCTCTTCATCACTAAAATCTTCAAAATTAGCATCCGAAATATCTGAATTAAGTAATTTAATTAAATAAGTAGCCAAAATTGTTTTTCCAGTTCCAGCACTCCCTTTTATAAAAATTCTATTGGATTTTTTGATACACAATCCATCAAGAATTTGAAGAACAGAACTATATTGATCTTCATTTAAAGATTTATAAGGGGAATATTTAAAAAGTTCTGAATTCTCAACATCTTCCAGTGACTTGCTAACTATCTTTTTATCAATTAGTTTTTTCCAAATTTCTTTAAAAAGATCTTTGTACAAATCTTGTTGGTAATAATTATGATTGACTAAACCGTAATTTCCATTTTGAAGTTCGTAAGTTCCTTCAGAAGTGATGTATTGAATCAAGTTTGATTCAATATCAAGAGTTGCTGATTTATTGAATTTATCACTCCCAATTATTGAAATTTTTGTAAATGCATCTGCTTTTTTTGGATTTGCTAGGTGATTTTTGATTCTACTAGAGGCATTTGTTGATTCTCCTACATAGGCAATTCGTTTAGTTTCATTTTGTATAAAGTAAACCAAAGGCCATTGATTTTTTACCCAAGGATTTTGAGCTATTTTAGGCAATGAATCTTTATTAAAATCATATTGTTCAGAAACCTCAATAGACAATTCAAATGATTGCATCATAATTCATCATATTTGGTTGCGTTCCCTTTTGCTTTATCTATTGGATAGTTAGCTGCATTTTGCGTAATCTTTTGAAGTACAATTTCTTTTACATCTAAATTGTATTTTTCGGCTAACAAAAAAGCGTATGCAAAAACATCTGCCAATTCTTGTTTTAGCTTATCAATATTTACATCTTCTGCTTTTTTCCACAGAAACAATTCATTTAATTCCGCTGCTTCAATAGATAGAGCTAAAGCCAAATCTTTCGAATTATGAAATTGTTCCCAATCTCTTTCATTTCTAAATTTTATTAATTCTTGAATAATGCTCGGAATATCATTCATTTTATTTCGATTTAAAAAGTGTCAATGCTACTTTATATTCCTCTTCAAAAGGCAATTGCAACTGAGAAACCATTTCAGGAACAGCTAACATCCAACTCACATAATAATATGCTAAAATGTGATAACCCGAAAACCGTTTGTTTGGAATGCTACCTACGATGTAGTTTTTTTGATTTGGGTCAAAACCTTGTGTCCCTTGCATTGCGATTTCAAAGGCTATTTTCTTGACTTCCTCTAGCGGTACATCCTTAAAATACTGCAAAGCATCAACCATAAACATCGTGACTGCCATATTAGTCCCAATATGTTCTTGGTTTTTGAGAAACTGTTCCATTTCCTTCTCTTTGAAAGCAGCATTGTCGTGTAGACCAAAAGGATCTTTTTCTAATTTTTCAATAAAAGTATCTACATCAGATCGTTTGCGGTATTCGTCCTCATTTTCCAATTCAAAATAAGAGTCAATCTGTAAATCTTCGGCCCAATGTTGTACCAATTCATATTCTTCGGCAGGTTTACGATTGTCTTTGTATTCGAGAAATTCAGCATAAAAATCTTCGGCTTTGCGCAATTCGGCTGGAGTGGCATTAAAATCGTTTATAAAATCCAAACCAAATAATGCTTTAAACTGTAAGGCATTTACCAAGTTGTAAATCTTAGATTTAGAAAGTAGTGTTGCAGGCGAAAATTCAATAACAGTCACATCGGTTACGGCTTTCAAGCCTTCTTGAATCAAAGCGTAAAGCGACAGGAATTGATACGATCTCAATTGGGGAAATTCGTTGTATATAAAATCCTCAATGAATAAATCTATTGGAGTATTGTAGGCTTGCAAATTTAACCCGTCAAATAAACCAGTACAGAATTGAGTAATCGATTGCTCTGGAATATTCATTCCATGCAACTTGGCAATAGTAGGTTGTACCGTTTTCAAAAAAACAGCTCTGTTTTGTGGAGTAGCCGTAAAAAGCTGATTTAATCCCCGTTTTCTCGCTTGAATTACAAAATTAAGATGCGCTAATTCGTGCAGAACCAAGTGTGCTACGGCAGGATAATTGGGTTTATACCGAACGATGTGCTTAATCCGATTGTAGTTTTCAGCAAACTCAATCTTGGCTGCCGTTGGAATTTCAGAATCTACTAGAACATCAATTTCTTTTCCGCAATCAAATTCTAATTGATGCTTGTATTCTGCAAAAAGCGAATTCCCATCAGTGTTAGAAATAATTTTATTGGCAACATCAAAAGCCTGATTTACTGAATTCTTGTACAGTATATCTTTATTTGGATTGCATTTTATAGCTTTCAAAGTACTGTCAAAAGCGGATTCTAAATCATTTTGAATTTCGGCTAACATTCCAAGAGCAAAATGAGTATTTGGATAGTGATCATTTATTTTTATAGCTTCCAAAAAATATTTTTTGGATTCATCCAACTTCCCTTGTTGCATAAGGTTTGCTCCAATGTTATTCATTGTAATAGCATCTTTTGGATTCACCACCAAAGCCTGATCATAGTACAACATTGCCGTAGGAATATCATTCTTGAACTTAGCAAAAATATTTCCCATCATCAGCAACGCCCAATGATTCTTAGAATCCCAGCGCAATGCATCAATCAGACTATTTATCGCTGCATCCTGATGACCTTGATCAGACAGGATTTGTCCCATAATTCGATGGAATTCCGAATTGGTAGGATTGTTCTCGATAAGATTTTGTAAAATGGGTTTTGCTTCTTGATAGTTTCCTTTTTCACAAAGGGCTACCGTTTTCCGGAAATCATTTTCTTGAAGCAGGATTGCCGAAGTGTCAATGGTTATGGTAACCCAATCCTCAGTAATGGAAACTTTTGGGGCAAAAGAACCAAAAGTATAATACGATTCTAATTCACTGATTAATAATGAATTACCCCCCCCCCGACTAATTTCGGGAAAAGCGTAAATAGAAAATCGTCTATTTTATGAATGATTTGCATTAAATATAAATTGCTATACGTTATAAAAGATACTTTTTGTTGTTTTTAAAATTGCAACAGGTTCAAATGTAACCATTGTTTATAAATCTCGCCCTATTGTATGAAAAAAAAAGTGCTTTTTGCAAAAAAATCATAGGGTTATTCCTTTCCAAAAACGACCGTGATGGCTGATGGAAACGGGTTTCTCCATTTTAGAATGCGCATCAATACGGTAAGGAATTCCATTTTTTTTAAAGATAGCATCGGCGGAATTCAAGTTTTCAATTTTTTTGAAATACTCTTTCCCGGTAACAGCAATGGTATGAATGCAATCCTGATCTATTTTAGTTTGGGTAAAATATATTTTTCCTTTGATAGAAACAGTTCCTAATGTTGTGTTTTCGTAAAAACATTCCAGTTGCAAAGGAAAAAAACCTCGAATTCCTGTTTCCCTATTGTAGATTTTATAAGCCGCCTCTTTTCTGGACCATAAATTCCAAACCATTACTTCTGGATTTACGGCATTAGAAATTAACAGCTGTTCGTTTTTAGTAAATATTTTATCTAAAAAGCGGTTGCGTTTCCAATTGCTTTCTTTTTTGGCTAAAGCCAAATCGACAAGGTCATTTCCTATCATTTTTCTGGTGATTCACTACTTTTTTCAGCTAATTTGGTTTCAATAATAGCCATAGCTGCTTTTACATTTATCATGCGTTCCATTGATTCGTTATCAATCAAAATATTATATTTTTCCTCTATATCCAAAATAACATCTACTAAATTAGCGGAGTTTATCTTTAAATCATTGATGAAATCCGTATCTTCAGTGAGTGAGTCAAAAGCTTCTTGATTCAGAATATATGGTTTTACAATGGCTTTTAGCTCCTGAATAGTTTCTTGTTTGTTCATAATTAATATTGATTTTACAGCACTTAAGTACATTTCGTTTTCTAACGCCAAAAAAATTACCACAAATTGGGGAATTTACGGTTCATTTTTTCATTTTTTAAATTTCTTAAAAATTACACACCCATTCACATCACCAAAACCAAAACTGGCTTTTGCTAATGTATTTATTTCTATATCAAGTCGTTGTCGTGGAACTCTTGATTCATCAATTAGTGCTGTTATTTCTGGATTCAAATCGGCACAATTGATATTCGGGAAAATAAATCCGTGATGCAATTGCAGTACCGAAGCCACGCTTTCAATACTACCGGCGCCACTTAAACAATGTCCAACCATCGACTTTAAAGAATTGATGTATGGAAAATCAATTCCTTTTCGATTTAAAGCCTCACTCCAATTCTGAATTTCCAGACTATCTTTGGAAGTGGCTGTCAAATGTCCGTTGATTGCGTCAATTTCACTGGCTGAAATTCCGGCATTTGTCAAAGCATTTTGAATGCATCTTTGCACCGCAACCGGATTTGGTGCAGTCATGGTTCCTAAACCGCGCTGCCCTCCTGAATTGATATTTCCACCTAAAACTTCCGCATAAATTCGTGCGCCACGTGCAATCGCACTTTCTAAATCTTCTAAGACCAAAGCACCTGCTCCGCTTCCGGGAACAAATCCGGAAGCAGCTGTGCTCATTGGTCTAGAACCCTGTTTTGGTGTTTCATTATGTTTAAAAGTACATACCTTCATAGCATCAAATCCGCCCCAAATATACGGACCGGAATCACTGGTACTTCCGGCTAAAATACGTTTTGCCTGCCCTGATTTGATGCGTTCATACGCCATTAAAATACTTTCGGTGCCAGTGGTGCAGGCCGAAGAATTAGTAGAGACTTGATTTCCAAGTCCTAATTTTCCACCCAGATACGCACTCACACCACTATTCATTGTTTGCGCTACGGCTGTACTTCCCAGTCTTCTCGTTTGTAAATCATCTATTTTATAAATGCTTTCGCGAAATTTATCAATTCCGGAAGTTCCTGTTCCAAAAATAGTTCCGCTGTCCCAATCCGGTTCTTCGTTAATTTCCAATGATAATCCGGCATCCTTCCAGGCATCAATTCCGGCAATTACGCCATATAAAATCCCTGTTGAATTGAAGTTTCTAAGTTCTAATTCCGTAAAATAATGCCCTGCTAATTCTGCAGAAACTTCGGGTTTTCCTACAATTTGACAAGAAAATTGCAATCGCTCCAACTCAGCGTCGTGCCTGATCCCGGAAATTCCGTTTTTGATGGCATGAGTGAACGCATCAAGACCTACTCCATTTGGAGCAACTACACCAAGACCCGTTATAACTACTCTTTTGTTCATTTTTTAATGTTAAATAATATTCAATTTCAATAACAATGGCAAAAAAATAATAATTTTAATACTACCAAATAGAGTACTACAGTGACAAAATATTGAAAAGAATCAAATTATACTGTTGCTTAATTTATTTTAATTCGGTTTTGAGTCCCACTTCTTTGGAGAGGGTTGGGGTGAGGATAATTCCCGCTATTGTTCCTGTGCAAACATTTTCTCCTTTTTCGTTTTTCATGATGACCTTACATTTTAATTTTCCAAATCTAAAATATATTTTTTCTGAAATTACAATCACTTTTTCATTTGGAAAAACAGGTTTTAAAAATTCTATTTCACTTGATGTTAAGGCAATTGAAGTACTAGAACTAAATGAATTATCTAACAAAAAAATGCCAAGACAAACCAATCCAATTTGCGCCATGACTTCTATCAAAATTACACCTGGAGTAACTGGAAATTCCTTAAAATGACCTTTGTAAAAATCAAGATTTTCATCAAAAGTAAAGGTTCCTTCCACTCCGTTTTCATCGATTTGGAGAATTTCATCCACAAATAAAAAGGATTTGGAATACGGTAATTTTGCTATAATTTCTTCTTTTTTCATAGTTTTTCTATTCCCCATTTGGGAGCTAAAACTCCAATAAAATTCGTTGTGCCGAAAATCCCGGTCCAAAACTCAGCATTAATCCTTTTTCTCCTTTTTTAGGCTGCTTATCCATGATTTGTTCTAAAACATACAAAACTGTGGCGCTGGACATATTTCCATAGGAGCGCAAAACCTCTTTGGTATCATCAATATTTTTTCCCAAACCAGAAAATAAAGCCTCAACGGTTTGCACAATTTTCTTTCCACCGGGATGAAAAATAAGATGGTCAATATCCTCCATTTTTAAATTATTTTTTTCTAAAAAAGGATGAATAATATCTGGAAAATGAGAAACAATCGTTTCCGGTACTTCAATATCAAGTACCATCTGCAATCCAGAATTGGTGAGTTTAAAACCCATCATGTGGATGTTATCATAAAAATGATACATCTCCTCTGCTACAATCTCAGGACCTTCGTCATCTTCATGTGAGGAAAGTAAAACGCAAGCGGCACCATCACCAAAAATCGCAGCACTTACGATATTTGCCATCGAAAAATCATCGAGTTGAAACGTAGCCGTGGGACTTTCTACGGCAATTACCGCAGCTCGTTTTCCGGGATTGGCCTGCAAGAAATTTTTAGCATAAATAATTCCTGAAATCCCGGCGGCACAACCCATTTCGGTCACGGGAAGTCTTACTATATCCTGACGCAACTTCAATGTATTGATTAAATACGCATCGAGAGACGGAATCATAATTCCGGTGCAGCTTACCGTGATGATATAATCTAAATCTTGCGGATTCCAATTTGCTTTTTTTAAAGCTTTTGCTAATACTTTTTCACCTAAATCAATGACTTCACGAACATAAATAGCATTTCTTTCTTCAAATGAAGTTTTGGTAAACACCTCTATCGGATCCATTATGGAATAGCGTTTGTCAACAGCTGCACCTTCAAAAATTTTCTTTACTTTTCTGATGAATCGTTCGTCTTGTCCCACTAGCCAAGCATCCAAAAAAGGAATTATTTCAGCTGTTGTTCTGGAATATTTAGGCAGCTGTTTGGTTACGGTTTTAATTTTTACACTCATATTTTTGAAATTATCCATTGGTATCTAAAAGCCCATTTCCAATGAATTTTATAGTTTTTAAAATTTAATTTTTTCGAGAACGCTATCAATTCTTCTTTCTTAAAACCTCTTAAAATTGATATTAATCCATCTTCTCGTGACATAGCATTCAACTGAAATACAACACATAATGCCTGAAATAATCGATAGGCAATGGCACTACGATGTAAATCATTGATTACAATTCCGATGGATGTATTGTTATAAAGAACTTTCAATAATCGAATAATCTCATCGTCTTTGAAGTGATGTAACGTCAAAGTGCACAAAACAATATCATACTTTAGATCATTAAATGATTCATTAAAAATATCTTCGCAGCGATAACTGATATTAGCATATTTATCTGATAATTGTCGTGCATGTGAAATTGTAAAATTGTTAGCATCGATGCCTATTAACTGGAAATTTAGGTTGTTTTTAAGACCAAAATCAGCCAGGGTTCGCAACATATCCCCATTACCACAACCCACGTCTATAATAACAATTTCTTTAGATTTGGAATCCTGAACAAGTTCTTGTACTCCTCTTAGAGTTAACTGGTTTCCTCCTAAAAGCTGATTGATCCGGGCAATTTTATCTAAGGCATCACGTAAAATCTCACCTTCCATGGTAAAATCATCCATCATTTCCGGTTTATCAGTTCTATATTTGGTATTTAGTGTCATTTACGAGTGAAGAGTGATTGGTTTTCCGTGTGTTTTCTTTATAATTTTTAGCAATAAAAATGGAAATATAATTAATATGCGCATCAATACTGCTGAAAGTTTTTGTTTTTGTAAAATATTGGATAAAAACCGTCCCATTTTAAGTCTTCCCTTAAAATTTAAATTCCATTCTTGCAGGTATCGCTTTTCTAATTCGGCTCTGGATTTAATCTCGGTGTTATAAAATTGAACTACTAATTCTGATGCGATTTTGGCACTATGAATTGCCATAGCCATTCCGTTTCCGCACAAAGGATGAATTAATCCGGCTGTATCGCCAATCATTAAAACATGGTTTTCCACGGCGTGTTTCTTTTTGAAAGAGATTTGGCTTATGGTCAATGGTTTTTCAAACAATAATGTACTGGTTTCAAAAAGGGTTTTTAAGTGTGGGTTTTGAGAAACAATAGTATTTTGATATTCAGTAATGTTTTTAAACTGCTTAAATGTTTTATAATCGGCTAGATAACACATGTTAATCACTTCGTTTTCAACTTTAGAAACACCGCAATAGCCTCCTTTAAAATTATGCAAACCCACTACATCATTTGGAAATTTACCAGAATAATGTGCTTTTACGGCCAGCCAAGGTGATTTTTTATGAATAAATTCTCGATTCATTTTTTGGTCAATAATAGAACGTTTGCCAAAAGCACCAATCACCATTTGGGACTCTAAAACCATTAAATTTGTCGTGGTTATTATAAATTTATCCTGCTCAAAATGAACATTTTCTACTTGATCCTGTAGTATTGTACACCCGTTATCGATAGCCTTTTTATACAAATATTCGTCTAAAACAAAACGGCTGATGCCAAAACCACCAAGAGGTAAAATACTTTGTATTGTTTTTCCTCTTGCAGTAGAAAACTCAAGTTTTGTAATGTGTGTCGGCTTTAAATGGGCTATATCTAAATCCAACCAATTGAGATATGGCATCACTTCATTAGAGATGTATTCGCCACACACTTTATGTTTTGGATAACTATTCTTTTCAATAACCGTCACCTGAAGCCCTAATTTAGATAAATGTATAGCCGAAGTCAGTCCAGCTAACCCACCACCAATAATTACTACTTGTTTATCTTTCATACAAAAGTAAATTTATGGATTTGTTTGCTAGTATGGGTATAACAAATGATAAAAAAACTGGTCTTATTGTTTAATTTTAGTTAATACATGCAATTGCTTCATCAATTGTCTTTGAAGATACCCCTTAAATTACCGGTTGAAATTCCGAAAATCATTTCCTGTAGGTTCCTCAAAAACCTCGAGTTCAAATTCAGAAGTGATGGTAAATAGATGATCAAAAATATCAGATATAATAGTCTCGTATTTTAACCATTCTTTTTCTGCGCTAAAGCAATAAATTTCTAGTGGTAATCCTTTCGATGTAGATTCTAGCTGACGCACCATTATGGTCATGTCTTTATTAATACTGGGATGAGCCGTAATGTATTTTTCAGCATAGATTCTAAAAACGCCTATGTTAGTCAGCCTCCTGATATTTACTGAAACGATCTCATTGTCCAATATTTCCGAATTAATTTTTTGTACCTCATTTTCTTTTTGAGTGATGTAATTTTGAATTAGTTTATATTTTTTGAATTGCGAGAGCATTTTTTCATCACAAAACTGAAAACTACTGACTTTTAAATAAATAGCTCTTTTTATTCGTCTCCCGCCAGAATCACTCATACCACGCCAGTTCTTGAAAGAGTCTGTGATAAAAGCATAAGTGGGTATTGTAGTGATCGTTTTATCCCAATTTTGAACTTTTACAGTATTTAAATTGATTGACATTACATCGCCGTCCGCATCATATTTTGGCATCGAAATCCAGTCCCCTACCCGAACCATATCATACACGGACATTTGAATACTGGCAACAAACCCCAGAATGGTATCTTTGAAAATTAAAAGTAAAATAGCCGTCATGGCGCCCATTGCCCCTAGAAAATAGAAAGGACTTTTGCCTAACATGATGGATAAAACCAGTATTCCTCCAATAAAATAGACTACAATTTTAAGTACCTGAATGTAACTGGTAATCGGTTTGTCTTTTAAAATTAAGGTATTGGACACTATTTCATCAAAGACTGATAATACAGTAATAACAGAATGTATTATTACTAAAATTATGAAGATATTTGATAGAATAATTATATACTCAATTGCTTTTGGAAAATCTCCAAAGATGTATGGAGCAACCATGATAATGATGAAAGCAGGGACTAAATAGGCTATTTTTTCAAAAACTCTTCTTTCTATCAGGACATCATCCCAAACTACTTTTGTTTTTAAAAAAATTTTGTGCACAAAACGAACTATAATTATTTTCGTTAAATACCAAGACAAAAAACTTATTATAAACAATACAAAAATAAGCGTCAAAAGTTTCAAATACAAAGCCACTATTGGATCTAAACCAAAATCTTCAATAAACCATTTGTCTAACCAGAGTGCGATGTTGTATTTTTTTTCAATTTGAATCATAGTAAATTTAGCTTTAAAGGTAAAGATAGGCTACCTATTCTAAGCAGTCAAAAACCAGCTCCGCATTGTGTTTACATTAACATCTTCTACTAGTATTTACAGCTATTTTATTTTTTTTGAATGAAATACAATCTTGTCATATTGCATTTTAAACTAAAAAACCCTTTCAAAGTTTAAACTTTGAAAGGGTTTTGAATTAAAAAATGCTATTTAATAAATTGGATGTTCTAATTGTTATTTTGACATAAATGGCATTACAACCTTCCTTCTTTTATTTCTTCTACAATCTCTGGATTTAATAGGGTAGAAATATCTCCAAAATTAGAATAATCTCCTTCCGCAATTTTTCTAAGGATTCGTCTCATGATTTTTCCGGAGCGTGTTTTTGGTAAACCGGTAACAAACTGAATTTTATCTAACTTGGCAATAGGCCCAATATGATCTGAAATATGCTGATTAATCTCTTTGGCTAAGTTTTCTTTATTTCTGGTTTCTCCGGTTTCTTTAAGGATTACAAAACCATATAATGCATTCCCTTTGATGTCGTGAGGAAAACCTACAATGGCTGATTCCGCAACAGCAGGATGTTCATTTATAGCATCTTCAATAGGTGCTGTTCCCAGATTATGACCGGAAACAATTACCACATCATCTACTCTTCCTGTGATTCTATAATACCCAACCTCATCACGTAAAGCACCGTCTCCTGTGAAAAATTTACCTGGAAAGGCAGAGAAATAGGTATCTTTGTAGCGCTGATGATCACCCCAGATTGTTCTGGCAATTCCTGGCCATGGAAATTTGATGCACAAACTACCAACGACCTGATTCCCTTCTATTTCATTTCGTTTTTCATCCATTAGTACGGGTTGAATTCCGGGTAATGGCAACGTGGCATAGGTAGGTTTTGTTGGGGTAACAAATGCAATAGGCGATATCATAATTCCTCCTGTTTCAGTTTGCCACCAAGTATCTACAATAGGACATCTTCTGTCTCCAACATGATTGTTGTACCAATGCCAAGCTTCTTCGTTTATAGGTTCACCAACTGACCCAATAACTTTTAAGGACTTCAATGGGTATTTTAATACAAAATCTATATTTTCTTTGGCAAGCGCACGAATAGCAGTTGGCGCCGTGTAAAACTGGGTAACTTTGTGTTTTTCGATGGTTTGCCAAAAGCGACTGAAATCAGGATAAGACGGAACGCCTTCAAAAATTACGGTTGTAGCTCCGTTCAATAACGGGCCGTAAAGAATATAGGAATGTCCGGTAATCCAGCCAATGTCAGCGGTACACCAAAAAACATCATTTTCTTCATAATTGAATACATTCTTGAAAGTGTAGGCAGTATACACCATATACCCTGCAGTGGTGTGAACCATTCCTTTGGGTTTTCCTGTTGAACCGGAGGTGTACAAAATAAACAACGGATCCTCAGCATCCATGATTTCGGCTACATTATTATCTGAAGCCTGATCCAAAAGTGGTTCCAACCATTGGTCACGACCTGCTTTCATATTGATCTTTGAATGAATTCTTTTGGCTACTAAAACTTTTTCAACACAAGGACATTTTTCCAACGCTTCATCAACAATTACTTTTAAGTCGATTGTTTTGTTACCACGAAATCCACCATCAGAAGTAATAACCATTTTACATTCACTATCATTAATTCTGGCTGATACCGCAGAAGCTGAAAAACCAGCAAAAACAACAGAATGTATGGCACCAATTCTGGCACATGCTAATATTGAAACGGCTAATTCTGGGATCATAGGCAAATAAATACAAACGCGATCTCCTTTACTTATGCCTTGCTCACGCAACACATTTGCCATTTTGCAGACCCGTTGATGCAATTCATTATAGGTAATATGCAATGCTGCTTCTGAAGGATCATTCGGTTCAAAAATAATAGCCGTTTTTTCGCCTCTTTTTGCAAGATGTCTGTCGATACAATTTTTTACAATATTCACTTTGGCTTCAGTAAACCATTTTATGTCGGCTTCAGCCATATTAAAATCAACAACTTTATCCCATTGTTGGTACCATGTAAAATTTTCCTCTGCTATTTTTCCCCAAAATTTTCGAGGTTCACGAACTGATTTATTGTAATGTTTAAAATATTGTTCTAAATTTTCAATTTTATAGTAGCTCATGTTTTAATTTTTTATAAAAGTATTAAATCTAAGTCTATTCCTAATACTATTTAGACTATAAATACCCACAAAAAAAAATGGATTATTCAATATAAATAGCTTTTAATTACTAATATGATTAATTTTTACTTTTTTGAGGGAATATGTAAAACACAAAAAGCGGAAATATATAAATACCTCCGCTTTTTGTATCAACAAAAAATCCCTAACAATTAATTTAGCAACGACAAATAGTATTTTATTTGAACTATAACCAACCTATTCAGTTGTAATAAAACACCAATTGCTAAAAAATTTTCGCGTTGATTTATTTAAGATCAATCATTATTACACTGCACCATTTTTATAAATCATTAGGGATTACTTCACTTAACGTTCAATCTAGCTCGACGTTAAGTGAATGTAAAAGCGACTATATTCATACTATTTCTTTAATAAATTTTAACTAATTCAAAATATTATAAAACCAATGGTATAGCGCTAATCCCAACACACCCTCTTGTGTGGTAATTCCTAATTTTTTTATCCAATTTTTTTCATCGCAGTCATGGATTCTCTCAACCACTCCCCAACTTCTTCTATTGGATGTTGACGAATGCTTTTGTTTACTGCAATAAGAACCGCATTGTCAACTCCATTTGAAGTTGAAAATGGTTTCCCTATCACATTAGTATCTACCGTTTTCATAAAATTAATCAACAATGGTTTGCAGGCGTGATCAAATAAATAACAACCATATTCTGCAGTATCCGAAATGATTCGGTTCATTTCATATAATTTTTTTCTTGCCACAGTATTAGCAATCAAAGGCAATTCGTGTAAAGACTCATAATACGCTGATTCTTCAATAATTCCTGTTTGAGTCATGGTTTCAAAAGCCAATTCGACACCCGCTTTCACCATGGCAATCATCAAAACACCATTGTCAAAATACTCTTGTTCAGAAATATGTGCAGCTGTTGGCGCTGTTTTTTCGAAGTTAGTTTCTGCAGTTGCAGCTCTCCAAGTCAATAAATTGATATCATCATTAACCCAGTCAATCATCATATTTTTGGAAAATTCGCCAGAGATAATATCGTCCATGTGTTTTTGAAACAACGGACGCATGATGTCTTTTAATTCATCTGCTAATTCATACGCTTCAATTTTTGCGGGATTAGACAAACGATCCATCATATTTGTAATTCCACCATGCTTTAAAGCTTCTGTAACTGTTTCCCAACCATATTGGATTAATTTTGAAGCATAAGCAGGCTCGATTCCTTTTTCAACCATTTTATCGAAACATAAAATAGAACCGGTTTGTAACATGCCACAAAGAATGGTTTGTTCTCCCATTAAATCTGATTTTACCTCGGCTACAAATGAAGAGTTTAAAACCCCGGCTTTGTGACCACCAGTAGCAACCGCATACGCTTTTGCTTGTTCAAAACCAGCTCCGTTTGGATCATTTTCGGGGTGAACCGCGATTAAAGTGGGTACACCAAAACCTCTCTTGTATTCTTCACGTACTTCTGATCCAGGGCATTTTGGTGCACACATAATTACAGTGATGTCTTTGCGAATTTGCATTCCTTCCTCTACAATATTGAAACCATGAGAATAAGCAAGCGTTGATCCGTTTTTCATCAAAGGCATGATTGCCGTAACTACAGCTGTATGTTGCTTGTCTGGTGTAAGGTTGCATACCAAATCAGCTGTTGGAATTAATTCTTCATACGTTCCCACTTTGAATCCATTATCAGACGCATTTTTAAACGAAGCTCTTTGTTCCGAAATTGCATCGGCGCGTAAAGCATAAGAAATATCCAAACCAGAATCTCTCATGTTCAACCCTTGGTTCAACCCTTGTGCTCCACACCCTACAATGACTACTTTTTTTCCTGCTAAAGCTTTAATTCCGTCTACAAATTCAGACTGATCCATGAATTCGCAAACACCTAATTGTTCTAATTGTAATCTGAGTGGTAATGAATTGAAATAATTTGCCATTTTTTATTGTTTAATGATTGTAAAATTTAATAATTGTAATAATTAATGCTTATTAGATTGAGATTTCTCCTTGGTCGGAATGACAAACTACATAGCGACTGAACACTTTTAAGAAAGTTTTTCTAATAATGTTGAAATCTCCATTTTTGCTTTGGAAACTGATATTCTCCCGGAACGAACAAATTGCATGATTCCAAAAGGTTTTAATTTATCGTACAATGATTCAATTTCAGCACGTTGTCCTGATTTTGAAATCACAAAAAAGTCTCTGGCCACTGTAACTATCTCGGAATGGCTTTCTTTGATGATATTCTGAATTTGTTTTTCGTCAAATAGCAAGCTCGACTCAATTTTGAATAATGCATTTTCTAAGAAAATAGTTTCTTCGTCAATATGATAAAAAGCTTTGATGACTTCAATTTGTTTCTCGATTTGTCCTACAATGTTATGTACCCATTTTTCGGTAGTATTCACCACGATAATAAATCTGGAAACACTTTCTATCTCCGATTCGGATACATTTAAACTCAAAATATTGATATGGCGTTTCAAGAATATTCCAGATATTCTGTTCAATAAGCCAACGTTGTTTTCTGAATAAACAGAAATGGTGAATGTTTTATTTTCCATGTTTTTTATCCTCCCCCAGCCCCCTCCAAAAGAGGGAGTGCCGAAACTAGCTTAGGGTATGTTTATAATTTTTATTACTAATTCAAAAATATAATCTATTAACAATTTCTCTTTCAATCTCCCTCCCCGAAGGGGAGGGTTGGGATGGGTATTAACTCAATCTTATATCAGATACCGATGCTCCTGTTGGAATCATTGGGAATACGTTATTTTCTTTTTCTACCATAACTTCCAGGAAATAAGATTCTTTTGAAGTCATCATTTCGGCAACAGCCGCATCAAGATCTTCCCTTTTGGTTACTTTTTTTGCTTTGATGTAATAGCCTTCAGCAATGGCTATAAAATTAGGATTGATCATTTCGGTCGAAGCGTATCTTTTGTCAAAGAACAATTGTTGCCATTGACGAACCATACCTAAAAATTCATTGTTCAAGACCACAATTTTCACAGGAACTTTAGTCTGGAAAATAGTTCCTAATTCCTGAATGGTCATTTGAAACCCTCCATCTCCAATTATGGCTACTACTTCTCGATTTGGCATTCCCATTTTGGCACCAATCGCAGCAGGCAATGCAAATCCCATGGTTCCTAAACCACCAGAAGTGACATTACTTTTGGTCGAATTGAATTTGGCATACCGACAGGCAAACATTTGGTGTTGTCCTACATCCGAAACCATAATGGCATCTCCTTTAGAATGCTTGTTAATCATTTCAATCGTTTCTCCCATAGAAATTCCTTCTTTCTTAGGCTTTAACTCATCATTGATTACAGCTTCTAATTCAATTTCATATTTTTCTTTGAATTTATTGTGCCAGGATTCATGTGTATTATTTTCGATAAAAGGAAGTAAAGCGGTCAAAGACTCTTTTACATCTGCTAAAACGGCTACCGTTGTTTTTACGTTTTTATCGATTTCGGCTGAATCAATTTCAAAGTGGATTACTTTTGCTTGCTTTGCATAGGTTTCCAGATTTCCGGTGACACGATCATCAAAACGCATCCCAAGGGCAATCAAAACATCACATTCATTCGTTAAAACGTTAGGACCATAATTACCGTGCATCCCTAACATCCCTACATTCAGCGGATGATCAGTAGGCAATGCCGAAAGTCCTAAAATAGTCCAAGCGGCGGGAATTCCTGATTTTTCAACAAATGCTTTGAGTTGTTCTTCGGCTTCACCAAGGATAATTCCCTGACCAAATACGATAAAAGGTTTTTTGGACGTATTAATAATTGCAGCTGCTTCCTTAACTTTTTCCAGATTTAAAATCGGCTTTGGATTGTAACTTCTGATGCTGGTACATTTTTTATAGCTGAATTCCATTTGGTCAAACTGAGCATTTTTTGTAATATCAATTAATACGGGCCCTGGACGACCTGATTTAGCAATATAAAAAGCTTTTGCCATGATCTCCGGAATTTCAGAAGCTTCGGTAATTTGATAATTCCACTTGGTAACCGGAGTCGATATCCCAATAATATCTGTTTCCTGAAAGGCATCAGATCCCAATAAATGTTTCCCTACTTGTCCCGTGATGCACACCATGGGAGTCGAATCAATCTGTGCATCTGCAATTCCGGTAACTAAATTTGTGGCTCCCGGACCTGAAGTGGCTATCGCTACTCCTACTTTACCAGTCGCTCTTGCAAAACCTTGTGCTGCATGGGTAGCGCCTTGCTCATGACGTACTAAAACATGGTGTAATTGATCTTTAAATTTATATAATTCATCGTAAACGGGCATAATCGCACCACCTGGGTAGCCGTAAACCAAATTTACTCCTTCTTCTAATAAGCATCTAATAACGGCTTCGGCGCCGGATATTGTATTATTTTTCATTATTATTTTTTTAGGCTTATGTCAATTTTGCTATTGCTATTGGCGTTGATTTTGAGGTTATTTATCAGTTACACATCCTGTCGAAGCGCTCGAGACCGCTCTGATGTATTTTAATAAAACTCCCTTATTTACTTTTAATTCAGGTTGAATCCAATTTGCTTTCCTATGTGCAAACTCTGCATCCGATATTTTTAAATTGATTGTATTTTTGACTGCATCAATAGTGATAATATCTCCATTTTTGACGAGCGCTATACCGCCTCCTTCAAAAGCTTCGGGTGTAACATGTCCCACAACAAATCCATGTGAACCACCAGAAAACCTGCCATCAGTAATCAGGGCTACGCTTTTTCCAAGACCAGCACCCATGATAGCTGAAGTAGGTTTAAGCATTTCAGGCATTCCGGGGCCACCTTTTGGACCACAGTACCGGATGACCACTACATTCCCTGGTTTGACTTCACCCCCGCGAACCCCAGTTATTACATCATGTTCATTTTCATAAACAATGGCATCTCCTTCAAAATACTCCCCTTCATTTCCGCTAATTTTAGCCACACAGCCTTCCTCAGCAAGATTTCCATACAAAATTTGAATGTTTCCTGTTGCTTTTAGTGCTTTTTGGATTTCGTGTATTACTTGTTGACCGTCGTTCAAATCCGGAACAGCAGCTAAATTTTCAGCTAAAGTTTTTCCAGTTACTGTCAAACAGTCTCCATGTAACAATCCTTCTTTTAATAAATATTTCATTACTGCGGGAACTCCTCCAGCTTCATGGAGATCTTCCATCAGGTATTTTCCACTCGGTTTCAAATCGGCAAGTAATGGTGTTTTGTCACTTATATCTTGAAAATCTTTAAGTGTAATTTCAATATCTACAGCATGTGCCATAGCGATTAAGTGCATTACTGCATTCGTGGAACCGCCTAAAACAGCTACCATGGTAATCGCATTTTCAAATGCTTTACGTGTCATGATATCTCGAGGTTTTATATCTTTTTCTAACAAAATTCTGATTGCTTTTCCAGCATCAATGCATTCTTGTTGTTTTTCGTCACTTAATGCCGGATTAGAAGAACTGTAGGGCAAGCTCATTCCTAAAGCTTCAATAGCCGAAGACATCGTATTGGCCGTATACATACCTCCGCAGGCTCCTGCGCCGGGACATGCGTTTTGAATCACTCCTTTGAAATCTTCCGGAGCGATTGTATTGTTAAATTTTTTTCCCAATGCTTCAAAGGCAGACACAATATTTAACGATTCCCCTTTCCATTTTCCAGAATGAATTGAGCCTCCATAAACCATGATAGAAGGGCGATTGACTCTTCCCATGGCCATGACGGAACCGGGCATGTTTTTATCACAGCCTGGAATAGCGATTAGTGCATCATACCATTGTGCTCCCATTACGGTTTCAATAGAATCTGCAATTACATCTCTGGAAACTAAAGAAAAACGCATTCCATCAGTACCGTTTGAAATACCGTCACTTACACCAATAGTATTAAAAATCAACCCTACTAAGTCCTCTTTCCAGACTCCTGTTTTTATTTTTTTAGCCAAGCCGTTCAGGTGCATGTTACAGGGATTTCCCTCATATCCCATACTAACAATTCCAACTTGTGCTTTTTTTAAATCTTCTTCAGTCAGACCAATACCGTACAACATTGCTTGTGCTGCAGGTTGTGTTTCATCTTGTGTTATGGTCTTGCTGTATTTATTTAATTCCATTGTCGGTTTATTTGTGTCGGTTTTTATCTGTTTAAAATTATTGAAAGTCAACGAGTGTTGCCTAAACAATAGTCGATTGTCCTATGTAAACATTGTCATTATTGAAATACAATAATTCATCTTTGCTTAAAATATAATTGGATATAAAATCACCTACTTCATTGGTGCCAAATTTAGAATAGGGATTCAAATCTGCTGTGACGACATTTAATTCAATTGCTTTTTCTACCGCTTCATATACTTTTTTAGCTTCTAACTGAAGTCCAAAATGTTCTAAAAGCATAGCAGCAGATAATATTGAGGCAATTGGATTGGCCGTATTTTTGCCTTTTGCCTGAGAAAAAGTGCCGTGTACCGGTTTAAAAAGGGCACTGGAATTCCCCAGAGATGCTGATGGCAATAATCCAATGGCTCCTGTGATTACACTAGCTTCATCCGATAAAATATCACCAAATAAATTCTCGGTCAAAATGACATCAAATTGTTTTGGATTAATAATGATTTGCATCGCGGCATTATCAACATAAAGGAAATCTAAAGTTACATCAGGGTAATTTTCGCTGATTTCCTGGACTACTTTTCGCCATAATCGTGACGTTTCAAGAATACTGGCTTTGTCTACCAGAGTCACTTTTTTTTGTCTTTTCTGAGCTGTTCTAAACGCTAAATGACTAACTCTAATGATTTCCTCATCGGAATACTCACATAAATCAGAAGCTAATGTGCCTTGTGCATTCGTCTTTTTTTCACTGAAATAAGATCCCCCGGAAAGCTCCCTGAAAATCACAAAATCAGTACCCTCAATGATTTTTCTTTTCAAAGGGGATAAATCTAATAAATCCTTATACGGTTTAACAGGTCTTATATTGGCATATAATCCTAATGCTTGTCTCAATTTCAATAAGCCGTTTACAGGGCGTAATTTTGGATCATGATTGTTGTCGTATTTTGTATTGCCAACAGCGCCAAACAATACAGCATCGGTATTCAGACAAAGATTCAATGTTTGCTCCGGCAATGGATTTCCTGTTTTTTCAATCGCAACGGCACCTATTAGTGCATCTTCAAATACAAACTCATGATCGAAAACCACACCAATTGCATACAATGCTTTTTTAGCCTGTAGGATTACCTCCGGACCTATTCCGTCTCCTGAAAGTACTGCTATTTTTAAATTCATAATAGTGCGATTTAAATTGTAATAGAAATCAAAATATTTTAGTTGAGGATTATTTCCTTACTCATTTTACAGGCTTCAATTATTTGATGAATATCATCATCAAGGACTTCTTTTTTGATATCGGCAAACCTCAAAAATTCAATATACACAACATCCAATTGTGTTTTTGAAAGTTCGTACCCCACTTTTTTGGCTCTGTAGGCCAATGCTGCTCTGCCGCTTCTGGCGGTAAGAACAATTGATGATTCATTGACACCAACTTCCAACGGATCCATGATTTCATAAGTCGCTCTGTTTTTGATTACCCCATCCTGATGAATTCCGGAGCTGTGTGCAAAAGCGTTAGCTCCAACAATTGCTTTATTGGGTTGCACCATCATTCCCATACTTTCAGATACTAATCGACTCATTTCATTCAGCTGACGGGTATTGATATTGGTATCTAAATTCAAATACGGATGTTGTTTGAAAATCATCACTACTTCTTCCAGTGCTGTATTTCCGGCTCTTTCGCCTATTCCGTTTATGGTACATTCAATTTGTCTGGCTCCATTTACCGCTCCTGCAATTGAATTTGCTGTAGCCATTCCTAAATCATTATGACAGTGGCATGACAGGATTACGTTATCAATTCCTTTGACGTTTTCTTTTAGATATTTAATCTTTGCGCCATATTCTTCCGGCAAGCAATAGCCAGTTGTATCTGGGATATTAAGCACGGTAGCACCTGATTTAATGACTGCTTCACAGACTCGAGCCAAGAACTCGTTGTCCGTTCTGCCAGCATCCTCCGCATAAAACTCCACATCTTCAACATACGATTTAGCATGGGAAACGGCAAATTTTGCTCGGGCAATAATATCTTCTCTGGTAGTATTCAGCTTGTGTACAATGTGTGACTCCGAAGTTCCTATTCCGGTATGTATTCTTGGTCTTTTTGCATGTTTTAAGGCTTGTGCCGCAACATCTATATCATTTTTTATCGCTCTGGTTAATCCACAAACAACTGCATTCTTAACGATTTTACTTATTTCTGAAACAGATAAAAAATCACCTGGACTAGATACCGGAAAACCCGCTTCGATGATGTCAACACCCATTTCGTCCAGTCGATTGGCTATGACTAGTTTTTGATTGGTATCTAATTTACATCCCGGAACTTGTTCGCCGTCTCTCAAGGTGGTATCAAAAATTTGAACTTTCTCTCTATTCATTTTCATTTATTTAATGTAATTTCACAACTTGATAACAAAAATATCTTTCATTACGTTAATATAAAACTCAATTTAATGAAATATACTGTTTATAAAGCAATAAAAAACTTAGTAAACAATTGAATTACAAAACATTAAGCTACACTATTCTACAATGGCTAACCATCAAAAAGATTTCTTGTTCGTATTAATTAAATCGCTTTCAAAATCTGAAAAAAGACAATTTAAGATTTTTGCCAGCCGATTAGAAACCAGTTCCAATACAAAATTCATCGAGTTATTTAATGTTTTAGACAAATCAGAAGTCTATGAGGAGAAGCTTATTTTGAAAAGTGGGATTATCAAAAAAGTACAATTATCCAATCTGAAATCGTATTTATATAAACAAATTTTAGTAAGCATCCGATTGAATATTCCCAGTCAGAATATTCGATATCAGCTTAGAGAACAAATTGATTTTGCTGCTATTTTGTACAATAAAGGGCTGTACAAACAAAGTTTAAAAATCTTGGATAAAACAAAGATTTTAGCGTTGGAAAATGACGAAAAACTCATGGCCTATGAAATTGTAGAATTTGAGAAACTCATTGAATCCCAATACATAACCCGAAGTATTCAAGGACGCGCAGATGAATTGGTTATTCAGGCTAAAGAACTGAATTATCGCAATACCATTTCCAGTAAATTATCTAATTTATCCTTGCAATTGTACGGTATTATGCTTAAAACCGGATATGTAAAAAGCGACGAAGAATACACCTATATAGATGATTATTTCAACAAGCATATTTCAAAATTTGACGAGAAAAAGTTCGGTTTCAGAGAGAAATATTGGTTTTACAATGCCAATCTTTGGCGAAGCTTTTTAGTTCAGGATTTTTTATCCTGTTACAAATATGCTTTAAAGTGGGTGACTCTTTTTTATGACAACCCAAGTATGATTCATTTAAATCCGGTGTTTTTCCTGAAAGGCAATCATTATTTATTGGAGTCTCTATACATGCTGAAGTACAAATCAAAATTCAAAAAATATTTATTACTGCTGGAAAATACCATAAAAGATTCCCATTTTCCTGTAAATGATAATATTGCATCTTTATCATTTCTGTATTTATATAATAATAAATTGAATTATCATATACTGGAAGGTACTTTTGCAGAAGGAGAATACTTAATTCCTGAAGTTCTGGGCAAGTTGAAAATACATACCGATCATCTTGATGAACACCACGAAATGCTGTTTTACTATAAATTTGCTTCTATATATTTTGGGAATGAAAAATATACAGATTGTATTTTTTATTTGGAGAAAATCATAAACAATAAAAATCTTTCCATGCGAGAAGATTTAATGTGTTTTGCCAGATTACTCTGTTTGATAGCTCATTATGAATTAGGAAAAGATTATTATCTGGAAAATCAATTGAAAAATACCTATAAATTCCTAATCAAAATGAATGATTTGCATGAAGTGCAAAAAGAAATTATTAAGTTTTTGAAAAATTTAAACTCCATTTATCCAACAGATATCAAAAAAGAATTTGTAAAAATGAGAACAAGATTTATAGAACTGGAGAAAAACACCTATGAAAAAAGAGCTTTCCTTTATTTGGATATTATTTCTTGGCTAGAGAGCAAAATCGAAAACCGAAAAATAAGCGATATCATTAAAGAAAAAGCAAAATTGAATAATCGATAAAATAAAGTGGAACTATGCCCTTAATAATTTAAACGGATGAACGGATTTTTTAAAACAATTCTCGCAGGTTACGGTGCCAAAAAACTAGGCGGCGGCTGTTTTGGTACAATTTTAATTTTCATAATTATCTATTGGATATTAGGTTATTTTTAGAATTAAAACGCTAAAAATAACCTACTTATAATTTTAAAATTAATACGTCAATAGTTCTTTTAGGTCATTTTCGAATCGGCCTTTTGGCAAATATTGATCTTCCAATGCTTTAGTAAACGGAATTGGTGTGTCTAAACTTGCCACTCGTTTTACAGGAGCATCTAAGTATTTGAAACAATTTTCCATTATCATTGCCGAAAGATCACTGGCAATTCCACCAAACATACTGTCTTCCTGATAAATAATTACTCTTCCCGTTTTCTTTACCGAAGCAAAAATAGCTTCGGTATCCAAAGGTTGTAAAGTTCTTAAATCCAATAAATCCGCTGAAATTTCAGGATTTTTTGCTAAAGTATCCAAAGCCCAATGCACTGCGGCACCAAACGAGATGATCGTAACCTGATCTCCTTCTTTCAACAAAGCCGCTTTTCCTAGTGGAATCGTATAATAATCAGAAGGAACCTCTTGATAAACGCTTCTGTACAATTGCTTGTGTTCAAAAAACAGTACTGGATTTGGGTCGTTTATGGAAGTATTCAACAATCCTTTCGCATCATACGGAAATGCTGGGTAAACCACTTTTAATCCCGGTGTTTTAGTAAACCAAGCCTCATTGGTCTGCGAATGAAAAGGCCCAGCTTGTGTTCCGCCACCGCAAGGCATTCGGACTACAACATCTGCTTTTTCTAACCATCGGTAATGTGATTTGGCTAATAAATTCACAATTGGATTGAATCCTGTCGAAACAAAATCGGCAAACTGCATTTCCACAATCGCTTTGTATCCATTTATGGATAATCCCATTCCTGCCGAAACCACTGCACTTTCACAAATTGGCGTATTGATGACACGCTCTTTGCCAAACTGCGCTACAAAACCATCTGTGATTTTGAAAGCACCACCATAGTCAGCAATGTCTTGGCCCATAATTACTGAGTTCTCATGGCGTTCCATCGATTGTCTCAAACTGGCAGAAATGGCATCTACAAAACGAATATTTTCTTTTTTTTCTGAAGGGTTAACTTGTTCAAATACATGCGTTTTATAAACATCATTTAGTTCTTCACTTAAAGTAGCTTCAATTTCTGGTTCGGCATTGGCAATAGCCAAACTTTCATCAATATCCTTCTTTATTTCAGCATGTAAAGCAGCGTCAAAATCCGCGGTAAGAATCCCATTTTCTGACAAGTATTTTCTATAATTTTCTACTGGATCTTTAATCGCCCACAGGTCCATTAATTCCTGCGGAACGTATTTAGTCCCACTCGCCTCTTCATGTCCACGCATCCGGAAGGTTTTAAATTCCAATAAAACAGGACGTGGATTTTCTTTCATCGAAGCTTTTAATTCAGATAATAAATTATAAACTTCCAGAATATTATTTCCATCAACAATATGGCTTTCCATTCCGTAGCCTTTTCCTTTATCGGCCAGGTTTTCGCAACGGTATTGTTCATTTGTAGGTGTTGAAAGCCCATACCCGTTATTCTCTATCACAAATAAAACCGGTAATTCCCAAACCGAAGCAATATTCAACGCTTCATGAAAATCGCCTTCACTTGTTGCTCCTTCGCCTGTAAAAACGGCAGTAACTTTTCCGTTTTTCTTTAGTTTATTGGCTAAAGCGATTCCGTCAGCCACACCTAATTGCGGACCTAAATGCGAAATCATTCCTATAATTTTATATTGTTGGGTTCCAAAGTGAAAACTGCGATCACGTCCTTTAGTAAAACCGTTGGCTTTGCCCTGCCATTGCGAAAAAAGACGGTACAACGGAATGTTTCTTCCGGTAAAAACTCCTAGGTTTCTATGCATTGGCAAAATGTATTCATCCGAATCTAAAACTGCCGTAACACCAACAGAAATTGCCTCTTGACCTATTCCAGAGAACCATTTTGATACTTTTCCCTGACGGATAAGAATCAGCATTTTTTCCTCTATCAGTCTTGGTTTCAGTATTCTTTTATATAAATCTAATAATTGATCGTCAGTAAGATTTTTTTTGTCAAAGGTCATTTTTCCTGTTTTATTATATGGTTCAAAGATAAAAAAATACAACAGTTTGATGTTGTTTTGTTATATTTTTTTACATTGTTTGTACGTTTTAAAATTCAGATATAAAATTATTCTTTACATTTGTATCTGCAAGGTTTTTAACCTTCAAGTTATTAAAAAATATTTAAAAGTATGCAAAACATTCCTAGTGTTGACTTGCGTGATTTCCTTTCGGACGATCCGAAACGTAAACAAAAATTTGTAAATGAAATCGGAAGTGCATTTGAAGATATTGGCTTCGTAGCACTCAAAGGGCATTTTTTAAACGACCAGTTGGTTGATGAATTGTATGGTGAAATCCGAAATTTTTTCGCTTTACCTTTAGAAACAAAACACGGGTATGAAATTCCTGGTATTGGCGGACAAAGAGGGTATATTTCTTTTGGAACAGAGCATGCCAAAGGCAGAAAAGAAGGCGATTTGAAGGAGTTTTGGCACTTTGGACAATACGTATCCGAAGGTTCAAAATACGCTTCTGAATATCCTGAAAATGTCGAAGTAAAAGAACTGCCTCGTTTTAATGTAGCCGGTAAGGAGGCCTATCAAATGCTGGAGAAAACCGGTGTTTATGTTTTAAGAGCTTTGGCAATTCACCTTGGTTTGGATGAATTTTATTTTGACCAATATGCCAAAGATGGAAATTCAATCTTACGACCTATTCACTACCCACCAATCACGTCTGAACCAGAAAATGCTATTCGTGCTGCTGCTCACGGTGATATCAACTTGATTACTTTGTTGATGGGTGCGCAAGGGAAAGGGTTACAAGTGCAAAATCATAACGGAGAATGGATTGATGCCATTGCAGAACCGGATGAATTAGTGATCAATGTGGGTGATATGTTATCGCGTCATACGAATAACAAATTGAAATCGACCATTCATCAGGTGGTAAACCCACCAAGAGAGTTATGGGGAACTTCACGGTATTCTATTCCGTTTTTTATGCATCCGGTGAGTGATATGAAATTGAATTGTTTGGAAAACTGTATTGATGCAGAACATCCAAAAAAATTCGAAGACATTACTTCGGGAGCCTATTTATACGAACGTTTAGTAGATTTGGGACTTATTAAAAAATAAACTTAAATTTACTTCAGATACCAAAAGACATTAAGTGTATGCTTAATGTCTTTTGTTTTTTTTTAATGGTGGAGACTTAAAGAAAACAGCATAATTTTAACCACATAAAAACATAGATAGAACAGAATAATACAAACCATTTTTGAATTTACATAGCAATGTTTTACTGTAAAAAAGTAAAACGCATCATTCTATGAAATATGGCTATGATTCTATGTGGTAAAAAATAATTTAAATATAATATGGACTTACAAGACCAATTAAAAAACCTTTTTCCGGATCACGAACCATCGCCTGAAGAGCCGATTGAAGAAATGACACACGAATTATACGTTCAAAAGGAGCCTATGATTTGCAAATTCGAAAAACGAAAAGGAAAAGCAACCACTATAATTGAGGGTTATGAAGGAACCGACGCCGATTTTAAAGTTCTTGCTAAGGAAATTAAAACCAAATTGAGTGTTGGCGGTACTTTTAAAGATGATTCTATTATTATTCAGGGGGATTATCGCGATAAAATAATGATTATTTTAAAAGAAAAAGGCTTTAAAGTAAAACGTGTGGGAGGGTAATCCCCACCTAACCTCCCCAAAGGGAAGGAACCAAAACGAAATAAAAGAATATAATCTAAATCAGGAATCGGCTCCCTCTCCTTTGGAGAGGGCTAAGGAGACGAAAAAATACTTTAATAATGATACAATCATCCGAATTAATATTAAATCCAGACGGTAGCGTTTACCATTTGAATTTAAAACCAGAACATATTGCACATGATATCCTCTTTGTAGGAGATCAAAATCGCGTGGAGAAAATCACACAGTTTTTTGACAGTATTGAATTTTCGACACAAAAAAGAGAATTCAAAACCCAAACCGGGATTTTCAAAGGCAAACGAATTACTGTAATGTCCACAGGAATTGGTCCTGACAATATTGATATCGTTATCAACGAATTGGACGCTTTAGTCAATATTGATTTGGAAACCCGTCTACCAAAAGAAAATTTGACTTCATTGAATATCATCCGAATTGGAACTTCGGGTTCTTTACAAGCGGATATTCCTGTGGACAGTTTTGTACTATCAAAATTCGGATTAGGATTGGATAACATGCTCCGCTCCTATTTGATTGACGAAGTTTCGAATCTTGAAATGGAAGATGCTTTTGTAAAACACACCAATTGGGATTTACGAAAAGGAAAACCATACGTGATTGCTTGTTCCGAAAAATTGGAAAAAATTATAGAAAGCGACAAAATGCACAAAGGAATTACCGCAACTGCAGGTGGTTTTTATGGTCCTCAAGGTCGCGTGTTGCGTTTGAATATTCAAGATGAAGCATTAAATTCTAAAATGGATAATTTTAAATTCGGTGACAACCATATCACGAACTTGGAGATGGAAACTGCAGCTATTTATGGACTATCGGCACTTTTAGGGCACAATGCATTATCATTAAACGCCATTATTGCCAATCGTGCTTCGGGAACATTTAGCAAAGATCCATACAAAGCCGTTGATGAATTGATTGCGTATACATTAGAAAAAATTGCTTTAGGATAGAGAAATTAATTTTCAAAATCTTCTCCATTTGTAGTTTTAAAAAAGTGCTGTTTAATTTTTTTAAAACTACATTTGTTTTTAGAACAAAATGATAATGAAAATAATACTTACAGGTGCAACAGGAGTTTTGGGATCTCATATTATGTATGAAATTCTGGAGCTTTTCATCAACACTAAAATTGATGGAAAACTATTTATTATTGCCCGAAATAAAGGAAAAAACTCCGCTTTAGATAGAATAAACGAACTTTTATCCAGCAGTTATACACCACAAATCATAAAAGACAAAGGGATAGCAAAACTGCACGAATACATTGAAATCATTGATACTGATTTGGCTGTCATTCAGGACACTTTTTCAAGCCAAATAAAAGATGCGTATTTCATTCATTCGGCTGGATTCGTGAATTTATCTACCGATGAAGAACAACGCGAAAAGATTTTTGAAGAGAATACTAAAATCACAAAATCCCTTTTCAATCTATTTCATCCTTTTATAAAAAAGTTTATCTACATCGGAACTGCTTTTTCATCTGGAAACCGAAAAGGATTAATTGACAATGATTTTCATAGTTTAGGATTCAAACCCGAGCATCGCAATGCCTATGAAAATGCTAAATTCCATTCGGAAAATTTTATAGCACAAGAATGTAAAAAAATTGGTTTGCCTTTTCAAATTCTGCGTCCAAGTGTGATTGGAGGCAAAATGTTAGGAACTGAAAATCCGTATTTTATTTCAAAATATATGGTTTTTTATCTTTTGGCAAAATTTTTTCATTTTACTTCCCAACGAAAAGGGGAACAAGAAAATGTGCGTTTTATCGTTAACGAAGACACCGTTTTGAACATTATTCCGGTGGATTATGTGGCAAAAGTGATTGTAAATACGTTTCAAAGAGACGATATTGAACAGCTTAATATTGTACATCATAAAAGTTTCAATATGGCAGATGGATTACAGTTAATCATGAAGGAAGTGGGGTACACTAATTTTACTTTGATACAAAATTCACTGGATTTTGCATATAAAAACACCATCGAAAAACTGTATTATGAAAGCATTGGCAAACATTTAAACCCTTATTTTACTACAGCTGCCAACGAATACGATACCACTTTGTTGAACTCCATTCTGGAAATACCCAAACTGGATCAGGAGGCTTTCACCAATATGATTCGGTATGCAAAATTGAATAATTTTAAAGATATTAATGTGTGATTGCTTCGTTCCTCGCAATAACATAATACCACAGCTATCAGGCTAAATCGTTAACCATGAAATTTCTAATAAAACATGAATCTTATTTTAGAAACCGACCGATTAATTTTAAGAGAAATGCTATTTTCAGATGCCGACGCATTATTTGAAATGGACAGCAATCCTAAGGTACATCAATATCTTTGGAACAAACCATTGACGGATATTAGCGAAGTACATTCCTATATAGAACTTGTTAGAGCACAATACTTTCGAAATAATATTGGACGATTTGTGGTTGTTTTGAAAAAAACCAATGAATTAATGGGTTGGGCCGGATTAAAATACAACACTGAAATGGTAAATAACAAAGTTCATTTCTATGATATTGGTTATCGGTTAAATGAAAAATTCTGGGGCAAAGGATACGCCAGCGAAGCCAGTTTTGCCTGGCTGGATTATGGTTTTAATGTAATGAAAATAAAAATTATGGAAGCCGCAGCACATACGGATAATATCGCCTCAAACAGAATATTAAAAAAAATTGGACTAAAAATGACGGAACAATATCTGGAAGATGGCGTTTCTTGGAATTGGTACGAATTAAAAAATCCTAACCTATAATGAACACAATAAAAATAGCCGGAGTTCCGGAACATTTTAATCTTCCTTGGCATTTAGCCATAGAAAGCGGAGATTTCGAAAAAGAAAATATCGATTTACAATGGACTGATGTTCCTGAAGGAACCGGAAAAATGTGTCAAATGCTCCGTGATGGCGAAACGGATATCGCCATAATCCTAACCGAAGGAATTGTAAAAGATATCCTTGCCGGAAACCCAAGTAAAATAGTGCAGCTGTATGTGGAAAGTCCATTAATTTGGGGAATTCACGTAGCTGCAAACTCCAATTATAAGACAGTAGCAGACTTAGAAAACACCAAAGTTGCCATATCCAGATTGGGTTCCGGTTCCCAATTAATGGCGTATGTCAATGCCGATAATCAGTCCCGACTGCATTCAGGATGGAAAACAGATACTCTTCAGTTTGAAATTGTAAATACTATCGATGGAGCCGTTGAAGCCTTGACAAACGGAACTGCAGATTATTTTATGTGGGAACGTTTCATGACCAAACCATTAGTTGACAAAGGTATTTTTCGTAGAATTGCGGATTGTCCAACACCTTGGCCTTGTTTTGTAATTGCGGTTCGAGAAGAATTTTTGAAAAATAATCCAGTCCTTATTTCAAAAATTCTGGCAATCATTAATCAAACTACAGAAGATTTCAAAGATATTCCAAGTATTGACAAAACGTTGGCTTCAAATTACCATCAAAAAATAGAAGATATTCAAGAATGGCTGTCGTTAACACAGTGGTCACAAAAACCATTAACTGTTGAAATGTTAAACAAAATTCAAAATCAGCTTTTTCAACTTAAAATTATCGAGAAAAAAGGTACTTTTGAAGACATTGTAAAAGCAGTCTAGATTATTGTTTTTATGCTACCATGATAAAAATAAAAAAAATCAATTTTCAAGGAATTAAACAAAAATTTCAGGTTGCAAAACCTTGGGATGACGTTATTATTTTTGTCCTGAACATATTGATTGCCATTCCGGTTTTTATCATCTTACATCAGAATTTAATCAACCCAAATTGGCCTCTTAATATTGATAGAGTCGTTCTGTTTATAGTAATGATAGTCGTTATTCAAGTGCTCTTGCGGTTCATGAGAACGATTATTCTTTTTTGTATTATCCTTTATTTTTTAATTTTAATTTATGGTTCTACTATAGGGAATTATGGGTTTAACAGCGTTTTTGAAGATTACAATTCTATCATGTATACCATGTCAGACAATCCATATCCGCAAGATATTATCATCGCTAAGCTACTTCCTTTCCCTAGTAAATCTAAGATTATTAATGCGATAGAATATCAAAATCCTAAAATTAGAAATTTTGCAATTATGGCAACGTCAAAACATTTTAAAGATATAAAAGGGTATTCCGATTACAGGACTATTATCCAGTGTTTTGCAGTTTTCAAAGAAATTAACAATCGGTGGAACTACGTCAGCGATCCAAAAGGCGGGGATTATATAGCAACAGCCACGGAGTCCTTACTTTATTTTTCGGGTGATTGCGATGACCATTCGATATTAATGGCAGCCAGTATCAAAGCTATTGGCGGTACACCGCGATTGATTCATACCAAAGGGCACATTTATCCGGAAATTTTGATTGGTTCTGTTACTGATTTAGAAAAAGTAAATTTTCTAATTAAAAATATCCTTTTTGTAAATGAAAGCAAAGAAAAAAAACTCTTTTATCATGTTGATGAACGCGGCCAAATCTGGATGAATTTAGATTATACGGCCAGATATCCCGGAGGTCCTTTTTTATCAGAAGAAATTTTAGGAGCTTTGACCTTGAATTAATTAAAATCTTTTTTTAGTACTAATACTTCTCATTTGATAAAAATTAATGAATCTTAAAGAAAGACCAATTGCAGTATTTTCTAATTTTTTTGATACTTTTTGAGAGTTATTTTCCGCTCTAAATACAGAAGTATCCCGTTGTTACGTCATTTTATTCATTAATTTTTTCTATCTTAACCCAACTGAAAATATTATTTTAATTAAAGTGTGTTATGGAAAATTCAAAACTCAAAGCCTTTATTCCTTTTTTTTACCTTGCTTGGTCAGACGATCTTTTAACTCAAAAAGAGATTGTTACTTTGCAAGATTTCATACGCTCACAAAAATGGATTTCCAGAAAAGAGCAGGAATATCTACTTTCAAAAGTAACGGTTTCAGCACCTCCTTCAAGAATAGAACTTGCGGAGTGGAAATTTGAAATAGATACTGCTATTGATCAGAATCCTTTGCTGAAATCTATATTTGATGTTTCAATGGTACTTGCAGAAAAAAATTCTGTTATCAAAGATCTTGCGACTGATTTTATGAAACTGGAAAACGATTTGGGAATTTTAAGTGAAGAAGCCGTTTCAAATTTAAAAAAAACGGCAAAAACCGTTACTTCAAATTATCATACGAGCAACACATTCGACATAGAAAAACTAACTCAGATTCTGGATGGCAAACAGGCTGCTATTATTAAAAAAGTAAAAACGGTCATCAGTCGACCGGATTTTGCCTATGAAACTTCGACTGATATAGCGGTTTATCGTGAAAAAGTGTACGATTGGTGCACAATTCTTGCAAAAGAAAATCTGGGAAATATGGCGTATCCTAAAAAATACGGCGGCGGTGAAAATAGTGCCGATTATTTTGCTATAATGGAAACATTAAGCTACCATGATTTAAGCCTGGTTATTAAATTTGGAGTGCAATTCGGGCTATGGGGAATGAGCATACAATCACTAGGTACCGAAAAACATTACAGTAAATACTTAAAAGATATTGGTTCGTTCCAGTTGCCCGGCTGTTTTGCCATGACCGAAACCAATCATGGTTCAAATGTAAAAGGATTAGAAACAACTGCTACATATAACCACGACAACCAAACGTTTATCATTCATACACCACATGAAAAGGCGCAGAAAGAATACATTGGCAATGCGGCAGTACACGGTCAAATGGCTACGGTATTTGCTAAATTGATTATTGATGAAATGGATTACGGCGTAAATGCCTTTATTGTTCCAATACGGGATACTAATAGTACAATCCTGAAAGGCATTACTATTAGTGATTGCGGACATAAAATGGGACTTAATGGCGTTGATAACGGTACCATTCGTTTTGAAAATGTCGTTATTCCAAAAGAAAACATGTTGGATCGATTTGCTTCGGTAAATGATGAAGGAAAATTTGAAAGTCCAATTCCAAGTGACAATCGCCGTTTTTTTACGATGTTAGGCACTTTAGTTGGCGGCCGAATTGGGATTCCGAGATCTGCTTTGGCGGCAGCCAAATCCGGATTAACAATAGCAATACAGTATAGCGACTCACGCAGGCAATTTGGACCCGAAGGCGGTTCAGAAGTTCCAATCTTAAATTACAGAATACACCAACGCAGGCTACTGCCTTTGCTGGCAAAAACGTATGCCATTCATTTTGCGTTGCAATACGTGACAAATAGATACCTAGAACGAACAGAAACTGAAATGCCAGAAATTGAAGCCTTGGCTGCCGGAATGAAAGCGTATTCAACCTGGAGTACTACTGCTGTTTTGCAGGAATGCCGTGAAGCCTGCGGTGGCAAAGGATACCTATCAGAAAACAGGATCGATGCCTTGAAAAATGATACCGAAATCTACACAACCTTTGAAGGGGATAATACGGTATTAATGCAATTAGTTGCTAAAAACAGGTTGTCGGAATTCCGCAAGACATTTGGAGAAATGGATGCTATGGGTATAATAAATTACGTTTTTGAGACTGCTAAAACTGCTATTGCTAAAAAAAATCCTATTATAACCCGAAAAACAGATGAGGATCATTTATTAGAGGATGCCTTTCATCTGGATGCCTTTCAATATAGGGAAAAAACGATATTGGCATCGGCAGCAAAACGATTAAAAAAACTGATTGATGGCGGACTTGAACCTTATGATGCCTTTAATGTGGTGCAGCACCACATGATTGATGTGGCTCAGGCATATCTGGAGCGAATTGTTCTGGAGCAGTTTCAAAAAGCCGTACAAGCTATTGAAGATCAGAAAAACAAGGAAATAGTGACAAAATTATGCCAGTTGTATGCGCTTTCACAAATGGAGAAAAATAAAGGCTGGTATCTTGAAGATGGCTACATGGAGGGGATAAAAACAAAAGCCATACGCAAGATGGTCAATCAGCTTTGCTGGGAAATAAGGCCGGATGCTGTCTCATTAGTAAAAGCATTTGACATTCCGGATAGTTGCCTTGCAGCACCAATTGCATTCTAAGGATTCAAACTCTTAAAAGTAATTTTCTTTAAACTTAAAAAACTCCATTATTTCTAATGGAGTTTTTTTGTGGTTCATACTGAACTTACAAACCGTTTTTTACCGGATTTAAATAAGTTAGCATTGCAATTTAATTACATCTTATAATTTACAAACTATTATTTTTCAACAAATTAATCTTCAGGTCTACATATTGCAGCCGAAGGTTGTTTTTTAGCACTTCATATTCTGCAGAAATAAATTGATTTTTTACTGATGAATATAAAATAGCTTCCACTTTTCCACTTTCAAATTTGGCTTGGGTAGTGGCCAGAGATGCCTTCGCATAAGACTGTTTTTGGTTCAATTTATCTTGAAACTCCTTATAATTTCTTTTGTTTTGATTTTCTAATTCAATTTGATTGCGCAAGACTTGTTTTGTCTGTTCGATAACCAGATTTGTCTTTTCACTTTCTATTTTTGAAGCACTAATTTTTTTATTATTTCTAAATCCGTTGAAAATTGGAATTGTCAATTGCATTGCTATATGCTGACTTTTATTCGCTTCTAATTGAGTGAAAAAAGCATCCGTGTTTGAATTTATCTGATTCAATGTTTTATAATAAAAAGAGGAGAACCCATAATAGGCTGATAACACCGGTAAATTGAGCGCGCGTTCTTCGGTAATTGATTTCAAACTGTTTTCGTATTGGAGTTCCGCAAGCTTTATTTTAGGATTAAATATTTGTTGATCAAAATCTTCGGTGGCTCTTTCGTTAAAATAAGACACCAATACAATTGCATCATAAAGGCTCGTATCGCTAACATTCATGAGTTGGAACAATTGCATTTTTTTAATAGCATACAATTGTTCGGTTTCCAAATTTCGGTTTTCTTCCTCCGAAAAGCTCAATTGCATATCATACAAATCGCTTTGAGGTTTGCTACCAATTGCTACTTCTTTAGTTACTCTGTCTAAGTTAAAGACAGCTTGTTTCAGTTGTTCATTTTGAATTTTAGATAATTCCTGAGTATAAAGTGCCTGATAATAGCTTTCCAAAAGCTGCAGTTTATATTCGTTTTCTAAAACTTCTTTTTCGGCTTTGGCTTGTTCGATATTGATTTTATCTTTTTGAGCATTCGCAAATGCGCCGAAATCAATCAGATTCGTTCTGGCATTGAGATAAAAATTATCACTTTGAAAATTAGAACTTACCCTTGCATTAGTGGCTGGGTCAATCGTGGAACCTAAAATGTACCCTTGTTGTCCATTTAAATTGATAGTTGGCAACATTCGATTTAAAACCGAATTTTGTGATCGCTCTGTTCTTTTTATTTCTAGCTGCCTAATTTTTATTTCGATAGTATTCTGCAAACCCGTTTCCATGCATTTTGTTAGCGACCAAGAATTTTCTTGACCGCTGGCAAAAGCACTAAAAATTAGAAATAAAAGTGTTATCACTGTTTTTTTATTCATATTTTAAATATTTCAAAACATCTATTTTTGTTGCTTGATAGGCTCTTGACAAAACAATGATTAACGTTAAAACCAATAGTATTATAAAACCAAAAAGGAATGGAAATAAGGTCATTTCAATTCTAAAGGCAAAATTTTCGAGCCATTTGTTCAACAAATAATACACTGGAAACAAAGCGATTAAAAACCCGATTGCGCAATATAAAATATACTGTTTTGATAATTCTTTAAGCAAAGTATTGGTTTCTGCACCCAAAGTTTTTCGGATAGCAATTTCTTTCATCCGACTTTGTATCGAATAAGAAGCCAAAGCAAACAGCCCGAAAAGCGCAATACCAATTACCACAATATTTAACAATGAAAAAAGATTCTTTTGTTTTACATAGGTTTCATAGGTTCTGGCGTACTCCTTATCAACAAAATCATATTTGAATGGGTATTCAGTATTGACTTTAGAAGTCCATAATTTCTCGATATCGGCTATGCTATTTTCCATATCATCAGCTTTTAGTTTTACATACACTCGACGAATGGCAGAGTAAGACATATTGAAGGAAGTAGCATGAAAAATTGTCATTGGCGGAACTTGGTCTTCTGGACTAAATAGATTGAAATCTTTTACGACTCCAACTATTTTTAATTTTTTTCCAAGCAATTCAATTTCTTTTCCCAACGGATTTTTCTCCTTTATCATTTTGAGAGCTGTTTCATTTATGATAACTGAATTAATTGTGTCACTAGCAAATTTTTCGTCAAGACCTCTGCCTTTTATCACTTTAATTTTCATCATGTCAAGCATACCAAAATCAACAGCCATATTTTGTCCTTGAAAATTTACCTCTTTATATGCAACGTTTGAAGACATTGCGCCATCACCAAACTTAACAATACCTGTCGAAGCCTGTTCAACTCCTTTTATCTTAGATAATTCCCGTTTAATAGTAGTATATCTATTGAATATATTTTGCAATAAAGGCGCTTCCTGATAATAGTCTGAAGCAGGGGGAGTAAAAGTTATAGACATTACTTGATCTCCCTTAAATCCAAGATCTTTATTGCTTAAATAGTTGACTTGCTGATAGACAATATGAGATCCAATAATAAAAAATGTCGCAATAGAAAATTGTAAAACCAGCATACCGTTGCGCAACCAAACGCCACTTTTACTTCTTCCGAAATTCCCTTTCAATACTTTTAAGGTTTCAAAATTGGAAATATAAACCGCTGGAAATATCCCTGCAACCAAAATGGTAATCATAAAAATTGCAAGTAATTGCAAATAAAATTCATTGCCGTTTATTATTAGTTCTTTTTCCAAAAATTCATTGTAATAAGGCAACCCTAACTCTACAATTACCAATGCCAATAAAATAGAAAACGAACTGATAAGGATTGTTTCAAAAATGAATTGACTAATAATATTGCCTCTTGATGCACCAACTACTTTACGCACACCCACTTCTTTGGCTCGCTTTATGGCATTGGCCGTAGCCATATTGACATAATTGACAATGGATAAAATGAGAATTAAAACAGATAAACCAACCATTATAAGTAGAAACTGATAGTTACCTCTCCCCTCTGGATAGCCATCAACAACGGAGTGCAATCTGGCGGTTGAGAGCGGTTCCAAAATAATTTTAATACGGCCATCTCTTTTAATTACATCATCAGGTGTAATTCCTTGTTCTTTCGCATTGTTTAGCGTTAATTCATTATAATATATTTGTTCAATCTTCTTTTTGATATCCTCTGCGTTAGAATAGGCTTTTAGTTTTAGAAAGACTTTAAAATTAAAAATATCTCGTTGGATATTATTTGAATCTAAATTCCTTCCTATCCTGTCAATCAATATCTCTGGAACAATGGACGAATTTCCAGGAATACGATAAACTGCGCGAACAACAAACATTCCGTAAAAAACTTTTAGTTGTTTACCGATAGGGTTTTCGTTACCAAAAACTCTTTTCGCAACATCTTCCGAAATGGCAATACTCGTTTCATCTTTCAATGCTGAAATAGCGTCTCCTTTAATAATTTTAAAAGGAAAAAACGAAAAGAAATTACTTTGAACATTGATGATTTTGTTGATTTCTTCACTCTTTCCGTTATAGAAAATTCGGTCATTTACATAATCCCCTTTCATATATATGATAGTTTCAATTTCAGGATCTTTTTCTAACAAAGATTTTAATATCGGAGGTTGATTTGCAGATACGGTTCCATCAGGCATTTCAATCAATACCTGAAATACATTATCTTTTTCTGGATTCCAAGCGTTATAACTTTGTTCATCATTCCAATAAAGCAATGCAAAAATCAATCCTGCAATTCCAATCGCTAAGCCGAAAACATTCAAAGCCGAAAAAAGCTTGTTTTTTTTGAGATGGTATAAAAATATATTTATCCAATTTTTTAGCATGATTGATAGAATTTATTGGTTGATTAACACATCAACATTACGACTATTTGTTTTTTCTGAAAGTATCATTCCATCTTTCATCAAAATTGTTTTTTGGGAAAAAGACGCATCGTACTCAGAATGTGTAACCATCAGGATCGTTGCTCCGTTGGAATGTAGATCAGTGAGCAATTCCATAACTTCATTTCCATTTTTGCTGTCTAGATTTCCTGTAGGTTCATCGGCAAGGATGATTTTCGGATCGTTAATTAAAGCTCTTGCCACGGCCACACGTTGTTGTTGTCCTCCGGAAAGCTGTTGTGGATAATGTTTTAATCGGTGTGAAATCCCTAATTTATCGGCAATTGCTTCTACTTTTTTCTTTCTTTCAGAAGAAGGAACTTTGTTATAAATCAATGGCAATTCGATATTATCATAAACCGATAATTCGTCTATCAAATTGAAATTCTGAAAAATAAAACCAATATTTTCTTTTCTGGCTTTCGATTTTCCTTTTTCTTTCAATCCAATCATTTCCTGATTTAACAATTGATAACTTCCACTGGAAGCGCTGTCGAGCAATCCAACAATATTTAATAAAGTGGATTTTCCGCTTCCCGAAGGCCCCATGATGGACACAAAATCACCTTGATTTATGGTTATAGAAACTTCACTTAATGCTTTCGTTTCTAATTCCTCGGTTCTAAATACTCTTGAAAGATTTTTAATTTGAATCATACTATTGTTCGTTTTTTGATTGATGCTATTTTTATGTTTCCTACTATTTCTTATTCTAAATTTAATATTTCCGCCCGTTTATAATCTTTGTACGATGACGTGATTACTTTTTCGCCAGCTTTCAATCCGCCAAGAACTTCATAATATAATGGATTTTCTTTCCCAAGTTTGATTGCTCTTCGTTCTCCTTTGCTGCCGTTGACAACAAAAATCCATTTTCCATTGGTTTCTTCATAAAAACTTCCTTTGGAAAGCACTACTGTTTTTGTTTTTTCTGACAAATTTAATTTAACCCCAAAACTCAATCCCTGTTGTAAATTCAAACTTTCTGAGGAGGTGAAATTCAATTCGACCACAAATCGTCCACTTTTTATTTCGGGAATGACTTTCGTAATCTGAACACGGATTGGTTTTCCATTAAAATCGACTGTTCCTTTTTGGCCATCAGTGATTTTGTTCAAATAAAACTCATCCACATCGGCAAGCAATTTATAGCCTTTCATTACATCAATTGTCCCAATACTTAGTCCCTGAATGTATGTTTTCCCCAGGATCGGTTCAAAAGAAGAAAGTCTTCCTGAAAGCGGGGCTGAGATTAAAAAATGCTGCTTGTTTGTTCTCAAAATCCCCAAACTTTTATCCATGAAGGCGATAGATTGATTCAGTTGTCCAATTTGGATTTGATTCGCCCGTTTCTCTTTGGTAACACTTTCCTTAATGATTTTCATTCTTTCTTTCTGGAAACGTAAATTTTCTACTGTTTTTTCCCATTCATTTATAGAAAGGATTTCTTGCTCAAATAATTTCTTATTTAAATCGTATAAATTTTTAGAATCCAAATAATCGTGCTCTATTGCAATTAAATCTTTGGCCAAATTCAACTCCTGGTTTCTTAAATCGAGTTTTGATTTGTTCAAATTATTGATTTGTTCGATAATGGCAGTTTCTTGTTGCATATAATTCAACTCGGTGTTGGGATTGTAAAGTCGGGCCAAAGCTTGTCCTTTTTTAACCATCGCCCCATTTTCAACATAAATTTCCTGAACAGCGCCACCTTCGGTAATATTAATCAAAATAGAATTCAATGGCGTTACTTTTGCCTGAAACACGATAAAATCTTCAAAGAAATTATTTTCGACTGTTTTAATAGTAATTTCTGCTCTTTTGACATTCAGGCTCCTTTTTTTAGTCACTGAAGAATAAACCAAAAAACCAAAAACCAAAAAAAGCGGCAATGCGATGAATAGATACTTATTTTTATTATTTTTACGAGGAAGGATGGTGTCCATTGTTTTTATTTTCAGGTGTATAAAGCAATTTCGTGCCAAAAATTTAAACCTTGCAATCGCCTCATTTTTAAATATTTTACTTTTAATACAAATTTCACGTGTTCAGTATTGAACACTTTTTGTCCAAAAACGAACAGTTAATGAAAAAGACAAACGCAAGCATTTTAGTGATTGACGATCAGGAAGACATCCTTTTTGCTGCTAAGATGCTGCTTAAAAAACATTTTGAGAACATTTATACACTCACTAATCCAAAAAATGTGGTAGAATTATTGTCAAAAAGCACCATTGATGTGGTTTTACTCGACATGAATTACAGAATAGGTTTCGAGGACGGAAGAGAAGGTTTGTATCTGTTAAAGGAAATAAAAACGCTTTCGCCAAAAACCATTGTTATTTTAATGACCGCTTTTGGTAAAGTAGAAACAGCTGTTGAAGGATTAAAATCAGGGGCTTTTGATTATATTTTAAAGCCTTGGGACAACGAAAAATTGCTTAATCTTGTTAGACAAGCTGTTAGTAAATCACGCAAAGAACAAAAGAAACTAATTGATGTTGCCACTACTGACGATTTCTTTATTGGTAATTCAGAGGCTATAAAAAAGGCTTATTTACTGGCTGATAAAGTCGCAATAACAGAAGCCAATGTTTTAATTCTCGGAGAAAATGGTACCGGTAAATTTGTTTTGGCACATCACATCTATCTGCAGTCCGAAAGAAAAAATAATGCTTTTATTCCTGTTGATTTGGGTTCTTTGAATTCCAATATTTTCGAAAGCGAATTATTCGGTTATGCTAAAGGGGCTTTTACCGATGCCAAAACAGATACTCCGGGACGTTTTGAATTGGCTGAAAATGGAACTATTTTTTTAGATGAAATTGGAAATGTACCACTGCATCTGCAGGCTAAACTCTTGCAGGTTATCCAAACCAAAACAATAACCCGATTGGGCGAATCCAAAGCCAGACCTTTGAATGTTCGCATTATTACCGCCACCAACTTGAATTTGAAGCAAGAAGTCGCAGACAAAAATTTCAGAGAGGATTTATATTATCGCATTAACACTATGAAAATTGTTTTGCCTCCATTACGGGAACGCAACGAAGATAAAATCCCTTTGGCTCACTATCTCTTGCAAAAAATGATGGCTAAGTACGGACGAGATGAAATCGCTTTTGATGAAAAATCATTGGAACAAATCGAAAAACATGCTTGGAACGGAAACATCAGAGAATTGGAAAACAGAATAGAACGCGCCGTGATTCTTTGCGAGAACAATCATATTACCGTTTCCGACTTAGATTTAGAACAAATAACAACTTACGAGGATAATCCAGACGATATTCAGCTGTCGGCTATCGAAAAAGCAGCCGTCGAAAAGATGCTATTGAAAAACAATAACAATATCAGTAAAACGGCGGAGGAATTGGGATTGTCAAGAGGTGCTTTATACCGAAGAATTGAAAAATATAACATCAGCACCAACTAATATGTTTACATCCTGGAAAATATACCATCTCCTTTTTATAAGATTGCTACTTATTCTTTTGACTACCGGAATTTCCTTCTTTCTTTTTCAAAAAGGATTGGTTTTCACGGCCGTATTTGGTGTCCTTATCATTTTTATACTGCTCGTTGAAATGTATTTTTATGTGAAGCAGGCCTTTTTACTTTTCGACAGAACGATTACTTCTATTTTGCAAAATGATTTCACCTCCGATTTTTCAAAGCATAAATCGTATAAAAATTATTCCAACGTATTCAAATTGTATGAAAATCTAAAAAACAAACAAAACGAAGAAGTTTCAAAAGACATTATTTACCGTTCAATTTTGAACAATATTGAAACTGGAATTATTATCCTGCAAAAACAGGAAACCGATTGGAATATATTTTTGATGAATGATTATTTTTCCAAACATTTTAACGTTCCAAAAGTTTCTAAATGGAAATACTTGAAAAATCAGTTGCCTTCTTTGTGTAAAGTTATTGAGGAGCAAGATTTTCAGGAAATTAAAACGTCATTAGAGATCCGTGTGAATCAACAAGACAGACAAACATTTGTACTGCAGACTTCGAGGAGTGAAATTTACAATCAGGATTATTTTATCGTTTTGCTGGATTCGATTCAAAATGTAATCGAGAAAAAAGAAAAAGAGGCTTGGGTCAATCTGATGAAAGTTATTTCTCATGAATTGTTGAATTCGATTACTCCCATTCGGTCACTTTCTCAGAATCTACAGGATTTAGTTCAGCAGGAAACCATTTCAACGGAAGACTTGGACGATATGAAAAGTAGTGTTGCCACGATGTTAAGGCGGAGCGACCATCTACAGCAATTTGTTGAAAGTTACCGCAAACTGGCCATGCTGCCTTCTCCCAAAAAAGAAAAAACAGAATTGTTGAAAATGGTTGAAAACAGTTTCCAAATTATGGATCCAATTTTCAAAAAAGAACAAATAGAAGTCATAAACACGATTGCTTTCGACCACAGGCTAAATGTTGACATGCAACAAATGGAACATGTATTGATTAATCTTTTGACGAATTGTATTTACGCCCTGGCAGATACAGAAAAAAAGCGGATTATTATTTCGGCAGAAGTTAAAGAAAAGCGAATTTTTATTAAGATTACCGATAACGGAAAAGGCATTGAAAAAGAAATAGAAAGCAAAATATTCTTACCTTTTTTTACCACTCGTAACGAAGGAGCCGGAATAGGTTTGACTTTATCTAAAAGTATAGTCGAAGCGCACGGAGGGTATCTGGCATATCAAAATGAAGGTGAAGAAACAGCTTTTGTAATTTGTCTGGTTGATAATTAAATTTCTGTTTTGGATTAATCCTGAAGGAGAGAAAAATTAGTTATAATAATTATATACTAATCTTTTCCGTCTTCATTTTTACTCATAAAACTAAGAGCAATATAACCCAATACAAAGAAAATCGCCAATATAAAAATTGAATTCCTAATCGAGTTTGTAATTGAAGCTACAAAACCAAAAATAAATGTACCAAGCACTATGGCAATTTTTTCAGTAACATCAAAAAAACTAAAATAGGTAGCATGATCTTCCGTTTCAGGCAATAACTTGGAATAGGTTGAACGTGATAAGGATTGAATAGCCCCTAAAACCATTCCTATCATTCCTCCAAGCGCATAAATTTGGATATCAATATATGTACTTTTAGCATCTAAGAAGTAGACCGTAAACCAAATAAACGCCCAAATTGCTACAGTAAGTTTTAGTGTTTTTATATTTCCAATTTTCTCTGATATTCTTGAAAATAAATAAGCGCCGAAAATAGCAATTACATTTATTAATAAAATTATAATAATCAATTTACTCGTACTAATTCCTAGTTCTTTTTTAAAGAAAATACCAGCCAATAATATCATTGTTTGTACCCCTATGCTGTAAAGAAAAAAAGCGGTTAAGAATTGTTTTAATTTTGTTAGTTTCTTTATACTTTTTGAAACAACTTTAAGCGCTATTAATCCTTTAAAAATATAATCTTTTTCGGGTTTTTTATGAAATACATTATTAGGCAAATAATAAAAAGTTACTTGGGCAAAACCAATCCACCAAATACCAACAGATAAAAACGAAATCCTCGCCGGTAAAGAAGAATCTGTTATCCCATACCATTGAGGCATCATAACCATCGTCAAATTAAACGCCAATAAAATTACAGAACCAAAATAACCATACATAAATCCTTTTGCACTTACTCGATCATGTTGTTCTGGAAAAGCAATTTCTGGCAAATAAGAATTATAAAAAACAATACTTCCCCAAAAGCCAACACTGGCTAAAATGGTACCTAAAATTCCAATCCACAATGTGTCCTGTCCCTTAAAAAAGAATAAACTCATGACTGATAACGAACCCAAGTAACAAAAAAACTGCATAAATCGTTTTTTGTTACCCGTATAATCAGCAATTCCAGACAATATTGGTGATAAGAGAGCAACTACCAAAAATGAGAATGATAAAGAGTAAGATAGCAAAGTTGAATTAATGAATTCTGTTCCAAAAAAATGAACAATCCCATTGTTTCCGCTTGTTACCGTTTCATAATAAATGGGAAAAACAGCTGTCGAAATTACTAAACTATAAACGGAGTTAGCCCAATCATAAAAAGCCCAAGCGTTAATAAGCTTTTTATCTCCTTTTTGTAATCCTTTCATATTTCATTTATTTATGCTACGAATTTATTTATTTTTTGTTTAACATTAGACAAAACGGGATGAAATCGTACATTAATAATCCGTTATCATAAGCACGCCGTTAGGATAAACAAAAAAAAGCTTTTCTGAAAAAGAAAAGCTTTTGTATAAAATTAGATTTACTAATTAATATGATTTTTATCTGTATATAATTCCAACTTTTACAGCTGTTGCTTTAGCTTCAGGAATTAATGCTTTCAAATTCGCAATTCGGGTAGCATCAGAGGGGTGTGTACTCATGAATTCTGGCGGTGCTTGCCCAGCGGATTGCGCTGACATCCTTTGCCAAAAAACAACTGATTCCTCTGGATTGTATCCTGCAATAGCCATTAAAGTAAGTCCTATTTTATCGGCCTCCGTTTCATGACCTCTACTAAAAGGTAACATTCCGCCATATTGTGTGGTTACTCCGTAAGCCTGTTGCCAAATTTGTTGATTCTCAGCACTTTTTCCTCCCGTTGCAACAGCAACTCCTACAGCACCTAATTGTTGCAATTGAGCAGCACTCATACGTTGAGCTCCATGATTGGCTAATGCATGCGAAACCTCATGTCCCATTACGGTAGCTAAACCCGCATCATCTTTAGTTATAGGCAGTATTCCGGTATACACTACAATTTTTCCTCCTGGCATACACCAGGCATTCACATCTTTATTGTCAATTAATTTATATTCCCAACGGTAATCCTTCAAATATTGTGATTGATCTAAATATATTAAATATTTTTCTGCAGCAGCTTTAATTCGAAGACCAACTGTTTCCACTTTTTTTGCATCAGCAGTTCCAGTAATTACTTTGTTTTCACTTAAAAAAGTACCATATTGCTGAAATGAGGTTGGAAACAACTCACTATTGGGAACAAAATTTAAGTTTTTTTTTCCTGTAAGCGGATTAGTTGCACAAGAAGATAAAATACCTAGAGCAAAAACCCCTACTATTAAATGCTTTTTCATGATTTTATTATTTTTAGATGTCATACAAAAATACAATTATTAATATTTTAAAACATTGAATTATTACTTGTATTTATAAAAACAAAATAGATCGATAATTGAATAAGAGACAATTAATGGATATTCCGGGGCAAACTGAACACCCTATTCCGGTTTAAACTGTGCATGTGATTCCGGAGCAAAGTGAATTAACGCATATGTCTTAAAAAAAATCGAAATAGGAAGAAGTAGAATATCCAAACAATAATTTGATTGAAGGTAAGCCGCTTTTATTTCATCTATTAATATTTTATGACAGGATTCATTTCAAATCCTCACGCTCTAAAATGAGACTTAAAATACAGATTTACGATAATTGCAAAGAACTTTTTTTAATCTATAGTGGACACTAGTGATTTTATGATAAAAATAAAATAACATGATATTAAAGATTGTATTGTTGCTTGTCTCTCTTGTATTGGAAATTATTGCAAAGTTAATCTTTCTATAATTTGAATTTGTCAATATATAAACGCGAAACTTTATCTTTTCAAAGAAAAATGTGATTTATACTCTTTAGAAACATTGTCTTCGGTATACGAGATAGAAAACCAGTAGTCATCTGCTGGGAGCGAATATCCCTTGAAAGTTCCGTCCCAACCGGAATCGTTCGGAAAAAGTTCTTTCAACAATTTTCCATATCGGTCAAAAATATATAATTTTAAGTTTTCTCCATTTGGTATTCCACTTATATTCCAAGTGTCGTTAAATCCATCTCCGTTTGGAGTAAAAAATTTAGGAGCATTTATGAGTTTGATTACAACTGGAATTGTAGCTCCACAACCTAGCGCATCACTTATGCTTATTTCATGAGTTCCAGGACTTACATTTGTAAATATATTGCTAGTTTGCGGAGAACTTCCATCTAATGAGTAAAGAAAATTACTTCCGTCACCCAAGCTTGGTATTGCATTTACGGTAATAGTTTGACTGTCTGTAAACCAGCCAGAAGTTGTCAAGGATATGGAAGCTGGAGGTGAAGACTCAATAACAGTGAATGGAACTGCATCCGATGTACAACCAAATATAGACAAATCGGTTACTGTTAATGTATACTTCCCTATTTGACTTGTTGAAAAATCAGAAGCAGTGCTTAACAAAGTACCATCTTCCGTTTTCCATTCAAACGCATATTGAGGGGCATTGTATCCACTTATACTATGTGAATTAGTAACTATACCAGTTTCAAAATCATGGCAAATAACAGTCACGTCAAGTACTGGATTTGGTTTTGACATAATGGTAATTACTATTGGTTTTTCATCCGGACAAATAACGGTTGATAGAATACCCTCTTCTGCATAAGCATAAATGGTTCTTGATGCTGTAATTAAATCGCCGGGAAATTTCTTTATATTGGTTTTGCCAGGCCCTCCTGATTGAGTGAAGTAGCTAGTTATTGGAGCTATAAATGGAGGTAATTCGTATGATTCACATCTTATTACAGGAGCAATAGCAGGAATTACAGGGCTATTGTAAATGGTAACCGTGAAATCATCTTCATCAAAACAGGCAATTCTATTATTCTCTTCTGCGTATATATATAATTTTGTCGTACTGGTTATCGGAGCGTAGGGAAGTGATAATTTTATACCTGCACCATGAGGACCATTGGTATCCGTATAGTAATCACCAGGACCAATTATTACCGGTAAATCATACGTATTGCATGCGTATTGATTTTGAATATTTACCACTTGATTTATCAAAAGTAATATACTATATTCAGAGATACAAGTATTTGGTGCAACTGCAGGAGCGTAAACATATATTGTTTTTGAAGATGAAATGGTGTAACCAGGAGGTAATATCGGATTTGTAGGCGAAGGACCTCCCGAAAATTCATAATATTCTCCATTTATTAAATCATCTAGTACATAATTTTCTCCACATTTTAGAACTTCTACCGGCCTTGCATCAATCAATGGTGAAGGACTAATGGTAATGAGAAACTTTTCTTCTAAATAACAAGTTTGAGTTACAGCCTTATCATAAAAATACATGGTTTGTGTAGTAGTGACAGGGAATCCTACAGGACACATCTTTCCAGTTCCTAAAGGGCCTGTAAAATAATTACCAGAATGTGCTACTGGCGGTAAATAATAGACATCACATTGAGGAGTTGTATCAATCATAATTGGTAATGGTACTGTGTTTATGGTAACCGTAAATGGTAAATCAGTAATACAACTTTCTTCGTTGACATAGTACCAAAGTGTCGTTGTTGCATCAATTGATGTTCCTGCAGCGACAAGTGAACCATCTCCTCCTGAATTGGTTCTATAATCACCAACTATTAATAAAGGTAAAATATAAGCAGAACAGGAATTAATATCCGATGGAGGATTAATAGCAGAAAGGCCAATATAAACTGTGAATGTTTTTTCAGAAGAAAAGGTCAAGAAATCTTTATAAACGTATATCGTCTTGGTCAAGTTAATAACAGTACCTGCTTCCATTATAGGAAGACCTTTATTTGGTCCCGAATAATAAATTCCTCCATTTGGATCACTAGGTAATGTGTATGAACTACAGCCAAATTGATTTGTATAATCCGGTAGTAGTGCGATTGGAATTATCGTTATGACAAAAGAAGTTTCTTTTATACATGGTGGTGTGACTGTATTGTCTTCAAACCTGACATATATGGTGTTTATTCCGGATGTATTAATAATTGTTCCAGCTGCTAATACCGTATTTCCTGGAGTAGTCGTACCACCACTCTGTGTGAAATATTTTCCATAAGGTAATCCTGGGAGTCTATATTCTGTCAAATATACAAATGATCTAGAGGTTATTTCATCCAAATCAACAACGGTAACTTTAAAAGAATCTTGATTCGAACAAATTCCAGATTGGTTAAAAACATAAATATCACTAGTGGCATCGATACTACTTCCAGCAAAAAGTTGTGTACCACTTCCATTTTTATCTGTCCAGTATTCAGCTCCCACATTTATTAATGTTGGCAAAGTATACGAAGTACAAACAAATACATCTTTTAAAATATCGACTAGCGGTAGTGGACTTACGGTAATTTGAAAACTGGTAACCACAAAACAGTTATCATTTGAAATATTTTGGAGCCTAGCCCATATTGTAGTACTAGAAGACAGTAAAATAGTACTACCGCCAGTATTTATTATATTTGTATTATTATTGGCTCCCGCAAAAGAGGAATGATAAGAGATTATATTGTAAGTGGTATTTTGCAATCCAAATATTGAAGATTTTTGTGGCGCTAAGTCGAAGTTTGCTTTTAGAGGTATATCCGTTATGTTTCTGGCGCATACCGTTATATTATCGGGAATAGTTGCAATTGTTGGAGGTGGAACAATCTGGAGTTGAAAAGAGCGTATTTCATAACATAATGTAGTAGGATTTTGTATTCTGACATAAATTTTTTTTCCGCTTTCAGAACTCAAAACAGTAAAAGGACTTGCAATTAGTTCAGTCCCAGCATTTGCATCTGCATTTGTAAGATGATAAGAGATAATTGTTCCAGCAGGTAAATCATCTAAAACACCAACTGCATTAGTTGATTTGTTATTGCCCGCTACTATAATAGAGGTATTTTTTGTTAAATCAAAATCATAAATAGCAGCTCCTGTATCACAGATGTAAATATTAGGGACAGTTGCAATAGCTCCGATAGTAGGATAAATTTTGATCGTTATTTCATCAGTTATTTCAGTGCAACCTGGCTCCTTGTAAGTGACACTAAAGGTATGATTCCCAGAACTTATTAACGGAGTAATAGTATTGAGATTTAAAATAGCTCCCGTTTGAGCTGGTGAAAAGGCAACTCCTTCTTTTTCCCATACAAATGTAGTTCCGGTTCCTAAACTGGCAGCAGATAATATTGGTAAAATGCTTCCGGGACAAATTGTACTTTTGTTAGCATCGGTATAGTCTAATCCCAAAACATTTTGTCCAATGTTAAGACTATTTGCTTTAATAAATATTGCAGAATCATAAGCCGTATTATTTCCACCATCAGCAATAACTAATTTAATACGGTAAATGTGGCTCGTGTTTAAACCAGTTGCTGAGGCTATCATCGGAATTGTTTGTCCATTGAAATTAATCGCAGGACCAAATCCACTGCCGTTAAAAGCTCCAAAATAGCTTGGATTTGCAGAAAGGCAATTGGTATTATAAGCATTATCTCTTATCGTTTCCACTGAAACAGGTATTGTGGTATTTGGTATTACAGCTAAATTTACATTTGAGCCACCAGCAGTAACATCTTTCAAAAGAAATGCAAATGCATCTGAGAAATTACATTGCGAAGTACCATACTCTTCCGAAGCAAAAAGAAAGGAGAAATCGAAATTTGGAGATTTTGGTTTGAAATCAAATTCAATATAACTCGCATTAACAGAGTTCATAGTTATTCCTGATTGTGATAGTAAATTAGCCTCTAAATCTGTATCACCAGTCCAAGCAGCATTTCCGTCGATTAAAATAGTGTTATTTGGACTTACAATTTTTGTAACATCACCGGTGGACAAAACAACACCATTAGAAAAGGGAAAATTAGCATTGGTGTTTTCAAAATATCCAATACCATTTGTTGAGCCATACTGCGAACCTGTTTTGTATTTAACGTTAGTTCCGGATACACAAGGAGAATTAATTAAAATTTGATTAATCAATTGTTCGACCGAATAATTAGTTGTGTTGATCGTTACTGATTGAGAAAAACAAGCGACATAACAGAATAAAAATAGTAGTGGTAGGAATTTTTTCATAAAAGGATTAATTGAATTTTGCGAATTTTAAATAAATTGGCAAAGAGCTAACAAATTATTATTTTTACAAATCGCTTGGTGTCTAAGTAATAGTTAAAATTTAATGTCGTATTTTTTTTCAAAATTATTCAGTACAAAGTATAATTTTTCTTTGAGGCTTTGGTATTTCTTATAAGCATCAAAACTAACCGTTGATATTTTATTCTACGCCATAGAATTTCTATCAGGTTTAATTCTGAAGAATACGTTGGTGTCAACCTTACTGGTGTATTGACTACTATAATCTGTATTGAAAATTTAAGGCGCATCAGTCGGCACTCATTGTGTTGCTTACACTACAGTTCAAAACAAATCTTGTGTTCAAATCTATAATCGCAGTCAAATACATAAATCCTTTTGCAATAGGAATGTAGGTGGTATCTGTTGCCTATATCTGATTTTTATGCTAATAATATCGTTACAAACTATAATTTGAGACCAATAAAAAGCACATTAATAACTCGCTATATAAACACTATGTCACGACACTAGAGACCTGTCAAAAAACTCAAAACAATTATCATTATAAATACGTAAGTGGCGGTCATTTTTCAGATAAAATTGTATCATGAAGAAAAAAATGAGTATCAAAAATATTTTATTCTGTCCGATAATTGACTCGTTATTCTTTTTACCTTATGAACACAACAGCTTACAAAAAAACACTTAAAAATAAAATGAGCCTGACTTATTTATATTTTGAACACAAAAAATGCGTTTTCAAAATAAAAAAGACAGACTCAAAATAAAAAACAAATTTAATTCAAAAAACTTTAGGTCTTGTTAACTCATTAACTAACAAGTATTACATTAGTGAATTTAATTTTTAGGTAGAAAATAAAGAAAACTAAACTTTTAAAAAAATCTCAATGGTCCTATCAACCTACCCAACAAACACTAAACTAATTCATTCAATTTAATGTTAACGTAATCTCAATTAAAAAAAAGAACCTACATCGATGTCATTTGATTTTTAGAAAATAAATTAAACTTAATAAAAATTTCATGCGAAGCAGTATTATAATTGCGCATACTTCTTGTTTCTAAATCATATCCATACCCAATAAAAACTCTATTATTAATCTGAAACCCTACAAGACTATTTATGGTTCCACCAAAACGATATGACGTCCCGAAGGTGAATACATCATTGACTAAAAAAGTTGCTGATGCATACGTTTGCACGTGACCTTCTTGAACTATTTTAACCAGTAATGCCGGCTTAAATTTTAAATTATAATCTAACTCAAATAAATGATTCGCTGTAAGAAAAATATTCAAATTATCTGTAGCAATACTACTGCTACTTGCATTACTGGAGTATTTATCATAAAATTTTGTTGCCAACAGATTAGGAACAGATAAACCAATAGAAGTTTTGTCAGAATGCAGATACAAACCAACTCCAATATTTGGAGAAAATTTATTATCAATATTATTTTCAAAAACAGACTCTGTACCATCCTTTAAATACAACTTAGTAAAATCTACATTGAGTAAGTTAGCAGATGCTTTTAACCCAAAAGCTAACTTATAATTTGGATTCAATCTCAAACTGTAAGCAAAATCTACCGCTAAAGCACTCTGGACAGACGGACCTATCTGGTCATTCATTACAGATATTCCCAAGCCCACATTTTCATTTTTAGTAGCGCCATTAAATGATAGCGCCATAGTCTCCGGAGCGCCAGCAACCCCTACCCACTGTGTACGATAAGAAGTAAATAAAGTATTCATCTCACTTGCTCCAGCAGCAGCAGGATTTATACCTATTGGATTGTATAAATATTGCGTATATCGCTCATTCTCTTGAGCATTTACGACAAAAATACCAATTAAAAATAAAAAAAAAGTAACCTTGTTTTTTATGTATGTAAAATTCATCATTACCTTAAATTTATATATAAATAATTCGATTTTTTAACCCTAAGCCCAGTAGATTCATTCAGATAATCAACAGTATAGAAATAAACCCCTAACGGTAAAATTGTATTGCTATTTTCATTTAAATATCCCTTAAAAACATTTCCTTTCGTATTGTATGAAGTGGTATCAAAAATAATTTTACCAAAACGATCAAAAACAGTTACTCTATTATCTGAGTGAGATTCTAAACCTTGAATTACCAGCTCGTCATTAACACCGTCACCATTAGGAGAAATACCAGGATGAGACAAAACTATATTTTCGGGCGCTACAATTGGCGCAACTCTTGCCAGGGTAAACACGCCGTAATTACCCAACGTCTGTGAAACGGTAACCACTTCTTTTTTAGAGAAATCCACTACCCCTCCTTCATCTATCCAGAGCTTTTTTACATTATCCCATCTCACAACATGAATATCTTCAACAGGATCAGCAAATACAGCGGAAGGAGTCGTTGCTTCATCCCATTTTAAAGTCACAAAAACATTACTGGTACCAGGATCCGTTCTCAAAATCACCCAATATTCAGTATTATCAATTAAACTCAATGAAGGATCTAAATTAGCCGCTAAGGGATCCACAGTATTTGGATTCTCAAAAACATATTTTGATACAAAAGCAGCATTTAATTCGTTTGGAGCAGAAATAGTAGTTGGCCTGTATTTACCCCCACCCCCAATTGGATAACTAAACGCGGTATTTCCTTTCTTGATAACACCACCATTAACATAACTGACATCATCAGCATTTACTGCAGTTGCGCCTTTTTCAAAAGACAACTGATTAAGCCACCCCATACCCGAAGCCAAAGCCTCGTAATTAACAATCCCATTTTGAAAATCTGCCTTACCAAAAACATTCAATCCATTTGACATTTTAAAACCAGACTGCCCATTAAACTCCACATTATAAACAGCTGCTGTTTCTAATCCCGAAATTAACTGATCCTCAGATTTTTGTCCATAAAACCGTGTTATTCCAGAAGACAGACCAGGAGAAAATCCTACCTTACCATCATTCTTAAAGTCAGCATATACGAACAACTCCCCATCATTGATAAGCTCAGCCCCTAAATTATTTTTTAACGAATAAACCGTACTCAAAATTGTATTAGCCTTTACACTAACAACACCCATATTACTTGTAATACTTGCGTCGTTAACTGCAGACTGTGAAAGACACAAACAAGGTACCAATGCTATAAGAGACAACAGACTAACTCTACTTTTTTCTTTTTTTACCATAATCAATTAAGTATTAATTTCTATTTATATTATTTTCCTCCTACCTACTTTAAACAGATTCGAAACATCTTAGTTCTCCCTTTATTAAAGTAAATATACCATCCTGCGCAACTCAAACAAGCCAAGAGGTTACAAGTGGTTCATCACACTATATAAGTGGTAAAACACCTCCTGTTATTTTGCTACATCCCGTTTATAACTTTCTAGAATAGCCTCCAGATGATCTGCCGATAATGGTTTTGCCATGATCTTTTGAGTACCATCCAACAAATACATTGTAGGTGTTGCAAACACGCAGTAATCCCGAACCGCCTGCCCATCCCAGGATTGATAATTGCAACTGGAAACCCAGGGGAAGTCTTTTGTGAAACTAGCAAAAGCAGTCTTGTCAGTATCCAGCGAAACAAAAACAACTTCTACCCCTTCCTTTTTCCATTTTTCATACAAAGGCTTCAGTTTAGGTAACTCCTCTGTACATTTTGCACACCAGCTCGCCCCAAAAACGACCAACTTATATTTTGATTTTATCGCTGATAATTTATCATATCCTTTCACCTCTTCCGGAAATACAATATCAGGTGCTATTTTACCTATTGCCATTTTACGGTATTGCTCAAACAAAGCCTGATGCTTTTCATCAATTTGACAACTGCTCTCGTCTAACATGGCCAGCGCCAAATGCTCTGCGGACGAAAACAAACTGCGTTTCTCTAACAGGTTAAATAAATTTTGACTCATATCCTGCAACAACAATGGCTTATCTTTCAAACTTTTAAGAGCCACATCAATACTTGCATTAAGATGCGTATTTAACGCATTCATATCAGCGCCTGCAAAACTTTCCATTAGCTGAACGTACCCCTCAAATAAATCTTTATATAAACCGGAATGCTCCATTCTTGCATCTCCAAAATCCAAAGCATTAAATTCTTTTTCGTTTTCCGGAAATCGATCCATATACCTGCTTGCCGTCAACGGCATATCTGAAATCAGTTTTCGCAATTTTATATAATATGCAGCATACGAATTCTTAGGAAGCACTTCTAAAAAAGCCCGAAACAATTGCTCCTGTACTTTTAATTCTTTTTGAAAAAATGCCTGACTAGAAGGCTCGAGTACATAAAGCGGAATTAAATAAATCAATCCGGCTTTTTTTCCTTCAATGTTTTGATACAATTGCAAGCCGCGAGACAAATCACTGTTCTCTGTAGAGTGCATAAACTTTAAGCTAGAAAAATCCTCCAGATTACCCCAATTAATTTCAAAATCCTCGTTATTCAATAATATAATAACACTTTTAGCCCCTTTAATTTCAAACAAAGCAGCCCCAACATAACTCGACGGATACACAAGCTTAAACTTACCCTGTGCATCTGTCTTAGCCGTAGCTAACTCACTATCACCTTCAACATTAAAACCCCTGATTATAATTTCTTTATCCACTGCCTGAGGTAAAAAACCCACAATAGTGCGTTGTGATTGCGCAATAGAAAAAGCGCTAACCGAAAGAAAAAAAAGAATAAAAGAAATTGTTCTCATTTGCATAGTAGTATATATATCCCGTTTAAATCAATACAATACGTTTAATAAAAAATGCTTTTATAATTCGTAAAAAACATTAAAACAAAAAAAATGATGATTTCTAAGACAAAAATAAACCTAAACCAGACCAACTAGAATTATAAAATAAACAACTGATAGGTTATATAGAATAACTGATGCGGTATTTTAAATTACAGTAATCACCAGAGATTACGTTTTATGATAACTGAGTCAGCCTTGTCACAATCCTACCTCCCACGATGCAATTAAAATTCATCATTTTGGCGATCTGACTGAAAGACCTCAAGAGCCCCTTTATTTGCCGCAAATTACAGGCAATATTCGTACTGAAGCCAGTGGGGGGAATCTAAATAGTCTTGTTAAGTGTACAAAGGTACGTTCACCGTAAAAGCCTTCGAGTTCCCTCAGGGTGACACTTCTGTACCGTATCGCAAAAATGGGATAATGTCATTAAGTCAGGAATTCGTCGCTTCGAGTGTTTTGACTTGCAGGAATATGTTTGAAAGCAGAAATGTAATAAGTAAAAATGTGTCGAGAAGCCATTAAAGGCAGAGATTCACTAGGTTTTGACTTAATCCATTTGATTGCAGATTTACGAGACTAGTAAATTCGATACATAATTATTTACTATCACCATTCTACTGGATCTGCAAAATCTGCGGGAAAATTTTTAGCCCGCTGATTCAGCAATCGTTATACCCTAATCAAAAATCCCTTAGCAGCGAATAAATCCTGCTAAGGGAAAATCTAAAATAATTATTCTTTCTAACTATCCTCTTAAATGTCCTTAAATACCTTATCTGCTTAAAATAATACTATTTAGGCTTTAAAAACAATTTACGCTACTCTTTCCAAGCCAACAATTCTTGCACAGTTGCAACCCTTGTTTTAATCATCCCTTTACTATCTAAAATATACATTGTTGGCGTACCTATCACGGCATAGTTTTTAAAATTGACCCCATTGGTTCCGTCTAAATCACAATATTTATCCGTCCAAGGCTGTTCAGACGCCGTGTTTTTAAAAACGGAAGCATCGGTATCGGCAGAAATGGAGATAATTCCAAACCCTTTGGCAACCAAATCCTTATAATTGGCGTTCAAACCTGCTAGTGTTTCTTCACAAGGACCACAGCCTGATTTATAGAAGAGTACCAAAGTGTATTTTGAATGGAATCCTGCCATATCAATTACGGTAGTGCTGCGCTCTCCTGCCTTGTCTAAAGGAGTAGTAACAATCAGGTCTGGTGCTTTACCGCTAAGGTCTTTCTGGTATATATCTAAAACCCCCTTAAAATTTAACAAACGGTTGGAGTTCTTTATATCCATAAATAAATCCGCTAACACCTTGTCTTTGCCTGCTTTGGTCAATTCTTTGGTCAAATTGGTTACGAAATCAGTATAGATGGTATTGCTTGGCAAACGGTTTAAAATGGTTTTGGTGTTTTGCACAAATTGAGAATCGTCCTTAATCGCCATCGTTTGCAATTGCACCCAATTGTTGATTACCCCGCCCCAGTGGTTGGAGGTATAAAGGTGGGCAAAATCCAATTCGGTTACAATAAAATCATTAATGTTATTGGCTTTTTCTTTTTCGTCTAACGTGATGATGGTACCAATGCCCATGGTTAGGTTTACAATTTGCCGGAACTTGGCGGCATAAAGGGGCGATGCGGCTAAATTTTTGACATAAGCCACATACTGATCTTTTATACTGCGGTATTCAGTATCGAATATTTCATACAGTTTGTTGTCTTTGGGATAGGCACGTAGGGTGGCCAACATGGCATCGTGTTTTTCGAACAATTTTTGCTGCTGCATATAATTGGTTTTGCCAAAGGTGTTTTCGGTAGTCCCTTTATAAACAATGCTTTCGTTGGTTGGTACCGAATCCAAACAACTAACCGAAAAGTTTTCGTTATTGATAATCAAATCCAGTCCGCCGCCGGTTTTGCTGTTGGTCAAATACCATTGTGCCATCCCTTTGTAGCCGGTGTATTCTTTGGGGATGCTTAACAGCACCTTGCCTCCCTTGCGAATGGTATCTGTTTTAAGGGTGATTTGTTTTTCGCCCTGGAAAATTTTGAACTCGTAGGTTTGCCCTGCAAAATAAGGGAATTCAAGATGAATGGTTTGTGCTTTTGCACCAAAGCTTGCCAGTACTAAAACGGCAACTAAAAGATTTTTTTTCATTCTTTACTAGTTTAATTTGCCCCTTGGGTGCAATTATTGAAAATTATAAGACTGTCCGTTACTTGCACCAAATTACATCTTATTGATGAAATTTAGCTATTTTGTCATTGCGAGGAACGGGCGCCATCTCCTATCGAGAGCAACTGATGTGATTTGCTTCGTCAGTTCGAGTTGAGCAACGGTTTGCGACAGAAAACCTTTGCGAAGTATCGAGAACCATTACGGTTTATACTGCTTCTCGATACAATTTTTAATAGTAAAGCTGTCGCATTACTATTAAAAATCACTCGAAGTGACGGATATCGAGAAGCATTTGTCCCCAGATGCTCGGTATTTAGGATAAAATTTTGCCATGAATTCATAATTCTCATAGAGAGCTACTTTATTTTTGTTACTCTATTCATTGGCTTTTATAAAAAAACGTAGTAAGACTAATATCTTACTACGTGTTAAATGCTAAAAAAATTGACTGCTTCACAGTTTAAAAAAACCGTAGTGTGTGCGGTACACACACACTAAGAAAAAAAAATGCTTAATAGTCAAATAAATTGAATTATTGTACCATACAACGCACTGGAAAGCCATAAGAACTGTAGACTGCGGCACTGCCTATAGACGCGCCGTTATACCATACATAGACTGAGCTGTAGGTGGTAGAAGGATCACTAGTCCAATACCCGGCAACGGCGCCACGCTGATCCAACATACCATTGTCGTAGTTGCGTTGGCCAGCTGCCGGCAAAGTAAGCGTTTTGGTAGTGCCAATTGAAAAGAATACGGCAGTAGTGAAATTACCGTTATTTACCCAACTCGCTGTATAGCTTAAAGTATTAGCGCTCTGCGCACCAATAAATTGCACAGAACTGGGTACAATATATCCAGCAGGGCAAGGATCGTAGGCGCCTTTAGTGCCCGACGACCACGCATTAGTGGCTGCGTATGAGGCATTCCAACCCGAGATTGCTGCTGCAGGAGTGCTGTCTGTAGCAACAGGTTCGATTCTACCCCATTGGTAATAACTACCGTTATTACCTTGTTTTGGAGTATTTGGATCTGAAGTGGTGTCTGTTGACCCCAAATTGTAACACATAAATTGTTTGTAAACACCCGAGGATACATAAGCACCACAAGTGCTAATGTATAAATTCATGGTTTGTCCGCCAATACTAATTGCGAAGATAGCCCCGCCCCACCCAACAGTCGTACCCGATATATTGTAGGTTAATGTACCTGCACCATTAGCAAAATTCCCTGCAACCAAGGTCGCAGTTAAACCTGCTTGCCCTGTTGAGGCAATAACTTGTCCGGCGTACGAACCACCATTACCCCCTGTATAAGGGATAGCTGAACTTACTCCGCTAGCGGCTACCTTTCCGGTAACAATGCCAGAAGTATTCGCAATTGCAAGTGTAGCTACTGAACCTGGTGCTACAGGGATGTTTAAACTACACGATTGACCTCCTGTAGAAATGGCAAAAGAGGCCGTACCAGAACCCACAGGAGTCCCCGCAATGGTATACGTCAATGATCCGGCACCCGTAGCAAAATTCGCTCCAGCAATGGTAGCTGTTAATCCAGCTACCCCTGTCGAGGGGTACGTTTGAGCGGGATACGAACCACCATTACCACTAGGGTAAGTAATAACAGAAGTTACTCCGCTGGCTACTTTACCATCAACTAAAGTACCGGTAATAGTGGCTGAGGAACACGTTAAAGAATTTATCGAGCCTGCTGCTATTACAGGAATGCTTATACTACACGATTTACCACCTATAGCAATAGCAAAGGAAGCCGTGCCTGAACCGATAGGACTACCTGTAATGGTGTAAACTAATGTTCCACCGCCCACAGCAAAATTCCCTGCAGTCAAGGTAGCGGTTAAACCAGTTACCCCAGTTGAGGTAACTACCTGACCGGTATTCGTCCCGCCATTACCACCTGTATAAGCTATAGAAGAACTTACACCGCTAGCGGCTATATTTTGAGTTAAAGTACCAGTGGTAGTAGCTCCTGCACAATTGAGAGTAGCTATAGAACCCGATGTTACAGTAACGTTTAAAGTACACGACTGACCGACTATGCTAATGGCAAAGATAGCCGTACCTGAACTGACAGGAGTACCCGTGATGGCATAAGTAAGAGTACCCGCACCCACAGCTAAATTCCCTGCAGTCAAGGTAGCAGTTAAACCTGTTACCCCTGTTGAGGTAAGAACTTGTCCGGCATACGAACCACCATTACCCCCTGCATAAGGTATAGAAGAACTTACACCGCTCGAAGCTATATTACCAATTAATGTACCGGTAGTAGTAGCACTTGAACATGTTATTGATGTTATGGTGCTTGCTTGAACTGTAACGCTCAAACTACACAATTGCCCCCCTATAGAAATGGCAAATAAAGCGGTACCTGCACTTGCAGGAGTCCCCGTAATGGCGTAAGCTAATGATCCAGCACCCACAGCAAAATTTCCTGCAACCAAGGTGGCGGTTAAACCAGTTACCCCAGTTGAGGTGACTACTTGACCGGTATATTTATTACCATCACCGCCGGTGTAAGGAATAATAGAAGTGGCACTGCTTGAAGCTAATTGACTAACTAAGGTACCGCTGGTAGTCGCTGTTGCACAATTTATAGTAGCTATTGTGGCTCCCTGAATGGTGCAACCGTTGTGCCAGGTGGTACCATTATACCACTCCACACAATTTAGAGTAATATTATAAATTGTTAAACCATTCGCCGGAGAGACAATCGCAATACGCTGATCAGTGGTCATACGCGGAAGCAAAAAACCCTTAGTAGTACTCTCTACTTCAAGCGCCGCCGAGACATTAATAGTATAGGGATTATTTCCTAGCTTTAACAATGTCTGCTGCTGTGCAGAGACTGTTCCTACAAAAGGTACTATCATAAGAAGCAACGCAATTTTTTTTAATAATTTATTATACATAATCTGTATTTATTACCCTATTTATACACTACTTTTTTACTCTAATTTAATCTCATTTGAGATCTTTTAATGAGCTAATTTCTTCTTTTTAGGACTACAATCCTGTTTTATTTAAAACTAAACCTATCTTGATTATTGGTCACCACTTAAAGAAAATAAATTCAACACGTTATCCTCAACAATACCAGCAAGGGCCCATCGATGATACACATGTATCATGACCAAAAATTTTCTATTTTCCTGCCCGTACAACCAAAAATATTTTTATACAGAATACTTAACTTCGTTATCATATCCGGTGTGCTGTACACACACTAAGAAAAATTGCTTAATAGTCAAATAAATCGAATTATTCTAATGCACAACGCACTGAAGCGCCATAAAGACTATTCATTATACCATTGCCTGCGACAACAGTGTTGGGCATATACCAAGAAGTTAATATGGGGTAGCCGCTACTCATACTACCAGACCAATACCAGGCATTAGCGCCACGCATGGTCAACGCACCATTGGCGTTAAAGTCGCAATAGCCCGCAGCCGGAAAAGTAATCGTTATGATATTATTTGACCCATAGGATATGGCACTAGCGAAATTACCATCATTTGCCCAAGTCCCTATCACGGTTTTAGTATTACTATTAGTCATATTAACTATTTCGCTAACAGTGGGTACTCTGTATCCGGTAGGACAAGGATCGCTGGCGGATTTAATGCCATCACCCCATGCAGTTGTAGTTGAATTACTCCAACCCGAGACTGGTCCTGCAGGGGTGCTGTCGGTAGCAGAAGCAGTGTTTCTACCCCATTGGTAATAAGCACCGTTATTGCCTTGCGTTGGAATATTTGGATCTGAGGTAGTGTTTGTTGACCCCAAATTGTAACACATAAATTGTTTGTAAGTACCCGACGTGTTTAAATAACCACCACAAGTGCTAATAATTAAATTACGTGTTTGTCCTCCAATAGTAATTGCAAAGGAAGCACTCCCCCATCCAACAGGTGTACCCGTTATATTGTAGGTTAATGTACCTGCACCAACAGCAAATTTATTTGCAACCAAGGTCGCCGTTAAACCCGTTACCCCGGTTGAGGTAATTGCCTGAGCGGTATACGAACCTCCATTACCCCCTGTATAAGGGATAGCTGAACTTACTCCGTTAGCGGCTACATTTCCGGTAACAAAACCAGAAGTAGTGGCAATTGCAAGTGTAGCTACGGAACCTGGTGCTACAGGGATGTTTAAACTACACGACTGACCGCCTGTAGAAATGGCAAAGGAGGCCGTGCCAGAACCCGCAGGAGTACCTGAAATGGTATAATTCAATGATCCGGCACCCGTTGCAAAATTCGCCGCAGCAATGGTCGCTGTTAATCCAGTTACCCCTGTCGAGGGGTACGTTTGAGCGGGATACGAACCACCATCACCACTAGGGTAAGTAATAACCGAACTTACTCCGCTGGCTACATTACCATCAACTAAAGTACCGGTAATAGTGGCTGAAGAACATGTTAAAGAATTTATCGAGCCTCCTGCTATTACAGGAATGCTTATACTACACGATTTACCGCCTATGGCAATAGCAAAGGATGCCGTGCCTGCACCGATAGGAATACCCGTGATGGTGTAAGCTAATGATCCAGCACCCACAGCAAAATTCCCTGCAGTCAAGATAGCGGTTAAACCAGTTACCCCAGTTGAGGTAACTACCTGAGCGGGATACGTCCCGCCATTACCACCTGTATAAGCTATAGAAGAACTTACACCGCTAGCGACTTTATTTTGAGTTAAAGTACCGGTGATAGTAGCTCCTGCACAATTGAGTGTAGCTATAGACCCCGTTGCTACAGTAACATTTAAAGTACACGACTGACCGCCTATGCTAATGGCAAAGGAAGCTGTACCTGAAGCGGAAGGAGTACCCGTGATGGTGTAAGCTAATGATCCAGCACCCACAGCAAAATTCCCTGCAGTCAAGGTAGCGGTTAAACCAGTTACCCCTGTTGAGGTAAGAACTTGTCCGGCATACGAACCACCATTACCCCCTGCGTAAGGGATAGAAGAACTTACACCGCTCGAAACTATACCACCAACCAAAGTACCGGTGGTAGTAGCGCTTGAACATGTTATTGATGTTATGGCGCTTGCTTGAACCGTAACGCTCAAACTACACGATTGACCCCCTATAGAAATGGCAAACAAAGCGGTGCCTGCACTCGCAGGAGTACCCGTAATGCTGTAGCCCAATGATCCAGCACCCACAGCAAAATTTCCTCCAACCAAGGTGGCGGTTAAACCAGTTACCCCAGTTGAGGCAACTACTTGACTCGTATATACATTACCATCACCACCGGTGTAAGGAATAATAGAAGTGGCACTGCTTGAAGCTAATTGACTAACTAAGGTACCGCTGGTAGTCGCTGTTGCACAATTTATAGTAGCTATTGTGGCTCCCTTAATGGTGCAATTGCTGCGCCAGGTGGTACCATTATACCACTCCACACAATTTGAAGAAGTATTATAAATCGTTAAACCATTCGTCGGAGAGGTAATACCATCACGCTGCGCAGCGGTCATACGCGGAAGCAAAAAACCCTTAGTAGTACTCTCTACTTCAAGCGCCGCCGAGGTATTAATGGTATAGGGATTAGTTCCTAGCTTTAACAATGTCGTCTGCGTCTGAGCAGAGACTACACCAGCGAAACTTCCTATCAAAAGAAGCAACACAATTTTTTTTAATTGTTTGTTATACATAATCAATATCAGTTACTCTATTTATACACTACTTTTTTTATTCATTCTGTATGTAATCGCTATCCGGTGGTATCAGTATCCAGTTTCCTTCTTTACAATTACAATGCTGTTTTATTTTAAACAGCGTCTCTCTCGGTTGATGGCCACCACGAACAGGAAAATAAAGCTAATAAATTCTTACAAGCAATTGCCCCTCAAAAACCGTAAGACTCCTCTAGTCGATACACTTTGTGTACCGGAACCTAGAGACTTTATATTTTTCCTGCTGTAGTAACCCAAAGAGTAAACTTATTTTTTGTACTCGAAGGCCTTCCCTGCCCACTTAAGTTTTGCTTCTATATATCTAAAAATTAATCAATGATTATCCAATTAGTACCATCACATTGCACTTTGATAGTTTTGGCATAATTTAAAACAACAGTTGTTGTAACTCCCGATAATTTTAATGCTGGTGAAATAGTCAACGTATTTGTTGAATTATCATCTTTACGTATAAAAAATATCTTTCCGGTTAATGCAGTAGTAACAGTTGGCAAAGTTGCAGTCAAGCTAGCACTTGTAGTATCAAACAAAACAGTCGAATCTGCTGATGTAAGTTGAGGAGTACTAAGCGTTTGAATTCTTATAGACGGATTACTAGTAGCTGATTTCCATACCGGAACAGCAGGAGTTCCTATATTTACCTCTAATGCAGAATTGTCTGTATTATAAATAGTCAATCCTGAAGCTGGTAATGTACTATTAAGTGTTGTTAGCTGTAAAGCAGTCAATCGTGGTGGCAAGAAACCTTTTGTAGTCGAATTTATATCTAAGGCCGCTGTAGTACTTGATGAAATTCCACCTATACTAACTTGTGAAGTAGTGCTCCCTAAAGTAACTAAGTTTGCACCCGTACCTCCTGTACCAACATTAACCGTAGATACACCCGTTCCAGTTCCTATATTAGTAGTTTGAGCTGCAGTAGACGATCCTAAAGTGATAGGTCCCAGTCCTGCTGCATTCCCTATAACTATTGTTCCTGCTAGGTCTGCGGCTGGTGTTAACGTTAATGCTGCTGAACCGGACTTGATCGTTGTGGCACTCGTACTGGCATCACTCCCTAAAGAAACTGTTTTTGTCCCTGTTCCAGTACCAATATTTATAATTTGTGTTCCTGTACCTCCAAGGGTTATAGCACCTGAGGTACTACCCCCTCCTATGGTAGTGGCGTTTGTAGAAGCATTATTATTTAAATTCAATGCTGTCCCACTGATACCAAGTGTACCCGTCATCGTTCCTCCTGCCAAAGGCAAGTACGAATTAGATAAACCTGTCCATGCCGGAGCACCTGGAGTTCCTGTATTTACCTCTAATGCATTATTAGTTGTATTAAAAATAACCATTCCTTTATCTACTAATTTAGTAAGAGTCCCTCCAAGAATATCTCGCTCTCCAGAATTCATTCGGGGTGGCAAAAATCCTTTGGTCGTTGAAGTCACTGCCAAAGCTGCATAAGTTACTGGCGCTCCGCCTACACCAACTTGTGACAGACCGCCTCCTATAGTAACTAAATTTGCATTAGTATCTGAACCTGTAGCAATTTTTACCGTAGATATACCCGTTCCAGTTCCTATATTAGTAGTTTGAGCAGCAGTAGATGATCCCAAAGTGATTGTTCCTAATCCTGTTCCTGCTGGATTACCTATCAAAATAGGCCCTGTTTCTGCTGGTGTTAAACTTAAAGTTCCTGTACCTGACTGAATCGTCGTAGTACTTGATTCACTAAACCCCCCTAGAAGAACCGTATTTATACCTGCTCCTGATGCAATTCTTACAGTGGAAGGATAAGTAGAAACATTGGTAGCAATATTTCCTATGTTAACATCACTACCGCCAGTACCACCTCCACGACTTGATCCAATGAATACTTTAGCGATTCCAGTAGCAGTTCCTACACCTATATGAGTCTCTTGAGTATTACTAGAGGATCCCAAAGTAATATCTCCTGTTCCTGCTGCATTACCTATTACTATAGATCCTGTACCTGTTGGCTTTAAACCTAACGTTCCTGTACCGGACTGAATTGTTGTAGCACTTGCACCAACTGTACTACCTATAGTAACTGTTTTTACATTTGTACCAGTGGCTCCAGTACCAATGTTTATAGCTTGAGTTGCTGTACCTCCAAGGGTGATAGTTCCTGTGGTACCTCCAATTCCTATGTCTGTTGTATTAACAAGATTACCAGTGGTTCCATCATTTAATTTCAATGCTGATCCCTGGATTACTGCCGTACTTGTCATCGTTCCTCCTGCCAAAGGCAAGTACGAATTAGATAAACCTGTCCATGCCGGAGCACCTGGAGTTCCTGTATTTACCTCTAATGCATTATTAGTTGTATTAAAAATAACCATTCCTTTATCTACTAATTTAGTAAGAGTCCCTCCAAGAATATCTCGCTCTCCAGAATTCATTCGGGGTGGCAAAAATCCTTTGGTCGTTGAAGTCACTGCCAAAGCTGCATAAGTTACTGGCGTTCCGCCTACACCAACTTGTGATGCACTACTACCAATAGTAACTAAATTTTCAGCTGAACTTGTTGCAATGTTAACTTTATTATTACCTGTACCACCTGTTGCAATGTTAACAGTAGATACACCTGCTGATGTTGCTGCACCTACACTAGTAACATGAGTGTTACTAGAGGATCCTAAAGAGACTTCTCCATATCCTGCTGCATTACCTATAACTATAGATCCTGTTGCGGCTGGTGTTAAATTTAAAGCTCCTGTACCGGACTGAATTGTTGTATCACTAGAATTGACTGTACTCCCTACAGTAACTGTTTTTACACTTGTACCAGTTGCTCCAGTACCAATATTTATCGCTTGAGTTGCTGTACCTCCAAGGGTGATAGTTCCTGTGCCAAGCCCACCTCCTATGGTAGTGGTATTTGTATTGGCAACAGCAGTATCCGTATTTAAAGTCAATGTTGCCCCATTAACACCTACAGCTCCCGTCATCGTTCCTCCTGCCAAAGGCAAATAGCCTTTCACTGAACTCCATACCGGTTGTAGTGTCGTTCCTGTATTTATCTCTAATGCAATAGTATCAATATTAAAAATAGTCAATCCTACAGCTGGAGTTATAATACCATTACGCTGAAGGGTCGTCATTCGGGGTGGTAAAAATCCTTTGGTTGTACTTTCTAGTTCGAAGACGGCACTTTTGGTTACGTTAAAAGGAGTACCTCCAATTTTCTGAACCGTTTGCGCCGATGCGTTGTTTATGCAGCAACAAATGAAAAGAAAAAATAAACCTATTTTTGTTATTTTTGAATACATAATAATATAGAGATTAAAAATTAAAATTAAGCAACCGAGAATGTTATTCAACAATTACTTAATTACCAATTTATTACATTGAGGGCTGGGGTAAAATTTTAATGATCTATTAATTTTTAAAATTAATATAGCATTGTACAATTGGAGAAATCACATTAATTGCTCCTTTTGTTGTTATTGTTGTTGTTGTTGTTGTTGTTTGCATTCTATACCGTAATGGCAAATAAATTATTGTATGCTGCATTAAGAGACTATAAACCCATTCTAAGCATAATACATAAAGGCTATTAAAATAAATAACCCACTAGCATTAATGCCCTAAAAAGTAATCATCAACATTCCTGTTTGTTCTGTCACTTTGAACCCTAATAGACAAATAATCATTCAAAATTCTTACTGTAACTTTTGGGTGAAAATTAATGTTAAAAAAAATGGTGTACTCCATTGATTTGATTAATTAGTAGCTGATTTTAAGTGTTTTATAGTCAGAATGGTATTCTTTATTAATGTTTATAGAGGGTTAAAATAAAATACCGCTATTCTTGAGGAATAGACCCCACCCGCTTTAAAAACGGATGAGGACCGTGACTTACCCCCAAAAAAAGTATAAACGCAACCCTTGATTCAAATTGTTAGTTAGTTTTTGGGATAAACCCAGTTAACCTTAATTTCATAAATGAAAAATATTAATTAATAACATTCCATTTTGAACCGTCACTTTGAATTCTAACCGCCTTAGCATAGTTCAATTCACTAACCGCAGGATATTCTATATTAAAAACTAATGCTGGGACAAATTTTAATTTATTTTCTGATGCATCTATTTTAATGATGGTGAAAATTTTACCTTTGTTAGCAAGAACATCCGGTAATGTTACGGTTAGCCCTGCTGATGCAGCAGAAACATCAAACAAAACGGTAGCATCAGTACCAAGTACGGTATAATCAAGAACTTTTGCCAGAAGTGTAGTTGCAGTAACTGTAGCGGCACTCCACACTGGTAACGCTGTTGTTCCTGTATTCACTTGCAATAAATTATCAGTGATATTATAAATCGTTAATCCCGTTGCCGGGGTAGCAATAAGATCACGTTGTGCTGGTGTCATACGAGGAGGCAAAAAACCTTTTGTAGTACTCTCGATCTCCAGAGCGGCACTTTTTGTAAGAGCAAAAGGGTTTGCTCCTATCTTTTGAGAAACTTGTGCTGATGCCGTTGTAATTCCTGCAGCTGCGAATAATAAAATCGCTAATGCTTTTGTGTACTTGTTGTTCATAATGTGTTATTTATTAATTGTTATTTAAGAATATTCCATTTATTTTACGAATTGTTACTTAATTGACAACAACCCAACTAGTGCCATCGCTTTGCACTTTTAGTGTTTTTGTATAATTTAAAACACTGACTAGAACTCCCTCGGCAAATTTTAGGGAGGGAGAGAACGTTAGTGCATTATCACTGGTATCTGTTTTACTAATTATAAAGGTTTTCCCGGAATTAATGGCAGCATCAGGTAATGACACCGTAAACCCACCCCCAGTAGCATTACACAATACCGTAGAGTCGCTATCGACAATTACATAAGAGGCCGTTTTAGTTACCACACTTGTAGCCACAACAGCGTCCTTAGACACAACTGCAAGCCAGGTCCCCCCGTTTAGAGTAACTGATTTATTGCTGTAATAATAAAACCCGGGTTTTACCGCAACTAATCCAATACCTGATGTTCCTGTGGCGGTATTATACACTAACATCCCATCAAAACGATTTGGATTATTAGTAGGCCCCGTAGTTCCCGCCTGAGCCATATTCGCCATAGTTGTCAAATCGACTCTTGGAAAAACTAACCCCTTAGCTAAATTAGTATTAGTAATATTATTCCAACTAGGTGAACTAGAAGCATCCAAAAAAGCAGAGTTCGTATTCATAGTTGTAGTACCAATATTAGTATTTATCTTTATTTGACCAAAACTAATTTGAACCAACAACAAACAACACATAACTATAAAAATTTTCTGTATCATCCTTTAGGTAATTTAATTATTATAATGAACTTTGATATAATAACCATGAAGTACCATCACAAAAAGCATGACAAACTGTACCTCCTTGAATATTAAGAACAAAAGCAGTACTAATAGATCCAGTACAATTAATTGCGGAAGCAGAGGCATTAATGATTTTAATTTCCATACCCGTATTTGCAGCAGAAGGTGTCGGCAAAGTTAAAATAGAGGCCCCTACACCATTATATAAAACCGTATTTGCATTATCAGGAATAGTATATGCATTAGCTGTAGTCGTTACAAAATTATGTATAACAGCCGCATTCAATTTCAAAGCACCATCAATAACTAGTTGTGCAGTCCCTGTAGTAAAGGTTAAGTTATTATTATTCTGCGTTACTGTTCTTGCTCCAGTTAAAGTACCATCAGCATTATAAAAAGAAGGAACAGCATTAACATACGTTTTTACAGCTAATGCACTAGGATATTTTGTATCATTAGCAGTAGCGTCAATAACAATAGTCTTGTTAATTTTATCTTCTTTTGATAATTCTGCTGCTCTAGCTGTAGCTGCTTCAGTAGTTATTGCTGTAGAATTTGATAATTCTGCTGCTCTAGCCGTTGTTGCTTCCGTAGTTATTGCTGTAGAATTTAATAATTCTGCTGCTCTAGCTGTAGCTGCTTCAGTAGTTATTGCTGTAGAATTTAATAATTCTGCTGCTCTAGCTGTAGCTGCTTCATTAGTTATTGCTGTAGAATTTAATAATTCTGCTGCTCTAGCTGTAGCAGCTTCCGTAGTTATTGCTGTAGAATTTAATAATTCTGCTGCTCTAGATGTGGTTGCTTCCGTAGTTATTGCTGTAGAATTTGATAATTCTGCTGCTCTAGCTGTGGTTGCTTCATTAGTTATTGCTGTAGAATTTGATAATTCTGCTGCTCTAGCTGTAGCTGCTTCAGTAGTTATTGCTGTAGAATTTGATAATTCTGCTGCTCTAGCTGTGGTTGCTTCATTAGTTATTGCTGTAGAATTTAATAATTCTGCTGCTCTAGCCGTTGTTGCTTCAGTATCTATGTTCGCTTGCAATGCAACTTCGGCAGCAGTGGCTCTTGTAGTTTCTGTAGCTACCGCAGCAGTTACATTAGCCGTTGATGCTTTTAAACCAACTGCAGTTTGCAATCCCGATTCGGCAGTAGTAGCTCTACTTACTTCGGAAAAAATCTGATTTTGCAATCCCGACTCAACAGTAGCAGCTCTAGTGGCTTCGGTATCGACGTACGTTGTCACCGCACTTTCTGAAGGATAATGATCCAAGGTAGTTCCTAATACTGTAGTAATATTAGCGATTGACTGCGCTCCTAAGCTAGCCAAAGCAGCCGGAGCAGTAGTCGCCCCTGTTCCTCCACTACTTATTGCAACATTCCCTGAAAGACCTCCTGCTAAAGTAACCCACTTAAGCGAATTCCAGTAATAAAATCCTGGAACAACATCTCCAGCAGTTGCCGTGTTATAAATTAACAAACTTTCTTTTGGGTTGGCTATAGTACTAACATCCGAGGTTCCCGTTAATTTCATTCGAGGAATCAAAATTCCTTTATTTGTCGAAACCACATCGAGTTGAGCTGATGTATCCGGATTAGAAGTTCCAACCCCTACTTGCGCATAGCTCGACAATCCCATGAACAACACAATGATAAATAAAAATTTTTTCATACGTTTTTAAGTTTTACAGTAATAATGACCTCAAATAAAATCATTTTCTTGTGAAAATACCATCCTAAATAAACAAGTGCACTTTTCAGGGAATAACCGTATCAATATCGGCATTATTCAATCTCAAAAAAACATAACACGTTTTTTATAAAAAGCGAACTGAAATCATGTGCCGCATGCTAATCAAAATTAAAACAGGATTTTGAATCTAAAAACGCTGAGCAGACTGTATGCATCTTCAAGCAACGTCACTTCGTCCCGAGACTTCGGGATTTTGACTTGTAGGATTGTGGTAGAAAACAGCAACGTAATAAGTCAAAATGTATCGAGAAGCTATTTAGTAAACAACGGTTCTCGATACAATTTTATAAACTGCTATCGATAATTTATAAAATCACTCGAACTGACATTTAAATGAAAACTCCTAACTAGAGCAACAGATGTAATTACTTCTTTCCTCACAATGACAAAATAAACCTTACCTTACTAACATTGCGCTTGAACTCCTAATTGGACTAATTAACGAACAACATTGGTAGTCCAACAAATTAAAATAAGAATTGTACATAAAAAAACTCTTTACAACTCAATAAATAGAGGGATATACAATGTGTTTTTATCTTGTTGTTTAACCTACCTTAGAAGCCCCGGAAAGCCTCAAATTAAACTTTATATAATCTATCATTTCCTGACGACTTAGCTGTAAATCAAGAAAAATAGTATCCTCTAACTCTTCTAAAGCATTACTGATTTGCATTATCCGAGTCCCTAAAAAAATCAGCACTCCTATTTATAAATCCACATCATATCCAAAAGTTCTACAGTCTAGTTGACAATAAAAATCACTGCAACAAAATCATTATAATCAATAACTTCCTCCCTTATGTATTCAAAAAAGCTCTTGAAATCAAATTCATTTTTTTTAATAATGAATTTGCAACCGTTTGAAAAGTCATAAATCAGGAGTTTATTTTTCACACATACTTATTTTTTTTGCTTCTTAGCAAACCATTATTTTCTGGCCTATCGTAAACAATTATTAATTTTAGAACGTGATCCGAAAACCTAAAAAAATGCTGATTACTTAATGCCCTTTTCTATTCATTTCCTTAAACAATCTGAGCTCGTTACCCCTAAATTCCATCAACTACTGCTGCTTTAAATGCGCTAAATATCCCAATAATCTAAATACGTTTTTTTCTAATCCTAAACTAAAAATTAAAAAAATCTTCGATTATTTTTTCATCAACTTCAAGTTTTGATTTCACTTTTAAAGAGCTACTTTCTCCAAAACATTTTACTAAAAAAGCAGCCTTTGCAACATCATACCTCAGAATCAAAAAACCTGCGGATATAGAACTGCTTTGCAACACATCAGCATGTAATATATCACAACTAAACAAAATCGGAATTCCATCCGCACTAATAACATATTTAATTATCTTCTTCATTGCTAAAATATTTAAAATACTTAAATTGAAATACTACTTAATCCAAGCTTGTTTATCAAAAAAATAACATCGTACAGGATAGAAAAAAATGTTGCATTTTTTCAAGTAAACAAACCAAAAAAATTGAAGTACCTACTACCCCTGTAACTTGATAAAAAAAAACTTTAACGAAAAGTACTCTCAGACATTTTTCAAAAAACAAAAAACTTTTGTACACACGTTCCAAACTCAAATGGATAAAAAGGTGGCATGACAACTATTTTTTTCAAATATTACTATTTTCAATAATAACTCCTATCTAAAAGTAACAAGTGTAAATAAAAGGAGTATAATTGCCCAAATATAAAAGTAAAGAACTCTCCCGCAACTACATCCACAATCTTTTATTAAATAGGCTATTCATATGATCGCTCTATATTTATATTGAAAATTTAAAGTTAACCCCTCCAGAAATCACATGGCTAAAATATACTACTATTGAGGTCTGCATTTAAATTCACACCTTTAAAGTCTAGTAAAACATAGAAAAAATGGAAATTTTTAAAGGACAAAACCTCATAGAGTTTGCTGAACGATTCAAAACAGACCAAGATTGTAGAGAATATCTTTTAGAAATAAAATGGTCAGAGCACTGTGTTTGTAGTAAGTGTGGTCATACAAAAAGTCAAGTACGCAAAGATTTTGCGAGAACTTGTAATATTTGTAGCGATACTGAATTGGCAATGGCTAACGCTTTATTCCACAAAGTAAAATTTGGTTTGAAAAAAGCATTTTTTATTTGTTTTGAAATGTCAACTAGTACAAAAAGTCTTTCCGCTTCTCAAACTGCAGTTCGTTTTGGCGTTCACCAAAGAACCGCTAGGTTATTTATGCATAAAGTGCGTGAGGCTATGAAATCAAGTGGAAATTTCCCTATGACTGGCGTAATTAATGTTGATGAATATGTCGTAGGTGGCTATGAAGAAGGTAAACCCGGACGAAGTTATGACAGTACAAAGAAAAAAGCCATATGTGCTTTGGAACTTACAGATAACGGAAAAGCAAAACGTTTTTATACCTTTCAAATCCTCGATTACTCCGCTAAATCTTTAAGAAAAATGTTCGAAAAACATATAGATTTACACGCAAGAATAACGACCGACAAATGGAAAGGATACAATCCTATTGCTAAGGATTATGACCTAACACAAATATTAAGTGATAAAGGGTCTAATTTTAAAGCATTACATATTATGATTCATCCAGTGAAATCTTGGATAAGAACAACCTTATTCTTGGGTAAGTGAGAATAATATTAACAGATATTTTGCTGAATTTTGTTACCGAATTAATCGTTCTCAAAACAAAGACACAATCTTTAACAATTTAATCAAAAGGATGGTGAAATCAGAGAATATTACTCATCAAGAAATGATATGTGCTTAAATACCGACCTCAATACTACTATATTCATTTAGTTTTTAAGCTTAATGAATTTGTTAAAGCTTTCCTGTCTCCTTTTGGAAACTGGTATGGTAATTTTATTCGCTAGTTCACAATAAACACCGTCTTTTTTGATAATACTTATTAAAAATCTGATATTTATAATATATCCGTGATGAATCCTATAGAAATAGGAACTATCCAAGACTTTCTCATACTCTCCTAAATTTTTACTTGATACAATTTTTTTACCCCCTAATAAGAAAAAAGTAGTGTACTTACCATCAGCCATACAAAACATAACATCCTCTTTTTTTATAAAATCAATTTTATTTAAAGATGAAATAGCTAAATAATCATTATGAGTATTTCTATTTTCTACAGAAAAATCAGCTTGCAAATACAAGTTATTCATCTTGATTCTCTTTACTGCTTTATTGATTGCCAAAATTACATTCTCTACTTTAAATGGTTTTAGAATAAAATCAACAGCATTATTTTCGAAAGCATTTACCGCATACGCTTTTTCTGAAGAAATAAACACTACCGGAACATCCTCTAAACTAAACTCATCTAAAAAATCAAAAATAATTGAATCTTTAAATATAACATCCATAAAAACGATATCAGGCTTATTCTCGTTAAGTTCAATAATTGCCTCCTGGATAGTGGCTATATGAATGACTGAATTAATATTGATACAATACGCTGAAATTATTTTTTTTAAAGCTAAAACATCAATAAAGTCGTCGTCAATTATCGTGATATTGTAATGTGCATTCATAGTAATTATTTTTAATTAGTTTTATTTTAAAAAAAATATCCTCAAATTTCGAGTCTAAAGTATAAGAATTAAGTCTAGTCTTTTAAAAACCCCAAACAGGCATTTTTAAACCAAATCTCAAAAGCAACAATTGTAACTGACAGATTATAATTGTTACTTTTTAAAGTATAAATGACAAACACAACACATTTGCGAGTGCCATAAATATGATCCAAAAGTAAAACGTAAATAATATTCCCCAATACTACATTGCTGCATTTGTTGTCTCATTTCGTCAAACGATGCGAATTTGCTGCCTTGTTTGGCGAAACGAAGCAATTATGAGTGGTTATTTAGTCCGTTTTACAAATTTTTTAAAATTAATCGCTTGCATGAAGGACACCTGTCACAAGCACTGAAACAAAATCCATTATAATTTAGGCTACTGTGGTACTTAATTCTACAACAAACAGCTCAGAATCTAATGTAAAAAAATGGTCCATTCTAGTTACCATTTCATATGCCAAAATTTTCCCTAATGCCAATTCAGTAATGGCTAAAATTTAATATCTTAGTGTAATGGAGCCCTAAATATATTCTTTGCCGCAGATTAATTTGCCAGCTAGCCCAAAAATCTCTTTAATTCTTAAAATTATTGGCAAAAACTCTTTTTACTAATTGGTCTCGTATTTTATATTACGACACTGTATCTTTCTAATTACTTATACCTCTCTTGAGAGAAGTCCAAAAATTATACTAGTTAAAAAAGATTGTGCTTATATACAATAACGACAACTTCGAATGTCCCACTAATTGCGGACGGTATTTATACTCTTGACCAAACTGAGAAACAATAAAAAATGCTTCCCCATTGTGATCCGGGAATTTGGAGTCTGATCTTTTATGACTATCCGTTACTAATACCAGTTACTTATTTCCGTCCAGGATTATACGGATTTTACCGGAGTACAGCAAAAAGAACCGTTTATTAGAAAACAAACAGTGAAAATATTTTAAATCTGAGGCTAAAAGGAAATTTACTCAGTCTGCTTTACGAGTCAAAATAATTTAAACGATTACAGCACTAGTCATTATGCAAATATTCAATACAAAGGAAGATACTAAACTTAAAAATTGCTTTTATGAGGAAAAAATAAAGTATTAGAAATTTCAAATTCAAGAAGTTATACCAAAGACATAAATAAGATAGCCCTATTACACCCCTTCTCCTTTAGCTACCGTCTGGACACCAATATTAAAAAAAAATCAGACTCAACTTTCATAAATTATCACAAATTAATTCACGTAAAGTCGAATCCAGATAGGTTTTATTTTTACGGAAAAAAGAAAAAACTACGTTAATCTGTGTTATCTGTGTTCTATTTTAAACTTGTGTCTACAGCGTAGCTAAAGGAGATGTATCGATGATCCGTTTTTACAGAAAAGAAATCGGTTTAATACTTTTTATACTATTATGCTTTTTTTGCGCAAAATAATCCGAAGGTGTTTGACCGGTTACTTTCTTAAATGCATTAAGAAAAGAGCTCCGTGAATTAAAACCAGCCTCAGAAGATAGCCCTTCGAATGAAAAGGAACTCCAGTTTTCATCATACCGATGAACAATAATATAATTGATACGGTAACTATTAATAAAATCAGTGTAGTTACAACCATACTCCCCATTAATAACAATAGACAAATGATGAACAGGGATATTACAGTCAATCGCAAATTCTCGTATCGAATAATTTTTTTTTAAATACGGTTTTTGACTCTCAATAAAAGACTCCAATGCTACCTTATACAGCTTCTTTTTATCGGAAGAAAGAATAAATTTTTTTGAACTTGATTCTGTTTGATCGTCCGCATCTATAGCTGTATTCATATTCAAAGTTTCTTTCATACCATACAACACTCTTGGATTAAACACTAAAGTAATTACACAAAAAAACTGAACCACACTTAGTGTTAAAATCGCATATATTCTTATATCGCTTCCAATATGAAAAATAGACAAAACAAAAACAAAAAGATAGGTTAAGCTATGGAAAAAAGTGAGACAAATTAGCCAATTCCAAACTCTTTTATTTTTTTTCGACCATTTATAGTCATTTTTGTAGAAAAAAAACAATAAACGTACCTGAAAAAACTCATACACAATACCGGTTCCTGTTTTAAGAAGGGGATGAAGGTTCGCTGGCAATAAACCTTCTTTTTGCTCAGAAAGTATTTCGACATGAGAAAAAGCAATTTTTAAATACGCTATTTTTTCATCTGTTGGCATAAAATAAAAAGGAATAAACTCAATAAAATGCAACAGGGCCGGCATAAAATGAAGCCAGTCCCATTTGCGAAAGCGAACTTCTCTATTAATAGTCGCTCGCACATATAAATAAAAAAAAGGCGCCAGCAAATATTGTGAAAAAACACCTAATCGATACAAATGTGGGTAAGAAAGATAAAAACCATCAACATACGTTAAACCGTTCAAAACAATAACAACAGAAATATTAAACAAACCCATCGCTAATAACCGATTTGCAAATACATCAACCCTATTTAAAATTAAAAGAATAAAAGCACATAATATTCCCGAAAAAGAAAAAGCTAAAAAGAAAAATAACAACATACTATTAGAATCAGGTAAAAGGGACATTAAAAAAAGCGAAACTACAAAATATTAAAACTAATAGTTAGATTCTCTTCTATTATATTATGCGAATCAAGGGTTAAAATGTTAAGTTTATAAAAGCGGAAGCGATTTTGCCGAAGATATGAATCAACAGTCCTTTGGCAGACCTCACTTTACTAGCTCTTTGAATATCTGTTCTTTGAATTAGCCAACTAAAAAATGCTTCTATAGGTTGTCTAACTCTTGATACTGCTGTCGAAAACAAATCATTTGCAGCTTTATCTCTATTTTTGATTTCTTGACATTGCCCTTTAATTCCTTTGATTGGAGTCATCATAATCGAATTTTTCTTTTGCTCTAATTCAGTAAAAAAATCTAGATTATTGTATATTTTATCTCCAAAAAAATTCCTGTTAGTTTTCTCAGACCAAGCTTCTTTGAATACAGTTAAATCATTTACTGAGGCAGGAGTTATTTGAATTTCCTCAGGAAAAGGGATTTTATCTAAACGTCTAAAAGCCAATGCGTGTAATTTCACACCATAATAATACAAGCTTTTAGTAGAGCAATATCCTTTGTCGGTCAGTTCTTTAGCTACTTTTGCATTACGCTTTCCAGAACAAGTGATTATTGGCATTGAATCCAGTAAACTTTGATCAGCAAAACAGTCAGAGGGTAGAAAATCTTCAAACAACGAAGATGTAAAACGTCTAAAAGCTTCCGACAATTGGTTAAGCCGATTAGAAAAAGCAGTATATGAACCGAGTTTTGGAAACCAATCAATCAAATAATCACAAGCATATTTGTGAATTTGTTTGATGCTAAAGCGTTGTTCTTCTTGAACTGCGAATAGATAAATGGTCATAATTTCTTGGTCTGTTAAATCTTGCTTATCGTTGTTGCTAAAACGTTCGCAAGTATATTTTAAATCTTTTTCAAATCTGTCGCAGATTATTGAGTAGATTTTTATTAATTTTAGGGCTTTAAGCTGATTAATCATATATTTAAATGTGCGTTAGATACACTATATAAAATATTATAGAAATATCTTATTTGAATGCTAATGCAGTATTCAAACAATTGAGAAATAACAACGCTTTCAAAATATTTTTTAGTACTGTTCGATAAGCGGACTAAATTTACAAAAGAGCAGTATTTCTAAAAAAAATGATAAAAATTACACTAATTTTTACCGTTTTTTTTAAAGATTAAAATAGAAATTCAGGATAATTGCTTCGCCAGATCGAGTTCCTCATGTTGTGGCAGCAAAAAGTGACTGGTAGTCCGAACGGAAAGTCATGTTATTTTTTATCCTTTTTTTGTTTTTGTAACTTGAATCTAGGGTTTAAAAAAACGTAAAACCTAAATATTTAAAACTTCCTGCCTCAAAGGACAGGAAGAAAAAATAACAATTTAGTCTTTGATACAACGAACACTATTACCGAATTAACGCATGTAATAAATTCCAGCCTTTGCATTATTTGTAAAGAAGCTAAAAAGCACATCAGCACCACTCACATAACTACTCCAATGTAGCTGTGGCTCCAGTAGCATTAAAGCGTATTTCGGCTAAAATTACACGATACACTTCTATCTAAAACAAAATTTGAGTTGGCAACTACTAAGGGAATCCCTGAAGCAGTAAGCACAATATCCTGAGATCCAGTTCCTGCAAAAGAGCCAGAACCCGTAAAAGTCACCCCATTAGCACTAGCCGAAATACTATAGGTACCCACTCTATCAACCGTTGCCGTTATGGTTTGGGTTACCCCAGACACAGGAGTACCCACAGTTAAGGTACCCACTGAATTAGTAGAACAGCTATACGCCGTGACAACAGCAGTAGCTCCCGAGGATTCCTGAACCCCACAACCGTTATACCAGGTAGTCCCATCAAACCACTCTAAACAATTTTTGGTCGTATTATAAATCACTAAACCCGCCATTGGCGACGCAATCGCATCACGTTGAACCGTAGTTAAACCAGGGGGCAAAAAACCTTTGGTAGTACTTTTTAATTCCAGTACTGCCGAAGGGTCAGGCATAGGTGTACCAATACCTATTTGCGCTTTTGCCATAAAACAACTCAGCGATAGCATTGCTATTAAAATATTTTTCATCATTTTTTATTTTTTTTAAAAAATTATTTAACTTAAAAACCGTAAAACTAAATATTTAAAACTTCCTGCCTTAAAGGCAGGAAGAAATTAAAAAAATTAGTCTTTGATACAACGAACGGAAAAACCGGTAGAACGAGGGAAAGAATTGACAATATTATAAGTATCTAAATTACTAAAGTTATATGCTCGCGCATTAGCTGCATTTACAGTACTAGTCCATAAACGAACACGTACTCCATTATCTTGTACATCACCAGTATACATATTTCGATAACCCGCAAGAATAAACTTATGAGGAGAATCATACGCACTATCAAAATTCGTAATTTTATAAGCCACTGCTTCTGCAGCGAATTCAAACTCTGTAGGTACTCTATATCCTGAAGGACATGGATTATTGACTCCTAAAACACCTTGCCATAATGCATCGTTTTTTACTGAACGCCAATCATAATTAGGGTTAATTATAAATAAAGCATCCCCTGGATTATTTGTGGTTGATAAACTCGATGTAGTTCCATTAACAGTTCCTTTTGTCGATTGTGTTTGCATATTATCCCAAATAACACTTGCATGACCATCATTACCTCGACCCCATTGATACAAACAACCATAAGCATCATGATCGTTATGACCAACAGCTGCACGGAAAGCACCTAAATTCCTGTCCATCCATATCTTTCCAGTACTCGAAAGAACATCTACAACCATTGTTGGAGCAGATCCATCACAGATTGATTCATATTTTCCGAAACCAATACTAATTATAGTAAATGTAGGAATCGTATTTGAAACAAAATTGTCCACCTCAATTCTTAAAGGTATACCTATAGCCTCAAGCGCAATGACATTTCCTCCTGTTACTGTAAAAGTACCAGAGCCAGTATAAGTTAAACCATTGATAGTATTAGTCGTAATATTATAACTACCAACTTTATCTACAAAAGCAATTATACTATAACGTCTTCCATAAGGCACAGTATAACCAACATAAAAACTATCTGGTGCATAAACTCTATAAGAAGAAATAACAGCAGTACCTCCTGAAGTTGCACTGATAAGATCAGCTACTACTCTAGGAAAACTAACCGATGGAGTTGTGTCTAATGTAAAATTAGAAGTTCCTGCTACTGTAGGAGTACCTGTAGCGGTAAGTACAACATCTTGTTGCCCTGTTCCTGTAAAAGTACCAGAACCGGTAAAAGTTACGCCATTAGTAATGGTGGTGATATTATACGTACCAACACTCCCTACAGTAGCCGTTATCGTTTGGGTTACCCCAGTTACAGGAGTATCAACAGTTAAAGTACCCGTTGATGCCGTAGCACCTGTGTATGCCGAAACAACAGCAGTACCACCTGAAGACCCATCTGATCCAGTAGCTAAAATTGTTCTAGGAAAACTAACCGCAGGAGTTGTGTCTGATGTAAAATTAGTAATACCCGCAACTATAGGTGTTCCTGTAGCGGTAAGCACAATATTCTGTTGCCCTGTTCCTGAAAAAGTGCCAGAACCAGTAAAAGTAACGCCATTAATAGTTTTCGTGATACTATAAGTACCTACTGTACTTACAGTTGCTGTTATCGTTTGGGTTACCCCTGTTACAGGAGTACCAGCAGTTAAAGTTCCTGTTGATGCCGTAGCACCCGTGTATGCCGAAACAACAGCGTAACCTCCCGAAGATCCATTTGATCCAGAAGCTAAAATTGTTCTAGAAAAAATAACAGTAGGAGTTGTGTCTAATGCGTAATTAGTACTACCCGACACTACGGGTGTACCTGTAGCCGTAAGTACAATATCCTGTTGCCCTGTTCCTGAAAAAGTTCCAGAACCAGTAAACATTACGCCATTAGTAATGGCCGAGATATTATAAGTACCAACATTGCCTACAGTAGCCGTTATGGTTTGGGTTACCCCAGACACTGCGGTACCCACAGTTAAAGTTCCTGAGGATGCCTTACTGATATAACTAGTCACCGCAGCAGTACCACCTGAAGACCCATCTGATCCAGTAGCTAAAATTGTTCTAGGAAAACTAACCGCAGGAGTTGTGTCAAATGTAAAATTAGTAATACCCGCTACTATAGGAGTACCTGTAGCTGTAAGTATAATATCCTGTTGCCCTGTTCCTGAAAAAGTGCCAGAACCGGTATATGTTACGCCATTAATGGTTTTTGTTATATTATAATTACCTACACTGCCTACTGTAGCCGTTATGGTTTGGGTTACCCCAGACGCAGGAGTACCAGCTGTTAATGTACCTGTTGATGCCGTAGCACCTGTGTATGCTGAAACAACAGCTGTACCTCCTGAAGACGCATTTGAACCAGCTGCTAAAATTGTTCTAGGAAAACTAACTGTAGGAGTTGTGTTTAAAGAAAAACTTGTAGTTCCTACTACTACTGGAGTACCGGTAGTAGTAAGCACAATATCCTGTGATCCTGTTCCTGCAAAAGTGCCAGACCCCGTAAAAGTTACCCCATTAGCAATAGCGGTAATAGAATAGGTACCAACACTACCTACTGTAGCCGTTATGGTTTGAGTTACCCCAGACACAGCGGTACCAGCATTTAAAGTTCCTGCTGATGATTTATTACTATAACTTGTCACAACAGCTGTACCTCCCGAAGTTACACTGACAATTACCCTAGTAAAACTAAGTGTAGGAGTCGTGTTTAAAGAGAAACTCGAAGTCTCAACTACTACAGGAGTTCCTGTAGCAATAATCACAATATCCTGTGATCCTGTTCCTGTAAAAGTGCCAGAACCCGTAAAAGTTACCCCATTAGCAATAGCGGTAATAGAATAGGTACCAACACTTCCTACTGTAGCCGTTATGGTTTGAGTTACCCCAGACACAGCGGTACCCGCATTTAAAGTTCCTGCTGATGATTTATTACTATAACTTGTCACAACAGCAGTACCACCCGAAGATAAATCAATAGAAGAGACTATTGTTCTAGGAAAACTAAGTGTAGGAGTAGTGTTTAAAACAAAATTTGAAGTCTCAACTACTACAGGAGTACCTGTAGCAATAAGCACGATATCTTGTGATCCTGTTCCTGTAAAAGTGCCAGAACCCGTAAAAGTTACCCCATTAGCAATAGCGGTAATAGAATACGTACCAACACGTCCTACAGTAGCCGTTATCGTTTGGGTTACCCCAGACACAGCAGTACCAGCATTTAAAGTTCCTGCTGATGATTTATTACTATAACTTGTCACAACAGCAGTACCACCTGAAGTTGCACTGACAATTATCCTAGGAAAACTAAGTGTAGGAGTTGTGTCTAATGTAAAATTAGTAATACCAGACGCTACAGGTGTACCTGTAGCGGTAAGCACAATATCCTGTTGCCCTGTTCCTGAAAAAGTGCCAGAACCCGTAAAAGTTACGCCATTAGTGATAGTAGTAATATTATACGTGCCTACACCTCCTACAGTTGCTGTTATGGTTTGGGTTACCCCAGACGCAGGAGTACCAGCAGTTAAAGTACCTGATGATGATTTATTAGTATAACTTGTCACAACTGCTGTACCTCCCGAAGATCCATTTGAACCAGCATCTAAAATTGTTCTAGAAAAACTAACGGATGGAGTTGTGTCTAATATAAAATTGGAAGTTCCTGCAACTACAGGTGTACCTGTAGCGGTAAGCACAATATCTTGTTGCCCTGTTCCTGAAAAAGTGCCAGAACCTGTAAAAGTTACACCATTAATGGTTTTCGTGATATTATAAGTACCTATACTGCCTACTGTAGCCGTTATGGTTTGAGTCACCCCAGATGCAGGAGTACCAGCGGTTAAAGTACCTGTTGATGCCGTAGCACCCGTGTATGCCGAAACAACAGCTGTACCTCCCGAAGATCCATTTGAACCAGCATCTAAAATTGTTCTAGAAAAACTAACGGATGGAGTTGTGTCTAATATAAAATTGGAAGTTCCTGCAACTACAGGTGTACCTGTAGAGGTAAGCACAATATCTTGTTGCCCTGTTCCTGAAAAAGTGCCAGATCCCGTAAAAGTTACGCCATTACTAATGGTAGTGATAGTATACGTACCTACACCTCCTACTGTAGCCGTTATCGTTTGGGTTACCCCAGACACAGTGGTACCCGCAGTTAAAGTTCCTGCTGATGATTTATTACTATAACTTGTCACAACAGCAGTACCACCTGAAGTTGCACTGACAATTACCCTAGAAAAACTAAGCGTAGGAGTTGTGTCTAATGTAAAATTAGTAATACCAGACGCTACAGGTGTACCTGTAGCTGTAAGCACAATATCCTGTTGCCCTGTTCCGGTAAAAGTTCCAGAACCCGTAAAAGTTACGCCATTAGTAATAGTAGTAATATTATACGTACCTACACTTCCTATAGTAGCTGTTATGGTTTGGGTTACCCCAGACGCAGGAGTACCAGCAGTTAAAGTTCCTGATGATGATTTATTAGTATAACTTGTCACAACTGCTGTACCTCCCGAAGATCCATTTGAACCAGCATCTAAAATTGTTCTAGAAAAACTAACTGCAGGAGTTGTGTCTAATGTAAAATTAGTAATACCCGCTACTACAGGTGTACCCGTAGCTGTAAGTATAATATCCTGTTGCCCTGTTCCTGAAAAAGTGCCAGATCCCGTAAAAGTTACGCCATTAATTGTTTTTGTAATACTATATGTACCTACACTGCCTACAGTAGCCGTTATGGTTTGGGTTACTCCAGATACAGCAGTACCAGCAGTTAAAGTTCCTGTAGATGCCGTAGCACCAGTATAGCCCGAAACAATACCTGTACCTCCTGAAGATCCATTTGAACCAGCTGCTAAAATTGTTCTAGAAAAACTAACGGATGGAGTTGTGTCTAATACAAAATTGGAAGTTCCTGCTACTATAGGAGTACCTGTAGCTGTAAGTACAATATCCTGTTGTCCTGTTCCTGTAAAAGTACCTGAACCGGAATACGTTATGCCATTAATGGTTTTCGTGATATTATAAGTACCTACACTGCCTACAGTAGCCGTTATGGTTTGGGTTACCCCAGACGCAGGAGTACCAGCAATTAAAGTACCTGTAGATGTCGTAGCACCCGTGTATGCCGAAACAATACCTGTACCTCCCGAAGATCCATTTGAACCAGCATCTAAAATTGTTCTAAAAAAACTAACGGATGGAGTTGTGTCTAATACAAAATTAGAAACACCTGCTACTACAGGAGTACCTGTAGCTGTAAGCACAATATCCTGTTGCCCTGTTCCTGAAAAAGTGCCAGAACCTGTAAAAGTTACACCATTAATGGTTTTCGTGATAGTATAAGTACCAACACTCCCTACTGTAGCCGTTATGGTTTGGGTTACTCCAGTTGCAGGTGTACCAGCAGTTAAAGTTCCTGTAGATGCCGTAGCACCCGCGTATGCCGAAACAATACCTGTACCTCCCGAAGATCCATTTGAACCAGCATCTAAAATTGTTCTAGAAAAACTAACTGCAGGAGCTGTGTCTAATACAAAATTAGAAACACCTGCTACTACAGGAGTACCTGTAGCTGTAAGCACAATATCCTGTTGCCCTGTTCCTGAAAAAGTGCCAGAACCTGTAAAAGTTACACCATTAATGGTTTTTGTAATACTATAAGTACCTACACTGCCTACTGTAGCCGTTATGGTTTGGGTTACTCCAGTTACAGGTGTACCAGCAGTTAAAGTTCCTGTAGATGCCGTAGCACCCGTGTATGCCGAAACAATAGCACTACCACCTGAAGATACACTAGTACCAACGATTGCCGCTACAGTTGTACGGGGGAAACTAATGCTAGGGGTTGTATTTAAAACAAAATTTGAGGTCTGTACTTTTAAAGGTATTCCTGTAGCCGTAAGTACAATATTCTGTTGTCCTGTTCCTGTAAAAGTTCCGGAACCGGTATACGTTACACCATTGGCTATAGTCAAAATATTATAAGTACCAATACTGCCTACAGTAGCCGTTATCGTTTGGGTTACCCCTGATGCAGGAGTACCAGCGGTTAAAGTACCTGTTGATGTCGTAGAAGGGCTATACCCCGAAACTACAGCAGTACCATTTGAAGACCCTTCAACACCTACTGCTACAATTGTTCTAGGAAAACTAATGCTGGGGGTAGTGTTTAAAACAAAATTTGAGGTTTCTCCTTTTAAGGGAGTACCTGAAGCGGTAAGCACAATGTTCTGGGGTCCTGTTCCGGTAAAAATACCAGAAGCTGTAAATGTTACGCCATTGACAGTTACCGAAATATCATAACTACCAACCTTACCCACTAAAGCCGTTATGGTTTGAGTAACCCCTGATGCAGAATTTCCAACAGTTAAAGTCCCTGATGATGCAGTAACACTACTATACCCCGAGATAACAGCACTTCCTCCCGAAGAGCTATCGATACCACAGCCGTTATACCAAAAAGTACCATTGTACCATTCTAAACATCTTCTACTGGTATTATAAATCATTAAACCTACCTTTGGAGATATAATCGCATCACGTTGAACGGTCGTTAAACTAGGGGGCAAAAAACCTCTAGTAGTACTTTTTAATTCCAGTACTGCTGAAGGATCAGGCATTGGTGTACCAATACCTATTTGTGCTTTTGCCATAAAACAACTCAAAAATAGCAATGCTATTAAAATATTTTTTTTCATTTTTCTGTTTTTTATTAAAAAAGGAAACTTCTTTTTTTCTAAACACTACTTTTTTTTTATGGTATTATAAGAGAGAAAGGTATCTTACAAAACGTAAAAAAAAACTTAGTTACTGCTTATAACAAACCAATTTGTACCATCCGATTGAAGTACCCAAGTTTGCAACCATAATCCTCCTGAAATGGAGGTCATCGTATCGATTGCTCCAGCAGCTGATTTTATGATCACATTATTATTAGAAGTATCAATTTTTTTAATGTTAAATTTTTTTCCTAATGACAATACCGCTGAAGGCAAGGTTACCGTCACTGCATTGGAAGTTGCATCTACTAAGATGGTCTCGTCAGTAGTTAAAGCATCGTAACTACTAGTTTTTGTCACAATTGAAGAAATTGACAATGCCTTTGTTACATCATCAGTATTCACTATTCTATTCCATTTATTATTAAGCCAATAATAATAACCAGGCTTAACATCAGCAATTAGCTGTGTATTGTAAACCAATAAACTTTCTACATTACCATTTGAAATAGTTGTACTATCATTGGTTCCCTTCAAAGGGACTCTAGAAATCATAACTCCTTTATTATTTGCAACCACATCTAGCATTGTAGATGCGTTAGGAGCAAGTGTTCCTACTCCAACCTGTGCATACGTTGCTGTTCCAAAACCAAACAACAGTACTAGTAATTTTTTTTTCATCATTTACTACGTTAAAATTTAACTCAAATTTTATATTAAAAAAAGTAAAAAACACACTACCAAGTAATAAGTGATTATTTTTGAGAAATATGTGAAATCACAATTAAATCCAGACTATCCTAGCTGTTACAATTCATATTTCGACAAAATTCATGTCCCAAAAATTTCAAAATAATTTCTTCTATTTAAAATTCGACCGAATAATTACTGGAAAAACATTTTAATTATTTCATTAATTTCACAACTATTTTGTGTTGCGGATTATTTTTTTTGGAAATATTTCTACATTTAAAATACGTAATTATTAAAATAATTCTGAAGAACAATACACTTTCATTCAACGCTCTATTCATTACAAATAATAAAACCAGTCATAATTTTTTTTCACTTACAACACAAAACAAAACACTTATTACCCAGAGTAAAAAAGAAAAAATTTAATAATTTAATTTTATAGAAATTACAATTTTTTAAGTTAAAATTTTAAGCTAAACACAACAAAAAACTGGAAAATGTACACTATTGAAGATCTAAAAAAAGTAATAATAATTACTGAAATGAGTGATGAAGAAATTAAAGAGGCATTAGATTATGTGAATAAAATGAATGAATGAAAAAAAATAAATTGAGCAAAACAGTAATAATATTAGCAGTAATACTAGCAACGTGTAATTCATATTCTCAAACCGAAAAAGATAACTATATCTCTTTTTCAGGAGGATTAGATTTAAGAAATGCAATTATTGGGAGTGATCCAACTAATGATAAATCAGCCATAAATTATAATTTACAATTTTCGATGGTTGATCGAAATGTAGAAGTATCTGTTGGTTATGAAAGTTTCAATAAAATACAATTTGATAAATATTTTATAGGCTTAGGGTACCATTTCCCATTATATTTATATGCTTTTCAAAGAAGTATCAAAACTACCTTTATTCCCAGTATAGAACCCACTCTAATAAACAGATGGGGTACATGGGGAGGAGGAATAAGTTTTAACGAACCTTCTTCTCATTTATCAATTGGTACAAATCTATCTTTTAGATGGGATGTTAATGATAAATTTGCTTTTGAGTATTCCTTAAATGCTTTACCCAGAACGGACTTAAAAGCAAAATATGGCGATTTATCAGCTAAAAACAGATTAAGTATCGATGGAGTAGGAATTATAGGTTCAAGCTTTGTAAAATTCATATGGAAACTTCCCACTTAATTGACATTATTTAAGATAGTTATAGATAACCCGTAGGTATTTCAAACATAGAAAAGTAATTAACTTAATTTATAAAATTAAATTTAAAAGTATCATTTTTTTGTTATTCTCCAATAATATACAAAGCTGTAAATCCCTTATCAACAATCAAATAGCCCTCATTATCCAAAGTAATTTTATCAAATACAACTTCAACGTTATCAATTTCTATTGTTTTGACTTTAAAAGGAAGTCCAATCAAATTTAATTTATACTTAGAATAATTAGTGTCGTATTTTCCTTCTTTATGCAACTGAATGATCAGTTCCTTCTCTTTTCCGGTTGCTTGAAAAGACAAAAAGCTATACCGTCCTTTTTTATAATCATATCCATCTTGCGCATCTTCATACACTACTGATTTTTCTTTTCCTTCGTGATAATAAATATCCAGTGTTAACTCATCAAACTCCAGTTCGCCAACATATTGTTGAACCGGATATTTAGGAATGATTGCTCCTGCTTTTACAAAAATTGGAATTTCATCAAACTTAGTACCTACCCATATTTCTTTTCCGCCATTGACTAATTCGTTAGTCCAATAATTATACCATTGTCCACGAGGAATATACATGCGCCTTCCTACTGAATTAGGTTCTAAAATAGGACAAACAAGAATTTGATTTCCAAAAACAAATTCGTCATTTCTATAATGCGTTTGAATATCTTCCTGATCATAATATACTAATGGCTTCAACATAGGAATTCCTTCCTCAATATATTGCCAAAACATGGTATATAAATAAGGTAATAATTGGTATCTTAAATTCACGAACTTTCTAGTGATATTGATCACTTCTTCATCAAAAGCCCATGGTTCCTGATCGCCGTGATCTCCTGAAGAATGAGTTCTGCAAAAAGGATGAAAAACACCCAATTGAATCCAACGGGCATACAATTCGCCTGATGGTTGTTCTGCAAATCCACCAATATCTGATCCTGTAAAACCCATACCAGATAGAGACATACGTTGCACCTGAATATTTGCAATCCATAAATGTTCCCAAGTGGCTACATTATCTCCAGTCCAAGAAGACGTGTACCGTTGTGCTCCTGCGTATGCTGATCTTGTTATTACAAAGGGTCTTTTTGGATATGCAAATCGTTTCACACCATGATAGGTTGCTCTGGCCATTTGTGTACCATAAATATTATGTGCTTTTCTATGACTGCAAGGGTTTCCGTCGTAATCATGGCGCACATCCATTGGAAATGTTTTATTAGGAACCTCCATTACTGCGGGTTCATTCATGTCATTCCACACTCCTTTTACTCCAATTTCCGAAATTAATTCTTTGAACAATCCAGCCCACCACTCCCGTACCGCAGGGTTTGTATAATCCGGAAAATTACATTCTCCCGGCCATACTTTTCCTTTCATGTATGGACCGTCAGCTCTTTTGCAGAAATAATCTTTTTCTAAAGCTTCTTGATATACCGAATATTCTTTGTCAATTTTTATTCCCGGATCGATAATTACAACTGTTTTGAAACCATCTTCGGCTAATTCAGCCACCATTCTTTTTGGATCCGGAAAATATTCTTTGTTCCAAGTAAAACATCGAAAACCTTCCATATAATCAATATCCAAATACAGTGCGTCACATGGAATTTTCAACTCTCTAAATTTAGCTGCAACTTCTTTTAAATTGCTTTCCGGATAATAACTCCATTTGCATTGGTGGTATCCAAGTGCCCAAAGTGGCGGCAATTCTGGCTTACCGGTCAAATCAGTATACGTTGTAACCACATCTTGCATTTGGGGTCCGTAAATGAAATAATAATTCATTTCTCCACCTTCAGCCCAATAACTGGTTACATTTCTTCTTTCGTGACAAAAATCAAAATAGGTTCTAAAGGTATTATCAAAGAAAATACCATAGGATTTCTTGTTTCGTAATCCAATATAAAATGGAACAACTTTGTATAAGGGCTCTTGATCTTTTTGAAAAGCATATTGATCTGTTGCAAAATTTTCCAGTCTTTTTCCTTTCAAATTCATTTGGGTTGCTTTGTCACCAAGTCCGTAAAAACATTCCCCGTCTTTTGAAGCCTTACTCATTTTGACAATGTTACCGCCATATTCATAGCTTTCTTCCCAATGAAATCCAAGCTCATCTTCTAAAATAATATTTTCTTCTAGATCATAAATAGATACTCTCATGTCTATTTTTTGAATCCTGCATTGTACTTTACTGGTTTTTATCTGATAATACTCTTCTGCTTCAGAAACTTCCAGAAAATTATAACCATGAGAATGACTTTTATCAATTGCATAAGAAAAATCATTGCTAAAATACCCTTTTGTTGTAAATCTAAATCGGATTAAACTATCTCTTAATATGGTTACTTTCAAGATGACACTATTATCGGTATGAAAATAGATTGAATCAACTTCCTGTTCAAAAGAAATTATTTTTGTGGGATATAAATCTCCCTTATATTCTAATTCTGTATTTGTAATCATGTTTTATGGTATTAATTTTAATCTTTTTCTAGCATTCAAACTTACGAAATTACTTTGTAAACAGTTATATGTGTGGGGTTTATTAACGAAAACGTTATAGTTTTTAGACACTTAAATTTAGAGATAAATAGGTGTGTGTTTTTAAACAAAGAAGGTAAGAGATTAGGAGTTAAAATCAAAAAAAACGATAAATCAACACTAAATTTAAATTAGTTGTTACACCTACATAATTAAGCTTTAAATACTCTTAATCTCTAATTCTCATTGTAATCTGAAGTTCTCTTAACCTCTAAATCGTTTTGTTAAAAATTATCCGATTTTAAAAACAATAACACTTAACGGCGGCAATAGCAATTCAGCAGAATAATCTCTTCCATCATAAGGCAATGACTCAATTGCTATTTTTGTAGTATTAGAAACGCCGCTTCCTCCATAATTTGAAGCATCACTGTTAAAAATTTCTGTCAATTTTCCTTTTTTAGGTAAACCAATTCGATAATCAGGGCGCACCACTTGCGTGAAATTACACACTACAATTATATCGTTTTTTAGATCATTTCCTTTTCGAATGAAAGACATCACCGCATTTTGATGATCCGAATAATTAATCCATTCAAAACCTTCCGGACTGAATTGTTTTTCATATAATCCAGGTTGTGTTTTATACAATTTATTCAAATCTGTAATTAATTTTTTTACGCCTTCATGATAGGGATATTGCAATAAATGCCAATCTAAACTTCCTTCAAAATTCCATTCGTTGCTTTGTCCAAATTCACTTCCCATGAACAATAATTTAGTTCCGGGATGCATAAACATGTAACCATAAAGTAATCTTAAATTCGCAAATTTCTGCCATTCATCTCCTGGCATTCTTCCTGCTATAGATTTTTTTCCGTACACCACTTCGTCATGCGAAAGCGGTAACATAAAATTTTCCGAAAAAGTATAGGTCATCGAGAAAGTCAAATCATTTTGATGGTACTTTCTGTACACCGTGTCTTTTTGAAAATATTCCAAAGTATCGTGCATCCAACCCATCATCCATTTCATTCCAAAACCCAAACCTCCGATAGATGTTGGTCTCGAAACCATTGGGAACGAGGTACTTTCCTCAGCTATGGTTTGAACGCCTTCATAATTTAGATACACGGCTTCATTAAATTCTTTCAGGAAACTAATAGTATCTAGATTTTCTCTTCCACCGTAAATATTAGGTTCCCATTCGCCTTCTTTTCTGGAATAATCCAGATACAACATCGAGGCGACGGCATCTACCCGCAAAGCATCCGCATGGTAATGTTGCAACCAAAATAACGCATTACTAATCAAAAAAGAGCGAACCTCATTTCGTCCATAATTGAAAACTAAACTTTTCCAATCTGGATGATAGCCTTTTTTACGATCTGGATGTTCAAAAAGATTGGAACCGTCAAAAAATCCTAAACCATGTGCATCATCTGGAAAATGAGAGGGTACCCAATCCAGGATTACTCCAATTCCTGCTTCGTGCAATTTATCTACTAAATGCATGAATTCCTGTGGATTCCCAAAACGGGAAGTTGGTGCAAAATACCCCACTAATTGATAGCCCCAAGACGGATCGTATGGATATTCCATGATGGGCATGAACTCCACGTGCGTAAATCCAGTTTCTTTTATATAATGTACTAAATCTTCGGCAAATTCTAGATACGTCAGAAAGCGATTATCTTCTGCATGCCGTTTCCAGGATCCTAAATGGACTTCATATACTGAATAAGGCTTGTCTAAACCATTGTGGTTCTGACGCGTTTTCATCCAGTTTTTGTCTTTCCATTGATACTCTAAATCCCAAACTACTGAGGCAGTGTGTGGTGGTTTTTCACAATAAAAAGCAAACGGATCCGCTTTCTCTGTTATGATTCCACCATTATTAGATTGTATTTTATATTTATAGGTTGTCCCTTTTTTGATGTTTGGAATAAATCCTTCCCAAATGCCAGAGGAGTCCCAGCGAACTTCCAACAGATGTTTACCTTGTGTCCAGAAATTGAAATCCCCAACTACAGAAACAGACTGAGCTGTTGGCGCCCAAACCGCAAAATAAACACCGTCTGTTCCATCAACTGAAAGAAGATGTGCACCTAGTTTTTCATACAGACGAAAATGTTTCCCTGATTTGAATAATTCAATATCGAAATCGGTAAAAAGGGAATGCGAGATAACTTTGCTCATATAACAATTGTATGCTTCTGCTTTGTGTAAAAATCAGAATATTAGTGTAAGAAAAACAGTTTTTAGGTTTACTTAATAATGTAATTATCTGGTATAACTGCTCCTTTTTTGATAACAACAATTCCATCTTTTATGGCATACAACTCATTAGAAAAATCTTCTAGATGGTTTCCACCATTGATATATACATCATTACCAATTCTGCAGTTTTTATCCACGAGAGCATTACTTATAAAACATCTTTCCCCAATTCCAACCAATTGTCTGTCGCTTTTAAGATCTTCATTCATATCATCAATATTCTGATAGAAATCATTACCCATTACGTAGCTGTTTTGAATGATAGTTCCCTCCCCTATTCTGGATCGAATACCAATTACAGAACGATTAATTTCTTTGGCATTCAAAATGCAACCTTCTGAAATCAATGATTTATCAACCATTGTTTTTTGGAATTTTGATGGCGGCAATAATCTTGGTCTGGTATAAATTTTATTAGTATCATCAAATAAATTAAATTTTGGCAAGTCATCCGTAAGTCCAATATTCGCTTCAAAAAAGGAATCTATATTACCAATATCCGTCCAGTATCCTTCATATTGATAACTTAAAATCTTTCTGTGGCCTACCGCTTGCGGAATAATTTCTTTGCCAAAATCTTTGGTTTCTTTATTGGACATGATATCGACCAACAGTTTTTTGTTAAAAATGTAGATTCCCATCGAAGCCAAGTAATTTTTTCCTTCACTTTTCATTTGTTCACTCACATCCGATTCCCAATCCGGTAATAATTCCTTCGCTGGTTTTTCGATAAAGGATTCAATACAGCTTTCGGAGTTTGTTTTTAATATCCCAAATTCAGGCGCATCTTTAGCATTTACTGGCAAAGTAGCAATAGAGATATCAGCTTCGTTCTTAATGTGTTCTTCTAGCATATCGTTGAAATCCATTTGATACAACTGATCTCCGGAAAGTATCAACGCATAATCGAAATCATGGTTTAAGAAATGAGGCATACATTGTCTTACGGCATCGGCAGTCCCTTGAAACCAGGTTGGATTATCAGGAGTTTGTTCAGCAGCAAGAATATCAACAAAGGCATGGCTAAAAATACTAAAGTTATAGGTGTTTTTTATGTGTGCATTCAGGGAAGCCGAATTAAATTGTGTCAATACAAACATTCTGTAAATATCTGAATTCATACAATTTGAAATAGGAATATCAACCAATCGGTATTTTCCTCCTATTGGTACAGCTGGTTTTGATCGTGATTCTGTCAAGGGATACAATCTTGAACCTTGTCCTCCACCTAAAATAATTGCAATAACATTTTTCTTTTTGGGTTTCATTTCTTGTTGCTTATTAGTTTGTACATTTCTATATATTCCTGACAAACACGCTCCCATGAATGGTCTGTGTTCATTCCTATTTTTCTAATTTTGTTCAGATGTTCTTTATCATCATATAAATTGACGGCTCTTTGAATAGAATAACAAACATCACCAACTGTGGCCTGATCGTGGCAAATTCCGTTTCCGTCATCGCCAAAATCAACAACTGTGTCTCTTAACCCACCAGTTCGTCTCACAATGGGAATTGTTCCGTAGCGCAACGAATACATTTGGTTTAAACCGCAAGGCTCTACTCTGGAAGGCATTAATAAAAAATCAGAACCGGCGTAAATCAAGTGTGCTAATTCTTCATTATAACCAATAAACGTATTGTAATTTCCTTTGTAATCTTGTAGCAAAGTATTCAATTGTTTTTCAATAATTGTACTTCCGGATCCTAAAATCAAAATATTAATTTGTTGATAATTCTCAGATAAAGCAAGAGCTGCGGCTGGTGGTAATAAATCCCCTCCTTTTTCTTCTAATAATCTTCCAATAAAACTAAAAAGTGGTTTTGTTGGATCTAAATTAAAGAGTTTGCATAATTTTTCTTTATTTTCCTGTTTTCCTTTTTCAAAATTTTTAATCGAATAGTTTTTTTCTATCATCGCGTCTTTTTCCGGATCCCAAACTTCAATATCAATTCCGTTCAAAATCCCTTTAGACTTATACCGAACCAAATTAAATAGTGATTCCAGACCATTTGCTGAATAGTTGATTTCATTTAGATAATTTGGAGAAACTGTGGTAACAGCCCAAGCACATTTTATGGCTACTGCCAATGAATTAATGCAATTATCCCATTCTAAAACATTTACGTGAGCCAAATCAAATTCGGGTAAATAATATAATTTATTAAACCCAAACTGCCCTTGGTATAAACCATTATGAATGGTAATCATGGAAGGAATATTTCGTAATTTTTCGTATTTGTGACAATACAACATCATAAATGGAATCATACCTGTATGATGATCGTGACAATTAATGACATCAGCAACTTCGCTTCTGCCTGTAATCCAATCCAAAGTGGCGATCTGGAAAGACAAAAAACGTTCAATATCATCTTCGTAACCATACACGTCTTTCCTGTCGAATAAATCCGGAATGTCAACCAAATACAATTCAAATCCTAGTTGGTCTGTTTTTTCTTTTAGAATACTATACGGAAAATTAAAATTTCCAAGTTTTACAGAACTCCAATGAACACATTCAAACTCATTTTCTTTTTTAAACTTTGTATCATAACAAGGTATTACAACCCTTACACGATGCTCTGCATTGTTTTGATATTTTGGTAATGCGCCAACTACATCAGCTAAACCTCCTACTTTTGCAACAGGATAACACTCTGCACTGATATGAAATATTTCCATGTATGAACTTTTGATATTTTTAATTAATTTTAACCCCTATTTTAGTCTTTTATATAAATACGCCTGAAAACTTTCTAAAAAATACTACTTTTATGTTTTTCTAAATTTACTAAAAAAATTATAATATAATAACCTGCTTGAAAATTTATTAAAATGACAAAAAAGTCTTCTAATCATACCCAATCATTGAAAATTCCTAAAATTATTTTATTAACCAGTAAATTAATCTCTTTTATTTCACCAAAACTAATTACATTATTTGCAGCTAAACTGTTTACTACACCCATAAAACATAAGATTCCAAAAAGAGAGTTAGAAATGGATCGAAATAGTATACAAAAATTAATTTCAATTCCGGCAATTGGCAAAGAAGTTGTTGTGTATGAATATGGAAAAAGTGACAAGAAAATTTTATTAGTTCATGGTTGGTCAGGACGTGGAACTCAATTATTCAAAATAGCGGATGAATTGCTTAAAGCCGGATATTCTACGATCAGTTTTGATGCTCCTGCACATGGAAAATCACCTGGAAAAACGACTATTATGGTCGACTTTATTGATACAATTTTAGAAATAGAGAAGCAATTTGGGCCCTTTGAAGCAGCTATTGGTCATTCATTAGGAGGAATGTCCGTTTTGAACGCCATAAAAAAAGGTTTAAAAGTAAATCATGCCGTAGTGATTGGCAGTGGTGATGTTGTAGAAGATATTATAGATGATTTTGTGGCAAAATTACAATTGAAACCAAGTGTAAGTACTCTTTTGCGTTTGCATTTCGAAAAAAAATACGGAGAAAAAATGAATAGTTATTCTGCTTTTTTGGCTGCAAAAGAAACAGCGATTCCTATTTTAGTAATACATGATAACCTTGATCCTGAAGTTCCCGTAAAGGCTGGAATTCACATTCATAAATATTTAAAAAATGGAGAGTTACTATTAACAGACGGATTAGGACATAGAAAGATTCTAGGCAACCTTAAAGTAATTGAAAAAACAGTTCAATTCATCCAAAATAAATAATTGAAATACAACACTATACAATTAATAAAAAAAATAATCATGAAATATCCTTTAGAAAAAACAGAACAAGAATGGAAAGAAAAATTAGGAGCAGAACGGTATAGAATTCTTCGACAAAAAGGAACTGAATACCCACATACTGGAACTTATAACTTACATTACGAAAAAGGAACCTATTGCTGTGGTGCCTGCGGTGAATCTTTGTTCGAAAGCAACTCTAAATTTGATGCCCATTGCGGTTGGCCTTCATTTGACGAATCCATTCCTGGAAAAGTAGAATATATTTCTGATGTAACACTTGGTATGAAACGCACTGAAATCCTTTGTGCTAATTGTGGCAGCCATTTAGGACACGTTTTTGATGACGGACCTACAAAAACCGGACAACGCTATTGCGTGAATTCTTTATCAGTGGACTTCAAAGAATAGTGATACGGATTTATTTGAAAATGCAACGGAATGGGATAAAAATTTAGAATCATTATAACAAATAAGTAATAACCATGGTATAATGTCGTATTTTAAAATCAGGATAAAATTACGTAACAATCTGATTTAAAGCTGTTTTACTTAAAGTTAATTCTTTTGACTTTACGACTTTTAAACTTTCGACTTACTTATATAGGAAAAAAACATCCGTTGGAGTTAGAGTAGTGCCCAGAATTTGATTAATCCCAGAATCCGAAGACGGAATCAAAGCTGAGAAACAACTCTTGCAAGTTTTACCAAAAGAAATCTGGGACGAAATTAGGATGGCTATTTCCTTTTGAGGAAGAGAAATTTCTAAGCCTCAGCCAAATGTCCGGAATAACCGATTAATTCCATTTGTCAGTATTATAAAAAAAATAAAAGGGTAAAAGTAATTCACCCTTTTACCCTTTTAAATACCTATGAAATATTATAAAAAAGAAGGTTTAAGTCCCGGTTTTATTCTCTTTTTAGATACTTGTTCATACGCATAGCCCAATCCTATTAATTTCCCTTCTGTATACGGCATACCAAAAAATGATAAACCAACGGGTAGATCATAAGCCAGTCCGCAAGGAACTGTAATATGTGGATATCCACTTGCTGCAGCAGGAGAAGTTAAAGAATATCCTCCCCAACGATCTCCGTAGATCATATCAATACTGCAAGCAGGTCCCATGGTGATTCCACAAATAGCGTCTAATTTATTTTCTTTAAAAACTGTATTTAGCACACTTTTACTTCCTTCGAAACTTACGGTTAATGCTTCCAGATATTTTTTGTCCTCTAATCCTTTTTTAGCATTAGAACTTTCTAATGTTTCTTGCTTAAAATACGGCATTGCTTTATCTTCATTAGCAGTATTAAAATCGATAACATCTTTCAAACTTTTTACTTTTGCATTGGCTGTAGCCAAATAGGTATTCAATCCATCTTTAAATTCATATTGTAAAACTTCGAATTCGGCCTGACCCAAAGCATTAATTTTCTCCAAATAGTCAATTTCGATAATAATAGCCCCTTGTTTTTTTAGCAGGTTGACAGCAGCATCTAAAAGTGCATTAATGTATTTATTATTTCCTTGTGGCTTTTTTTCAATACCAATACGCTTGCCTTTCAAAGCATTTTTATCTAAAAAAGTTGTATAATCCTTCTGTGCTTTCCCTTTACTTTCAAGGGTTATAGTATCATCTTGGTCTACAGCAGCAATTACGCCTAATAAAATAGCAGCATCCGTTACGGTTCTGGCCATTGGACCAGCCGTATCTTGTGTTTTTGAAATTGGAATAATCCCAGATCGACTAACCAGACCTACAGTAGGTTTAATCCCTACAACTCCGTTTACCGAAGCTGGACAAACAATAGAACCATCCGTTTCTGTCCCAACAGCAACAACACAAAGATTGGCTGAGACTGCTGCTCCTGAACCAGCACTGGAACCGCACGGATTATGATCTAAAATATAGGGGTTTTTAGTCTGACCGCCTCTACTGCTCCAACCGGAACAGGATTGGGTCGAACGAAAATTAGCCCATTCACTCAAATTTGTTTTTCCAATGATTACTGCACCGGCTTCTCTGAGTTTTTTAACGACAAAAGCATCTTTTGAAGCACTATTTCCTGCCATTGCCAGAGATCCAGCCGTGGTTAGCATTTTATCCGCTGTGTCTATGTTGTCTTTTATTAAAACGGGGATTCCATGCAAAGGACCTCTGCTTTTACCAGCTTTTAACTCTTTATCCAGTGCAACAGCGATAGCCAGTGCATCTGGATTGACTTCGATGACGGAATGCAATTGAGGCCCATTGGTATCAATAGCTTCAATCCGTTTTAAGTATAATTGTACTAATTGTTCTGAAGTATATTTGCCAGAAGTTAATTTCTCCCTTACACTGCTGATGGTTTCTTCGTCTAGTTCAAAAACGGCATTGAAATCTTCAACAGATACTGAATCTTCATTTTTTTTGGTACCGGAGGTACAGCCTGTAATCAAAAGTGTAGTTAAACCTGCGGAAGCAAGTGTTGCTGTAGTTAAAAAAGATCTTCTTTTCATAGATTGCCAAATAAATATTTATATACTATTAATTTCGTTAACATTGAATACTATCTGGAAATAGATGCATTCAATTAAAATCCTAAATTAGTTTTTTTTTGATAAAATCAGTTCATTATTAAATGAAACAAAAGTTAAAGTTTGAAATGGAACAAAATTGGAATAAAAAACCAGAATACTAAAACCAATTGAGCCAGGCTAAATTGTAGCAATACATTTAATAATTGATTAACTTTGCCAAATAGAATTATTTAAAATCAAATTGATATGACAAAGTCTTCACAAGAACAAATGCTGCAAAAAGGAGTTTATACAGGAATTATGGAAAAAGATGAAAACAACAATTTTTTTTGTGGTGCCTATCTTCTGGACTATAAAATGGCTCAAAAACACAGTATTGGAGATTGGATTACGATAAAATCAATCATCGAAAATCCGAGTGATATCAGTTATAATAAATATCCAAAAAAATCCAAAAATTTCGATAAAGCAAACAATAAGCCCCAACAATAAAACTTTTTCAGTTTTTTATTCCTTAAATCTATTGTTTCAGAATACTTTTTTCGGAAAATTTATTGGTCTGAAACCAAAAAAATAAAAAAAAGTGTACCTTTGCAAAAAATTTGTCGCTTTTTGAAATCAAATCACATTGGTTTTATAGTAAAAGACAAGTAGTTACCTTATTTATGAAAAAAATAGTTGAATACCGCAAACTGCTAAATGTAGACAAAACTGCAGAGCTGAAAGATTTGAAAACGATATATCGTAATGCGATGAAAGAAGCGCATCCTGATAAATTTCAAGGAGATGAAACTGGTTTAAAAGCAGCTGAAGAAAACAGTAAAAAAATTATTGAAGCTTATCATTTCTTAGTGAGTATCAATCCTGAAACTCTAAAACAAAACTTACCGGAATACACTGAAACTATTGCAACTGCAAAAATTTCAGACTATAAGTTCGTAGAAGGACGATTGATCATCAATTTTTCAAATGGAAGTGTTTACGAATACATTAGTGTGCCTAAAGCTACTTACGTAAAAATGGTAAATGCTGAATCTCCTGGAAGATTTGCAAAAAGACACATCCTGAATTCCTTTACTTGGAGAAAAACAATCAATCAAGATTAATTTTTTTTAAGTCCAAAATAAAAAAGCATCCTTCAAAAAAAGGATGTTTTTTTATTTTGGACTTGTCCCGTTCTGAAATAGCAATATACAAACGCCTGCTTGCAAAACCTAAATAACTCGTCTAGAAAGTGTTTTAAATCCCATTTATTCGCTATTTTTTTATAAATCTTAATTGAAAAAAAATTGATTGTCCCAAAACACATCATGATTAAAAGGTTTTATATTCAAAAGAAGGAAGTAAAATAACTACTTGTAAAATAAATGCTAAATCCTAATTAAGAATGAAAAATAATAACAAAAATTTAGGTTGTAAAATTATATATCAATTAAAAATTTAAATACTTTTGCACTCTTAACTTAACTAATTAATAATGAAAAAAATAATTTTATTACTTTCGGCTACTGTTGTTTTACTATCTTGTAGCAAAGTTGGCAAAGATGATTACATCATTTCAGGGACTGCAACAGGAATTGAAAATGGTAAAACAATTATCTTAGAAACACAAGATGCAAATGGCATGGGACTGATTGCTAAGGATACCGTAAAAGTTGAAAACGGTAAATTTGAGATGAAAGGATCTATTACAGAGCCATCGTTTTATACAATCCAATTAGAAGGGGCTCAGGCTAAAATACCTTTCATATTAGAAAATGGAGAAGTAACGATTGCCATAAATAAAGACAGTATTCAAAAATCTAAAGTTTCAGGAACGTATAACAATGATGAATACGCAACCTTCAACGAGGAAATCACTAAAGTTCAAAAGAAACTAATGGATTTCCAAAACAAAAACATGCAAGCAATGGAAGCTGCTCAACAAAGCAAGGACACCATTGTGATCAATAATTTGATGCAGGAATTTTCTAAACTTCAAGAAGAAGTTGGTATTGCTTCAAAAGCAAAGTATTTAGCGTATGCTGAAACACATCCTAAATCTTTTATTTCAGCGCTAATCATCCAAGGAATGTTAAACGATCCTAGTGCTGATGTTGCAAAATCTGAAAAGTTATACAACAGTTTAGAAGAAGCATTGAAAAAAACAAAGCCAGGAATTGCTATCAAAACCAGACTAGCTGAAATGAAAGCACCGGCTGCTGTAGGCGCTACCGCTCCAGCTACTGCTCCAACTACTGATGGTAAATGAAGAGCAGATTTTTCAGGTCCTAATCCTCAAGGGAAAATAATTTCTCTGAAAGAAAGTTTAGGAAAAGTAACAATAGTTGATTTTTGGGCATCATGGTGTGGGCCGTGTCGTCAAGAAAATCCAAATGTTGTGGCCATCTATAAAGAGTTACACAGTAAGGGTCTTAATATTATTGGTGTTTCTTTAGATAAAGATGCCAAAGCCTGGAAAGAAGCCATTGCTAAAGACAAGTTGACCTGGAATCAGGTTTCAAATTTGAAATTTTGGGACGAACCAATTGCTGCTTTGTATAAAGTAGAATCTATACCTGCCACTTTTATCCTGGATGCATCCGGAAATGTTGTGGCTAAAGATTTAAGAGGAGATGCCCTTAGAGCCAAAATAATTGAGCTTTTAGAACAATAAACACCTTATATCGTACAAATAAAAAAAATCTCCCTAGTGGAGATTTTTTTTATTTTATTCAATACCAATGCTTTAAAAATAATAGTAAAATTAAGTACTAATATAGTTTGGAAACTTGAAAACAGTTTTTATATTTGCATCCGGTTAGCACAATAAGCACTGCTTATTGAGTCTTGGGGAGATACTCAAGCGGCCAACGAGGGCAGACTGTAAATCTGCTGTGTAAACTTCGCAGGTTCGAATCCTGCTCTCCCCACAAAACTCTTCAAGCGATTGAAGAGTTTTTTTTTGCATACTACTGTTGTGAATTAATCCAAAAAAAATCCTAGCAAATTGATATTTTGAACGGAATTTTTTAATACTTGCAGCTTCTTCTATTCTAAAATAAAACTTACCGTTACATTAGCCGTAATGTTGATTTCGCCTACCGCCATCGTTTCTCTTGAAACTCTAGTATCGCTCATTTCCATTTTCATGGCAGCATACATTGGTTGTGGGCTATAATTTTGTGAATTATCTGATATGATCATGGCACGTCCTACTTTTTGTCCTAATACTGAAACATAATCTTCTGCTTTTAATTTAGCCTCTTTCATCGCTAATTTTCTAGCCTCAGATTGATATTGGGCCAACTTAGAAGATTCAAACACAACAGTATCAATTCTATTAATCCCTTCGTCAACTAAACCTTCCATCAATTCATCATATTTTGATAAATCCTTCAATACAATTTCGATTGTTTGTGTTGCATTATAGCTGTGTTTCTTTTTTTCGTAATCGTATTGTGGGTTCAACGAAACACGTTGCGTTTTATAATCTGCAGGAGCCAAGTTCATTTTTTTGATGAACTTAAGCACAGCTTCAATCTTTTGATCATTTTGCTTTTTGACGTCTTTGGCATTATTCCCTTTTGTTTCAACAGTCACCGTTATACTTGCTTGATCCGGAACAACCTTTACTTTTCCTTCGCCACTTACGCTTATTTGAGGAACTTGTTTGATTTCTTGCCCGTAGGACACTGAAATAAATAAAATAGACAAGATTAATAGTGCTTTTTTCATTTTTTTATCATTTAATTGTTTGTGTTAACTTCTTTTCAAAAGTTGTGCCATTATAATTTTCCCATTTTTGCCATTACGAACAGGATAATTATAGGAATGGCTAATAAAACTGCCATTAAAGCATGATCCACTAATAACTGTGGCTCGTTGACAAGTGTAATCAAATAACCGCCAACAGCGCCTCCAAAATGAGCGGTATGACCTATATTATCATTCTTAGCTTTCATTCCGTAGATTGAATACAATAAATAAAGGATTCCAAAGATATAAGCAGGCATTGGGATAATAAAGAAGATTCCCAACATCATGTCTGGCTGTAACAATATGGCCGAATATAAAACCCCAGTTACGGCTCCAGAAGCACCTACAGCTCTATACCCGTAATCATTTTTATGAAACAATACCGTCAATAAACTTCCAAAAATTAAACTTCCAAAATACACCAGTATAAATGAAAAACTCCCTAAATAACTGATGACTACCGGTGCAAAAAACCACAGTGTCAGCATATTAAAAATCAAATGAGTCATATCTGCGTGAAGAAAACCAGACGATAACAACCGTATTTGTTCGCCTGCACGAATACTTCCAATATGGAATTCATATTTTCTAAAAAAAGAAAGGTCATTAAAACCTTTGTAACTAATCAAAACATTTACAACAATTATTGCTATTAAAATGGTATTCATAAAGTATGTTTATTGTGAATTGTAAAGATAGTCTTTCTCAAATACCATCTTGTATGCGGTCCAAATTTATATCAATCTATATTTTTGCCTTATATTTGTCAAAAAAATTACGGCATGCAATTTCTTATTTTCATCTTAATCATTCCCTTTTTGTGGGTCATTTCTATTCTTCCTTTTCGGATTTTATACTGGTTTTCGGATTGTATCTATTTGATTGTGTATTATATTATAGGGTATCGAAAAAAAACAGTTAGAGAAAATTTAGCCCTTACTTTTCCTAATCTGAGTTTCAAGGAGCGTCTTATTATCGAAAAAAAATCCTATCACCATTTGTGTGATATGTTCCTGGAAATGATAAAAACCATGACTATTTCAGCTGCTGAAATGAACCGACGATTTGTAATCACAAATATTGAACTGGTTAAAGAATATGAGGATAAAGGGAAAAGCACTGTATTATTAGCCTCCCATTATGCAAGTTGGGAATGGTTATTATCTGTAAATGAAAAAACAATATTTAAAGGAATAGGCGTTTATAAAAAAATTGCCAATAAATACTTTGATAAATTACTACGAGATATTCGATCCAAATACAATGCAGAATTAGTCGAAACAAAAAGAGCGATCCCGTTGATGGCAGAAAATCAACAAAAAGAAATATTATTCATGTATGGCTTAGCCAGCGACCAATCCCCAAAACTAGATCGAGCCTTTCACTGGGATACATTTATGGGTATTGAAGTTCCAGTGCATACCGGAGCTGAAATGCTGGCCAAACGATACGATCTCAATGTCCTTTTTGTAAAAGTAAAAAAAGTAAAAAGAGGATTTTATGAAGCTACTTTTGTCCCTATAACAGATGATCCAAAATCCATTCCCGATTTTGAAATCACCAATACTTTTTTACGGGAAGTAGAAAAACAAATTCTGGAAGCTCCTGAATATTATTTTTGGACGCATAAACGATGGAAACACAGACGGTAGTAATTCGTATTCAGAAAAAAATCACACATTAGAAACAATAGCGTTTATGATATGTGATTTTTTTAGTTTCTTAAAACAGCAACTTCTATAAAGAAAACCAGTTTTTTACCAATTCATCTTCTAAATGGCGTGTATTTTTATTTATAAACTCATTTGTAGCCGAATTATAATCATAATCCAAAGCCCAAATTTTATGCTTTTCAGCCAATGCTTTTATTGCGTTACACACAAATTCAATTTCGGCATTTGTAGTTGTAGGATGAATAGACATTCTGATCCAACCTGGTTTTCTGATTAAATCCCCCAAAGTAATTTCGTCAATTAATTTGTGTGAGGTTTCCTGATCCACATGCAATAAAAAATGTCCGTATGTTCCGGCACAACTACACCCGCCACGGGTTTGTATTCCAAATTTATCATTCAATAACTTTACCCCTAAATTAAAATGTAATTCTTCTATAAAAAAAGAAATAACCCCTAACCTGTCGTGATGCTGCCCTGCAAGGATTTTAATATTAGAAACCGCTCCTATCTCTGAGAAAATATAATCCACAATTTCATGCTCTCTCTTCAAGATATTCTCAATTCCCATTTGCTCTTTCAATTGAACCGCCAGTGCAATTTTTATAACCTGAAGAAAACCAGGAGTTCCTCCATCTTCTCTATCTTCAATATTATCAATATACTTGTGCTCTCCCCAAGGATTGGTCCAGCTTACCGTTCCTCCTCCAGGATTATCAGGTATTAAATTTTGATATAGCTTTTTATTAAAAATTAACACCCCGGAGGTTCCAGGTCCTCCCAAAAATTTATGAGGCGAAAAAAAAATGGCATCCAATTGATTTTCAATGTCTCCCGGATGCATATCAATTTTTACATATGGTCCAGAACAAGCAAAATCAACAAAACAAAGTCCGTTGTTTTGATGCATTTTTTTTGCCACTTCATGATACGGTGTTTTAATTCCCGTTACGTTTGAACAAGAAGTTATTGACGCTATTTTGAAAGGTCGCTCTTTGTACTTTTTCAATGCTATTTCTAAATTCTCCATACTGAACAATCCGTCTTCAGTAGAGGGAATTACTACAACATCAGCAATAGTTTCTAGCCAAGACGTTTGATTGGAATGGTGTTCCATGTGAGAAATAAAAACAACTGGTCTTTTTTCGGGTGGGATGGTAATAAAATCTTTCAAGTTTTCGGGTACTTTCAAACCTAGAATTCGTTGAAATTTATTGACTACACCTGTCATTCCTGTTCCATCAGTAATCAAAATATCATCACTGCCGGCATGCACATGGTGTTTGATAATATGGCGCGCTTGATGGTATGCTTTAGTCATGGCAGTTCCCGAAACGGTAGTTTCAGTATGAGTATTGGCTACAAAAGGGCCAAAATCATTCATTAATTTTTCTTCAATAGGACGATACAAACGACCACTGGCGGTCCAATCCGTGTATATAATTTTTTTTGGTCCGTAAGGTGACTCAAATTCTTGATCAATTCCAATTATATTCTTACGAAACTGTTGAAAATATTGTTCTAATTGGGTGGGTACTTCTTTAGTTATCATAGAATTCCTGATTTGAGTTCAAAGGTATTATTTTTTTGCAGAAAAAAGATTTTCAGTTTATCGAAAGTGGATTCTAGTGTTTTTAATCTTCTCTTAAATGTAAAGTAGCTGACAAAGTTTAATTTACATTCCTTATACATTTGAATAATCAATAACCAATCCTGATTATGAAAAAAATTTTTATACTCCCACTATTTATTTTACTGCTCTCCTGCGAAGTGGAAGGAGATTTGACGCGTGATCCAGCTATACAAGCCTCACTTCCTGAAAATAGTACATCTGCATTTACTGGAGATTTTATGCCTACATCAGGCATTAAGGTTTCAGGTTCAGCCAAAGTGTATTTGAATACCAATCAAAATGAAGTGCGCTTGGACAATTTTAGTATTTCCAATGGTCCGGATTTAAAAGTATATTTATCTAAAACCGCTGCCCCTTCAGATTTTGTGAATTTAGGAAATTTAACCTCGTCAACAGTATATGCAATTCCTCCTCAAGTAAATATTAGTGATTATAAATATGTGCTGATTCATTGTCAGCAATACAGTCATCTTTTTGCAGTAGCGCAATTGTCTCAAAATTAAATTTATATCCATGAAAAAAACAATAATAATAATTGTACTCGTTGGGCTGTTTTCAGGCTTTAGTTCTTATTCTCAAGGATGCAGTGACGCAGGGATTTGTTCGATAGGAAACAGCTTTCAAAACTCAAAAACTGATTTCAAAAACGGTATAGAAATAGGAAATATTTTTGGCACCGGGGAAGCAGATCTAACTTATTTTTCATCCTATCTTACCTATACCAGAACAATAAACGAACGCTTTTCACTCAGTTCTAAAATCACTTATTCTGTAGCAAACGGCAGTTTTGGACAACGTGGTGCTTTTGGTGATGGCTATTTCATAGGCAACTATAACTGGAAAACTAAAACTACCGCAAAATGGAGCACTCTTATGGGTTTTAAAATACCTTTTACGAGTTCCAATCTAAAAATAAATGAATTTTCGCTTCCGTTAGACTACCAATCCAGTCTGGGAACTTTTGACCTTATTTTGGGTTTGAATCTTACTTATAAAAAATGGGATTTCAATACCGGGATACAGATTCCTGTTTTTAATAACAACAAAAATTCTTATTTTAAGGAGTTTTCAGACACGGATGATTTCCCGTCTACTAATTTATTTGAAAGAAAATCAGATGCTTTATTTAGAACTACCTACACCATTCAGCCCGCTAATACTAAATTTACCTTCAAACCTAATGTATTATTTCTTTATCATTTAGGCGAGGATAGTTTTGAAAATGCTTTTGGAAAAAGAGAAACCATACAAAATTCTGATGGACTCACCATCAATGGAAATTTGATTGGTTCTTATGCTATTGATGCTAAAAATAGTATCGAATTATCATTGGCTGCCCCTTTTGTAATTCGGGAAGTAAGACCCGATGGACTTACAAGAGGTTTTACCGCCGGACTCATCTACAAAGTTTTGTTCTAAAAACAGTTGTAGTAAAGCCCTTTTCGTGAAATTTATTCAGAGTAAAATAAACAAAAAATGCCCAATATCTATTGGGCATTTCAACTGTTTTTTTTTAATTATAAATCAAATCCTAACGAAAACTGCAGTACTCGATTTTGTGCTTTTCCTTCCTCATAGATATCGCCCTTGCCTAAGTGATAGCGTACTCCTAAACTTATTCCGGAATCCGTTTTAAAACCTGCTCCAAAATTGACTCCCCAGTCAAAATTATTAGGTTCAAATTCTTGATTGGTATCAAATAAACTAAACCCACTGTTAAACTCCTCTCTGTGAGAAACAGCCAATCCAATTTGAGGCCCCACTTCTAAAAAGAAATTTTTAGAAGGATAGGCTTTAAGCATCAATGGCAGGTTGATGTAATTTAGCTTTTGTGTAAATGTCCCGCTACTATTCGTAATTATATATCCTTGTTGGGAATACAACAATTCTGGCTGAACAGAAAAACTATTGCTTATAAACGACTCTCCATAAACCCCCACATGAAAGCTATGACGTTGAGCTGTTTCAGCATTTCCGTCAAATTGTACTGAGGATAAACTATACCCTCCTTTTATTCCTCCAAAGGATTTATTATTCGAGTTATTTTGAGCATTCACAGCGAGGGTCATACCAAAAAGCATTACGAGTATTAATTTTTGTTTTTTCATCGATAAGTGTTTTTTAATGTATTCTATTATTTTCCCCCGTTAGCTCTTAGATCTGCAATACATTGTGCATCCAATTGTGGTGCTGTACCTCCTGAGACCATCTCTCCAATACCACTACCTGTTTCTGCAGACCAAAACATTAAACACGTTTTTATATTACAATGCTTTGGGTGTTCCCCGTCTTCATGGTTGCTTTGCAGTGCCGTTCCTAAGTTTGTTAAGCCAAAAATATGTCCAAATTCATGTGTTATGACAGTTGTTTCTAATACGCTTCTGTTGGGTTTAAAAGGGCTGTTGCTTAACCCATGAATTGTTTGTTCATAAATAACAAATGAAGTATTTCTATACGCCGTTCCTAAAACAACTCCGCTGCTTGTATTTCTAGCTGATTCTCCATCTGCAAAAAAGGCCCAAACGGCAATTTCATTTGAGGTATTGTATTTTGTTCGGTTTGTTTCTTCAATTGCTACAATTTCTTCATTTGTATACGGAGAAGTCCCTGGTGACGGGATCGATCTCAACACAATATTAATCCCATTGGGCTTATGTGTTCGTGCTTCCAGAAAAGCTACAAAATTATTTATTGCTATACTTGTTGGCTGAAAACCAGCAACATAAACCACTTCAATAACCATACTTTTAAACTTTTTATCTGATAATAAATCGTTTGCAGAACTACCTGTGGACTGTTTATTTGTAATGGGATTAACAGTCTCAATTCCTTCTGTTACATCATTTTCTTTTGAACAGGATACCAATAAGACAAAACCTACGCACAGGATTACAAGTACTTTTTTCATTATTATCTATTTATATTAAAGTTTATTATTAAAAAACAGCTGCCTAAAAAGACAACTGTTTTTTGAGAATTTCAAAAAAATTAAACCCAACTTAAAAGTCTACTTTATATTTGTTTCAATACTAACGTCGCCGCTGCATTAGTTGAACTTTGTAATGATATCGTTGTTGCATTAAAAGAAGTTACTTTCCAATCATTATTCAACAAGCTGAAAGAAGCGTTACTTGTAAAATTTAATTTAAGAAAGACTTCTATTTGTGAGCTTACAGCGTACGTACCATTTACAGTTGTATTTAAATTATTTACCGCTTTTACACTCCAATCATTTGCGAAATCTATTGTAAAATCTTTGTAATTAGTTGCTGAATTTACTCCAGAACTTACAAATGATTCTACTTTGAATTTGCCGTTTACCATAATCGTTTCTAATTTTTTTGAATTTTGAGCTGCTTCGTCTTTAGTTGCTTCTGTTTTAAGAGACGCCACAATAGTAGCTTGCAATTCTGCATCACTAGAAATTGTAGTTTTTGAACCATCACTGGTTGTAACTGACATTGGATAATTTACTGAAAACAATTCCGTACTACTAATATTAGTCATATACGTATATAATTGCTGTTCGGATGTGATAACAACGCTTCCCGTTTGTTGTACACTTAAATTATAGGTCAAAATAGTAATTGGAAAACTAATCTTTACTGACGAAATAGCATTCTGACCAGATGATTGTGCGGAGGAACAAGCATTAATTATAGCATTATACTCTGTTTGGTTACTTACATTAACCTCTGTATAATTGCTTAATTTAACTTTTAAAGGAAATTGTAATACTACAGAATCCTGATCATTATTATACTGTCCAAGGATAGAAATGACTTGTTGATAATTGACTTGGCTAAAAAGAGTAACCTGCGTTCCATTTACTCTGGCTGAAGCTGGCAGGATAATAGAAGAACAAGAGGTGCCGTCTAAAAAATCATCCGATGATCCGTCATACATAGAAGTACGTTTCAGATTGTTTGCTGTAGTTGAGTTTGCCGCATTTGTATTTGGGTTTTGTCCTTGCTCGTTATCCACTTCACTTTGACAAGATGCAAATCCGAATAGAGTCATTAATGCTATTCCAGTAATCGTTTTTAATTTTTTCATAACGTTCAAATTTAATATATTTTTGTTTGTAGAGGCGCTGTTTTTGACGCCTTTCTTTTAGTAAGACAACTACGTTCCGTTTTACCCTATTTTATTTTTAAAAAAAATATAAATTTTTATTAAAAAATTCATAAATAACTATATAACAGTACTATACGATTTTATATTTTTTTTAAGTAAAAATCAATTCGAATTAACCTGACTGCTTTTTGAAAAAAAAATTACATTTACAATCTACAAAAAATGAATCCCTTTTAAATGGACGACCAAAAGAGTACACTTTGCGAAGAAAAACACTTTAGAGACTTTTACTTAAAGCAAGTACAATCAGCAACTAATTTTGCCTATTATAAATGTGGTAATACTGATACTGCTTTAGATTTAGTTCAAGATGCTTTTACTAAAATTTGGGAGAATTGTGCCAAAATTGATTTCAGTAAAGTAAAAACTTATTTATTTACAACGATATCAAATTTATTTCTAAATACTATAAAACACCACAAAGTAGTATTGCAGTATGCGAAAGAAACACCAAATTTAGACACCAATAATCAAAATCCAGAATATTTATTTGAAGAAGAAGAATTCAAACAAAAACTTACTAAAGCAATTGCATCCTTAAGTGAAGCGCAACGAGAAGTATTTTTGATGAATCGAATCGATGGCAAAAAGTACCGAGAAATAGCTGAAATACTCGACATTTCTCAAAAAACCGTAGAAAAAAGAATGTCGGCAGCACTGCAACTTTTAAAATCCCAGATAGAAAACCTATAAATAACCATTTTACCGTAGGGTAATTTAAAAGTTAGTTGTCTAATAAACATAGCGATATTAAAATGAAAAACGAAAAAGAAATATTAAAATGGTTAGACGATGCGCTTTCAAGTACAGAAATTGAGGATTTAAAACAATCTGATAGCTTGCAAACACTTGAGAAAATTGCTTATTATGCCTCTAAAATGGAAGCTCCACAAGTAGATGCTCAGGAAGCTTTTGCAGCATTTACAGCTAGAAATCAGTCTAAAAAGGAAACAAAAGTCAGAACCCTAAATTTTAAAACAGGGTTTAAAGTAGCTGCAGTTTTAGTGGTTTTATTGACGTCGTCTTATTTTTTGTTTTTTAATAACATTCAGACATTTGAGACCCAAATAGCACAAACAAAAACCTTTAACCTTCCTGATGATTCTGAAGTAATCTTAAATTCTGATTCAAAAATAACTTTTAACGACAAAAAATGGGCTGATCAAAGAAATTTAACTTTAGACGGAGAAGCCTTTTTTAAAGTCAAAAAAGGAAAAACTTTTAGTGTGCGAACAGATGCCGGAATTATTACTGTCTTAGGAACACAATTTAATGTAAAAAAACGGAACAAATATTTTGAAGTAAATTGCTATGAAGGCTTAGTTAGCGTGTCCTACAAAAATCAAATCGTTAAATTGCCTCCTGGCAAAACATTCCGAATTATAAATGATGCCATAGAAGGTGTTCAAGACTTAAATGCAAAAAACCCTTCGTGGATTCAAGAAGAATCTAGTTTTGACCGTGTTCCTCTTAATCAGGTTATTGCAGAACTGGAGCGTCAATATGATCTAAAAATTAAAACACGAAATCTGGATACAACTAAATTATTTACAGGTAGTTTTACACATAAAGATCAAAATATAGCCCTTCAGGCGATTACAATTCCGCTTAAATTAAGTTATAAAATGGAAGGCAAAACCGTTATATTTTATAATTATGATGAAAAATAAAGGGCTGATTTTGCTATTACTTTGTTTTGGAAGCTTGTGTTACGGACAAAATTCTCCAAAAAAAATTCCACTAACGGCTCTTATCCTTTCTATAGAGAAACAATTTAATATTAAATTTTCGTATGCTGTAGAAGATGTAGTCGCTGTTTCAATAGAAAAACCTGAAACTACACTTACATTACCTCAGGTTATAGATTATCTTAATGCTAAAACAGTACTGAATTTTAAAGTTTTAGACAAGCGGTACATTACCGTTTCGGTTATCAATAAAACGATAGCTGTTTGCGGGACTGTCTTTGACCAGGAAAATAAGAGGCCACTTTCCGGTGCTTCCGTACTGGTAAAGAATACTTCCAGAAGCACCGTTACAACTGAAAAGGGTATCTTTAAATTACAAAACATACCTCTGAATTCAACAATTACGCTCTCGTATTTAGGATATGAAATTAAAGAGATTCCTGCAAAAGAACTGTTTTTATCCGGTACTAATTGTCTGGAAATCACTCTTACAGCAAAAAGCGAAACGCTGAACCAAGTGTTAATTAATGTATATTTGACCCCTGGTTTGCAAAAGTTTTTAGACGGCAGTACCGTTTTAAACACAAAAAAATTCGGGATTCTTCCTGGACTTATTGAACCTGATATTTTACAATCCATACAAATACTTCCCGGAATTGAAAGTACCAATGAAAGCATTGCAAACATCAATGTTCGTGGTGGTACTAACGATCAGAACCTGGTCATTTGGGATAATATCAAAATGTACCATTCCGGTCATTTCTTCGGATTGATTTCTGCCTATAATCCAAATCTTACCGAAAAAGTGACTGTCAGCAAAAACGGAACGAGTGCGGAGTACAGTGATGGAGTTTCCAGCACCATAAACATGCAAACCAAAGACGTAGTGACGAACAAATTTTCCGGTGGAGCCGGTGTCAATCTCATCAGTGCCGATGCTTTTCTTGCCATTCCGTTAGCTAAGGATCTGGAACTTCACCTTTCAGGTCGCCGTTCTATTACGGATCTTTTCAATACACCAACTTATAACAATTATTTTGAAAGAAGTTTTCAGGACAGCGAAATCAATGCCGATAGCTCGGACAAGAATACTAATTCTGATTTTTACTTTTACGATTTCACCGCTAAATTACTTTTTGATTTAAATGAAAAACATCAGTTTAGAGCCAATATTATTGGAATAAATAATGCTTTGGCCTATTCTGAGAGCAACGCTAATACGAACAATACTGAAACAAAAGCAAGTACACTTTCTCAAAATAATATTGGTTACGGCGGAAACTGGAAAGCACAATGGACCTCAAAATGGAGTACCAACCTGATTACCTATTTTTCAAAATACAATATCGACGCCACTGATTATAGGATAGAAACTGACCAACGACTCACAGAAACCAATGAAGTTCTGGAAACTGGCGTGAAACTAAATACCCATTATAAAGTAAATAAGCACCTAATCATTTTATCCGGGTACCAGTTTAATGAAACAGGAATGTTAAACGAAACTACCGTTAGTGCTCCGTCATATGAACGGACCAAAAAGGATGTGCTGTTAAATCACTCCCTGTTTTCTGAAGCGGAATACAACAACGCTAACACCTATTTTAGAGTTGGTATGCGTGTAAATTATTTTCAAAAATTTAATAAATTTTTGATTGAACCAAGAATAAATATCCGACAAAAATTATCAACTACTTTTGCCCTGAAACTAGAAGGAGAATTTAAAAATCAAACTACAGCACAAATAATTGATTTTGAAGATGATTTTCTTGGTGTTGAAAAAAGACGTTGGGTTTTAGTAAACAATCAAGATATCCCGATTGCAACAAGTAAACAAGGCTCTTTTGGAATAGAATTCAACCAAAAAAAATTAAATATTGAGCTTACTGGATTTTATAAATTGGTAGAGGGAATAACGGCTTCTAATCAGGGTTTCTATAATAGTTTTCAGTTTATTAATGCCAACGGCAGCTATACAGCAAAAGGAATTGAGTTTCTAGCCAATAAAACAGCTCGTAAATATAGTGCTTGGTTCAGTTACACCTATAGCATCAATGATTATGAATTTGCTGTTTTTACGCCTTCTATTTTTCCTAATAATGCGGATATAAGACATTCTTTTTCTATTGGGTTTTATTATGATATAATCAAAAATCTAAAAGTATCTGTTGGTGGAGTATGGCGAAACGGGCAACCGTACACAAAACCCATTCCAGGAAATGAAACCATACAAGACGGAAATGCCACAATGGTCAACTACGATTCCCCCAACAATGAAAATTTAGATAATTTCATGCGTTTAGACGCTTCCTTACAGTATAATTTCAACCTGTCTGAATCAATTAAAGCTTCGTTTACAGCCGGTGTAATCAATGCTTCCAATCAGGACAATGTCATCAATCGCTATTACAAAGTCAATCCAAATGATACTAATGATGCCATTCAAGTAGACAATAAGTCACTTGGCTTAACGCCAAATATAAGTTTCAGAGTAAATTTTTAAGGATTATTTTATTACCATCTAAGGTAGATTATATTGCTTTATTTATAATGTGCTGATAGAAAAATTTAATCCAAATTACCATAAAAAATAGTGCATTAAAATGACCGAAAATAATTCAAGAAAACAACAAGCTAAATTACTCCGGATTTTTAGAAAATTACACAGAACAACTGGTGCTTTTTTATTCCTATTTTTCTTTATTGTTTCCGTGACAGGACTATTATTAGGTTGGAAAAAAAATAGTGGCGGACTACTGCAATCAAAATCTTATCAAGGTACTTCGGTGCAATTTAAAGACTGGCTTCCTATTGATAGTTTGCATAAAAATGCTTGCAAAATTGTACACGATTCTATTTCAGCAGATAGTACTTTAGAACTAGAGCGCATTGAAATAAAAAAAGATAAAGGAATGGTAAAATTTATTTTTGCTGAGAATTATTGGGGAATTCAACTAGACGGAGCAACAGGAAAATTATTGCATATTGAAAGACGAAGATCTGATATTATTGAAAAAATACACGATGGATCAATTGTTGACGATTACTTCAAAACGGGTAGTGGTTTCTTCAAATTATTTTACACAACCGTCATGGGATTTGCACTTTTACTGTTTACAATCACAGGATTCTGGCTTTGGTATGGACCAAAGAGGATGAAACGAAAATCATAAAGTGGTAATTCAAATAAATAACACTTCATTATTTTCTCTATTATTGCATAAATAATCATAATTATTCCTCTGCAATGTCATCTGCAAAGAAGACTAAAATAAAAGTTTACGCTTTAATTTAGTCCCAAGGACGGATCAAAAAAGCCTGTTTAATAATTCAAACAGGCTATTTGTCAGTATTTATTTTAGATTTCTAAGATATTCCAGCCACTGCTTTTATTTCATCAATAATTCGAAGTGCCAAAGCATCTGCTTTCTCTTGTGAAGCAGCTTCGGTATAAATACGAATTATAGGCTCCGTATTCGATTTTCTTAGGTGAACCCAATTTTCAGCAAAGTCAATTTTTACACCGTCAATGGTTGTACTATCTTCGTTTTTGTATTTTTCCGTCATGGCAACAAGAATCGCATCTACATCAATTTGTGGCGTCAATTCGATTTTGTTTTTGCTCATATAATATTCCGGATACGAAGCACGCAAAGCCGAAACTGTCATTTTTTTGTTAGCCAAATGCGTTAAAAACAGCGCTACTCCCACTAAACTATCACGACCGTAATGCAGTTCCGGATAAATGATTCCGCCATTTCCTTCACCACCTATTACAGCATTATTCTTTTTCATCAACTCGACTACATTTACCTCACCCACCGCACTGGCTTCATAGCTTCCGTTATGCAAATTAGTTACATCACGCAACGCACGGGAAGACGACATATTCGAAACCGTATTCCCTGGTGTTTTACTCAATACATAATCGGCGCAAGCCACCAAAGTATATTCTTCACCAAACATCTCTCCGTCTTCACAAATGAAAGCCAAACGATCCACATCAGGATCTACCACGATTCCTAAATCTGCTTTTTCTTTGACAACCAATTCTGAAATATCGGTCAAATGTTCTTTCAACGGTTCGGGATTGTGAGGAAAATGACCATTTGGTTCACAGTATAACTCGACTACTTCAACGCCCATTAATTCCAATAATCTTGGAATAATAATTCCTCCAGAAGAATTTACACCATCCACAACCACTTTAAATTTAGCTGCTTTTACTGCATCAACATCTACCAAAGGCAAATTCAACACTTCATCAATATGAATATCCATGTAGGCGTCGTTAATCATAATTTCTCCCAAATTATCCACATCTGAGAAATCGAAAGCTTCCGTTTCAGCAATTTCAAGAATTTTCAAGCCTTCTTCTCCATTCAGGAATTCTCCTTTTTCATTCAATAATTTCAAGGCATTCCATTGTTTTGGATTGTGAGAAGCGGTAAGGATAATGCCACCTTCAGCTTTTTCTAACGGAACAGCAACTTCAACCGTTGGGGTTGTTGATAGACCTAAATCAATCACGTCAATTCCTAAACCAATTAAAGTATTTACCACCAAATTGTGAATCATTGGTCCCGAAATACGGGCGTCACGACCTACAACAACAGTGATTTTTTCCTTCCCGATATATTTTTTTAACCAAGTTCCGTACGCCGCGGCAAATTTAACCGCATCAACAGGTGTCAGGTTATCTCCTACTTTACCTCCTATTGTCCCACGTATTCCCGATATTGATTTTATTAAAGTCATTGATTAATTATTTTAAATTTTGAATTATAAATTTTAAATTGCTCACAAATATAATAATTGACGCTTTATAAAAGTCATTTAGAATTCAAAATTAACCATTTAAATTCCTAAATTAGGCGAATGAATTTTCTAGCACACATCTATCTTTCCGGTGATAATGATTTAATCAAAATTGGCAATTTCATGGCCGATGGAATTCGGGGAAAACATTTTGAAAGCTTTCCTTTAGAAATTCAAAAAGGAATTGTTCTGCATCGTGCCATTGACACTTTTACTGATGCACATCTTGTTTTTAGAAAAAGTACCAAACGCCTGCATGAGCATTATCATCATTATGCAGGTGTAATTGTTGATGTTTTTTACGACCATTTTTTGGCTAAAAACTGGACGAAGTATTCCGATGAAAAACTAGAGGACTTTGTGATACGATTTTACCAATCCTTGTATTATAATTATGAGATGTTGTCAGAACGAACCAAAGGACTAATGCCTACCATGATGAAAGAAAATTGGCTGGTGAGTTATCAAACGGTTGAAGGAATTGAGCATATTTTGACTCAAATGGACCATCGCACCAAAAATGAATCTAAAATGCGGTTTGCTACCAATGAGCTTTCAGAATTTTATTCGGAATTTGAAAAGGAGTTCACGGAATTCTTTGAAGAATTGAACGCTTTTGCAAAACAAAAAAGAATTGATTAATGATTTTTTTTACCACATAGAAACATAAGTTTGTTTTTTGTAGAGACAGATTAGAAAATAATTTTCAAACATAAGTAATAACCATGGTATAATGTCGTATTTTAAAATCAGGATAAAATCATGTAACAATCTAATTTAAAGTTATTTTACTTAAAGTTAATTCTTTTGACTTTACGACTTTTAAACTTTCGACTTACTTAGTAGTATTACAAAGACAATATTATATTTAAATCAACAACGCTTTAAGAAGATTAATAATTCGAAAGGACTAAAAGGATGATTACACAAAAATATCTAAATGAATTAAGCTTTCAAATTATTGGGGCAGCAATAGAAGTTCATAAAATCATGGGTAGAGGTTTATTAGAAAGCGTCTATCACCAATGTATGAAAGAGGAATTACGGGTGCGAATATTAATTTTATTTCAGAGCTTAAAATACCTGTCATTTACAAAGGCAAAATCATGGAATCTGATTTTAGATGTGATTTGCTAGTTGAAAACTTAATTGTTATTGAGTTTAAAGCCGTCTCAGAAATACATCCTGCTTTTGAAGCAAAACTTTTGAATCATATGAAATTATTAAAATCACCAAAAGGTGTTTTGATAAATTTTAATTGTTATAATATTTTCAAAGAGGGGCAAAAGACTTTCGTTAATGAATTTTATAAAATTTTACCAACAGAGTAACTAAATCCGTCTATGAAATCTATTTTTAAGCGAAGTTTTTTTACACACAAACTAAAATTCTATGTCTCTATGTGGTCAAACCATTTAAAGTATTACAATATAAAACAACCAAAACAATACACCTAAAACCAAAATATATTATACAATGAAAAAAATACTATTCCTACTTGCCTTTGCCGTTTTAGGTTGCAAATCAAATGAAAAAACAGTCGAACCAACAGGTTTAGTGACTTCTAAAGCGATGGTCGTTTCCGCTCGTGAAGAAGCGTCGCAAATTGGAGTTGAAATCATGAAAAAAGGCGGTAATGCTTTTGATGCTATGGTTGCCATGGAACTGGCTTTGGCGGTTTCACATCCTCAGGCGGGAAATATTGGTGGTGGCGGTTTCATGGTTTTCAGAAAAGCCAATGGTGAAACAGGCGCTATCGATTACAGAGAAAAAGCACCTTTGGCAGCATCTAAAGATATGTTTCTAGACAAAAAAGGAAATGTAATTGAAGGAAAAAGTACTGCGACTGCTTTGGCATCTGGAATTCCGGGTACCATTGCAGGAATATTTGAAGTACACAAAAAATATGGCTCTTTACCCATCAGTGAAATTCTCAAACCTGTAATTGCTTTGGCAGAAAGAGGTGTTATTGTCACTAAATTTCAAGCCGAAAGTTTGGCGTATCACAGAGCCTCCTTTATAAAAAGTAATGGTAAGAACAGTTTGTTTTCTAAAGTATATAAAGAAAATGATACTATAAAATACATCGCTTTGGCAGCAACATTAAAACGAATTGCTAAAAACGGACGAGATGAATTTTACAAAGGAGAAACTGCTCAAAAGTTAGTTGCTTTTCTTGCTGAAAAAGGTGGAAATACCACCATTGAAGATTTTAATAGTTATAAAGCCAAGTGGCGAACTCCAATTACTTTTCAATATAAAAATTTAAAAATCACCTCGATGTCGCCTCCCAGCAGTGGTGGAATTTGTTTGAATCAAATCATGAAAATGATTGAGCCCTTCAACCTCTCGCAAATGGGACACAACAGCCTAAAAACGATTCAAGTCATTACTGAAGCAGAACGAAGAGCCTATGCGGACAGGAATTATTTCTTGGGTGATCCTGATTTTGTAAAACTTCCGGTAAAAGAATTAGTAAGTCCATCCTATTTAGAAAAAAGAATGGCTGATTTTTCATTTGATAAAGCTTCTAAATCTTCGGATATTGCCCACGGAGCAATAAAGGGATATGAAAGCAACCAAACCACACATTACTCTATTGTTGATGCCGCTGGGAATGCAGTTTCAGCAACAACTACTTTAAATGATAACTATGGTTCTAAAATATATTGTGACGAATTGGGTTTCTTTTTGAATAATCAAATGGATGATTTCAGTGCCAAACCGGGTGTTCCCAACTTATACGGACTCACTGGAAGTGAAGCCAACAGTATTGCTCCCGGAAAAAGAATGTTAAGTTCCATGACACCCACGATTGTCGAAAAAAACGGTACGCTTTTTATGGTTGTAGGTACGCCGGGAGGCTCCACCATTATCACATCGGTGTTACAAACGATATTAAATGTGTATGAATTTGATATGAGCATGCAAGAAGCGGTAAACGCCCCACGTTTTCACCATCAATGGTTACCCGATGAAATTACTTTTGAACCCAATTCATTCGATACAGAATTATTGAATAATCTGAAGAAAAAAAGCTATTTAATCAATGAAAAAAACAAAGAAATCATTGGTGAAGTTGATGCAATTTTGGTTTTGCCAAATGGAAAATTAGAAGGTGGAGCAGACAAAAGAGGTGATAATAAAGCCGTTGGTTTTTAAATTTATACATTCAAATGAAAAAAATTAGTATTCTACTATGTATGCTTTCTATTGGGTGTAAAACCCAAAATATAATGGTTCAGCCCACAGGATTGGTTGCTGATAAAGCAATGGTCGTTTCGGCACGGGTAGAAGCTTCCAAAATTGGAGTTGAAATCATGCGAAAAGGGGGTAATGCTTTTGATGCGATGGTGGCAACCGAATTGGCTTTGGCAGTAGCCTACCCTTTTGCAGGAAATCTTGGCGGTGGCGGTTTTATGGTGTACCGAAAAGCGAACGGTGAAATTGGTTCGTTAGATTACCGTGAAAAAGCGCCGATAGCAGCCACGAAAAACATGTTTCTGGACGAAAAAGGAAATGTCATAAAAGGAAAAAGTACTGAGTCTCCGCTGGCTATTGGAGTTCCTGGAACAATTGCCGGTGTTTTTGCAGTTCATGAAAAACTAGGTTCATTACCGATTGCAGACATCCTGAAACCTTTAATTGCATTAGCCGAAAAAGGGGTTATTGTTACCAAAAAACAAGAAGACCGACTAGCTGCTTATCGAGATAGAATTATAAAAGTAAATGGGAACAAAACGTTATTTGCAACTGCTTTCAAAGAAAATGATGTAATACAATATCCTGCGCTGGCAGCTACGTTGAAAAGGATTTCAAAAAATGGCAGAGCTGAATTTTACAAAGGGAAAACTGCTGAAATATTAGTGAAATACCTTCAAGAAAAAGGAGCTATCATCACCTTAGAAGATCTGGCTCAATACGAAGCCAAATGGAGGACGCCACTCACTTTTGATTACAAGGATTTAAAGATAATCTCGATGCCTCCACCCAGCAGTGGCGGAATATGTCTCGCTGAAATATTCAAAATGATAGCGCCTTTCGACCTGGCTAAAATGGGACATAACTCAACCGAAGCCATTCAAGTTATTGTTGAAGCCGAAAGAAGGGCTTACGCAGACAGAAGTTATTATCTGGGCGATCCTGATTTTGTAAAAATCCCTTTAAAAGCCTTAATGGCAGATGCGTATTTGAAACAAAGAATGTCGAATTTTAGTTTTGAAAAAGCCACCTTATCATCGGATATAAAAGAAGGAAAAGTAAATTATAATGAGAGTACAGAAACTACTCATTATTCTATTGTAGATCAGTTTGGGAATGCTGTTTCGGCAACAACAACATTAAACGATGGTTACGGGTCTAAATACTATTGTGATGAATTGGGATTTTTCCTCAACAACGAAATGGATGATTTCAGTGCCAAACCAGGTGTGCCTAATATGTTTGGATTGGTAGGAAATGAAGCTAATAGTATTGCGCCACAAAAACGAATGCTGAGTTCCATGACGCCAACAATTGTGGAGAGAAACGGCAAATTATTCATGGTTGTGGGTTCTCCCGGAGGCTCGACAATTATTACATCCGTATTGCAAACGATTTTAAATGTTTCTGAGTATAATTTCAGCATGCAACAAGCAGTAAACGCACCTCGTTTTCATCATCAATGGTTACCGGATTTAATCACTTTTGAGCCTAATACTTTCGATGCTAAAACTTTTGAAACCTTAAAGTCCCGAGGATACATCATCAATGAAAAAACAACACCTGTAATAGGAAAAGTAGATGCGATTTTGGTTTTACCAACTAAAAAATTAGAGGGTGGTGCTGATTTTAGAGGTGACGATACAGCGGTTGGATTTTAGTCCGTCGATTGTGCTCGGAATGATGACAAATTTACTTTTTTATGAAATTTACACACGCCTTAGAAAACGCTTTTACACAAAATAGATCCAAAAGCTGTGCAGCAGTTTGTCGCAAATTGTAATTTAAACCCCTTAAGCACAAAAGAAGCTTTAAAAAACATTTGTTAGGATTAAAATAATAGTAGTTTTGCATCCCCTTTAAAAAAAATATAATGTTCAAAAAGTTGATCACCAAATTAGAAGTAATAATTGCCATAGCACAGTCTTTATTGACTCCAAAACAGTTTATATTTTTATCTGCTGTTTTAGTTGGTATCTCTTCTGCATTTGCCGTGATCGTTTTAAAAACTTTTGCTCATTGGGTTTTTTCTTTTGCCACGTATGTCAGTGGAATATTAAAATTAGGTTTTCTTAATAGTATCTTGCCTATAATTGGTATTCTGCTTACTGTTTTTGTAGTCAAAAGAGTTTTGGGAGGAACCATACAAAAAGGAACTTCGCAAATTTTATATGCTGTTGCCAAAAAAGCAAGTATTATTCCAAAAAAACAAATGTATTCCCAAATTGTTACCAGCTCACTAACAGTTGGATTAGGGGGGTCTGCAGGTCTGGAGAGCCCTATTGTTATTACAGGAGCTGCTTTTGGGTCTAATTATGCCCAAAAATATAAACTGAGTTATAAAGACCGAACGCTTCTAATCGGTTGTGGTGTTGCCGCAGGTATTGCCGCAGCTTTTAATGCGCCAATTGCGGGTGTATTATTTGCTATTGAAGTGTTATTAGTTGATGTGAGTATTGCGGCATTTACACCCATTATGATTGCAGCGGCAACAGGCGCATTAGTATCCGTCATTGCCTTGGACGAAGCCATCTTACTGTCCTTTAAGCAACAGCAAAGTTTTGATTATCACAACCTTTTTTTTTACGTACTTTTAGGCTTGTTTACCGGGTTTGTTTCCGTTTATTATTCCCGTAACTTTCAAAGGGTAGAACATTTTTTTGCCAGACTTAAATTATCGCCTTATAAAAAAGCCTTATTTGGTTCTTCTATTTTGGCCATTCTTATTTTTATTTTTCCAACACTTTTTGGAGAAGGATATGAAAGTATCAAAACATTATCCGAAAATGATCCCGGAAAATTATTGGAGAACACTTTATTCAGTAGTTTTAGAAATAATAGTTGGGCGCTTTTATTGTTTGTAGGTTGCACCATGATGATGAAGGTTTTTGCTACAGGAATAACCTTGAGTAGTGGTGGTAATGGAGGTAATTTTGCACCTTCCCTATTTCTGGGGTCTTATGTTGGTTTTTTCTTTGCTAAATTTTTAAATTTAACCGGATTAACGAAACTTCCTATCAGCAATTTCACTTTGGTTGGCATGGCCGGAATATTGAGTGGCTTGTTTCATGCGCCATTGACTGCGATTTTCTTAATTGCTGAAATTACAGGAGGTTATAATTTAATGATTCCACTTATGATTGTTTCTTCTATCAGTTTTGCTATTTCAAAGCGTTTTGAAAAACATTCTATGGATGTAAAAAATCTTATTCAAAAAGGACATGCATTTACCAGCAATAAAGACACTAATGTTCTTTCCACATTAGAAACAAATTCTATTATTCAAACGGATTTTTTAACGGTCACGCCAAATGAAAATTTAGAAAAATTAGTAGATTTGATATCACATTCTAATCAAGTAATTTTTGCTGTAGTAGATCCAGAAAATCAACTTCTAGGAATGGTTCATTTTAATACTATTCGGGAAATAATATTCAATACCTATAGAGTTAAATATACTTTGGTCAAAGATATTATGATAAAACCTTTGGAAACAGTCACTCCGGATGACAGTATGGAAACCGTCATGAATAAATTTGAAAAATCTAAAGTAGCCTTTTTGCCAGTACTCAAAAACGACAAATATTATGGTTTTATTTCTAAATCTATTGCGCTTGAGGCCTACAGAACTAAACTAAAATCGATGACGATAGAATAATTTCGTAATTACTTTTAACACAAACTTCTAAAGTGTTCTATCGAAAGAATAAATCAAAATAGTAACTTTGTTTCCGAAAAATTCGGAATCTGCGAAAAATTATGTTAGACAAAGACAATACCATCGAAGTTCAAGGCGCTCGCGTTCACAACTTAAAAAATATAGATGTTTCTATTCCTCGGGAAAAACTGGTTGTAATTACCGGTCTCTCAGGTTCTGGAAAATCCTCCTTAGCTTTTGATACTATTTATGCCGAAGGGCAACGCCGTTATGTAGAAACTTTTTCGGCTTATGCACGCCAGTTTCTTGGTGGCTTGGAACGTCCCGATGTGGATAAAATTGACGGACTTTCTCCTGTAATTGCTATTGAACAAAAAACGACCAGTAAAAGTCCGCGTTCCACCGTGGGAACTATCACTGAAATTTATGATTTCCTACGTTTGCTTTATGCTCGTGCAGCTGATGCATACAGTTACAACACCGGCGAGAAAATGGTTTCCTATTCTGATGAGCAAATCAAAGATTTGATTATTCAAGATTTTACCGGAAAGCGAATCAATATTTTAGCGCCAGTTATTCGGTCTCGCAAAGGACATTATGCGGAGCTTTTTCAACAAATTGCCAAGCAAGGTTTTCTTAAAGTTCGCGTAAACGGCGATGTATTGGATATTACTTTGGGAATGAAATTAGACCGTTATAAAACACACGACATCGAAATTGTTGTGGATCGAATGGTGATTGAAGCCACCCCAGATAACGAGAAACGTTTGTCGGAAAGCATCAATACAGCCATGCATCATGGGGAGAACGTCTTGATGGTTTTGGATCAAGATTCCAATGAAGTACGATTTTTTAGCCGGAATTTGATGTGTCCTACTACTGGAATTTCCTATCAGAATCCCGAACCCAATTTATTTTCTTTCAATTCCCCAAAAGGCGCTTGTGATCATTGCAATGGCTTAGGAACAGTCAATGAAATTAACCAAAAAAAGATTATTCCAAATCCAAAATTATCCATAAAAAATGGCGGTTTTGCGCCTTTGGGAGAATATAAATCTTCGTGGATTTTTAAGCAACTTGAAATCATAGGCGAAAAATATAGTTTCAAATTGACGGATGCCATAGAAACCATTCCGCAGGAAGCGATGGAAATGATTTTGAATGGCGGAAAAGAAAAATTCACCATCAACTCAAAAGATTTAGGCGTTGCCCGAGAATACAAAATTGATTTTGAAGGGATTTCACATTTCATAAAAAACCAACATGATGAAAGCGGCTCTACATCAATCAAGCGCTGGGCAAAGGAATTTATGGATGAAATAAAATGTCCGGTTTGTGACGGTTCCCGTTTGAAAAAAGAAGCGATGTTCTTTAAAATCAATGAAAAGAATAGTACCGAATTGTGCGATATGGATATTTCGGATCTAACGGTTTGGTTTAATGACTTAGAAAATCATTTATCCGACAAACAAAAACGCATCGCTACCGAAGTCATCAAAGAGATTAAGGATCGATTGAACTTCTTAATGAATGTAGGCTTGGATTATTTGGCTTTAAGCCGAAGCTCTAAATCACTTTCGGGTGGTGAAGCACAACGCATTCGATTAGCCACTCAAATTGGTTCGCAACTTGTAGGTGTTTTATATATCTTGGATGAGCCAAGTATTGGTTTACACCAAAGAGATAATGATAAATTGATTCATTCCCTGGAACAATTACGCGATATTGGAAACTCTGTAATTGTGGTAGAACACGATAAAGATATGATTGAACGTGCAGATTATGTAATTGATATTGGACCAAAAGCAGGAAAATACGGAGGAGAAATCATTAGCATTGGAACTCCTGCAGAAACAATGGCCTCAAATACCATTACGGCACAATATCTCAATGGGAAGATGAAAATTGAGGTTCCAGCAAAACGTCGGGAGGGAAATGGGAAATTCCTAAAACTGACCGGAGCAACCGGAAATAACTTGAAAAATGTTTCGATAGAATTGCCTTTGGGCAAAATGATTTGCGTGACTGGAGTTTCCGGAAGTGGTAAATCTACGTTAATTAATGAAACGCTCTACCCTATTTTGAACGCGTATTATTTTAATGGCGTCAAAAAACCAAAACCGTATAAAAAAATTGAAGGACTGGAACATATTGATAAAGTGATTGATATTGACCAAAGTCCGATTGGCAGAACGCCCCGCTCTAATCCTGCAACTTATACCGAAGTTTTTACCGAAATCAGAAATCTGTTTACGATGACTTCTGAGAGTCTGATTCGGGGATATAAAGCCGGACGTTTTAGTTTTAATGTCAAAGGCGGACGTTGTGAAACCTGCCAAGGTTCTGGAGTGCGAACGATTGAAATGAATTTTTTACCTGATGTATATGTAGAATGTGAAACCTGCCAAGGAAAGCGTTTTAACAGAGAAACTTTGGAGATTCGATACAAAGGAAAATCCATTTCGGATGTGTTGAATATGACAGTAGATGAAGCGGTTCCGTTCTTTGAAATGATTCCGAAGATTTATAGAAAAGTAAAAACTATTCAGGATGTTGGATTAGGATATATTACCCTTGGACAACAAAGCACTACACTCTCCGGCGGTGAGGCACAGCGCATTAAGCTGGCGGGAGAATTATCTAAAAAAGATACTGGGAACACGTTTTATATTCTGGATGAACCCACAACTGGTTTGCATTTTGAAGACATTCGAGTGTTGATGGAAGTGATCAATAAACTGGTTGACAAAGGAAATACGATTTTGATTATCGAACACAATATGGACGTGATTAAACTTGCGGATTACATCATCGACATTGGCCCTGAAGGCGGAAAAGGCGGCGGACAACTCATTGCCAAAGGAACTCCGGAAGAAATTATTAAAAATAAGAAAAGCTATACAGCGCAATTCTTGAAAAAAGAATTACTTTAGTATACATAAAAAATAAAAAAATAATTTTTGGAAATTATGAATTTAAAAGAAGCGTTCAGTAGTGTCGAAAACTATTTTTCACCTAAAATAATTGGTGAAGTTAATGATCAATTTATTAAAGTGGCAAAAATCAAAGGCCAAGATTTACCATGGCATAATCATGAAAATGAAGATGAATTATTTTACATTGTAGAAGGAGAACTTTTAATGGAAATTGAAAACGAACCTAAATTCACTATGAAAAAAGGAGATTTATTTGTGGTAAAAAAAGGTATAAACCACAGAGTTTCGTCAACTGACGACTGTTTAATAATGCTGATAGAATCAAAAACTACTGAACATACTGGTAAAGTTATATCTAAAATAACAAAATCCATTGAAGAGCAAACGTATTAAATTTGCTTAGCCCTGATAGCAATGAAAATCCTTTATTGTTTTTCTTTAAAACAATAAAGATTGAAATGGATAGCAGGAAATAGCTCCAAAAAAAAGAGAAATTAAAATATATTTTTGAAAATGAGATTAGAAGATTTTGATAACGACGAAGATAGAGTAATCCAAGACCGACTGAAAAGAAAGACTTGGAACGAAATTAGGACCAATGATAGTTGGGCGATTTTTAAAATCATGGCCGAATTTGTTAATGGTTATGAGAGCATGGGACGCATAGGTCCGTGCGTAACCATTTTTGGTTCTGCCAGAACAAAGCCTGAAGACCCCTACTATTTGCTTGCTGAAAAGATTGCCTATAAAATCAGTAAGGCCGGTTATGGTGTAATCACTGGCGGTGGTCCAGGAATTATGGAGGCAGGAAACAAAGGTGCACATTTGGGTGGTGGAACATCAGTAGGATTGAATATTGAACTGCCTTTTGAGCAACATTTCAACCCATATATTGACAGTGATAAAAACCTTAATTTTGATTATTTCTTTGTTCGCAAAGTGATGTTTGTCAAATATTCTCAAGGTTTTGTAGTGATGCCGGGAGGTTTTGGAACGATGGATGAATTATTTGAAGCGATGACTTTAATACAAACCAAAAAAATTGCTCGATTCCCAATTATACTTGTTGGTTCCAGCTTTTGGGCAGGATTAATTGAATGGATAAAAACGGTTTTAGTGGAAAAAGAAGGTACAGTTCATGCCGAAGATTTGAATTTATTTAAAATTGTAGATACAGAAGATGAAGTGGTTGACGTCCTGAATGCCTTTTACAAGAAATACGATTTATCTCCAAATTTTTAAACAAAAAAAGAAGTTGCTTCAAAACAGCTTCTTTTTTTTGTTTTATTTTAAGATCCCTAGTAAGAATACTATCTAATTATAAGTACATTTATTTTTTTTAATAAATCAATATCTGAATTTGAAATCATACCTTAAAATATTCTGTTACATTCTTTTTTTATTAGCTACATTGAATCAATATGCACAGCAGCACTCTACCATCTCTGTAGTGTTAAATACTGAAAAAAAGACATTGGATATTAAGCAGGAAATCATTTTTAATAATCAGTCCGATGATACGTTGACATCTATTGTTTTGAATGACTGGAATCATGCCTTTTCCAATAAAAATACGCCTTTAGCCAAACGATTTTCGGATGAATTTTATAGAGGATTTCATTTAGCCAAAGAAGAAGAGCGTGGTAGCACAATAAATTTAATTATTACAGATGCCACTCAGCAGTTTTTGTCTTGGCAAAGGACAGAGAAAAATCCTGATTATGTAGTTGTCCAATTAAAAAATCCGCTACTTCCAAACCAGAAAATCAATTTAAATCTCTCGTACATTACTAAAATCCCCAGCGAAAAATTTACAAAATTTGGTTACCACAACAATGGAACTGTAAACCTTAAAAACTGGTACCTTACTCCTGCGCGTTATGAAAACCATGCTTTTATCAAAAATAGTAATAATAATCTGGATGATATTGCCAATGCTATTTCTAACTTTGAAATTGATCTTAAAATACCCACTACTTTAGAAGCAACATCCGATTTAAACAGTGAGAAAACAACTGATAATAATGGCTTTTCAAACTACAAATTGTGGGGGAATAACAGAACTGATTTCAGTCTGATCATTGAGCCTAAATTGAATTTTGAGAGTTACAAAAACAGTTCAGTTGAAGTACTGACGGATATGAAAAGCAACAAATTAGACAACATTCAAAAAGCAATTGCAATTGACCGAATTGTGAATTTTGCAAGTAATTTGATTGGGAAATATCCTTACGAAAGAATTGTAGTTTCCCAAACGGATTATGAAAAAAATCCGTTTTATGGATTGAATCAGCTTCCCTCATTTATAAGTCCTTTTTCTGATGAATTTATTTTCGAAATCAAATTTCTAAAAGCCTATTTAAATGAATATTTAAAAAAGAGTTTACATCTGGATCCTAGAAAAGACAATTGGATTTATGATGGTATTCAAGTTTATGCGATGATGAAATATATGGATGAAAATCATCCCAAAGCTAAAATGATGGGCAGTGCATCAAACATCCGATTGCTAAAAAGTTTCAATCTGACCAATATTGACTTTAATGGACAATACAGTTATTTCTATATGTTGATGGCTCGCAAAAATCTGGATCAGCCATTAGGCGATCCAAAGAACACTTTAATAAAATTCAATGAACAAATTGCCAGTAAATACCGTGCGGGATTAAGCATTCGGTTTCTGGATGATTATTTGTTAAATGATGCTGTAAAGACCAGTATTCAACAATTTTATAAAAAAAATCAGTTGGAACAAGTATCAAGATCCGATTTTGAAATTTTATTAAAATCAAATACAACTAAAGATATCAGTTGGTTTTTTAATACAATCATTAATTCAAGAGACATCATTGATTATAAATTTTCAAGCGTCTTAAAAACCCAAGACAGTATCACTTTTTCAATTAAAAACAGAACTGGAACTCTTATTCCCATTCCAGTTTATGGTACTAAAAAAGGTCAAATTGTTTTTAAGCAATGGCTGGATATTAATGAAACCGATACTACTTTCACGATACCCAGAAATAATGCTGACAAAATTATTTTAAATCTAAAAAATGAAGTTCCAGAATATAACTTAAGAAATAACTGGAAGAAATTAGAAGGGTTTTTCCCTAATAATCGTCCTCTAAAGTTTGTTTTCATGAAAGACTTAGAGGATCCTTATTACAATCAAGTACTGTATGTTCCGTCAATATATTACAATTTATACGATGGTTTAACTCCCGGCATCAGATTGCATAACAAAACCATTCTGGAAAAGCCTTTTGTTTTTGATGTCAATCCATCTTATTCTACTAAATCAAATAACGTATCTGGTTCAGCATTTTTTGTGGTCAACCAAAATTTCAGAAACACAACGCTGTATAATGCCCGATATTCAGTAAGTGGATCCTATTTTCATTATGCACAGGATGCAGCGTATCTTAGACTAAATCCAACGGTGCAATTGCGTATCCGAGAGCCCAACTTCAGAGATAATAGGAAACAGCTTTTCTTATTCCGACAAGTAATTGTCAATAAAGAAAAAAGCATCCTGGTACTTGACAACTCCCCCGAAAATTATTCTGTTTTTGATGCGAGATATATTAATACCAAAACAGAAGTTACCAACCATTTTAATTTTACTACGGATCTACAAATTTCTGGTAAATTCGGAAAAATTACAGGTGAAATTGAATACCGAAAACTCTTTGAAAACAACCGGCAAATTAATTTACGGTTGTATGCGGGAAGTTTTTTGTATAATAAAACGCAATCCGATTTTTTCAGCTTCGCATTAGACCGGCCAACGGATTACCTTTTTGATTACAATTATTTTGGAAGGTCTGAAAGTACAGGGATTTTTAGTCAACAATATGTATTGGCCGAAGGCGGTTTTAAATCAAAAATTGCTACGCCTTATGCCAATCGATGGCTTACCAGCTTTAATGCCAGTTATAGTATCTGGAACTGGATTGAAGTATATGGTGACATTGGTTTAATCAAAAATAAAAATGTAAAAGAAAGATTTGTCTATGACAGTGGTATACGCCTAAATTTAGTCACAGATTATTTTGAATTATATTTTCCGGTCTATTCTACAAATGGATGGGAAATTGCCCAAAACAATTACAATGAAAAAATACGCTTCATCGTAACTTTTTCACCTAAAACATTAATCAATCTTTTTAATCGAAAATGGTTCTAATCCAATAAGATTCTCATTAATTATTAAACTATTCTTAGTGAATTGATTTTAAAATTACATATACTAAAAAAATAAGATACTTTTTATTAGAATAAATTACAATAATTTAATTATATTTATTTCAATGAATTATGAATCTAGCTACTTTTTAAGTAAATTTGCACCTCAAAGTTATACTTTTCAATTATGATAAAAGAAAAAACCAATACTACATTGACATTTGAAGATTTCAAAATCGAAGTATTAAATGACTATAAAATAGCCATATTAAGCAGAGAATGCAGTCTTTTAGGACGTAAGGAAGTATTAACTGGAAAAGCTAAATTTGGGATTTTTGGAGATGGAAAAGAAGTACCACAACTGGCAATGGCGAAAGCATTCCAAAATGGAGATTTCCGTTCTGGCTACTATCGGGATCAAACGTTTATGATGGCTATTGGTGAACTTAGTATCCAACAATTTTTTGCCGGATTATATGGTCATAATGATATCGAACAAGAACCAATGTCAGCAGGAAGGCAAATGGGCGGTCACTTTGCTACCCATAGCCTAAATGAAGATGGAAGTTGGAAAAACTTAACAAAACAAAAAAACTCTAGCGCTGACATTTCCCCAACTGCCGGACAAATGCCACGTTTATTAGGACTGGCTCAAGCATCAAAAATTTACAGACAAGTCTCCGGAATACCAAATGCAGCTAATTTTTCTAATCAAGGAAATGAGATTGCCTGGGGCACCATAGGAAACGCAAGTACTTCAGAAGGCTTATTTTTTGAAACTATCAATGCAGCGGGTGTTTTACAAGTACCAATGGTAATGAGTATTTGGGATGATGAATATGGGATTTCTGTTCATGCAAGACATCAAACCACAAAAGAAAATATTTCTGAAATTTTAAAAGGATACCAAAAAGACAAAAACACAAATGGCTTTGAAATTTTAAGAGTAAAAGGGTGGGATTATGCAGACCTGATTGCCACGTATGAAAAAGCTGCCACTATAGCCCGAGAAAATCATACTCCTGTTTTGATACACGTAAATGAATTGACACAACCGCAAGGACATTCCAGTTCTGGTTCTCATGAGCGCTACAAAAATACGGACCGATTGGCCTGGGAAAAAGACTATGATTGCATCCGTCAAATGAGATTATGGATGATTGCTATCAATATTGCTTCTCCTGAAGAAATTGAAGCCATTGATACACAAGCCAAAAAAGATGTTTTAGAAGGGAAGAAAGCGGCCTGGAATGCATTTTTAGAACCCATAATTGAAGAGCAAAAAGAAATAGTCGCTCTATTACAAAAAATAGCCGAAAGCAGCAAAAACAAAGAAGCGATATTAAAACATATCGTTGATTTAAGCAGTATCAAATCTCCTTTGAAAAAGGAAATTCTGGTGACAGCCCGAAAAGTATTGCGTTTAATCCTAAATGAAAATAGCAAAACTGAACTGTCACTTTGGATAAAAACCTACACTGCTAAAACACAAAAGAATTTTAGCAGCAACTTATTTTCGGAAACGGATTTAAATGTGTTCTCTGTCAAAAAAGTTCTGCCTATTTATGCTGAAGATGCCAAGGAAGATACAGATGGACGTATGATTTTGCGGGATAATTTTGATGCAATTTTTACTAAATATCCTGAAACATTAATTTTTGGTGAGGATGCTGGAGCTATTGGTGATGTCAATCAAGGTTTAGAAGGAATGCAAGAAAAATACGGAGAACTCCGCGTTGCCGATGTAGGAATTCGTGAAGCAACCATTTTAGGTCAAGGGATTGGAATGGCTTTAAGAGGTCTTCGCCCTATTGCCGAAATTCAATATTTAGATTATTTATTGTATGCAATTCAAATCATGAGTGATGATTTAGCTACGTTGCGCTATAGAACCGTAGGAAAACAAAAAGCACCATTAATTATCCGTACTCGTGGTCATCGTTTAGAAGGCATCTGGCATTCTGGTTCTCCTATGGGAATGATTATAAATGCCATTAGAGGAATTCACGTTTTAGTTCCTAGAAACATGACTCAAGCAGCCGGTTTTTATAATAGTTTATTAGAATGTGACGAGCCTGCTTTAGTCATTGAGTGCCTGAACGGTTATCGATTGAAAGAAAAAATGCCTTTAAACTATGGCGAATTTAAAACACCAATTGGAGTAGTTGAAACCTTAAAACAAGGAACAGACATTACACTCGTTTCCTATGGTTCTACTTTGCGATTAGTACAGCAAGCTGCCAAGGAACTCCTTGAAATAGGTATAGATTGCGAGATTATCGACCTACAATCTTTGCTTCCGTTTGACATTAATCAAGATGTTGTAAAAAGTATTGCTAAAACAAATCGTCTTTTAGTAATTGATGAGGATGTTCCTGGTGGTGCTTCAGCTTATGTTTTACAACAAATTATTGAGCATCAAGATGGTTATAATTATTTAGACAGCAAACCTCAAACGCTAACAGCAAAAGCACATCGACCTGCTTACGGAACAGATGGTGATTATTTCTCTAAACCTTCAATAGAAGATATTTTTGAAAAAGTGTATGGTATGATGAATGAAGTAAATCCATCAAAATATCCAAATTTATACTAAGATCCAATTCATAAATTAGAATCCCAATTGGAAACGATTGGGATTTTTTTTGATAGAAAAAATACACAAACTCATTTCTAAACAGTCATTAGATAATCCATTATTAGATTGTATATCCCATTTAACGGATAAGCATGAAAAGTTGATGACGTTTTAAAAGAAAAATTCAGCTGCTAAACTCGGTACCTATTTATAAATAAATCTTAAAATTAGGAGTTAAAAATTATACTTGTACACTCAAATTAAAAGGTTCTATCTGCTAATTAAAAGTTATAAAGCGGGCGTAAAATTTTTATACAGCCTTTTTTTATTTAAATTTAAGCTTTTTAAAACCCAATAAATGACAAAACTAGAAACTATCTTACACAACATTCAAAATGTTAAAGTTATAGATCAAACAATTGATTACAACAGCTACCTGCCATTAGATTTATCCAATACAAATGAAATCTTATCAAAACGAAATATACATACCGCAGTTGCCTTTGAAGAATATATTGAGGATTATTTAGCTCAAAATAATGCAAAAGTTGCGTTTGGAGGATATAATGAAATTAGAAATTTATACAAACGGAGTGAAATTTTTAATGACACGAAAACCGATGAAAGAAACATTCACATTGGTCTAGACTTATGGATCAAGGCAGGAACGCCAGTTCTGGCAGCATTAGACGGATTTATCCACAGCTTCAATTACAATACTGGTGTGGGTGATTATGGCCCCACTATTATTCTGGAACATAAAATAGAAAATCAAAAATTCTATACTTTATACGGTCATTTGTCCCTTGAAAGCATTAGTAACATTAATATTGGTGATGTGTACGAAAAAGGAAGTCAGCTGGCTACATTAGGCGATTCTGCTGTCAATGGTGATTATGCCCCACATTTGCATTTTCAGATTATAAAAAAAATAGCAAAAATCCTTGGTGATTATCCGGGTGTCTGCAGCAAAAATGATTTGAGCTACTATTTGAAAAATTGTCCGGATCCTAATATCCTATTAAAAATTAAATAAATCATGAAAAAAATAATTATTGTATTTAGCATTCTTTTACTTATTGGATGCAAATCAAAAACTATTGTAATTGCCCCAGAACCCGAATTTGAGAACGCTAAAATTGTGAAGCTAGACTTAACAGCAATCGATGCGGATCAAAAAGCCAAAGCGTATGAATTAGGAAAGCGAGTTTTGATGACCTGTAATACTTCAAAATTCAAGCCTTTTAACCTCAATGAAGCCACAACGTCAGTAATAAAAAACACCACCGAAGAAAGACTGACAAAGACCTGTACGCGTTTTCGCCAATATTATGGAACTTTTATTGATCTTCAGTTAGTTGAGGTATATAAAAACAATTTTGACGGAAGTACTCTTTTCAGATACAAGGCATCATATACTAAAAAAGTAGCCAACAAGGAACTTCGAGTTACAATGAATGAAGAAAATAAAGTTTCCTCTATTAAATCATTAGATTGGGTAAATTCATTTTTGATGAAATAATTTTTTAAAAAATAGCACTGCATTTTTTCTTCAGGAATAGTTGTTGCAAAACAGAATAGAAATACTAAATTCCAAAAATAGTTTTAATGCCAATTATTTTAAAATTGCTAGAATATTACTGGTGAAAAATATTTAACGAAATTTACTAATTGTAAAAAATTAATTACTATAATTCAATTGAATATTTCGGATTAATATCCTATTAAAAATAGAATACCTTTAATTATATAACTTATAAGTTAAATTATATAATGTACCTTTATTACTAGAAGCTATTTTTGTCTAAACTGTAAAAGAAATATTTTTGAAACTATATATAAAATACATGGTAAGCAATCGCTGTAAAATTGCAGTGAAAGAAGAGCTAAAAAAACTAAACCTTCACTTTATGGTTGTCGATTTAGGAGAAGTTGAAATTATGGAAAATATTACTTTGGAGCAACGACAACAATTAAAAATTGCTCTTTTAGATTCTGGACTTGAATTGATGGATGACAAAAAGTCAATGCTTATTGAAAAAATTAAAAATATAATTATCGAAATGGTGCACCATTCAACTGAAAATATTAAGATCAATTTTTCCGATTATTTGAGCCAACTCTTAAATCACGACTACACCTATTTATCTAACTTGTTTTCAGAAGTGCAGGGAACCACAATTGAACAATTTATAATTTCACATAAAACAGAACGGATCAAAGAATTAATTATTTACGGCGAATTAAATATAACTGAGATCGCTTGGAAAATGAATTACAGCAGTGTTGCCCATTTATCAAGTCAGTTCAAAAAAGTAACCGGACTTTCCCCTTCTCACTTTAAAAAATTAAAAGATAAAAGACGAAGCCCAATTGAAGAAATCGGGAATTTAAATTAGAACAATCAACACCTTATTTATCTACCTTCATAAATAAAACAGAAATCATTAAAAATCAAGAATCACAATACGCAAGAAGTTTAATAGAAGCCAGTCTGGATCCCATAATTGCAATAAATACGGAAGGGAAAATTACGGATATAAATCAAGCGACAATACATATAACGGGATTTACTCGCGATTTTTTAATTGATTCTGACTTTTTTGATTATTTTACAGAAAAACAAAAAATACAACACATCTATCATGAAGTTCTCCAGAAAGGGGCTGTGTCTGATTTTCCGCTTACAATTCAAAATAAGAATGGCAGTTTTACGGATGTATTGTTTAATGCCTTTGTATACAAAGATAATTTAGGAACTATAATAGGCGTACTAATTGTTGCCAGAGATAGTGCAAAACAAAAATGGGCGCTAGATTTAAAAACTGCAAACAATGAACTTGCTTTTCAAAACAAGATCAAAGAAAAACGAGCGGCTGAATTAGTTATTGCCAATGAAGAATTGGCTTTTCAAAACAATGAAAAAGAAAAACGCGCGGATGAATTAGTTATTGCCAATAAGGAGCTTTTATTTCAAAGTAAAGAAAAAGAAAAACGAGAAATTGTAAATAAAAAACTAGAGGAACTTACGTACAACGCAAAATTAGCGTATCAGTATTCACTCAGTTTAATTGAAGCGAGTCGTGATCCATTGGTTACAATTAATACCAAAGGAAAAATTACTGACATGAATGAAGCCTTAGTAAATATCACAGGAATCCCCCGAGAGGAACTTACTGATTCTGATTTTTTTGATTATTTTACGGAACAACAAAACGCAAGAGAAGTATATCAGGAAGTATTTGAGAAAGGATCTGTTGCAGATTCACCACTTACACTACGGCATAAAGACGGCAAACTAACGGATGTATTATTCAACGGATCCGTATACAAAGATGACAAAGGAAACATCCTTGGTGTAGTAATTGTTGCCAGAGATGTTACTGAGCAAAAAAGAATTGCGACAGAGTTGATTGAGGCCAGAGTTTTTGCTGAGTTGACTACAGAAATTGCTGAAAAAGCTAAAAAAAATGCTGAAAGCGCCACTATTATAGCAGAGAATGCCGTAAAAGCAAAACAACAATTCTTATCAAATATGAGTCACGAAATACGTACCCCAATGAATGCCATCATTGGATTTACAAAAGTGGTTTTGAAAACAGAATTGACACCCAAACAAAAAGAATACATCAGTGCGATTAAGATGAGTGGTGATGCCCTAATTGTGCTGATCAACGACATACTCGATCTAGCAAAAGTTGACGCAGGAAAGATGACATTTGAAAAAAAACCTTTCAAAATGAAATCATCCATATCAGCTATGCTGCATTTATTTGAAACAAAAATTCAAGAAAAAAACTTACGATTAATAAAGCAATACGATAGTAAAATACCAAATGTACTTGTGGGAGACCCGGTGCGTTTGCATCAGATTATTTTAAACCTCGTGAGCAATGCCGTAAAGTTTACATCAAAAGGAAACATTACAGTAAGCGTACATTTGATACATGAAGACGAAGATCGAGTCATTATTGAATTTGCCGTTACTGATACCGGAATTGGTATCCCAGAAGAAAAAATAGACAAAATATTTGAAAATTTTCAACAAGCTTCCAGTGGAACTTCACGATTGTACGGAGGAACGGGACTAGGTCTGGCAATTGTCAAACAGCTGATAGAGCCACAAGGCGGGACTATAAGGGTAAGAAGTACCCTAAATGAAGGTTCTACATTTAGTTTTACTTTAAGTTTTCAGAAAACAAATGCCGATGTTGAATTAGAAAATGAGTTAATCGAATTAGATACCGAAATCAAGAATATTAAAGTCTTAGTAGTTGAAGATATTCCGCTCAATCAATTGCTAATGAAGACATTATTAGACGATTTTGGATTTGAGTGCGATATTGCCGAAAACGGGAAAATAGCTATCGAAAAACTAAAAGCGAAAGAGTACGACATTATTCTAATGGATTTACAAATGCCAGAGATGAACGGATTTGAAGCTACAGAGTATATCCGTAAGAAAATGAATTCAAAAGTCCCAATTATTGCTTTAACTGCTGATGTCACCACAGTTGATTTAGCTAAATGCAAATCGGTAGGAATGAATGACCACCTTGCAAAACCAGTTGATGAAAGACTGCTGTACAGCAAAATTGTTGGAATATTAAAAAAACCAAAACTGGAAAAACTGAGTGAAAAACTTAATAACGGTTTAAAGGAAAACAATAGTAAAGAGAAAAAAATAAAATGTATTGATTTGATTTATTTGAATCAAAAAACAAAATCAAATCCAACCTTAATGATGGAAATGATATCCCTGTATTTAGTACAAACACCGCCTTTAATGAATACTATAAAGCAAAGTTTAGAGGACAAAAACTGGAAATTATTAGGCGCTGCTGCTCATAAAATGATCCCTTCATTTGCCATAATGGGTATTAACAGTGATTTTGAAAATATGGCAAAAAAAATTCAGAACTTTGCAATTACACAAGATCAATCAGAGGGAATATATGATTTAGTATTACAACTAGAAAAAATTTGTCTGCAAGCCTGTATTGAACTAGAGGAAGAACTTAATATAATTAAAAACGCATAATAGTGAAAAACGAAAATAAAATAAAAATCTTCTTAGTAGATGATGATGCATTATTTTTAAAATCTTTAGAAATTGAATTTACCACAAATACTGATTTTATCGTTGAAACCTTCTCTACCGGTGAACACTGCTTGGCAAATATATCCAATAATCCAGATGTGATCATTTTAGATTACCAACTTGATGGTATTGAGAAAAATGCCATAAACGGAATTAAAACTTTAGATCAAATTAAAGCTTTCAATCCAGATATTCCAGTGATCATGTTGTCCTCACAGGATAAGATTGAAATTGCAGTAAACTGTATGCATCACAAAGCATTTGATTATGTAGTAAAAAGTGAAACTGCCTTTATTCGGTTAAATAAAAATATCAAAACTATTTTTAAATATCAAAAAATGACAAAGGAATTGAATTGGTTCATGGATAGAATGTGATACTAAATCCCTTTTTTTTAAGTGTGAATGATGTAACTTTTATAGACAATTATATAACACTCGTAAAGTCTAATCGGAATACATTTGTATTGTAATACCATTATTTACAGCTGTTTGAAGATATTTTTATTTTGTGTATTTGTTTCTAATTAGACTTTCACGAGAAATTACTAAAACTATAGCAATCCATTTAAAAAAAAGAAATATGAATCTTAAAAGAATCTTTGGAACTGTACTTACTTTTCTTGGAATTAGCGGTCTAATCTATACTGCGGTATTATTTTCTAGTGCCTCAGACGATATGAGTGACATTAAATCCCTCCTTATTTATGGCATATTAGGTGCCGTATTTTTCGCTTCAGGTATTAGTCTGATTCGTACAACAAAAGATGAATAATAAAATATCTTCACTCTGCACAACTGTCAAAACAACACTCCATAAATAGAACGGAATTATCTTATAATTTAAATTGTTTTATACCAAATTGACAACTCTATAGCTGTACTTTAAAAGCCATTTGCTCTAGCACACCCACTGGAACTGTTTAATTTCTTGAGTGAGGATGAACATTTTTTAAAATAAAATTCGAAATCAAACATCCCAATCAGATGACACCAAATCAGCAACATACCTTTGTAAAAGAATATTTTTCAAAAGCATAAACGCATCTCCATACAATCACTTTTAAATAAAAAAAAATGAAAACAAGAACCATTGGAATCGCGATGATTTTTTTAGGAGTAATTCTGTTACTTTACAACAGCTTTAACTATGTAACCACTGAAAAAATTGTTGATATAGGCCCAATACAAATAAATAAAAAAGTAAACCATCCAATAAAATGGTCCCCCATTATAGGGGCTGTACTTGCTATTGGAGGAGTTGTTTTAATTATGAAAGACAAGAAACAAAGTAATTAATTACAAAGAATAAATTTTTTATTAATCTGTGAATATTACAAGTTTAAATAAAAGTTATTCAACAACTAATTTAATAAAAAAACTTAAATTTGTATTATATATACTCTTAAAATAAAACTAAAATGAAAATAAGTGCTGATTTAAAAAAAATATTTATGGGTGGTTTAGCAATGCTGATGCTGCTTTCGATTTCTTCATGTGGTAAAAACATTGCTTTTCAAAATTCTATTGTGGTCCCCGCAGCAAATGGCTCGGTAAATGTCACAAAAGACAGTAACAAAAATTATTTGATAAAAATAAAAATATCAGATTTAGCCGAAGTAAACAGATTACAGCCTTCAAAAAATGTTTACGTTGTCTGGATGGAAACAGACGGGGATATTGTGAGAAATATTGGTCAAATAAAAAGCGATAGCGGATTTTTGTCCTCAAAACTTAGAGCAACTTTTGAAACAGTTACAGCCTACAAGCCGTCAAAAATATTTATAACTGCTGAAGATGACGGAGATATTCAATATCCGGGGATGCAGATGATTTTGTCTACCAACAAATTTTAAATTTATAAAACCTACCTGATATGAATCCATACCTGGTAGGTTTTATTTTTAAAAAGTTACCTTTTCTTTTTTTGGAATAGCAATAATCCAAAAAAACCTTAGGACATGAAACCCGCAATAACAATTCTTACTCTGGAATAAACAACCGTATTTTGAATAAATTTACTTTATAACCACTACTTTATCAAGTATTTATTCTAATTATTAAAGATGAAATTCGTGAATTTGATTGCATCTTTTTTAAAAAAATAAAGGTTACCTTAAACTATTTTAGTATGAAAACAGAAAAACAACTTAGCGAATCTATTCTTGAAATTACGATAAAAATACACGACCAGTATCCTGAGTTATCTAAATACCTAGCGGAGATTCCCATCACTGTTCCAATTATTTCAAATCCTGAAATAAATATCCAAACATTAACAAATTACTACAAGTCTTTAGAAAATATCCTTAAAGAATACACTATTAATCACCCTAGAACTGCCAATTAATCAATTCCGGTATATGAAATGAATGAGGCAAAATACATGTGGCTCTAAGCCTTAGTCTGTAACCCGTGAATAATGTAACTAATCCTAAAAGTTATGTAATCGTTTTTAGGTATAAAGTGGATATTCCAGAGCAAACTGAACACCCTATTCCGGTTTAAACTGTACATAAAGAGCTGAACTTTGTAAAGTGACAATTCTTTCACAGGTAATTATCAATAAAGCGGAATGAATCAGATTTAAAAGGAAATTGGAAAAACAAAAATAAAAATCAAAAGAAAAATTTGGAGATTGAAAAAAGTGTGAATAATATAAACTTATCAAAAAGTATTGTAACATAATTATTTTGAAACAGTTGCATCTTTGCAAAGAACAATTTTTTAATTAAAAAATTAAACAAATGAAAAAATCAAAATCAATTATTTTAGCTTCACTATTTGTAAGCCTTATCACTTTTACAACTATTGAAGCACAAGAAAAAACAGCTTCTTTTGGTTTTAAAGGAGGATTAAATTTCTCAAATCTTTACACGGATAATGTAGATGACAATAATGTATTAACAGGTTTTAATGCCGGTTTATATGCTAAGCTTCCCATTACTAATGCTATTGCTATTCAGCCTGAGATTAACTATACCACAAAAGGAGCAGAACTGGTGTACAACAATTCTTTTGCTAACGGAACAGCTAAATTCAATGTCAATTATATTGAAGTACCAGTCTTATTGGTAATGAATCTTACCGATAATTTTAATGTCCATGTTGGGCCTTATGCCGCTTATATGGTAAGTGGTAAAACAACCAATGATTCTAACTTATTTAGTTCCGAAAGTGAATTAGACACCAATGATTTCAATAAGTTTGACGCCGGTATCTCCGGAGGTATTGGTATCGATTTAGATGTTGCAAACTTTGGAGTACGATATAATTATGGTTTAACCAAAGTAGGAAAAGAAAGAAATTATTCCGGTACTAATTACACTTATCCTGATGCAAAAAATAGCGTATTGAGCGTATATGTGGGACTTAGACTTAACTAGAAATTAAAATATTAATCATTAAAAACTAAAATCATGAGCAATCTATTATATACCATAGCCGTAATTTTAATTATCTTTTGGGCGGTTGGGTTCTTCGCATACAGCGCGGGATCAATTATTCACATCCTTTTGGTTATAGCTGTAATAGCAGTGATATTGAGACTGATAAAAGGCCGAGGAATTTAAATTCATTGTTATTAAAAATAAACATTATGAAAGCAGATAAAATTATATTAGGAGTATTAGGAGGAGTTGCCGTAGGAGCATTATTAGGAGTCTTGTTTGCGCCTGAAAAAGGAGAAAAAACAAGAAGAAAAATCATGGACAAAAGCAATGATTATGCTGATGAACTAAAAGGCAAATTAGACTCTTTATTAGGGACAATAACTCAAAAGTATGAGAAAATTTGGAACGAAGGCGAAAATTTAATTGGCAAGGGAGAAACTAAATTTGTAGAAGCTAAAAAGGAATTTAAAATTTAAAATTTTTAAATTACAGTTACAAAAAGATTCTCAATATCAATTTGTTCCAATTTTCAGTGTGGAAAACAATGTAACTACAGTATAAATGCTTTTTAAAAAAGCAAAAGAAACCATAAAGAATATATAAAAGGTCTTGAAGAAATGATCTTCATGACCTCGCATAGAGTGAGGCAACCTATTGCCAATATCATTGGGTTAGCCAATTTACTTGAGGAATCTATAAATTCCCCAAATGAATTAAAGGAATTTTCAGAGTACATAAAACAATCTACCATAGCGCTGGATATTTTTACAAATGAATTGACAACATTTATTTTTGCATTAGAAAAAAAAGGTAAAAAGAAAAAAAAGACATAAACAGATTATATTCGTATTATTTACAAATCAAGAATGAAAATTCTTGATTTTTTTTATGTCTTTTTTTAAAATTAATTTTTGCATTTTACGCTATTTACTTTTTTGAACTTAAAATTGAACATCGATATAAAACTACAAAAAAGCTTTTAAACTGTAAAGAGATCCTGTAAAAGGCCACTATTCTCTTTTAATATTGCGTTAAGCAAACACAAAATATAACTAATTGATTTTTAATACATAAAAGTAAAGATGACAATTTACAAGAGTAAATCTTGCAAGTAATTTCGCTAATTCCATAACATATTCCTACTTTAATAAACTCACCTTTGTCTGCATATAACTTAATCCCCTAAATAAACAAAAAATGAAAATTAAAAATTTATTAGTAACTTTTGCAATACTATTTATTGCATTAATTTCTGGTTGCGCTAAGGATGACTTTCAAGAAATTGATGGTGTTTGTCCAGAAGTTATCTCGACAAGCCCTGAAAATGGAGCTATTAATGTAGCACTAGACAAATCGATTACCGTTATTTTCAATGAGGAGATGAACGCATCAACTTTTAACCAATCCTCTTTTACTTTACAAGGCTCCACTTTAGTTACAGGAACTGTTTCATTCAGTGGAACAACTGCTACACTTGATCCTACATCCCCATTATCTGCGAACACAACCTATACCGGTAAAATTAAAACATCCGTTAAAGATGTAATGGGAAATGCATTACAAGTAGACTATGTTTGGACATTTAGTACCGGATCTACAGTTACTCCAATGGTAATAGAAACAGATCCGTTGAACAATGCCACCAATGTATTTCTGAATAAAGTGGTTGCGGCAGAGTTCAATATGCCAATGAATCAAGCGACTGTAAACGCTACCAATTTCACCTTAAAACAAGGCGCTAATTCCGTTGCTGGTACGGTTACTTATAACGGAACAAAAGCTTATTTTGTACCTAGTATTCCTTTAACTGTCAATACCGTCTATACAAGTACGATCACAACTGGAGTCAAAAATATACAAGGAACATCACTTACAAATAACTTTGTTTGGACATTTACCACAGGCGCCACTAGTGGACCTTCAGTAGTCACAACAGATCCTGAAAATAATTCTTCTGGTGTTGCTCTGAATAAAACTATTACTGCTGGTTTTAGTGTAGAAATGGATCCTACTACTATTAGTAATTCTACCTTTACTTTAAAAAATGGTACTACAGCGGTAGCAGGAGCTATTTCCTATTCAGGGACTACACTTTCCTTTATTCCTACAAGCCCACTTACAGCAGGGACTACTTATACCGCAACAATTAGTACAGCTGCTAAAAATTTAGCGGGTACTCCTTTGGCAAACGATTACGTTTGGAACTTTAGTACTAGTTCAAACTTGGTTGGAAATACAGTAAATCTTGGATCAGCAGAAAGATTTGGAATTTTATCCGGTGTTGGAGTAAGTAATAATGCAGGTTTCAGTGTAATTAATAATATGGATGTGGGTATCAGTCCTGGTGTTCGTTCTTCAATAACAGGCTTTCCTCCCGCAGTTATAATAAATGGTGCTATTTATGCTTCTGATGATACTGCCCCTGTAGGGATTGCTGCCCTGCTAACACAAGCAAAACTAGACCTGACTAATGCATATCTTTTTGCAGAAGGAGCTTCTTATAGTGCGCCAATAACTGTATCCGGTGATCAGGGCGGAAAAACACTTGTTGCAGGTATATACAAATCAACATCCACACTTTTAGTACAAAATGGAGATTTGACTCTTACCGGTTCTGCAACTGACGTTTGGATCTTCCAAGTCGCATCTGCTTTTACTACTGTTGGTGGTGCAGGTGGAAATATAAAACTTAGTGGTGGAGCACTTGCTAAGAATGTGTATTGGCAAACGGGAAGTTCTGCAACTATTGGAAACTACACAAAATTTGAAGGGAATATATTAGCCTTGCAATCTATAACAATGGGAGCATATTCAACTGCAAATGGCAGAATGCTTGCTCGAAATGGAGCAGTAGTAATGACGCACACAAATATAATCTCTAAACCGTAAAAAATGAAAACTAAAAATAATTTCAAAATGGGATCATGCGCTGCATGGTCCCCTAATAATCTGAATTTCAAAAGTGTTGCGATAGTTGCTTTGACATGGTGGAGCATTCAAACCCAAGTTCAGGCACAAGAAACACTAGTAGTAAAATATGCAAAACCTACTTGGCTTTTTGGAGCTGCAGCTGGTGCCAATTTTAATTTTTATCGCGGTTCAACAAATCAGTTGAATGCTAATTTCACACCACCCGCTACTTTCCATGAGGGAGACGGTATTGGACTTTTCATTGCGCCGCTTGTAGAATACAGGCCTGCTGATTCCAGATGGGGCATCATGTTTCAAGCAGGTTATGACAGCCGTAAAGGTTCTTTTGACCCCGTTACTACCGCATGTGACTGTCCTGCAGATTTATCTACTGATCTTAGTTACATCACCGTGGAACCCAGCGTACGTTTTGCTCCGTTCAAATCTAATTTCTATGTGTATGGAGGCCCGCGTTTAGCTTTCAACTTAGACAAATCATTTACCTATCAATTGGGCACTAATACGGCATTTCCGGATCAAGAGCCTTCTCCTGAAGTAAGAGGTGATTTTAGTGCCATTAACAAAACAATTTTATCTCTTCAAATTGGAGCTGGATATGACATTCCGCTATCTTCAGACAGCAACAAAACACAATTTATATTGTCGCCTTTTGTCGCTTTCCAACCCTATTTTGGTCAAGATCCACGTGCTACAGAAACATGGAACAATACTACTGTCAGAGCTGGTGTTGCGCTCAAATTTGGACAAGGGAAAAATATTCAGGAAGCAACAGATCTGGCTAAGGACCGTGAAGTACAGTTCTCCGTAAATTCTCCTAGTAATGTTCCGGGAGAAAGAAGAATGACAGAGATTTTCCCACTTAGAAACTATGTGTTTTTTAATCAAGGATCTACTGAAATTCCAAGTCGTTATGTTGTATTAACGAAAGACCAAGTAAAAGACTTCAAAGAAGACCAACTGGAAGTTTTTGTTCCAAAAAAATTGTCTGATCGTTCTAAACGTCAAATGACTGTGTATTATAATGTATTGAACATTCTGGGTGATCGAATGCAAAAAAATCCTACAGCTACAATTATCTTGGTAGGTTCGTCAGAAAAAGGATCCCAAGAGGGTTTAGTAATGGCAGCATCAATCAAAACTTATCTAGTATATATATTTGCTATTGATCCGTCTAGAATCATGACTAAAGGTCAAGACAAACCAACTATACCTTCTGAACAACCAGGCGGAACTCAAGAACTAGTCTTACTTCGTGAAGGCGATCGCAGAGTTTCTATCGAAAGTAATTCACCGGATTTACTAATGGAATTTCAAAGTGGACCTGATGCGCAATTAAAACCTGTACAAATAATAGCACTACAAGAAGCTCCTATTGAAAGCTATGTTAGCTTCAACAATAAAGGAGCCGGTGAAGCCTTATCTTCATGGTCATTACAAATTACTGATGAGCAAGGTACGGTTCAAAATTTTGGACCATATACTCAAGACGAAGTTAAAATTCCTGGGAAAGCAATTTTAGGGAGCCGTCCAGAAGGTGATTACACCGTAAAAATGATTGGTCAAACTAAAAGTGGTAAAATTGTAGAAAAAGAAACTCCTGTTCACATGGTACTTTGGACTCCTGCAAAAATGGAGGAAGGCACCAGATATAGTATTATTTATGAATTTAATAAATCTAAAGCAATTGGTATCTATGAAAAATACCTTAGCGAAGTAGTAACCCCACAAATACCTGTTGGCGCAACAGTACTAATTCACGGTCATACTGATAGTATTGGTGAAGAAACCTACAATCAAAACTTGTCTTTAGCCCGTGCTAACGATGTGAAAGGGATCCTTGAAAAAGGGTTATCTAAAGCCGGTAGGAATGACGTAAAATTTGAAGTAACCGGAGAGGGCGAGAATGAAAATAATTCTCCTTTTGAAAACAAAACCCCTGAAGAACGTTTTTACAACCGTACCGTCATAATTGATATAATGCCCGCTATTAAATAAGTAAAATGCACGTATTATAAATTGACAAAGAGGGTAGAAACGCAAAGTTCTATCCTCTTTTTTTGTGCTGAAATTTATTTCAGATATCATGAATAGAAATTCATTTTCATAATTAAGTAGCAAGAAAGATATATTCTCGCAATTATTAAAGAAAATTTTTGCAACAGATTGGGCTGATTAAAAATATTTTAAAGCTATGAAGCGCATTAATCTATGCAAATCTGTGAAATCTATGGAAAGAAATGAAGATCTTTATTACTATTTTAGTCCCAAATTAATACCAATTTTTTTGAATTAATTTATTAGTTCTGAATCTTATAATTTTACAAAGTAAAGGTAAATTAGACGTAGTCCCTTTCCAATTTTGATTTTAAACACTTACTTTTCGTAAAAATTTTAGTATTTTTACTTTTCACTTTATTTAAAAACATGACCGAAAACGAGAAAATCCTTACCAAATTCTATAGTGCTATTGCAAATGCAGATTCACCAACAATGTGTAACTGTTATGATTCCAGTATTCAATTTCGTGATCCAGTTTTTGGTCTATTAAAGGGAAATGATGTTTGCCTAATGTGGAAAATGCTCCTCGAAAAAAGCAAAGGGAATATTACAATTAAATTCTCTGCGGTCAAGGCTGATGACTATATTGGCTCCGTACAATTTATAGCTACCTACAATTTCAGTAAGACTAATAGAAAAGTAGTAAATCGTATTCAGGCACAATTTCAGTTTAAAGACGGATTAATTATAAAACACACCGATGATTTTGATATTTTTAAATGGTCCAAACAAGCTTTTGGAATCACCGGATACCTACTAGGCTGGACTGGTTTTTTTCATAAAAAAATTCAAGAGCAAGCCCTTTTATCATTAAAAAAATATAAAGAAACTCAACATGCTGATTGACACCCTGAAAATGCTTTTCATTAGAGATTTAAACATTCTGAAATCCGAAATTGAATCGTATGAAAACGAAAGTGATATTTGGAAAACACAAAAAGGAATCGCTAATTCAGCCGGAAATCTATGCTTGCATATTATAGGAAATCTCAACACATATATTGGAGCCCAATATGGAAAGACGGGTTATATAAGAAACAGACCATTAGAATTTTCACTGAAAGATATTTCAAGAGCAGAATTATTATCAAAAATCGAAGAAACGATAGTTATCCTTGTCAATGCACTTAATACCCTCTCAGAAGAAGATTTGAAAATGGAATATCCACTTTTAGTTTTAAAGAACAAAACTTCAACTGAGTTCATACTCCTCCATTTGACCACGCACCTTGCCTATCATTTGGGACAAATTAATTACCACAGGCGATTATTGGACGCTTAAATATTTCCCACAATATTCAATTTACTGTAATTCGATTAGTTATAACAAACATCTTACTCGCAAATAAATATAAAATACGAATAAGAGATAACGACTATAATGTAATATTGATATCCAATCCTCTAAAACTCCCATCCCGGTTCAGTCCACTAAAAAATATTCTGTTTTAGAAATTCTTCAGTTTATAAGTAATAACCATGGTATAATGTCGTATTTTAAAATCAGGATAAAATTATGTAACAATCTGATTTAAGGATGTTTTACTTAAAGTTAATTCTTTTGACTTTACGACTTTTAAACTTTCGACTTACTTAACGTTGTCCGCATTAATATTCTATTTTAGAAAAACACTATTTATTCCGTTATGTTTTGCTTTACTCATTAGTTTTATTCTATATCCTGTTTGTAAGTGGATTGAAAAAAAAGGAATACAAAAAGGATTAGCTATCTTTATTTGTATTTTAGAACCTCACTTTTGGCAGGTCCCGTTATTTATTTATTATCAAATTGATAACGGACCGCACTCCTAGTTAGAAGACATTATCCGTTTTGTTAGGAGAGGGCGAACAAAAAAAGACGAGATAATCTATTTCAAAAGAGCAAAATCAAACGCCCAGTCCAACTCCTTTTTATACCACAATTGCCCTTGTGAAACTTCCAGCGGACAGTCAAAATTATTCGTATAAAGCGCTCCGGTTCCTAATCCCTGAGGCATTGCATTGTGTTGCAAAAAAGTCCATTGCGCAATCGCATTTAGTCCAATATTACTCTCCAAAGCAGAGGTAATCCACCACCCGATTTTATGCTTTTCAGCCAATGAAATCCATTCTTGCGTGCCTCGAAAACCACCTACAAAACTAGGCTTCAAAATGATGTATTGCGGCTTGATTTTTGTCAGTAATTGCTTTTTCTCTGCCAAAGTAAACACACCGATCAGCTCTTCATCCAAAGCAATAGGAAAAGGAGCTTTTTTACACAGATCTGCCATCCTGTCAGTGTGGTTTTTTTGTATCGGTTGCTCTATACTATGTAATTTAAATTCAGATAGTTGAATTAATTTATTTAAAGCTAAAGTTACATCAAAAGCACCGTTCGCATCCACCCGAATTTCGACTTGTTCCGGAGTAAAATGTTCCCGAATAAACCTTAATAACTGTAGTTCTTTATCAAAATCTATTGCTCCAATTTTGAGTTTGATGCATCTAAAACCCTGCGCTAATTTTTCCTCGATTTGCTGCTTCATAAACGCCTCTTCACCCATCCAAACTAAACCGTTTATCAGGATGGATTTTGTACCGTTTGTGAATTCAGATGGAAAGAGGAAAAAAAGGTTTTCACTCTCCAAAGATCGGAACGCCATTTCCACTCCAAATTGTATCGAAGGAAACTCTAATAACGCTTCCCAAAGCTGATCTTTTCCTAAGTGAATATTATCGCAAGTCCACTGCAATTTTTCTTCATAATCCGGTCGGTCATCAATACTCAATCCGCGAAGGATTCCGCACTCTCCTATTCCCTTTTTACCGTCTTGTTCCAAAACAATAAACCAAGTTTCTTTTTCGGTCATAACGCCACGAGAAGTTCCTGATGGACGTTTGAAATTAAGAATATATTTGTGGTAGGTTGCTTTCAAGAAATTATGAATTATGAGTTATTTCAATCTAGTAAACTTATATCTGAATTATTTTATTAAAATTTAGATGCCTAACATGGTAAAAAGAATTGTTGCTTCTTTAAAACATATAAGGCATATAAGTTTTAAAGTTCGATTTATTTATCCATTAACTTCAAAACTCTTTCAAAATCATCATTTTTAATCCCAACTTTCTTAAAAGCTGCGAAATCTTGTTTTACTTTTTGAGTCCAACTCAAACTATCCGTTACGTTTTGCGATTGATACTCTTTATAAATGGCTTTTGCAGACGAAAAATTATCATTCAATAAATAAGCGTGCGCCAAATTCAGCTTTATCAATAACTCTGTATCGTCTATTTTCTCACCTTCTTTCAGGAATTTAATTGCTTTGCCGTATTGCTTCGTCAAAACATAACTGCTACCTATCGCATTATAATCCAAAGCAGTTGCTTTTCCATCATTGATAATCGTTGTCAATTTCGTGATTGCCTCACCTTGTTTCCCTTGTTTAGCCAACATAGCGGCTTGCTTACGCAAATTGTCATACACACTTTTTGAAAGACTACTTTCACCAAAACAACTATTACCAAAATCCCTGAACGCCTTAGTGCGCTCTACAGCTAATAATTTCTGGAATTCCTTAAACTTGTACTTGGTTTGGATTTTATCGAGAATACAAACACAAAAATCATCTGAATTGGTCATTTTTTGAGCCAAATTAGAAGTTTTGCATTGATCGATGATTGCTTTTCTGTTTGCTAAAGTCCATCCGCGACTGAGTTTATTATCAACCCACGGCACCACTTCGAGAATGATTTTTTGGTTCATGATCCAGTTTTTACTTTCAAAACCAAACCATAAATTTCCCGAATTCGATCGCATACAAGTAGATTTCTCAGTAGAAAGTCGTTTGGCATCTTTACTCACCGGCGTGTCTTGAACCAAACAAGCATCATCCGTTTTGCCACTTTCTTTATATTGCATGGCTAATTCATCGCTAGAGAAAACAGCATACTTGCATTTATCATCACCTGATATTTTCGACAAGATAAAAACTGCTCCTGCTGAACCTTGACTGATTCCTGTTGGGTCTGGAATAGCTTTTAAAACCGAAACTAAACTGCCCACCATTTGCTGATTTTTATCCAAAAGCGTTATTCTGTATACGACCTCGGTAGTTCCTTCAGGGAAATCTTGAGTTTTTATAACGATTCTATCTCTGGCGGAAACTGTAATTTCTTCGGTTGTAGCACGGGTTTTATCCCAATAGCCATCTTTCTGAGAAAAAATAGTATTTGTTGAAATTAGAAACAGAAATAAAAAAATGAAATTCTTTTTTTGCATGATTGATATAAAATTTAAACACCAGAGCGAACAACGTTTTAGTAAAATTAACTACGAAGTTTGGTACCGGCAAACCCTAGCCCAGATAGAAGTAAAAATCCTTTTATCACCCTGTCAGGGTTTGAAACCCTGACAGGGTGATAAAAGATTGCAACGGATAGCTGGATTAGCTTCAAATAAAAAAATTACAACTCTATGGAACTTCCTATCTCTAACAACATGAGATCTTTTCCTTTATTGAAAAATTTACGAATAGCATCTTCATGATCAATTTCGATATAACCGAAAGTGTCGTAATGATACCCCAGAATTTTATCGCAATCCAAGAAATCAGAAGCGACAATAGCATCTTCAACATCCATGGTAAAATTATCACCTATGGGCAGAATGGCTAAATCGAGTTTGGTCCGCATAGGAATGAGTTTCATATCCATAGTAAGCGCTGTATCACCAGCAATGTATACGTTTTTATGTTCCCCTTCAATGACAAAACCGCCAGGATTTCCTCCATAACTGCCATCAGGAAACGAACTGGAATGAATGGCATTTACATATTTCAGTTTTCCAAAATCGAAATTCCAGCTTCCACCGTGATTCATAGGATGCGATTGAAAGCCTTTTGCACCATAATAACCGGCAATTTCAGCGTTAGAAACTATTACCGCATTCGTTCTTTTAGCTATCGCATCGACATCCAGAATATGGTCTCCGTGAGCATGTGTCACTAAAATATAATCGGCTTTTAACGTATCAATGTCAATGTGAGCTGCATTGGGATTTGCAGAAATGTACGGATCTACAATAATATGTTTGCCGCCAACTTCTATCCCTAATGCCCCGTGACCGTAAAATGTTATTTTCATCTTTTTAAATTTAAAAATAGAATGATTAAAGGATTCCGTATTTAGATTATTATTTTATCTCCCCCCTAAAAAAGTGTTTACAATTATATCCGAAAAGAAATAAATCATACCTAATGACAATAAAATTGAAAGTGCAAAAGTACTCAATGCCAGTTTTTTTAATTCAGGATCTAATTCCTTAGGATTTTGGTTTTTATAGACGGTAATTAAATGTTTAGTCAAAGGGATATACGACAATAAAAACAAGTATTGATCAAAGTGAAAATCATCTGTAATTGCAAAAATCAATACTAAAACCATTGCGGTTACAATCAGAATATAATGGTATATTTTAGCTTTGGCACCGCCAATTTTTACGACAATCGTGTTTTTATTTGATTTTTTATCTGATGCTTCGTCTCGCATATTATTCAGATTTAAAACACCTACACTCAATAATCCAATGGCTATTGCAGGTAAAACCAACAACGCATCCAATTGTTTAGAATATAAAAAATTCACTCCTAAAGTACTCACCAAACCGAAAAATACAAAGACAAACACATCGCCAAATCCACGGTATCCGTACGCCGTATTTCCAACTGTATATCTAATGGCTGATACAATTGCCAAAATTCCCAAAACCAAATAAAACAAGGAAAACCATAAATTTGTATCTCTAAACGCATAATAAATCAATAGCATCGCTGAAAGCAATGTCAAAGCTGATGTTATGATCATGGCGCGTTTCATGGCTTGCGGAGTAATCACACCGCTTTGTATAGCGCGTTTTGGACCTACACGATCGGCATTATCTGTTCCTTTCATTCCGTCACCGTAATCATTGGCAAAATTGGACAATATTTGCAATCCTAATGTTGTCAATATTGCAAAACCAAACAATCGCCAGTTAAAGACTTCCGTAGGCGTTAATATGTTATCTGTTGGGTGTGCCAAAGCATACATACTTCCTACGATGATTCCAGAAACCGATAAAGGCAAGGTGCGCAGTCGTGCGGCTTCAATCCAATGTTTCATATTTTTTTATTTAAAAGTTTGAAGTTTAAAACTTAAGCTTTATTGTAAAAAACAACTTTAAACCTTAAACTTTAAACCATTTTATTTACATCCAATTGCTATCGGAAGTTTCTATTTCGTACAACCAAAAATTAACTTGTTGTTGTAGTACTGAATAATTCCCTAATTGAAAAGCGATATTTCCTCCTGCGGTATGCAATGTTATGGAACCAATATCCAACTTTTTATGCCAAAAAAGCTGCGACGTTGTAATCGCTTGTATTTTACTGGGTTCAATAATATCATTGCTCACATCCCAAGCGCCACTTTGCTTTATTATAAAATTCTCGTGGATAAACAATCGGTCATTTTTGAATTTAAAATACTGGATTGCTCCAATAAAAATCACATAAATTGGCATCACATAATTATATTCAAAAATTATAGGTTCAATCCAATGACCAACTGCCATAAAACCAAACAAAGGTAATCCTATTGAAAGAATAACAGAAAAAACAAGTTTACGAAAATTAGGCTGAAGCATTAGTCCCTTTTCAGGAATTTGATGAAATAATAACTTCAATATGGAATCTCTTTCGGCTTCACTGCATCCCGGAATTTCTATTATTGATTTCCGTTCTTCCTTTTCACCCCCGGTAGCTTGTTTGATTTGTAGTTCTAAAATTCCCATTTTTTTTTGGAAATAATTTCTGGTAACGGACGTGATCTGAACTTTTTCAGGTTTGATGATAGTGCTTTTCGTATTCAACAAGCCAAAAGACAACAACAAAGATCCTTTTTGTCTCGCTATTCTATAATCATAATATTTAAAAACCGTACGGATCACATTTACTACCAGAACCACAACAAACAACAACAGTATTGATATTAAAATAGTTTGCAACACTGCATTTTTATCAATGTATAATCCTACTTTCTCCTTATAAGCATTGCTTTCTTCTCCAAAATTTTGAAAATTCTCATATATAGTACTAAAAAAAATTACCAATAGAGCGATACTTCTGCCATAATTAGATGTAATTCCAACTTTCAGCAAACTCAAAAAACTGATTTTAATAAAAGGATGCGCAGCTTCAAATAGTTTTTGCTCGGTTTCCTCCAATACAGTTTCTTCAGCGCCAATTTCATTCTTTATATCTTCATTTTCTAACAAACGAAATTTCAATTCCAAAGCCAGTTCTTGCGAAATCGCTTGAATAGCACCTTCTTTTTTATTGCTTCCGGCTGTGTCTACATCCAATTCATAAACACCAATTAATTTTTGAATAAAAGACTGATTGATATTTACCTGTTGGATTTTACGCAGCTGAATCGCGGTTTTGGTTTTATTGAAAACGCCGTCGGTAATGATAAATTCCTGATTTTCGGCATCCAAAAAGAAAGTGAAATTCAGGTATTTCAAATAAGAAACAACTCCAACACTCACAAAGAGGGCAAGCATCCCAAAGAAAAAATACAATTTATTAACCTCATCAAACTTGAAAATCCAAATCACAATCATAGGCCACAACGCTCTGGCGTAATACTGAAGCGTGTAAAAAAACATCACTAAAATCCCTATTGAAGATTGCCTCTGTGGCTGACTAAAATCGGCTCCCATTACAATTGCTTTTGTATTTTACCCATCAACAACTGTTTGATATTTTCCGCTTGTTCTTTTTCAATTCCGGGAATTTCAATATCACTGGAATTTCCGCCAGCAGTAAAAATTTCAATTTTGGCCAAACCAAAATAACGTGAAATCAGTCCTTCATGCAATGCCACATGTTGCACTCTGTTATAAGGAATTACAATCGTATTTGTAGCAATTATTCCGTGTCTGAAAAGCACATCGTGTTCCCTGAATGCAAATCCTTTTTTATGGAATCCAATAATAGAAAACACTACCAACAAAGCTGAGAATACGGGAATAACAGCTCCTATAATCAACCAGACTCTTCCTGAAAACAGTTCCGGTTTAAATGTTGAAATCAATATTGGAACAAGAATAAGTATGCCAATAAATAACGCCAAATTAATCAATACTACCCTAATATATTTAGGATGTAAATTCATAAAAGTGACTTTCTCAAATTTTGGAAGTTGGCCCGTATCAATTGTTTCGTTTGTGAAATTTTCCATTTGTAAATTTTAGTTTTTTTTGCCAAAAAGAGGCTTTCTTTTTTGCCACAAAGACCACTAAGGCGCGACGTTTTTATTTGAGTCTTTTGAGTCTGATTACTGAAACTGTTAATGAGATTTCTTCTTCGTCGAAATGACAAATTACGACTGCGTTCTTGATGGCGACCGACTACTGAACACTAATAACTGAATACTCAATTACGGCAACCATTTTTTCTCAAAATTCGGCTTTCTTTTTTCCAAGAATGCATTCCTGCCTTCTTTAGCTTCTTCTGTCATATAGGCAAGTCTAGTGGCCTCACCGGCAAAAACCTGTTGTCCCACCATTCCATCATCCGTAAGATTCATCGCAAATTTTAGCATTTTAATAGCCATTGGAGATTTTTGCAAGATTTCCTGCGCCCATTCGTAAGCCGTATTTTCTAATTCAGCGTGAGGAATCACAGCGTTCACCATTCCCATATCCATAGCATCCTGAGCCGAATAATTGCGTCCCAAAAAGAAAATTTCACGTGCTTTTTTCTGTCCCACCATTTTAGCTAAATAAGCTGAACCATATCCACCATCAAAACTGGTTACATCGGCATCAGTTTGTTTGAAAATAGCGTGTTCTTTACTTGCCAAAGTCAAATCGCAGACCACATGTAAACTATGTCCGCCGCCTACAGCCCATCCAGGAACTACGGCGATAACTACTTTTGGCATGAATCGGATTAAGCGTTGTACTTCTAAGATGTTCAAACGATGCTGTCCGTCATCGCCTACATATCCTTGATGACCACGTGCGTTTTGATCGCCTCCGCTACAAAAAGAATATACGCCATCCTTAGAAGAAGGTCCTTCGGCAGAAAGTAAAACTACTCCAATTGAAGTATCTTCCTGCGCATCATAAAAGGCATTATACAATTCAGCTGTCGTTTTTGGACGAAATGCATTGCGCACATCCGGCCTGTTAAAAGCAATTCTGGCAACGCCATTGCATTTCTTATAAGTGATATCTTCGTATTCTTTAGCAGTAATCCAATCCATTACAATTGATTTTAATTATTATAGTGTAAAAATAAATCATTTTTTACATTTTATCTATTCTATTTAGACAAGCTTATGGTAATATTTCTCTCATTAAAGGCTTTGTAATGTTAAAAAACGACCAAAAAATAGCGTTTTAACAGTTGGGAATCCAAATTATTTCTAACTTTATAATCAGCTAATCAGATAAATACGAATTATTTATCTCATTTAATTATTGATTTTTCACTGATTTATTAACCTAAAAAAAGAATGTATTGAATACCATTAAAAATGTTGTCACTCGTTTTTCTACGGTAATAACTTATAACACTATTTCAAAAGCCCTGATTAACGAGTTTATGAGAAAATCATTTGCTTCAGCAGTAAAAATAAAAGTAACACCCACGGTTAACTAAAGAGCTATTTTTCTTGTTCTTGCATAAGTGAGACATTAATAAACAATTGTTTAGAAAATTATCTTCCAATATATATAAAACCAGTGGCTTTATTGTGAAATTATTTTCAAAAATGCTACGCAACTGACTGGACATTTAAAGACAAACTATTCTTTAAAGTACTTTATGCTTACGTTATTGTTTTAAAAATAGTATCCTGAATACTATAGTGTTAGAGGTGGATAAAGTTACTTTGAACATCCAATTTATTTTAATGTTGTCAGAATTTATTATTCTAAAACAATATTAAAAAGAGAAAGACTAATCATACCGATTAGTCTTTCTTTTTTTAATTTACATTGAACATTGTTTAAACATTTTATATTTTTTCTAAATCATTTAGAAATTAATCTACAGTAAGAATATGCTCCTTGACTAAACTTCCTAAATTTTTTAATGGTTGCAAACGATAAAACATAAAAATAGTGTTGGTATTATTTTACTCCTTAATTAAGTAAATTCCGTCTTCCTTGATTTCGATTAATTTCTCTCGGTATAAAGCACCAATGGCTTTCTTGAAGGTTTTCTTGCTCATTTTCAAAACTGTTTTAATGTCTTCCGGGTGTGAATTGTCCGTCAAACGCAAAAAACCTCTGCTGGCTCTTAACTCATCTAGAATTTTATCTGCATTGGGCTCGATACTTTGGTACCCCTGAACCTGCAATGCCACATCAATTTTATTATCAGGGCGAATCGTCTTAATGTAGCCGCGCATGCGGTCTCCTGTTCGAATTGCATCATCATACACTTCATCTTTGTACAACAAACCTTTATGTTTCTCGTTGATAATTACGTTAATTCCTATTTCAGTAATGTGCGAAACAATCAAATCCACTTCTTCTCCTTTTTCAACCGTTAGCTCCTCATTTTTTAGAAATTGGTTGGTTTTACTGGAAGCCACCAAACGATTAGTTTTTTCGTCCATATAAAGATAAACCAAGTAGCGTTTGCCTTTTTCCATAGGACGCGCCTGCTCTTTGAACGGAACCAAAATATCTTTTTCCATTCCCCAATCCATAAAAGCACCAATCTGATTGGTATAATTCACACGCAAAAGCGCAAATTCATTCAATAATATATACGGTTCTAATGTGGTGGCAACGGGTCTTTCTTCGTGGTCTAAATACACAAAAACAATCAACTCCTCGCCTATTTCAAATTCGTTTGGTACATATTTGTTAGGCAACAGAATGTCGTGAATTCCTTCGGGATCTTTTTCTGGATTACCTAGAAACAAACCCACTTTGGTATCGCGTAATATGGTAAGCGTATTGTATTTTCCTATTTCAATCATTTTCTTTCAATTTCTAAAGTGCAAAGGTACGAAGTTTGAAAATAGTAAATTAAGAAACCGTCCACAAAAAAACAAAGCCCGAATCCGAGGTTTTTTGGTTTTCCAGAAGCATCACTTTCCGTTGTTTCATTATGAGTTGTACTGCCGACTATTTAGTATCTTTTACTCATCAGTGGACGTAAACCAAAAATGAAAGAGCTACTTTAGAATAAAATTAGTTGTTTTTTTTATAAACGAATAAAAATTCCGTAAGATTACACAAATACAAAAAGTCCAATGAAAGTAGATTCATTGGACTTTTTGTAAATAAAAAAATAGCACTAAACCTTTTTAAAAATAATTGGCTATTCATAAAAAATAAAAGGCCGTCTTTTGGGGGAAGACAGCCTTTTAATTATAAAAAAATACTCAACTTAAATTTTTGCGAAGATATTTGTGTAATATTTTTTACCCGTTGCAGGATCCTCTTTTATTGCAATTCCAAAATGGGTAAAATTACCCTCTATATTTTCTTTATGACTAGGACTGGCTAACCAAGCATTTAAAGCCGCTTGTGGTGTATTGTAATTATAAGCAATATTTTCGCTCACGGATGTGGCTCCTAATGTTTTCATTATATTTTCGGAACGAGCCACAAAATCATTATGATTCACTACATTATTTGCAATCATATAATGATCATGTTCTTCTGATTTGTAAGACATGTGATTAATTTTTTCTAAAGGTGTTAAACCCTTGCGAACTCTGTGAGCATTAATCAAATTCATCGTTTCTATTTCGATCGAATTGTATGAATAAACAGTTACTTTCTTTGCTACGGCATCAGCTGTTTGAGTATCAGAAGAGTCTGAAGAACAGGAATTCATAGTGCATATTACAGTCACGAGCAATAACGCACGAAGTAATTTTAGCTTCATAAGAGTAGTAGTTTAAGTGTAAAGTAAATTGTGGGGCAAAAAACTTTAAGAATAATTAATAGATGCTTTTTATTATTAATTAAAATTACATCTTTTATCGTTAAACTACCAAAAATAATCGACTAACTACATTATAAAGATATTTATATATGTATATTTCCTACTTTAAGGAGAGAGTCTGTCCATTTTCCAAGAATAATCGTGTTGACTTGTATAACGAATTCTATCATGTAATCGATTGGGCCTTCCTTGCCAAAACTCTACTTCTAAAGGAGTTACTAAAAATCCGCCCCAGTGTTTGGGTCTCGGAATTACAACACTCTCAAAATCTTTTTCTAACTGCTTCAGGTTTTCCTCTAAATAGCCTCTGGAAGGAATCACTTCACTTTGGTTAGAAACTATTGCGCCTAATTTACTGCCATCAGGTCTGGATTCAAAATAACTATCAGAAGTCATTTCCGATGTTTTTTTTGCAATTCCTTTAATGATTACCTGACGCTCCATAGTATGCCAAAAAAAAGACAGGCACACATTAGGATTTTCAGCAATAGCCTTACCTTTTTCTGAATTGTAATTGGTATAAAAAATAAAACCTTCTTCAGTAAATTTTTTCAATAAAACAACTCTAGACTTGGGAAAACCATCTAAACCTATTGTAGCAACCGTCATAGCATTTACTTCGCTTTCGCCACCATAATCTTCTACTTCATGAAACCAGCGATTAAACAAATTTATTGGGTCTTCCGGAATATTCGATTCTAATAATTCACTCTTTTCGTATGATTTTCTGTAATTACTTAAGTCGTTCATATTTCATTGTTTTAAAAATGTTTGATTGTTGAATGATTTGATAAAAATTATCAAAAAATCCAAATACTATTTTATACTCTAAATTGATTTCTGTATTTAAAACTCAAAGCTTTTTCCATCATCTGCTAAGAGTACTGAGGGGAAAATAGTTTCGGCTTCTTCTTTAAACAATCCGATATTTTCATATCGGGTGGAATAATGTCCTAAAACTAATTGTTTAGCATTTGCTTTCAAAGCTATGGTTGCAGCTTCTTTAGCTGTAGAATGTAATGTTTTTTTGGCCAGATTTTCCTCCGATTGAAGGAAAGTAGATTCATGGTACAACACATCTATATTTTCAATTATAGGAAGTATCTCCTCATTGTAAGCAGTATCTGAGCAAAATGCATAATTCTTTGCCGGAATAGGATCAAATGTCAATTTGTCGTTTGCTATGATTCTTCCGTCTTCCAACGCGATGTCTTTCCCATTTTTTATTTTTTGGTAATAGCAACTCTCTATTTCATAATTTTGAACGGCATCCAAATTCAGTTTTCGGTCTCCTAATTTTTCTTGGAACAAAAAACCATTTGTATACACGCGGTGTTTTAATGGAATGGTTTTTACCAAAACCTTGTCGTCTTCAAAAATAATTTCGCTTTCCAGCGATTCCAATTCATGAAAGAACAAACCGTAATTGGTCCAAGAATTAGACAATCGCAATTGCAACTTGATAATTTCTTTGATGCCCTTTGGACCATAAATATGCAAATCCGTAGTTCTGTTGAGCAAAGTAAATGTGGATACTAAACCCACTAATCCAAAGAAGTGGTCTCCGTGCAAATGGGAAATAAAAACATGGTTTATTTTAGAAAATCGTATTTTATTCTTCCGCAATTGCACTTGGGTTCCTTCTCCGCAATCAATCAAAAAAAGTCTGTTTTTTATGTCTAAAATCTGGGAAGTAGGATTGGTAAAGGTTCGTGGAGTGGCTGCATAGCAACCGAGGATTGTTAGTTTCAAGTTTAATTTATTCGGTTATTTGGTTAACTGTTTAATCGTTATTTCATATTTGTTTAAATAAATTTGGCGGTTAAAAAGTAACCGAGTGTTCTAACTTAAAAACCTAAATCTCTTTCAATCTCCTCCATTTCAATAATATCATGAGACTCTAATAGTGAAGGCACCACAGTTAATTTCTCAGGAATGGCATTGTAATCAAAATCAGAAGTGACAATTACAAAAGATTTTTTAGCTTTTTTATGTTGTTTTGACAATGGCATAAATAATTTAACATCATTTGTTGACAAATCGTTATGCAACAAAAGATCAATTATTATGTTGTGTTTTTCGAATGTTTTATATTGATGGGTAACCTTCATTAAAAAAGAAGTAAAATCACCCTGAGTATCCCTAATCGTTATCGTATGTCCTTTTTGATCTACTTTCATTGTATTAAATTTCAGAGACTGCATCTTTAATAGCAGTATGGTTTATAAGTAGCTAATTTACAAAGTTTTAAATTAGTTTATTGAATTTTTGAAGCCAAAAGATAAATAACCGCCATTCTAATTGCTACACCATTTTCTACTTGGTTCAAAATCACGGATTGATGGGAATCAGCCACTTCACTTGTAATCTCTACACCGCGATTAATAGGTCCGGGATGCATAATTATAATTTCTTTATTAAGAGAATCCAAAAGTGGTTTATCAACTCCATATAGTTGTGCATATTCCCTTGTGGATGGAAAATAATTGACATCCATACGTTCATTTTGCACACGTAACATATTGGCAACATCACACCATTCTAATGCTTTTCTTAAATTAGGTTCCACAGTAACGCCAAGCGATTCAATATGTCTTGGAATAAGTGTTTTAGGGCCGCAAACTTTGACCTCAGCGCCTTGCATTTGCAACGCATAGATGTTGGACAAAGCGACTCTGGAATGCAAAACATCACCTACAATGACCACTTTCTTTCCGGCTACTTCACCTAGTTTTTCTCGAATGGAATAGCTGTCTAACAACGCTTGTGTAGGATGTTCGTGTGCACCATCTCCTGCGTTGACGATGCTGGCTTTTACGTTTTTGGACAAGAAATAAGCAGCGCCTGGATTCGCGTGCCGCATCACCACCATATCTACTTTCATCGAAAGGATATTGTTTACGGTATCTATTAATGTTTCTCCCTTTTTGACAGAAGATTGTGCTGCCGAAAAGCTAATAACATCTGCAGACAACCGTTTTTGTGCTAATTCAAAAGAAAGTTTTGTTCTGGTACTGTTTTCGAAGAAAATATTGGCAATGGTAATATCTCGTAACGAAGGCACTTTCTTAATTGGTCGATTAATGACTTCTTTAAAATGATCGGCAGTTTCAAAAATCAGGTCAATATCATTCTTGTTGATGTATTTTATCCCTAATAAATGATTTACGCTTAATTCTTTCATTTTTATTTACGATTATAGTTTTTAATAGGTGGCTTTTGTTTTAAATCTAACTTGTAATTAAATACACACCATCTTCTCCGTCATTTTCTTTCCAGCTCACTTTTACTTTTTCATCATTTATTGCGTCTACCTGTCTGCCTCTATAATCCGGTTGAATGGGTAAATTGCGACTGAAACGTCTGTCTATCAAAACCAGCAGTTCAATTTCCGAAGGTCGCCCAAAAGATTGTATAGCAGTCAAAGCTGAGCGTATGCTTCGTCCGGTGAACAGGACATCATCTATGAAAATGACTTTTTTATTTTCAACAATAAAATTAATCTTGGTTTTATTGGCTTCTAATGGCTTATCTGTTCTTCTAAAATCATCTCTGAAAAAGGTAATGTCCAGATAACCTAATTGAATTTCAGGAGTTTGATATTCTTTTTCCAGAATTTGTTTCAATCGCTCCGCCAAAAAAACACCTCTTGGTTGGATTCCAACTAATATTGTATCTGAAAAATCTAAATGTTTTTCTATTAATTGACAAGCCAAACGATGTAATATGATAGTAACTTCTTTTGCAGTAAGTAATACTTTTTGACTCATAGTAATTGTGTAGTTTGGTTTGGCAAATATACAAATTCCAATTTATGATATTATAATTAAAAAGGGAGAAAATAGCAGCATTTAGGATTTGCCCCATGAAATCCATGTGGCTTTATGCCAAATCATTTCTAAAAGTCCTTGCTTGTGGGTTTCAAGCCACCATTTACAAAAATATAATTGGATAAAAAACAATGCAAATCCTATCAATAAGCAAAAGATAGCGCCAGTATATTTAAAAAGTCCCAACCCATATCGGTAATAAATAAATACGCCAATTGCTGACTGAAATATATAATTTGTAAGGCTCATTTTTCCAAACGGAATAAACTTAGAAAATACGTTATTAACAGCATTCTTTATGATAAAAAAAATACTCAATTAATAAAAAATTAAGTGTTTAACGTAACAAATTTATTTATACTTTTTAAAATGCAGTTGTTCCTATATCAGTTGTATTACCAATGGTCACTACGATAGTACTTTTTGTTACAGGCAATAAAGGTAAAACAGGAGTCATAGTTACGTTGTAAGTCCCTGAAGGAAGACCTATAACTAAAAATTCACCGCTTGCATTTGCGTTTGTTGAATAAGATAAACTCGTAAGAACATCAACAGCAGTGACTACAGCTAAACTGCCTACCGGAGTAATTTTACCTTTAATGTTACCACTTATAGCCGCTTCAATTGTTCTAACAACAGGTTTCAATTTATAAGCACCATTTCCTGTATTCACAATTGATTTATTCGCATCAAAATCAAGTAAAACACTATACAAAATTCCTTGTTCAAGTGTTTGGTGTACTTGTAATTTCAGTCCTGATTGTTCAGCACTTGGAGTATTCAAAGGATAGGTTACATTATCAACAACTACCGTATTGTTTGTTCCAAGTATAAGTCTAATTTGAGCAACTTTAGAAATTTGTAAGGTGTCAGTAGCAATAAGAGTACTTTCGCCGTTAGAAAAATCAAGTAGGTTATAAATTCCTTTCTTAACATTCAACGTTACCGTTTCTCCAGCATCTCCAGTTACTTCTACACCTAGTAAATCAATATTTACTTTTTGATATGGCCCCGGAGCGTCAGTCATTTTTACTTGATAAGGATAACTTGAAGCTATTTCTTCGTTGTTATTACATGAAGTCATAATAATTCCTAATACGAAGAAAGATAGAATAATTTTCATTTTTTTCATTTTCAATTGTTTTTTATAGTTATAAAATACTTTAAAATATTTAGTAAATTTAAAAGCAACGTGAAAAAAATTTGTTACATAACTTTAGTATTAAGTTATAGGATTCACACATTAAAACAGCAGTACTATAAGACTTTATTATGCATTAAATTTTTTCCTTTACAATGCGGTCTTTTTTGACATGTAAAACTGTTAATTGCTTTTCTATTGCTTCCATCATAGGCGGAGGTCTACAGAGGTAAAATAATTCATCAGTTACTTTTTGGTTGATTTTAATCAAATTTTCAAAGATTTGACCATATTCATCTACAACACGTTTTTCTTTTGATAGAATATTAATGAAATTATGACCTAATAATTCTTTAAATTCATCTTCTAATATAATATCATCTTTGGTTTTATTATATTACTTTTATGTTTAATTATGGTGGTTAACCACTATTTTGTGATTTTATCCTCTAAATTTCACAATAAACTTAAATAATTATGTAACAACGCTATACTTGAAACCTGTAATTTTATATTTCAAATTAAAGATAGAAATCATGCTAAAAAAATTAACCAGACTATTAATGCTTTCATTGGTACTAATATCATTTTCAAGTTGTTCAATAATAGGAGGAATATTCAAAGCTGGAGTAGGTGTTGGTATATTTATAGTTGTTGCCGTTATCGTTATTATCATTTTTATCATTAATAAGATTTTCGGTAAGAAATAATGATCGTTTAATTAAGATTGACAATTAAAAACTTCTTTTAATAAAAATATCCCGCAATTGCGGGATATTTTTAATCTTAAATATAAATTACTTTTTATACAATATACATTTTAGCTCTCAATTCCTGAACTTTTTCATCATCTAGGTAATCATCAAAAGTCATGTAACGGTCAATCGCTCCATTAGGCGTTAATTCAATTACTCTATTAGCAACCGTTTGCGAGAATTCATGATCATGAGTGGTGAAAATCACAGAACCTTTGTAGTTTTTTAATGAATTATTAAAAGCTGTAATGGACTCTAAATCCAAGTGATTGGTAGGTTCATCCAGCATTAAAACATTCGCTCGTTCCATCATCATTCGAGACAACATGCAACGCACTTTTTCTCCTCCGGATAATACTCTGCAGGTTTTTAAGGCTTCTTCTCCTGAAAAAATCATTTTTCCAAGAAAACTACGAATATTTACTTCATCACGCTCCTCTTCAGTTTTTACCCATTGACGCAACCAATCTACAAGAGAATAATCGTTTTCGAAAAACGAATGATTATCTCCTGGTAAATACGCTTGGTTTGTTGTAACTCCCCAATCATAAGTTCCGGAATCCGCTTTTTGATTTCCATTTAGAATTTCGTAGAAAGCGGTAGTGGCACGTGAATCTTTTGAGAAAAGAACGATTTTATCGCCTTTGGCCATATTCAAATCTACGCCTTTAAATAAAATATCTCCATCTACAGAAGCGCTTAAATTTTGCACATTCAAAATTTGATCTCCTGCCTCACGCTCTTGGTCAAAAATAATTGCCGGATAACGACGACTTGATGGTTTTATTTCGGAAATATTCAGCTTGCTAATCATTTTTTTACGAGAAGTAGCTTGTTTTGATTTGGCTACATTCGCACTAAAACGACGAATAAATTCTTCTAATTCCTGTTTCTTTTCTTCTGCTTTTTTGTTTTGTTGCGCGCGTTGTTTTGCTGCTAATTGACTTGATTCATACCAGAATGTATAGTTTCCGGAATAATGATTTATTTTACTGAAATCTATATCCGAAATATGCGTACAAACAGAATCCAAAAAGTGTCTGTCGTGAGAAACTACAATTACGGTATTTTCATAATTGGCCAAGAAATTCTCTAACCAGGCAATGGTTTCAAAATCCAGATCATTGGTAGGCTCATCCATAATAAGTAAATCCGGATTTCCAAAAAGCGCTTGTGCCAAAAGGACACGAACTTTAATTTTTCCCTCAAGATCTCCCATTAAAGTATAATGATGTTCCTCTGTAATGCCTAGATTTGATAACATCGATGCCGCGTCGGAATCAGCATTCCAACCGTTCATCTCTTCAAATTGCACTTGTAACTCGCCTATCCTGTCCGCATTTGAATCATTGTAATCTAAATATAAAGCATCCATTTCTTTTTTGATCGCATACAAGGTTTTATTCCCCATCATAACGGTCTCCAATACGGTGCTTTCGTCAAACATATTGTGGTTTTGGTTTAAAACCGACATACGTTTTCCTGGTTCCAAATGAATATGTCCCGAAGTTGGGTCCATTTCACCGGCGATTATTTTAAGAAAAGTAGATTTTCCAGCGCCATTGGCTCCGATAACTCCGTAGATATTACCGTGAGTGAAGGTAGTATTTACTTCGTCAAACAAAATTCGTTTGCCAAACTGAACTGATAAATTATTTACTGTTAACATGAATATTTATTTTATAAAATTTTTGCAAAAATACGAAAAAAATAACGATTTACTGAATTCCAAAAAAATCCATTTTTAACGGTTTTAATTTACGGATTAGAACAATAATTAACAGAAAAAAATCCTGACACAAATTATCAGGATTTCAAAATTCTTACTTCATAAAGCCAATGTTACTTTTCTTGTTTACAGCAATTTTTTCAAACTACCGTAAACTGCTAATTCTACATCGGCGGGACTTCTGGTATTGCATTTCTCTAATAAATCTTCCAATACAGTTTGACTTACTTTTTGTTTTTTATCTATTAAAAGCAATAGCTGCTGGGATACATCACTCAAACTTTTAGACAAGGGCAAAAGAGGTTGCACCAGCGACGCATTGGCACTTAAAGCAATTAAATCGGAATTTAGGACGATCCACTTCTTAAAAAAGTCAGTCACTATCCCTTTATTCTCCTTGCTTTTATTTGCTAAATATGTATTGACTGCAACATTAAAATCTAGTGCTTCCGAAGCATCCGCATTACAAGCATCCGCAAATAAGGTCAACGGAGAATGCATGCGGTATTTCTTTCCGCCACCATTACGTTTGTAATTTTTCAGTGGTTCACAAAGGTTTGAAAAATCATTCAATGCACGCGTATCTTGATTGTTGCTGATGTTTCTTAAAATCACTTCTTTGTTTCTAATGTGAGTAATTCCGAGTTCTTCTAATCGAAAAGAAATCGTTTTCAACCTTTTGCGTAAGCTGTTCATATCGGTAACAGATTCATCAGACCATAATCGCTCGGCTATCGCAGCGGTTCGTGGCCAAATTCTGGAATCTATATTTAATGGCGTTACGAGTTCACTCCACATCGCTGCTTCTCCTCCTAAAACCCTTGCTTTTTCCTCTGGACTAAGAATTATCTTTTTGGGTATGGGATCATTCAAATAATGACTTTCAATACCAAGCATCAAATCAATATAATATCCATTTGACAACACTGTATTGTAACCGCTTTTTGCAGCTTCGATCAATGCTCCACCGGCTTCTTGCCCTTCGTTAGTTCCTCGCCAAGCATGAATTATGGCGTCTTTAGACATGTTTTCAGTCATTATTTCTTCCCAACCCATTAATTTTTTGTTGTATTTTTTCAAGATTGGAATCAACTTCATATTAAAATAAGTTTGCAAATCATGATTACTGGCCAGATTATTATCCTTTTTAAATTGCTGAATAGCAGGATTTGCATTCCACTCCTTCCCATTGTTTTCGTCACCTCCAATATGAAAATAACTACTTGGAAATAACGGGCACACTTCATCAAAAATCGAACTTAAAACTTCGTAGGTTTTTGGATTTATAGGGTCTAAAGTCGCATTGAAAATCCCTGAATTTCTTTGTACTTCATACGTGATTTCCCCCTCACCTACTTTACTTCCTATTTCAGGATAGGCAGTCAGCAATGCCGATGCATGTCCAGGAACATCTATTTCAGGAATAACCAGAATCCCTCTTTCATCAGCATATTTTACAATATTTTTAATTTCTTCCTGAGTATAAAAATTTCCATCTGAGGCTAATTCTGTCAATTTTGGATGATTTTTTAATTCAATTCTCCAACCTTGATCATCGGCTAAATGCCAATGGAAAACATTCATTTTCATCGAAGCCATAGCGTCCAGATTTCTTTTGATAACATCTACCGGTTGGAAGTGTCGGGCCGCATCAATCATCAAGCCTCTCCAGGTAAAACGTGGCGAATCCGAGATTTCAACAACCGGAAAGTAATATGACGTACTATTATTCTGAAGCAATTGTAATAACGTCTCCAAACCATGCAAAGCCCCTAAATCACTTGTGGCATTAATGGTTATTTGATTAGAAGCAATTTCCAATTCGTAACTTTCGTCCTCATTAATTTCTATTTTTCCGTTGCGAACACAATTTATCTGCAATTCTGCTTCCGGACTTTCGTTGACTTCTGTCAAAAAACTTTGTTCGAGAAACAATCCCGTTCTGCCATCTAATCGTCGCAGGAAATTGGTTGCGCCTATAAAAATTCTAGGATTAGGATTCCCGGTAATATTCACTTTAAAATTTTTGCTTAAAGCAAAAGTGCCAGCGGTCAACTTTATATTTTGTGGCCAAGGCATTAGGTTTAATTGCTCGGTGGTAATTTGTGCATTCGAAACAAAACTTACTAATAATAGGATCAAAAAGTATTTCATAGTTTATAGGTATTCAATATGTTTTTAATAGTCAAAACGTTTAAAAGCTTCGATGGCTTCATATTCTGCCAGTCCTAAATCATCATATAATTTTGCTGTATGTTTATTGCGGTCTTCGGCACGCACCCAAAATTCTCTGGAATCATTACCTTGAAACATCACGCGGTCTTTTTGCGATTGATGGTATAAAATTGCGTGTCTTTTTAGCATTACTTCTTCTGGACTTAATGGTACTGCCATGTCTATTTCATGAATTTCCCATTCATGCCAAGCACCACGATATAACCACAGCCAGCAATCATTCATAAACGATTGTGGTTTCAACGCTGCCATAGCAGTAAAAATAGCATTAAGACAAACTTCATGCGTTCCGTGCGGATCCGCAAGATCACCAGCGGCAAAAACCTGATGCGGTTTTATTTTTTCGATAATCGCTTTTACAATAGCAATGTCATCCGCGTGGATTGGGTTTTTCTTTATTAGTCCCGTCTCATAAAAAGGCATATCCAGAAAATGGATATTCGATTCATTTAACCCAATGTACCGAACGGCTGCATACGATTCTCTGCGTCTGATAAGTGCTTTAAGTTTCCGAACTTCAAGAGAATCTATTTGATTTTCTGACTTGTTCCTCAGGAAATCAATAACGGATTGAAAATCAATTTTAGTTTTAGCATCTCCAATGAAATCAGTACAAACCTCAGCAAATTTTAAGGCTTCGTCATCTGTAACAGCGATGTTTCCTGAAGTTTGATACACTACATGAACATCATGTCCTTGTTTTATTAATTTAGAAAAAGTTCCTCCCATGGAAATCACGTCATCATCTGGATGCGGACTAAAAAGAATCACTCTTTTCTTATCAGGATTAGCCCTTTCCGGTCTATGGGAATCATCAGTATTAGGTTTACCTCCTGGCCATCCGGTTATGGTGTGCTGCAACACATTGAACATGTTTATATTCAAGTCGTAAGCTGAACCTTCTAATGCTAAAAGATCAGACATTCCATTATTATTGTAATCTCTGTCGGTCAATTTCAAAATAGATTGATTGGTACTTTGACACAGCCAAACAATTGCTTTGCTTTTTAACTCTTGAGTCCAAATACATTCGCCCACTAACCACGGTGTTTTGAAACGGGTTAATTCTGAAGCTGCCAATTGATCTAAAACGAACGTAGCATTAGCATGATTTTGCAAAAATGTCGCAGGAACTTCAGAGCTAATATCGCCTTGAATTGTTCTTTTTATTATATCTGCTTTGTTTTGGCCCCAGGCCATTAATACAATTCTTTTAGATCTTAGAATCGTAGAAACTCCCATGGTAATTGCTCTTTTAGGAACATTGTCAATCCCATTAAAATCAGATGAGGCATCGACTCTTGTAATGTGATCCAAAGTAATTATGCGAGTGCCCGAGTTGATATGGGATCCTGGTTCATTGAACCCAACGTGACCCGTACGACCAATTCCTAATAATTGAAAATCAAGTCCGCCAGCATTTTTAATATTCATTTCATAATCAATACAGTATTGATTCAGTTCTTCAATAGCTATCGTTCCATCTGGGATATGTATGTTTTCAGGCTTAATATCGATATGATTAAAAAGATGCTGGTGCATGAAATAATGATAGCTTTGGTTATTTTCTTTTGTCATCGGATAATATTCATCCAGATTAAAAGTGACTACATTGCTAAAACTAAGTCCTTCTTCTCTATACATTCTAACTAGTTCTTCATACACTTTAATAGGTGAAGAGCCAGTAGCCAAACCAAGAACACAAGATTTATTTTGCTTTTCTTTTGATTTAATCAATTCAGCAATTTCCTGCGCTACAATTACAGAGGCTTCTGTTGAGTTTTTGAAAATTTCATTATGAATTTTTTCAAATCTAGTTTCTTCGAATTTACCGGCACTTTTATAATTGATATCTTTTTTTCTTCTTAAATCACTTTTCATATCGTGTTTTTCATACTGAATTATAAAGATAGTTTTTTTAAAAGAGTAAGGAAAATAAAAAATACCATAAATCAGATTGCTTCGAGTATCCAAAAAAATGGAGATTATGAAAATCTTAAACTATTTCTATAGATAAAGTACATTTAATCCCAATTTCAAAGTTACCGTCGTTTTAGAATTAGCAAAAAGGTTAAAAAAAAAGCATCATTTTTTAATAAAACGTGGTGATTCAATAATTATAACAATATTTAGTCTAAATTATTTTTTTTTAATTTACTTAACAAATATATTTACGGTCTTACAGCTATAAAAGTATTTAGTTTTAATCATTAACCAATGTATACTTATGAATTCAGAACAAACAAAGTCTAACAATTCCGCGCTTTACACGCTCATAACCGTATTTTTCTTTTGGGGTTTTATTGGAGCATCAAACGGAATTTTTATTCCATTTTGCAAAGCTAAATTTGGCTTAGACCAATTTCAAAGTCAACTTATCGATTTTGCTTTTTATGGGGCTTATTATATCGGAGCTTTATTGCTTTTTATTTTTAGCAGTATCGCCAAAAAAGATATTTTAAACGGTTGGGGATTCAAAAAAGGAATTATTTACGGATTATTGATAAGTACGTTTGGAGCTCTGCTTATGATTTTAGCGGTAACACAAGGAAGTTATTTGTTTATTCTTGGTGCATTATTCATTGTAGCTCTTGGTTTCTCACTGCAACAAACATCGGCACAGCCGTTTGCTGCTTCATTGGGCGAACCACATTCAGCATCAAGCAGACTAAATCTTGCTGGTGGAATCAACTCATTGGGCACCACAATAGGACCGATAGTGGTTTCTATCGCCTTGTTTGGTGTTATTGCAGGAGTTAATATCGAAGAATTTGCTCAAAAACCAGATTCATTAGATTCTATGAGAATCCTTTATGTATTTGTTGGTGCACTCTTTTTATTGGCAGCAGCCTTATTCCATTTTTCTAAAAAGTTACCGGCCGGAAAAAGTGATTCTACTTTTGAAACGGCGAATAAAGCAATGAAAACACTAATTGCGATCACTGTAATTTTGGTTGCTATTTTTGCCTATATCTTTTCTCGTTATGAAGATGCTGAATTTATTACTCGTTTTATCGAGAACAAAGAAAAAGATTACTTAGGATTAGCCTTAACGGTTTCTACACTTTTGGTAGTTGTTATTGGATTATTTTTCGCCAATACAACGGCTCAAAAAAATCCTGAAGGATGGGGAGCCATGAAATACCCACAATTAGTTTTGGGAATGTTAGCCCTTTTCGCTTACGTAGGTGTCGAGGTAACTATAGGAAGTAACCTTGGTGAATTATTGGTGACTGCTGATTTTGGTTCAATAGCTGGACCTGCTTTAGCGCCCTATATGTCTATGTATTGGGGAAGCTTAATGATTGGGCGTTGGGCAGGAGCCATTACAGTTTTCAACCCGTCATCTCAACTAAAGAAAATTTTACTTATCGTAGTTCCTTACATAGCTTTTGGAGTCGTATTAGCCGCTAACGCTATTTCCGGACAAGATGTAACACCTTTATATGCTTATGCATTTGTAATTTTGTTCCAAATCGCTGGTTTCTTTTTAGGAAAAGATCAACCGTCTAGAACCTTAATGATTTTTGGTTTAATGGGAATGACAGCCATGCTTATTGGTTTATTCACTACGGGTACAATCGCTATTTTTGCTTTCATGAGCGGTGGATTATTCTTAAGCATCATGTGGCCTTCTATTTTCTCATTAGCAATTGCAGGTTTAGGAAAATATACCTCCCAAGGTTCAGCCTTCTTGGTGATGATGATTTTGGGTGGTGGTATTATCCCGCCATTACAAGGAAAACTAGCAGATATTATAGGAATTCATGCTTCTTACTTCATTCCTGTTTTATGTTTCGCATTCATCGCATTCTACGGATGGAAAGTAATTGGAATTTTGGAAAAACAAGGAATCGGAAAAGAAGTAGAAGTTGGTGGCGGACACTAATCAAAAATATAATACCAAACCATATTGAAACCAAACCAATAAAAAAAATCCCATTTCAAATTTGAAATGGGATTTTTTTATTCAATTCGCTGAGACTCAAAATGGCTCACCGAGCATTTTTTATTTATTTCCTTTCTCGAAATCAGCCACAAACTGCGCCAATCCAATATCCGTCAATGGGTGTTTCAATAAGCCGTATATAGCAGATAATGGTCCGGTCATTACATCAGCACCAATTTTTGCACAATTTACAATGTGCATCGTGTGACGTACTGAAGCAGCCAGAATTTGAGTTTCGTAGCCATAATTATCATAAATCAATCTGATTTCTTCAATCAAAGCCAAACCGTCTGTAGATACATCGTCTAAACGACCAATAAAAGGAGAAACGTAAGTAGCTCCCGCTTTTGCAGCCAATAAAGCCTGTCCAGCCGAGAAGACTAATGTTACATTCGTTTTAATTCCTTTATCCGAAAAGTATTTAGCAGCCATAACCCCTTCTTTAGTCATAGGAACTTTCACCACGATTTGCTCGTGTAAATCCGCTAATTCTTCTCCTTCTTTAATCATCCCGTCATAATCCAACGCATTTACTTCGGCACTAACATCACCATCAACAAGATTACAAATGTCAACATAATGTTTCAAAATGTTGTTTTTTCCTGTGATTCCTTCTTTTGCCATTAATGTTGGATTAGTGGTAACACCATCCAAAACGCCTAATGCCTGTGCTTCCTTAATCTGAGCTAAATTAGCCGTGTCAATAAAAAATTTCATATTATATAATTTAATTGTGTGTTTTAATTCTTTGGGCGTGACCCAAGGGTCGGGCTTTCCGCTTCAATCTTTTATTTTTTAAAGAAAAAATAAAAGATTGAAGCGGAAAGCCCTCACGCTAATAAATTCGGTGCAAAATTACAACTTATAATGGCTCATCAGCATTTTTTCATATACTTTATCTGGTAAAATTCTTTTCAAAACAATTGAAAATTTTTGCATAAAAATTCCCACTTTATAATGAATTTTAGGTTCTGGAGTTTGGATAATCTGATAGACCGCTTCAGCCATTTCATTTGGATTACTGCCGCTGTCCACATGTTCATCCATCGTTTTCAAGGTGTTTCCGTACGGAGTTTCGTAAGCGGAACCCTTTAGTACCGGAGCATGAAAACGTCCCGAAGCAATATTTGTCGCAAAATCTCCCGGAGCTACATTCGTAATATGAACTCCAAAGGATTTCACTTCCATTCGCAACGCTTCAGTGATGAGTTCAAGGGCACCCTTTGAAGCAGAATAAACACTTCGATACGGCAAACCCATATATCCCGCAATAGAAGTCACATTGATGATTAATCCTGATTGTTGTGTACGCATTTGTGGTAACACTGCTTTCATTACCTCAATTGGGCCAAAAAGATTAGTCTCAAAATTATTCTTAATTTCATGCATCGGAATTTCTTCCAATGGTCCCGTAATCCCAACACCAGCGTTGTTAATGACAACATCAAGCCTTCCGGAGGTCGCAATCACTTTGGCTACAGCCGCATGAATCGAATCCGAATCCCGAACATCTAAAGCAATTAGAGGAAAAACCGAATTTAAAATTCGTTCCGGATTTCTGCTAGTTCCGTACACAACAAAACCTTTATGGTGTAAAAATTCGCCAATAGATTTCCCTATTCCTGAAGAACCGCCTGTTATTAAAACTACTTTATTCATGATTATTGATGTTTATTGTACGAAAGGTCCAAAAATAAAAAAATCCTCCCGAAGGAAGACTACTTATTTGTGTGAATTTAGAAAAGAATCTGAAATAAATTCAGATTAAAAAAATGGCAAGCGACCTACATCGCACCGCTCAACCACGTACCCTTGCTATGTTCCCATCCTGGGGGAGTCTGCAGGAGCTGGTCGTGTAGGACTTGCCGGTGCAAAGATACAATCTTTTTATATTTTTACAAGAGCTTTAATCATTAAAAAATAACGTTATATTGGGGTATCAAAAATTCAAACAATGAAAAATTATAACTTCCTATCTATCATTTTATTAGGAATCACTTTAGCAAGTTGCAACGAGGAAAAAAAAGGCCAAAACACTTTATTTACCTTTGATAATTCTAAATTTTCAGCATTATATACCCCACAAGAAGTCCTTTCTTTAGCGGTTTTGAATCCCAATTCAAAAAAAGTAGATAGCATTATTTACTACGTCAATGATAAAAAAATTGCTTCTAAGAAAGGTCTTGATAAACTATCATTGGAATTAAAAGATCAAAAATTAGGAAACCAAGACCTGAAAGCCCTTGTTTATTATGAAGGACAAACCGCTGAGGCTACTGGAAGAGTAGAATTAGTTTCCGGCATTCAACCAAAACTATTAAAATATACCATTGTAAATACCTATCCGCACGACATTCAAGCCTACACGCAAGGATTAGAGTTTTACCGTGACACGCTGTATGAAGGAACTGGAAACGGTTCTGGAAACAGTTCTGGAATAAAAGGGATTTCGAGTTTAAGAAAAACAAACTATAAAACTGGAGAAGTATATAAAAAAGTAGAACTGGCTGACAATTATTTTGGGGAAGGAATTACGATTCTCAACAACAAAGTATACCAACTGACTTGGCAAAACAATGAAGGATATGTGTATAATGCTGATACTTTCAAAAAAGAAAAAACGTTCCCCTATTTCAAATCAATTGAAGGTTGGGGATTGACAAATGACGGAACTTATTTATACCAATCAGACGGAACCGAAAAAATTTGGATCATTGATCCAATCACATTCAAAGAAGTAGATTACTTGAACGTATATTCCTTTGAAACAAAAATAAAAGCAATCAATGAACTCGAATGGATTGATGGTAAAATTTATGGAAATGTGTACCAGAAAGATGCCATTGCAGTCATCAATCCTAAAAATGGAGCCGTTGAAGCAATTATCAATCTTGCTGATTTGAAGAAAAAAATTACCCAATTACCTGATACAGATGTCCTAAACGGAATTGCCTACAACCCAAAAACCAAAACCATTTTTGTGACCGGAAAAAACTGGGATAAAATGTTTGAAATCAAAGTTTCTGAATAATTTTATATAAAATGACAACGCTACTTATCAATATCAAAGAATTACTCCAGATTAGGGAAACTGCTATTGCTAAAGTTTCCGGTGCTGAAATGGCAATTCTTCCCACCATCAAAAATGCCTTTTTGGTCATTAGTGACAACCTGATTGCTGATTTTGGATCAATGGATAATTTGCCGGAATTACATGCTGACAAAATAATTGATGCCACTGGCAAAATAGTTTTACCTTCATGGTGTGACAGTCACACGCACATTGTGTATGCGGGAAATAGAGAACAGGAATTTGTAGATCGGATTAATGGCTTGTCGTATGAAGAAATCGCCAATTGTGGTGGTGGAATTTTAAATTCAGCTACAAAACTCAACGAAACTCCCGAAGATGAAATTTATAACCAATCCAAGGTGCGTCTGGAGGAAGTCATGCAACTGGGAACCGGAGCTGTAGAAATCAAATCAGGATATGGCTTGACGCTGGATGGAGAATTGAAAATGCTTCGAGTGGTTCAGCGGCTATCAAAAAATTATCCCATTACTATAAAAGCAACTTTTCTGGGTGCTCACGCTTTTCCATTGGAATATGCAACAAACCATCAAGGTTATATCGATTTAATTATCAACGATATGCTTCCTGAAATTGCCAAAAACAAACTGGCAGATTTCATCGATGTGTTTTGTGAAGCGGGTTATTTTACTGTTGAAGAAACCCGAAAAATTATGGAAGCCGGAATTAAATTTGGCTTAAAGCCAAAAATTCACGTCAATCAGTTCAACTCAATTGGCGGAATTCAAGCAGGAATTGAATACAACGCGTTATCAGTAGATCATTTAGAGGTTATGAAACCGGAAGATATCAAAGCGTTGAAAAATACCGACACAATGCCTGTTGCATTGCCTTCTTGCTCATATTTTTTAAGCATTCCCTACACTCCCGCACGAGCAATGATCGCGGCAGGACTTCCTATTGCCCTTGCAACGGATTACAATCCGGGCTCTACTCCTTCAGGAAACATGAATTTTGTTGTAGCAACGGCATGCATCAAAATGAAAATGACTCCCGAAGAAGCCATCAATGCTGCCACAATAAATGGAGCTTACGCCATGGGAATTTCTGAAACTCATGGAAGCATTACTATTGGCAAAAAAGCAAATCTAATTATTACAAAACCCATTACATCCTATTACCAGCTTCCATACGCTTTTGGCAGTACTCTAATTGAAACGGTACTGATTGAAGGTGAAATTATTTCATAAAAAAAGAGGAACAGCACGTTCCTCTTTCCTAATTATTTCAATTTTTGATTATCTCAACACAAAACTTGTTTTTGAAACTAAAACATCTTTATTAAAAATATTGATAAAATACGTTCCTTTAGCAAAATCTTTCCCTTTTAAATCCTCAGAAACTAGAATTGTTTTGTTTTCATATTTCACATTAGTTGCAAAACTGTATGTTAACGTATTCTCACCAAAATTTTCCGTTTTCTTGTCTCCTAAAACATTGTTTTTGCTGTCAATTACTTGTACGTAATACATTTTGTCACCGGACATAGCAATTTGATTTTCAGCAATCGTAAAATTAACTCTTAAAACATCGGCTCTACTTGCTTTGTCTGTTTCAATTTGTTTTCCAGAACTTCTTAATTTAAAAGCTGTTCCTCTAGTATTTAAAACCGTTAATTTAGATCCTTTTTCAACCGCTTTAGATAATTCTTCGTTTTGTCCAACTAATACTTCGTTGTATTTTTTAGATTCTCCCAAGACCACTACAGTACTGTCTCGTTGTATAGTTAAGGTTGTGTTTTCTTTTTTCAACCCTTCATTTTCAGCCATTAAAACTTTCATATTTCCCTGCAAGGCATTGAATTGAGTTCTGTATTTAGATAATGAAGCTACATCCCCTTTGGACTTACTCAAATCATTCATCAAGTTTACTACTTTATCTCTTTCTTGAATTAACTCATCAGACATGGATGTGTTTTCAGCAATTGCGGCATCATACGTTGATTTTAATTCCTGCAAATCTTTCATAACCGATTCTTTTTCGGTCAATGTAGTTTTCAATTCTGTTTTAACGGTATCTGCGTCGGAAGTCATTTTAAAAATGTAAACCAAACTCCCCACTAATAAAATAGCCAACACTGCTATAACCGCCTTAAGACTTGAACTGCTTTTTTGATTTTCCATCTTTTAATTAATTTAATTTCTACAAATTTAACAATATATAACTAATGAATAACGCAAGTTGATACATTTATATTATTTTTGGGAAAAAATATTTTTTTTAATGGAAAAAATTATACGCTTTACAATTCATGATCTTGCAAAAATTACGAACCACAGAAGTGGCGAGATAAAGTTTGGAGAAAAAATGATAACCATCCCAAAAGATGTTGATTCAATTGATTTTCTAACAACCTGTGAGGCTAAATATGTATTATTTGGTATTCCCGAAGACATTGGAATAAGAGCTAATTTTGGCCGACCCGGGGCGGCTTCAGCTTGGGACAGTGCCATAAAAAGTATCGCTAATATTCAGCACAATCGTTTTTGTAAAGGAAGTCAGTTAATTGTTTTAGGGCAATTAGACGTAAGTGAGAAAATGCAGGAAGTAGAACACCTTGATTTTAATGATATTGATGATCGTTTTAAGTTAAGCCAATTAGTTGAAAAAATAGACAAAGATGTCTCTCATATCATTTTTAACATTATAAAATCAGGTAAAACTCCAATAATCATTGGTGGCGGACACAATAATTCATACGGAAATATAAAAGGAACTGCACTCGCCAAAGGCAAACCTATTAATGCAATCAATTTTGATGCGCATTCTGATTTTAGGATTATAGAAGGACGTCACAGTGGCAATGGTTTTTCGTATGCTTATGAAGAAGGTTTTTTGAAAAAATATTTTATTTTTGGACTACATGAAAACTACACTTCAAAAAGTGTGTTGGATATCATTAAGAAAATAGAGGATCGAGTTCGTTTTAACACCTATGATAGTGTAAGTATTAGAAGAGAAAAAAACTTTGATCAGGAAATGGCGCTCGCTTCGGAATTTATAAATGATGATTTTTTTGGAATAGAGATCGACTTGGATGCGATTCCTAATATTGCCTGCAGTGCCATGACTATGAGTGGATACTCTGTGGAGCAACTTAGGCAATTTATATACTATTTTGCCAAAAATAAAAATGCTGCCTATTTACACATTTGTGAAGGCGCACCGGATTTAGGCGAAGAAAAAAACAATCATTTAATAGGTAAACTGATAGGCTATCTGGTGACTGATTTTATTAAATCGAACCAGCAGATTGTCTAACTGGTTAAATGATAAATTGCTTAAACGAATACCTATTAACCTAATCGATAAATAACACTACCTTTGCAGCACTATCTATGTACTTAATACATGATATTTAATATTTAAAATATGTTATTCGAAGATTTACCACTTTCAAAAAGTATACAAAAAGCCGTATTTGAACAAGGCTATTTAGAAGCAACTCCAATACAAGAACAAGCCATTCCAATCGTATTATCAGGTAGGGATATGATTGGTTGTGCCCAAACCGGTACCGGAAAAACGGCCGCATTTGCCATTCCTATTATTCATCAATTGCATAGAATAGTAGGGTCCTCTAAAAAAGCAAGTCCAATCCGTGCTTTAGTCATCACCCCAACCCGAGAATTGGCCGTTCAAATTGGACAAAATTTTGACCAATATGGAAAATATACAAACTTAGTGCAACTTACTATTTTTGGTGGCGTTTCTCAAGTGCCACAGGTAGAAATGCTGAAAAAAGGAATTGATATCCTGATTGCTACTCCAGGACGTTTGCTAGACTTAGTCAAACAAGGTTTCATCGATTTAGACCATTTGCATACTTTAGTCCTTGACGAAGCGGACCAGATGCTGGATATGGGATTTGTAAATGATGTCAAAAAAATTGTAAAACTGACCCCTAATAACAGACAAACCTTATTTTTCTCGGCTACAATGCCAATGGCCATAAGAGAATTAGCCGAAATGTTTCTGAAAGATCCTGCAACAGTTACCGTATCTCCTGTTTCTTCTACAGCTGAAAACGTAGAACAACGCGTATATTTTGTTGAAAAAGCAGAAAAAAGAAATTTGCTGTATCATTTAATTAAGAACGAAAAACTGTCTAATGTTTTGGTTTTTTCAAGAACAAAACACGGAGCTGACAACGTTGTAAAAGCATTGCGCAAACACGATATTGCTGCCGAAGCGATTCATGGTGACAAGTCTCAAAATGCCAGACAACGCGTTTTAGAAGGATTCAAGAATAAAGAAGTGAATGTTTTAGTGGCTACTGATATTGCAGCCAGAGGAATTGATATTGATCAATTACCATTTGTCATTAATTTTGATTTACCCAATATTCCCGAAACGTATGTACACCGAATTGGCAGAACCGGTCGTGCCGGAAATGAAGGTGTTGCAATTTCTTTTTGTAGCAAAGATGAGCACCAATATTGGAAAGACATTCAGAAATTAATAAAAGTAGATGTAAAAACCGTAAGTGATCACCTATACGGTTGGCATTCAGGAAGTCCTGAAACCGCTCCCGCGGGAACTCAAAAGAACTCAAACCGCAGTGGTGGAGCTCATAAATCAAGAAAATCAGAGGTTTCCAAACAAAATAAAAAACGCTGGTATTAAATTCGTTATACTGACTTACATCTGTAATAAATCACTTTTTAACTGTCGTTAAAAAGTGATTTATCGTTAACGTGTTATTTTTAAGCGTTTTAATGAAATTATTATTTGAATTAAATGACCTTAATCTTCTTGAATTTCAATACTATCTATTTTTGTCATGTACTAAAGAAATTACTATAGAAAATTTATCCTTTTGAGTAATGGCTTTGTACAAGGCAATTTTCGAAATTTTAAAGGATTTTTTGAAATCAGCATTCTTCAGGTATTGTGACGCATGATCCGTTAATTTTACGATCTCATTGTTTGATGCCGTTTACGTTTATGCAAGTACGTCATCACTGAAAAAGTTAACTACAAACACTATTAACAACACAATATACACCTGATTCATAAGTGACTAAATTTAATCAAATATAAATTTATACGCCAATAAATAATAATTTATTTTAATCAATTAAGTGTTAAAAGTGAACTATTTTGAAGTCTCATGAATTTCAAATATATTAAATCCACTTCATGCTGTACAAGGAACTAATAGTTATAAAGTAATTTTTTTTGGTTTGTTTAATTTTCCGACAGATTTAGCAACAATAGTTGCTACCGTTGCATCACTTGTCACATTGACTACCGTTCTGCACATATCCAAAGGTCTGTCAATAGCAAAAATAAGCGCTAGACCAGCTTCTGGAATCCCAGCTTGACCAAGAACAATAACAAGCATCACCATTCCGGCACTAGGAACCGCTGCTGATCCTATAGAAGCTAGTGTTGCCGTCACAACTATCATCAATTGTGTACTGAGGTCTAAAGCTTCCGGAAGCATTGCTTGAGCTATAAATATCGCAGCTACTGCTTGATACAAGCTAGTTCCATCCATGTTTACTGTTGCTCCCAGAGGCAAAACAAAACTGGAAACCTCTTCATCAACTCCTAAACGCTCGGTAACACATTCCATGGTAACGGGCAGTGCAGCTGCACTTGAACTTGTTGAAAAAGCCAATAATTGGGCAGGCGCAATGGCGTTAAAAAACTGTATTGGATTTACTTTTGCAAAAATCATTAATAAGCTTGGATAAAATACAAACATCATCAAAAACAAGCCAAGCAAAACTGTTAATCCATAGATTCCCAGCGCTCCTAATGTTGAAAAATCTGGAATTTCGACCATCAGTGCGGCCATCAGTGCGAAAACACCAACTGGTGAAAAAAGCATGATAATGTCAATAATTTTCAGAATTACATCATTCAATCCCTTAAAGAAATCAACGACAGGTTTTGATTTTTTTTCTTCAATTAAAATCAGACCGATCCCAACTAAAATAACAAAAAAAATGACTTGCAACATACTTCCATTATCACTTAAAGCTTTAAAAAAATTATCTGGCACAATATCTATTAAAGGTTGCAGTGGCCCACTATTTTTAGCTTTTACCGCCAATTCAATTTTTTGAGAAGCATCAACCGAAAAATTTTCAAGTAAGCTTATTCTGGATTCTTCGTTAATGTAAGTTCCGGGCTTAATTAAATTGGCTAACAACAAACCAATAATGACTGCTATTACTGTGGAACATAAGTAAAAAAAGACTGTCCTTCCCCCTAATTTAGAAAGTTTAGAAATATCTTTTAAATCTGCTAATCCAACAATCAATGAAACCACAATTAAGGGAACAGCAATCATTTTGAGTAAGTTTATAAAAATAGTTCCAAAAGGTTTTATCCAGTCAATTACGATTCCTTTTTGTTCTAAGTTTTTCATTACTAATCCAAAAAGGAGCCCTAGAATCATTCCTAAAAGAATTTTCCAATGTAAAGCAAGTTTTTTCATAATTTTAAATTCATTTGAATCAGACAAACTGATGTTTTACAAAAAAAAACTCCTCATTATTTGAGGAGTTTTTTATTATTTAGTCTAATGAAACCGGTTCGGAATCCTCGTCTTTTTCCCAGCTTCCAACTACCGATGTTGCTAAAGCATTTCCTAACACATTGGTTGCGCTACGAAACATATCACAAAAATGGTCAATAGGTAAAATTAAAGCAATTCCTTCGATTGGAATGTCAAACATACCACAAGTTGCAGCAACAACCACTAAACTCGCTCTTGGTACTCCTGCAATTCCTTTACTGGTAAGCATCAAAACTAAAAGCATGGTCATTTGCGTACCCAAATCCAAATCAATTCCGTAGGCTTGCGCAATAAAAATACTGGCAAAAGTCATGTACATCATACTTCCATCCAAGTTAAAAGAATACCCGAGCGGCAACATGAAAGAAACAATTCTGTCCTTGACTCCAAAACGTTCTAATTCTTCGGTCAATTTTGGAAAAACAGCTTCACTGCTGGTTGTTCCAAAAGCAATTATTAATGGACTTACAATTCTTTTTAGCAAAACGGTCATCCTGCTTTTTAGAAATACATACCCCACAACAATCAACACGACCCAAAGTGAGGAAATTCCAATTAAGAAAGAACCAAAGAACTTGAAATAGGTAATTGCCAATTCCTGAAAATCTCTAACCGCAAATACACCTGCTATAGCACCAAATACTCCTATTGGGGCAAATTTCATAACGTAGTTTACCATTTTCAGAACAATATGAGATATTTTATCCAAAGCATTTGTCACTGGCTTCACATAATCACCTAATGCAGCCGCTGCCAGACCAAAGAAAATCGAAAATATTACAATTTGTAAAATTTCATTAGTAGCCATTGCTTCAAAGATACTTTTAGGTACTATATGCTCAATAAAGTTTTCAAAAGATATGTTTTGTGTTTTCGCTGTGACTTCTGAAACTGATCCCATATCAACATTTGATAAATTAAGGCCAACTCCCGGTTCTAGTATGTTTACAAAAAACATCCCCAATAACAAAGAGATAAATGAAGCTGTAAAAAACCATCCCATCGCTTTTCCTCCAATTCTCCCCACCGCTTTGATATCCCCAAGTTTCGCAATTCCTACCACCAACGTCGTAAATACCAATGGCGAAATAATCATTTGAACCAGTCGAATAAAAATAGTAGCCAGAATTTTGATTTTGTTACTAAAATTTTGAGCTGCTTCCGGTGAAATAGAATTATGAATGATAATGCCTAAAATAGCACCCAAAACCATAGCTATTAATATTTGCCCTGTTAATCCTGAAAAAAAGGACGGCTTTTTAGTTGTATTCATATTCATTAAATTGGTTATTAGATTGTAGGATCTACCCTGATTATAAAAAATAATTTTTTGCTCGCAGTCAGGTAAAAAATGGTATTGTAAAAAACATAAAAAGTATCAACAATTACTACTGATATGTTTTATTTATCAAATAAAAATCAGCTAATACAATGGCTGCCATTGCCTCAACAATAGGCACAGCACGCGGTACTACACAAGGATCATGACGCCCTTTTCCAGTCATTTCTGTAATATTGCCTTTATTGTCCAGTGATTCTTGTTTTTGCATAATGGTGGCCACAGGTTTGAAAGCCACGCGAAAATAAATATCCATTCCGTTACTGATTCCTCCTTGAATTCCACCTGAAAGATTGGTTTTTGTCGTTCCGTCAGCATTGTATAAATCATTATGCGCACTTCCTTTCATCTTAGCGCCTTCAAAACCACTTCCAAATTCAAATCCTTTTACGGCATTAATAGAAAGCATGGCTTTGCCAAGTTCTGCGTGAAGCTTATCAAAAACGGGTTCTCCTAAACCAATAGGTACATTTTGAATCACACAGGTTACGGTTCCGCCCACAGTATCCCCTTGTTTTCGGATATCACGAATATATTCTTCCATGATTACCGCTGCCTGTTCATCTGGGCAACGAACCGGATTATTTTCGGTTTTCGAAAAATCTAAATCTTGGTAGGGTTTGTCTAAAAAAATGGGTCCTACAGAAGAAACATACGCATTAATTTTTATGTCTGGCAACATTTGTTTTGCTACAGCTCCCGCCACAACTCTACTGGCAGTTTCCCGCGCAGAACTGCGTCCACCGCCACGATAATCCCTAACCCCATATTTTTTTTCATACACATAATCCGCATGACTGGGTCTGTAATTGTCTTTTATATGAGAATAATCATCTGATTTTTGATTGGTATTAGGAATAATAAAACCTATGGGTGTACCGGTGGTTTTACCTTCAAAGATTCCGGAAAGAAATTGAACGTCATCCGGTTCTTTGCGTTGAGTAACTATTGCTGATTGGCCTGGCTTTCTGCGGGACATTTCAAATTGAATTGCTTCTAAATCTATTGTTATTCCGGGAGGACAACCGTCTATTATCCCTCCTAAAGCGTCACCGTGAGATTCTCCAAAAGTTGTTATTCTAAATAGTGTTCCGTAGCTATTTCCTGCCATACTGATTAGTTTTGAACAAAAGTAGTATTTTAGTTTAAAGTTCAAAATTTTAACCACTAAACTTTTGAATAGCAATATCTATTTATTGACTTTAAATTAATATTGAAAACTATTTATTAACCTTTAATCGCATTTCAATTCAGTAGAATTCCATTAATTTGATAAAATTCAAATTCAAACACCTTGAAAAAAAGAAAAGTCGAGTTAGTAGTGATTTCTGATGTACATCTGGGGACTTATGGAAGTCATGCTAAAGAACTTTATAATTATTTATCTGCAATTAAACCTAATATTTTAGTCTTAAATGGAGATATTATTGATGTATGGCAATTTAGAAAATCCTATTTTCCCAAAGCACATTTAAAGGTTATCCAAAAAATCATCAGTTTTGCTTCAAAGGGAACAAAAGTCTATTATATTACTGGAAATCATGATGAAATGCTCCGAAAGTTTAGCGATATGAGTATGGGTAATTTTGCATTGGTGGACAAGTTAGTCTTGGATCTTGATGACAAAAAAGCCTGGATATTTCACGGTGATGTCTTTGATGCTTCCGTACAACACTCAAAATGGATTGCAAAATTAGGCGGTTTAGGATATGATTATCTGATACTTTTGAATCGATTTGTAAATTGGTGCTTATCAAAAATAGGGAAAGAGCCCTACTCTTTTTCTAAACAAATAAAGGCTGGTGTAAAAAAGGCAGTAAAGCACATTTCGGATTTTGAAAAAACAGCCACGGAACTCGCCATCGAAAACAACTACGATTATGTAATTTGCGGTCATATTCACGAGCCAAAAATAATCAAAAAAGAGAATAAAAACGGAGCTACTTTGTATTTGAATTCCGGGGATTGGGTGGAGAATTTAACCGCATTGGAATACAATAAAAAACGTTGGAAATTATTTCACTACTCAGAAACTAATTATGCTGAAGATGAAAATCTTTTTGAGATGGAGGATTTAATCAGTACTCAGTATGTTACACCTGCTATTTTCTTTAAAAAAACTATTTTAGATTAATGGTGGTTTTATATCAAAAGTGTGAATTATGAAACATTTACAATTAATTTTGTAAATTTAATCACAAAGTTAGTAATATCTTTGTATTTATAAAAATTTACTTATGAAAAAAATTATTTTATCGGTTATAATGCTAATTGGATTAGCATTCACCTCACAAGCACAAGAGATTTCAAAAAATGCACTAGGCCTTCGTTTTGGTGACAGTGGTGGTTTTGGTACTGAGATCACCTATCAAAGAGGTTTAGGCGATAACAATCGTTTAGAATTAGACTTAGGTTGGAGAAACAGAAATAATTATAACAATGATAATTATGATGACAATGCCATCAAATTAACTGGTTTGTATCAGTGGGTATGGAACATTGATGGTGGATTCAACTGGTATGCAGGTATTGGTGGTGGTGTAGGAAACTACAATAGAGATTATAGAGACAACAGAGATTACAACAATGGCGCTTTCGCATTTGTTGCCGGAGATATAGGTATCGAATATAATTTTGATATTCCTTTGTTAATCTCTTTAGATTTCAGACCAGAGTTTGGTGGTAGCGACTATTACAGAAACAATTACGGTTCTGATGTAGCTTTAGCTCTTAAATACCAATTCTAATATTTAAAAAGAATAAAAAAAATGCCACTAGAAATAGTGGCATTTTTTATTTTATAAGAATCTCTTTCTTGGAATTTATTTTCACAACACAAAAAGGAGTCGTAAAAGCTTGTGTCACCATACTACCCGGCTCAGGATTTGTTTCTTGAACTGTTATAATTATATTTTTATCCGTTTCAATTACCTTATCAATTCCTATGGCATATCCGCCAGTGGTTTTCTCTCCCATATTCAAAACAACAAAATTAGCATTCAGAATATCATTAGCATTAATCTTATTTTTTAAGTTTGCATCATTCTGCAGCATTTTAATTTCGCTTGGTTCAGAAAGAATCTCAAAAAAACGGATACTAGCTCCACCATTAGTTTGCTGAGTCAAAACTTCATATAGCGCTGTAGTGGCATCTGTACTTTTTAAAGAAACGCTACCGCAGGAAACGACAGTTATAGCAAGGAACGACAGCATTACTTTTTTCATTTTTATGTTTTTACATTTAATAATTTCAAAAATAATTCCTGTGTGTCTATAAGTATTTATTAATGGCTTTTTGATATAACTCTTCGTAAAGGGGCAAAATATTTTTTATGTCAAATTGTTTGGCAACAGCTAATGCGTTTTCTTTAAATTTAGCAAGCGTCAAATCATCTTTTAGAATTTTCAATGCGTTTTGAGCCATTTCCTCTGTATTTCCTACATCACTTAAATAGCCGGAAATGCCTTCAAAATTAACTTCGGGTAAACCGCCTGAATTACTAGAGATAACAGGAACTTTACACGCCATAGCTTCAAGGGCTGCCAAACCAAAACTTTCTGTTTCAGATGGGAGTAAAAACAAGTCAGTTAAGCACAAAATCTTATCAATTTCGTTGCTGTTACCAAAAAAGATTACCTTGTCTAGTATACCCAATTCCTGACATAAATATTCTGCTTTTTCTTTTTCAGGGCCATCACCAACCATCATCAATTTAGCCGGAATCTCTTTTTGAATATTATAGAAAATTTTAATGACATCCGGAATTCGTTTTACTTTTCTAAAATTACTGATGTGCGTTATAATTCGTTCATTTTCCTTGGCCATGACTGAACGTTGACAAGGAATGTTCAGGTTATTTGTATTTTTATTCAATTCAATAAAATTAGGAATAACCTCAATTTCATTTTTTATATTGAATAATTTAAGCGTATCGTCTTTTAAACTTTGGGATACTGAGGTAACAAAATCTGATTTATTGATACTAAAAGTGACTGCTGGCTTATAAAACGGATGATTTCCTACCAAGGTGATGTCTGTTCCGTGTAATGTTGTCACCATTGGAATATCAATGCCTTCGTCTTTCAGCATTTGTTTTGCCATATAGCCCGCATAGGCATGAGGAATAGCATAATGTACATGAAGCAATTCTATTTTATATAATTTTACCATATCGACTAATTTGCTCGATAAGGCCAATTCATACGGTTGGTAATGAAACAATGGATATTCAGGCACATTTACTTCGTGGTAATGCACATTTGGACTTAAAAGTGCCAAACGTACGGGCTGACTGTAAGTTATGAAATGTATTTCATGCCCGCGACGAGCCAATTCCAGTCCTAATTCTGTAGCGACAACACCACTACCTCCAAAGGTAGGATAACAAACTATTGCAATTTTCATGTATGTAATTTAATGAAACGAAATTAAGAAAAATAGGAATGTGTTTTATGGAATTTTAAGTTAAATGCAATACAAATTTAAAATTTCATTCGCTGAATTCGAACGGCATTTAAAATCGCCAATAAGGCCACCCCCACATCTGCAAAAACCGCCTCCCACATAGAGGCAAGTCCAGCAGCTCCCAGAATGAGAACTATTAGTTTTACGGAAAAAGCCAATCCAATATTTTGCCAAACGATTTGTTTTGTTTTTTTTCCAATGGTGATAGCGGTAAAAATCTTAGTGGGCTGGTCATTTTGAATGACAATATCAGCCGTTTCAATAGTAGCATCGCTTCCTAAACCACCCATAGCAATTCCCGCATCTGCCAGAGCAATGACTGGAGCATCATTTACTCCGTCTCCAACAAATGCAACTTTTAATTTTTGGTTTAAAAGTGCGCTTACTTTATTGACTTTATCTTCCGGCAGCAAATTTCCGTAAGCTTCATCAATATTTAATTCTTTGGCTACAGCCAAAACTACCGCTTGATTGTCCCCAGAAAGTAATATTGTTTTGATATTTATTTTATGTAAACTTTCAATAGCCACTTTTGCATCTTCTTTTATTTCATCGGCAACAAGAAAATAACCTGTATATTTTTGATTGATGGCAACTACAACAATAGTGTACGGAATAGCATCAAGATCCGTGTCATAATCAATATGGAATTTTTTCATCAGTTTAGGACTTCCCACCAAGATTTCATTTCCATCTACAACACCTTGCAAGCCAAGGCCTGGAATCTCAGTGAAATTAGAAACAACAATTTCATTTTTAGGATTTTTGGCAAATTCTACTATTGCGGAACCAACCGGATGCGTCGATTTAGCTTCAATTACTGCAGTATAGTTAACTAAATCAGACTCCAGAATTCCTATCGACACTACTTTCTGAACTTTAAAAACGCCTTTGGTTAAAGTCCCTGTTTTATCCATCACCACTACCTGAATAGCTGCCATAGTATCCAGAAATGTAGATCCTTTAAACAATATTCCGTTTTTACTTGCGGCGCCAATTCCGCCAAAATACCCTAACGGAATGGAAATCACCAAGGCACACGGACAGGAAACCACCAAGAACAGTAAGGCTCTGTACAGCCATTCCTTAAATATATACGTTTCTGCAAATAAGATTGGCACTACACATATAGCAATAGCGAGATACACTATTATTGGCGTGTATATTTTAGCAAACTTCCTAATAAATAATTCTGTTGGTGCTTTTTTAGCAGTGGCATCCTGCACCATCTGGAGGATTTTAGATAATTTGCTGTCTGTAAATGCAGTAGTCACTTCTACTTGAGCAATAGAAGTGCCATTGATCATTCCGGCAAGAATTGTATCTCCTTTTGACTTAGAATCCGGTTTGCTTTCGCCTGTTAATGCAGCAGTATTGAAAGTGGCATAATCCGAAAGCAACATTCCATCTAATGCTAATTTTTCTCCGGGTTTTAATTCTATGACAGCTCCAATAGCCACTTCCGAAGCTTTAATTGCAATCACATTTTGTCCCATTACAACGTTTGCAACATCAGGTCTTTGATCCAGTAATAATTTTATATTTAATTTTGCTCTTTTAACGGCGAGCATTTGGAATAATTCACCAATGGAGTAAAATAACATGACAGCCACTCCTTCGGCATATTGACCAATTCCAAACGCACCTAATGTAGCTATTCCCATTAGAAAAAATTCAGAAAAAATAGCTCCTTTACCAATACTAGCGTAAGCTTCTTTCAAAACTGGAAGCCCTACCGGAATGTAAGCTGCAACATACCAAACGATTCGAAACCAACCATTAAACCAAGATTGAGGAAAGTAATTATCAAACAATAAAGCAATCAGCAATCCTATAAAACTAATTATAGATGGTAAAAACATTCTGAGGGTGCTTTCATTTCCGTTAGAATGATCGTGATCTTCCTCATCGTGATTTTCTGACTCACTGTGAGAGGAACAACATCCTGCATCTTGCTCTGCTTTATTTACTTTTTTTTCTTCTACTGCGCAACATTTGTTGTCAGGTAAAGTTTTGTGTTGGGAAGCCATTTTAAATTGTTTTATATTTAATGAAAAACGAAAAATAAATAATAATAAGTAATGTGGTTATCCCAGTAATAAAAAATGTAGTATTCGCACCAAATTGATACCAAAGGACCCCGGCAAAAGAACTGGCCAATAAGGCGCAAATACTTTGAAATCCAGAATAAGTTCCAATAGCAGTCGCAGTATCTTTTTTATCAGAAATATTACTGATCCATGCTTTCGAAATCCCTTCGGTTGCAGCAGCATACACACCGTAAATTAAAAATAATCCACCAATAATATAACTGTTTTTAGTAAATGCCATTCCAAAATAGACAATTGCAAATAGAAAAAGTCCAAAAGTAAACATTTTCTTCAATCCAATTTTATCAGCAAAAATTCCTAATGGAAATGCACAAAGAGCATAAACCAAATTGTAAAAAATATAAATCTCTATTACCACAGTATCATTTAAACCTGCTTGCTTCGCTTTTAAAAGTAAAAAAACATCGGAACTATTGAATAAGGCAAAAGCTAATAGTCCTGTTACTACTCTTCGATATTGTGCAGGACTTGTTTTCCAATAGCTAAGAAACGAGAAAAACGAAATCTGTTTTACCTCCTTTGCCTGTACCTTAAGTTTATCGTTAAGCAAAAAAGAAGCAAATACCGCTAGTAAACCTGGAATAAAAGCAACATAAAAAAGCATTTTATACTGTTGTGGATAAAAATGCAGATAAATCAAAGCCATAACAGGTCCTAGAACGGCACCAAACGTATCCATTGATCTATGAAATCCAAATATCTTTCCTTTCGTTTCAGCAGTTGCTTCATCAGATAAAATCGCATCTCTTGCACCAGTACGAATTCCTTTTCCGAAACGATCAATTGCTCTGGCAAAAAATATCCAAAGAGGGAAGACGAATACCGCCATCATGGGTTTTGAAATAGCACTTAAACCGTAGCCCAGACGCACAAATGGAACACGTTTACCTGAACTATCAGATAACTTACCAAAATATCCTTTACTTAATCCAGCTAAAGCCTCGGCAAAGCCTTCTAAAACACCAATTAATACAATCGAGAACCCAATCGATTTAAGGTATATAGGCATTATTGGGTAAAGCATTTCGCTCGCTGTATCCGTAAATAGACTAACCAGTGATACTATCCAGACTGTTTTTGAAATATAATTTAATCTTTTCATTTTGAATTATTTTACGTTTTCATAGAACAGTAAACAGTATAAACCGTTATTTTTCCATTCTTGATCTTTTCTTGTTAAGCCATTTATTAGCCTTATAGGTTAGGTAGGCCGACCCACTTCCTAAAACGGCTCCTGCCACTACATCGCTTGGATAATGAACGCCTAAGTGCATTCGAGAATATCCCACGGCACTTGCCCATACAAAAGACGGTGCAATAACATACCATTTATGATACGCTAAACTAAGTGACGTTGCCGTTGCGAAAGCTGACGAAGTATGTCCCGAAGGAAATGAATAACCCACGGTCGACGCTGCTTGATCAATATCAGGATAGGTTTTAAATGGTCGCTGTCTTTTTATAGTATGTTTCAAAGCGGTAGTAATAAATGCATTTACTAAGAATGCTTCTCCAACAAAAATTGCCTGTTTCTTGGCGGCATTATCTTTCTTTAATAAACCAACCGAATATATAATAATAGGAGTAACAAGACCGATGGGAACCGCACTATTCGTTATTAATTTAAAAGTAGGATCTAAATTCTTATTTCGATCAACATTGATATCTCGTAGAATATTTATATCATTATTTTGAGCATTTACAAAAGTCATGCAAAAAAGCCATACAATTAAATTGATTTTTGCAATTACAGTATTCTTATTTTTCATCCTATTGTTTTTATCTCAAATATACTATAATACAGGTGAACTTTGTAACGAAATACTTCTAACAAAATCATTTTAAAAAAAATAGTTCAAATGAAATTGACTATAATTTTATTTGAACTATTTTATTATTACGTTAACGTTTGCTTAGTTTATAATCGCTTCATAAATTACCCTTTGGATATCTTCCCGAATATTTTCTTTCGATAATCTATTTTCACTTGCAATTGGGAAAGTTCTATTAGATAAAAACACATAAACAATTTGCGTTTCAGGATCAGCCCAAGCCATTGTACCTGTATAACCAGTGTGACCAAAACTCGTCATTGAAGCACAACCGCACGTAGGTCCTACAGCACCTAATTGTGGTTTATCAAAGCCCACTCCTCTCCTATTTCCGGCGGCACAAAAATAGCACGTATTGAAATCATCAAATGTTTTTTCAGAAAAATATTGCCGGTTTCCATAATTTCCTTTTTGTAAATAAAGTTCCATTATTTTAGCCACATCCATAGCATTCGAAAAAACACCTGCGTGACCTGAAACCCCACCTTCTAAAGCAGCGGACAAATCATTGACATATCCTTGTAAAAGTTGACGACGGAAATAGGTATCTGTTTCCGTTGGCGGAATTCTGTTTTTATCAAATTTAGTCAATGGATTGAAACTTGAATTGTTCATCCCGAGTGAACGATAGAAATTTTCTTGAATTAAAACATCTAATGGTTTACCCGTTGTCTTTTCTAAATAATCCTTCAGAATCATAAAAGTAAGATCACTGTATTTGTATTCTTTTTTTAATGACAGTTTACTCTCAACAATCATTTTCATAATTGTGTCACTAAAATCATTTCGTATAAAAAGACTGTCTCCTAGTTTTTTCGAAAACTGCTCTTCAGCAATTTTTCTAAAATAAACATCAGAAGGAGATTGCGATTTATTCATTGTAGCCTTGTAAAATGGTATTCCTGCTACTAAACCTGCATAATGCGACAATAAATCCTTGAAATTAATATTTGCCTTATTGGAATCTTTAAAAATAGGAGACATTGATCCTAATGTTGTTTCCAAATTTATTTTTTGCTGATCGTATTGCTGCATCACATTAGGCAATGTAGCTATAATTTTCGTTAATGAGGCAACATCATAAATATCGGAGTCTTGCACTTTAATCGTTCTATCATACGTATGATGACCGAATGATTTTTGATAAATAACTTTTCCTTTTCTGGCTACCAATACCTGAATTCCAGGAGTCATTTTAGCGTCAATTGCTTTAGTAGCAATACTGTCAATTTTTGATAAAATCCTTGAATTCATCCCAACATTTTCTGGAGTTGTGAATCCCAGCCGATTCAATTTTTCTGTTGGCAAACCATCATTTACATTAAAACTAGTATTAATAGAAACCGGTAGTTTCCCTTTAGCTTCAATAGCCCCAAAAATTAGTTCTGCCGAAACGACCTGTGCAACTGCACTATTTTGATAAGAAACAACTAAACCTTCAATATCTTCAAAATTTATAATTGGTAATAAAGCGTATGGTTTTGCAAAAACATCCAGAATTACAGTATTATTTTGGGCTAGAAATTTAATTTTTGCCAACTCATCCAATCTTAGATCATGATTACTAAAAGCAACATCTGATTTGTGATAACCAATGATTACGGTTGTAAAAGGGTGTAATTTCACTTGAAGACTATCCAAATTCACATCTGAAATCACAGTTACTTCAGTGTATTTTTTTAAAGTTGAAACAAAAACATCATTGTTGTCATCTCCCATTTTTACATAAGCGATTTTTTGTTTGTCCAAATTTTTAATCGGCAAAACAGCAGCCGTGTTTTTTAGAACGGTAATTGCATTTTCATACAACTCATAGTGTAAAGCTTCATTTTCAACTGAATTCAAATCGGTGTATAAATTTTCAGTGGCAATTGGTTTAAAATTATTCAAATTCGCTTTGTACTTGAATTTCAGAATTTTTTTTACGGAAAAAGCCAATCGTTCCTCCGTAAATAAATTTATAGAATACGCAAATTTAAATTTCTCAATAGCAGCAGGAACATTTTCAGGAAACAGCAGCACGTCATTACCGGCTATAAAAGCTTCAAAATTGATTTCACTGGGTAATTTAAATTCGCTTACACTTTTCATATTCAAAGCATCTGTAAAAATAAGTCCTTTGAAACCCAATTCTTTCTGAAGAATATCAGTAACCACATTGTAGGAAATTGAGGAAGGAAAATTAGGTCTTGGTTCTATGCTGGGAACGTTTAAATGGGCTACCATAACGGACGAAAGTCCTTCATGAAACATTTTTTTGTAAGGATAAAACGCTAGGTTTTGTAATTGTTCTTTTGAGGAATTTATGGTCGGTAATTTTTTATGAGAATCCGTATCCGTATCGCCATGTCCCGGAAAATGCTTTCCTGTTGAAAATATGCCTTGACTTTGTACCCCTTTCATCAAAGCAATAGCATGTGCTGTAACCTTGAATTTATCTTCACCAAAAGAACGAAAACCTATGATAGGATTTTTAGGATTGGAGTTGATGTCAAGAATTGGAGCAAAGTTAAATTGCAATCCCAATCGCTTGTTTTGTTGTCCTATTTGAACACCTACTTTCTCCAATAATTTCATGTCTTGGATGGCTCCAAGAGTCATATTCCAGGGATAACTGTAGGTAGAGTCCAATCGCATGCCCAAACCCCATTCCGCATCACTACCAATAAACAATGGAGTTTTTGACTTGGATTGAAAACGGTTGGTTAATTTTGCCTGACGAACAGGTCCACCTTGAAAGAAAATTAATCCTCCAATTTTATGATCTGTTATGAGTGTATCAATAGCTTTAATATGCGCCGAATCTTTATTGGAATAAGCGGCAACCATAAACAATTGTCCAAATTTTTCCTCTAAAGTCATTGCACTGTAAACACTATCAACCCATTTGTTGCCTTGAGGAGACAACTCAAAAAGTGTGGGCATATTACTTAAAGCAATACTGTCTAAATTTTCAATTTTGGACGGAATGTTGGTTACAATTACTTTATTCTTATTTGTTTTTGTACCAACACAACCAACAGCAATAAAAAGAAATAAGACATAAAAAAAACTATTTCTGATGCTTATCTTTTTCATCTGACTATTTTGTTTAAAAAAAACGACTGTGCCAGCTATCAATGGCAGGAACTTCCCAGGATTCATTGTATTCTTCTATATTATTAACTAAATTATTGAAAACGATGGTATTTTCAGTAACCGCTTTATCTTTTACCATTTTCTTGAAATCAATCAACGGCTTGTGTGCTATATGTTCTCCAAGTTTGAAGGTAACGTTCATTTTATCCAATAAATCTACGGTATATTTTTGTTCTAAATTTTGAATAAATTCTACAGAGGAATCTATAGAGCATCCTGTTGCAGCTTGTACATCCTGATTTACGGCAATAATGATAAACCGGTTGTATTTTAATTGGTACGAGGATTCTAGACTAGTACCATGCGCAGCCCAACCTTCCAGAAAAGATTGCAAGGCGCTTTCTATTTCAGAAAATTCGGCATCCGAAAATTTTCTGTTTGATTGATAAATCCAGATTTTAGATTCTTCGGGTAAATTTTTAAATGGAACGTACATACGATTTTAGATTTGTGATTTTAGATTGTAGATTTATGAAGTTAGGTGTAATAAATTATAGAGCATTGCTGATTACTTAGACACTGTACACTAAAGATCCTGCGCATTAGCAATTAGTTCCGCAATATCCATCACTTTTACTTCGCCTTCTTTTTCTTTATTTTTAATACCGTCCGTCATCATGGTATTACAAAAAGGACAGCCTGCGGCAATAATTTCTGGTTTTGTTTCTAATGCCTCCTCGGTTCTTTCTATATTGACTTCCTTATTTCCAGGTTCAGCATCTTTAAACATTTGGGCTCCACCTGCACCGCAACATAAACCGTTAGCTTTAGAACGCTTCATTTCAACTAATTCAGCATCCAATTTAAGAATCAATTCTCTTGGTGCTTCATATACATTATTAGCTCTTCCTAAATAACAAGGATCGTGAAAAGTAATTCGTTTACCCTTGAATTGTCCACCTTCAATGGTCAGCCTTCCGTCATCTAACAAGGATTTCAAAAACTCCGTGTGGTGAACCACTTCGTATTTTCCGCCTAATTCCGGATATTCATTTTTTAGTGTATTGAAACAATGTGGACAAGCGGTAACAATTTTTTTTGCTTCGTATGCATTCAAAACCTCAATATTCATCATGGCCTGCATTTGAAACAAAAACTCATTACCAGCTCTTTTGGCAGGATCACCTGTACAGCTTTCTTCAGTACCTAAAACGGCAAAAGGAACATTAGCCCGATTTAAAATCCGAACAAAAGCCTTCGTTATTTTCTTCGCTCTATCGTCAAAACTTCCTGCACAACCCACCCAAAATAAAACTTCTGGTTGTTTCCCTTGAGCTAACATTTCGGCCATGGTAGGCACTATTAAATTCTCTGACATACTATCTTGTTGATTCGGTTATTTGCTTATTTGGTTAATGACAAAATCTTCATTTGTAAATCGGTTATTCGTAATACAAATAGCCTATTAAACAGTGACGCGATTTAACGCCTATTCGTTTTTCCAATTCAATCGGTCTTGCTGATTGTATTGCCATGGCGCACCGTTATTCTCTATATTAGTCATCATGGCGTTTATTGGCAGTGGGGCCGCACTTTGTTCCATTACTAAATAGCGACGCATATCCATAATAATTGAAAGCGGGCTAATGTTTACAGGACATTCTTCCACGCACGCATTACAAGAAGTGCATGCCCAAAGCTCTTCTGGTGTGATGTAATCGTTTAATAATGTTTTGTTGTCCGGAATAAAAACACCTTTATTGGCATCAATATTTCTTCCTACTTCTTCCATTCGATCTCTGGTATCCATCATAATTTTACGTGGAGACAATTTTTTTCCTGTAATATTGGCTGGACAAGCTGACGTACAACGACCACATTCTGTACAGGTATACGCATTCAATAATTGAACCCAGTTTAAGTCCTGAATATCACTGGCACCAAATTTACTTGGAACCGCATTCTCATCCACTGGTGCTGCCGCAAAAGGATCAGCATTAGGATCCATCATTAACTTCACTTCTTTAGTAACGGATTCTAAATTATCAAATTGTCCTTGCGGATTTAGATTTGCAAAATACGTATTTGGGAATGCTAACAGAATATGTAAATGTTTTGAAAAATACAAGTAATTCATAAAAATTAAAATACCCACAATATGCAACCACCAGAATATCTCTGAAAGCAACATTACCAATTCATTTGACATTCCGTTAAAGATAGGTTCAATAAATTGACTGATCGGAAACCAACCGGCTTTTATAAAATGAGAAAAACCTCCGGGGACATTTTGTAAATGCAAATCAGAAGCGTTCATCAATAAAAATAATGTCATAAGAACCACCTCAAAATACAAGATATAGTTTGCATCATTTTTTGGCCAGCCTTTTAAATCAGAGCTTACAAATCTTTTCAATTTGATGGCATTTCTTCTGCTCCAAAAAGCAAAAACTGCTACTAAAACTAAAAAAGCTAAAATTTCGAAAGAAGCAATCAGCACATCATACGTAGTTCCTAAAAAAGCAAAAACACGATGTGTCCCAAAAAGTCCGTCGATAATAATTTCTAACAATTCAATATTTATAATTATAAAACCCACATAGACAATAATATGCAATGCTCCAGCGATAGGTTTTTTGACCATTTTTGATTGACCAAGAGCTATCATGGCCATATTAATCCAGCGCGCTTTTGGATTATCAAAGCGATTTACATCCGTTCCAAGATTGATATTTCGTCTGATTTTTTTAACACTGTTGAAAAAATAACCAAAACCAATTACCAATATAACGGCAAATAAAATGTTGTCTAAGTAGCTCATAATTGCTATTTTATTTCATTAGATATAGAATCATTTACAGGACCTACATACGGTTTATTTTTCTTTCCAAATAAAGAAATATTGACATATCGAGTGGGATAAAGTCTAATATCTTGCAATAATAATTCTAATTCTTTTGTGGCGTTTTTTATGTTTTGGTAGAAAGCCTCGTCGTTTAGCAATTTACCCATAGAACCTTTCCCAGATTCTAAACCACTCATAATACCATCAACTCTTCCTAGAGTTGCATTGAGATTTTTTACCGTTTTTCCAAGATCGGCTTTATTCAAGGAATCTGATATTTTAGAAAAATTACCCGATATTTTAGAAAAATTGCTAACGACTCCGTTGATTTGTGCTTTATTCGTTTCTAATAAAGTATTGACATTTAAGGACACTTTATGAAATTGTTCAATGGTTTTGCTCAATTCAGCTAGAGTGAGTTTTAAATCCTGCTGCCCTTTTTGATCCAGAACGTTATTAAAACCGGAAATTAATTTATCCGTGCTTAACAATAGTTTTTCTAGTTTTTCCTGAAGAGGTGCTAATTGATCCCCTACTTTATCAGTAAGTCCTAATTTCACTCCGCCTTGCAATTTCTGACCATCAAGTGCCAAGCTTTTATCTTTAAAATTAGGGATAATTGCAATTTGTTTTCCTCCAATAAATCCTGGCTCATAAATAGAAGCCCTACTGGATTTAGAAATAGGAAAATCAGTTTTCAATTGCAATTCGACTAATAATAGTCCTGTGTTTTCATTTATGGTAATACTATTTACTTTACCAACCACCAAACCGTTCAAGGTAACAGGTGAGGATGTGGCTAGGCCTTCAACACTTTTATATTCTACATAAAATGTTTTATAATTTGTGAAAAGATCTCTTCCTTTCAAAAAACTATAGCCCCAAATAAATAATAAAATAGAAGCAATTACTAAGATAGCAGTTTTAATTTCTCGTGTTATTTTCAAAATTCAAGTATTTTTTACAAATTTAATGTAAAATATTTTAAGTTGTTGTTATTATTTAAGAGCTTATTCTACACTTATTTTTTCTCCAACATTAAATGCAATTAAGTGTCCGGACGTATCTTTTTAGGTTTAACCATATCGATTTTTTTTTGCTAAATAATAATCTGATATTTAGATTTATAACTAATACTAATGATCCTGTCATCCGCTATCAGTAGAAGCTCTTCAGACACTTTGAAATTAGATACGTAAAATTTTCTATTTTATAAAACCCGTTATAGTTTTACTAATACATTATTTTGCGATGAACTTCTTGAACATCGTACGCATTTTTAGATCTGTTTTTTTAACTTTAATGTTGTCGTAAGCGCATTTGCTTTTCAACAAAACTATTGTGCAAATTTACTGGGTTTTTACCGCCGTGACCGCATTAAAATAAAATAAATCGGTCTGAGAAAAAAAGTTCAACAAGACCAACAAAATTTCTTTTAGAATTGCGAATTTGCTCGTATTATTTTCGAAATAAAACTTATTTTTTTAATCAATACTACTGTAGCACTTGTTATTTAATCGCTTCTTGAATGCTTATTTTTTCTCCATTTTTAAAAGCGATCAAAAAAGCAGTATCATATCCTTTCTCTTTTGCCTCTGTTAATTGCTTTCTTGCTTCATCGTAATCCGTTGTTTCTCCATACATATATTTGTATACTGTATTTTCATAGGCAACAGAGATATTTTTTAATCCTTTAAAATTTCTAGGCAGGAGCGCTACTTTTTTGATACTAGCCAAAAGTTGCACTTTGAATGAGATTTTAGTATTATCGATTGCTTTTTTAGTTTCAATAACTTGAAGGTTTGTTTTTGATTTTAAAGGCGTTGCAGTATCCTTAACTTGTTTTTCAATAATTTTTTGCGAAGGCTTTACTTCAAATGCTTCCGATTCTCCACTTCCAAAATATTCTTTTTTATAATCGATTATGGCTCCTGCAATGGCTTTGGCAATTTCGTTCTGGCCTTCTTCTGAATTTAATCTATTTCCTTCAGTCGGATTAGAAATAAACCCCATTTCTATCAATACTCGTGGCATGTAGGCTTTATGAAGCACCATAAATGGCGCTTGTTTAACTCCTCCTCCACGTATTTTTTTTCCTAAATCTGCAAAAGCATCTTCTACCTTACTGGCCAGTGAAATACTGTTGTCTAAATATTCTTCCTGCATCAAGGTCATCCCAATCATAGTTTCCGGAGAGTTTGGATCAAATCCTTCATATTTTTGTTTGTAATCTTTTTCAAGAGTGATTACAGAATTCTCTTTTTTAGCCGCTTCTAGGTTAGAGGCTATCTTACTTAAACCCATCACGTAGGTTTCTGTACCATCGGCAGCGGTATTTCTGTTGGCATTACAATGAATTGACACAAAAATATTAGCATTGAATCTATTGGCAATATTGGCTCTTTCAATTAAGTCAATAAAAACATCTGTTTTTCGTGTAAAATTCACATCAATTTGTGGAGTAGCTTCTAATAACTTACCAACTTTTAGAACGACAGCCAAAGCTATGTTTTTTTCTATTCGTCCTTCATATACAGCACCAAAATCATGATCGCCATGCCCCGCATCAAGTGTTACTTTAAAAACATTAGATTGACAAAAGGCTGATAGCGATATTATCGTCATCAAAAAAGTTATTGTAATTTTAATTTTATAGGTGTTGTGCATAAAGCTATAAGTTAATTTAATTAGAAGACTAAGGGTATAAATTTATTTATTTGACTATTTTTGACAAAAATTTATATGTAAGTTTGACATCTCAAAAAACAGGCCATAATTTTACAAAAATAGCATTTAAACCTTTGCATACAAACTTATTTAATATCGTTTTATTATCAATCTTCCTATCCTTAGGGTCTGGAAAATTATATTCTCAAGATATATCAAAAAAAAAGACGGCGATTTCCATTAGTAAACAAATAGATAGTACTACTTTAGGAACTATCAAAAAGGTTCCTACTGTTGCAACTACTACAAAAGAGAAGGATTCAATACAAAAAGACAGTATAAAGCCTACCAAAGCATTCCTTGACGGAAAGGTAAAATACAAAGCCGATCAATATGCTAAAATTGATCAAAAGAAAAAGCTCATTACTTTGTATAATAACGCGGAATTGTATTATCAAGACATTGAATTGAAGTCTGGTATAATTGTAATGAATTATGAAAAAAATGAGGTATATGCCGGTCGCATCAAAGATTCTACAGGAGCTTATACACAGTTTCCAAATTTCAAACAGGGCACTAATGTTATTGAACCTGATTCTATCCGATTTAATTTTAAAACAAAAAAAGCTTTAATTTGGAACTCACGATCAGATCAAGGCGAATTTAAAATAAAAGCAACGCAGACCAAAAAAGAAAATGATTCTGTTTATTTTCTAAAAGGAGCCCGTTTTACTACTTCAAAAGATGTAGACAATCCAGAATATTATTTTCAAACCAGCAAAGTAAAATTCATCCCAGGCAAAAAAGTAGTTACGGGATTGACTAATATGGTTATTGCAAATGTTCCTACTCCAATTGCATTGCCTTTTGCTTTTTTTCCAATGAGCCAAGAAACCAGCATTTCAGGATTAATTTTACCAAGCTATAACGACTCCAACAACCGAGGGTTTTCGTTGCAAAATTTAGGGTATTATTTTGCCTTGAGTGATAATTATGATTTAACCGTATTAGGCGATTATTATACTAATGGCAGTTACGGGTTGCGTTTTGAATCCAGTTATGCCAAAAGATACAATTATAGAGGAAACTTAAACATTCGATTTGAAAACTTAATTACCAGCGAAAGAGGCTACCCTGATTACTTAAAACAAAATATTTATAACATACAATGGTCCCATTCCAAAGACTCTAAATCGAATCCTAATTCTAGTTTTTCGGCCTCTGTGAATCTTGGAAGTAGTAAATATTTTCGACAATCTATCAATCAGATAAATATTGGTTCAAATCTAAATAATACCTTAAGTTCTTCTGTGTCGTATTCAAAAACATTCACTTCAATTCCACAAGTTAGAATGTCATTGACTGCAACTCACTCGCAAAATACACAAACCGCAGAAATCAATATGACACTACCTACACTACAACTGAGTGTGGATCGGATTTATCCTTTTGTGGGGAAAGACGGCGTAAAAAAAGGATTTTTCAAGAACATCAATTTACAATATAATCTGAATGGCCGAAACAGCATTGTTACTACCGATTCTTTATTCTTCAAGCCACAAATGTTCCGGGATGCAAAAATTGGTTTTCAACACAGTATTCCGTTAAGCACCAATTTTAAATTATTTAAATATTTCAGTGCGTCTACATCCGTAAATTATGAGGAAATTTGGTATACCAAAACAATTGAAAGAAGTTTTGACCAAAACCAAAGCACCGTAGTCGATAAAACGGTTAATGGCTTTGATGCCTTTAGAACCTATTCCTTCTCCTCAAGTCTGGGAACCACTATTTATGGAACTTTTAACTTTGGTGAAAACAAAAAGATAAAATCAATTCGGCACGTCATGAGACCATCTGTTTCGTATGGGTATACCCCAAGTTTCGAAAAATATTATGACACCTACGCATCCGATGCAACCGGGACAATGACAAAACAATATTCCAGATTTGAAAGCGGGATTTTTGGAGCCCCAGGATTGAATAATTCGAATTCGTTAGGATTTGATTTGAGCAACACTTTTGAAGCAAAAGTTACTGATAGCGATAGCACCAAGGTTGAACCTAAAAAAATAATGCTGCTGAATAACTTAAACCTATCTACCAGCTATAATTTAGATGCAGATGGTGTCAATTCATTAGCTTTTGCGCCGATACGAGTTAGTGGTGGTACCCAACTTTTTCAAAATAAAATGAATGTCAATTTTGGCGCAACGTTAGATCCCTATGCGATTGATAACTCCGGAAACCGAATTAATGTCTTTAATATTAACAACGGCGGCAGCCTTTTTAGAATGACAAGTTCTAATATGACTTTAAATTACTCTATTTCCAGTAAAGGAAATGATAAAAAAGAAAAAGACACAAATGAACAAAGTCGAAGAAATGGGGGCCGTGGAGATGATCTGTTCGGTACCAATACGGACTTAGGAGACAACAGGAGAAGTCAGTTTGACGAAGAAGAGGAAGATGATGGAGAAGATAAAATTTCTGAGTTTTTTAATTCAAAATTACCATGGGATATGACCTTTGCCTATTCTTTGACCTATGGAAACAATAATAGAGAGAATCAAATAATTGGTAACTCGATAATGATTTCAGCTAATGCTGATATCACTCCAAAATGGAAAGCAGGAATATCAACCGGGTACGATTTTGTTCAAAAAGGAGTTACCTTTACTCAGCTTCGTTTTGAAAGGGATTTATTAAGTTGGAGAATGGATTTTAACTGGTCTCCATTTGGTGATAATGCAAACTGGGGATTCTTCATTGGAATAAAATCAGGCGTGCTCAGCGATATCAAATGGGACAAACGAAGTACTATAAATCGGTAATTAGGCCAGGAGACTTTTAAACTAAATTGAATTACATAAAATAGAACGTATGAAAAAGATAATTTTTACAGAAAATGCTCCTGCACCAATTGGCCCGTACAACCAAGCAGTCCTAAAAGGAAACACATTGTATGCATCAGGTCAAATTGCAATAAATCCGGCAACTGGAACGTTAGTTCTTGATTCAATCGAAGCCGAAACAGAACAAGTCATGCAAAATATGAAAGCAGTTCTGGAAGCCGCCGGAATGACATTTGAAAACATAGTAAAAACCACAATATTTATTATGGATATGACCGATTTCGGGAAAATAAATACGGTTTATGGTTCCTATTTTAACGAGAAAACTGCTCCGGCACGGGAAACAGTTCAAGTGGCCTGTTTGCCAAAAAATGTGAATATTGAAATCTCAATGATCGCTATTCTTTAGTGCTTTTTTTCCGCTTTCATTATTAAAACAAGAAAAACGGTTGAAACGATTTCAGAATGTCCGTTATCAATTAGTTATAAATTAAAAACCACTGTTGATTTACTTGCTCTAAAGTAAATTAACAGTGGTTTTTGATAAAAATAAACTCTGAAAAACTATTTATTTGCAATATGATATGCAATTAAACCATCAATAGGTCGTCGCAATACATTGCCTAATTGCAACTCATATTTATCAAATATTTCTTGCAGCTCTTCTTTGAGATAAAAGGCTATGGACCCCACAAAATGAACTGGAATTTCTTTGCAGTTATCGTATTGTTTTATGTAATTTTTTACAAAAGATTTCATTCCTTTGAAAATAATTTTTCTGCAGAACTCCGTTTCTTTGTGCTGAATCAGGAACTTCGCAAAAGTCGCTAAATACGCATTTGGATTGGGTTCTTTGTACAATTTGCTTTTTATAGCATCTGGATCAAGGTTGTATTCTTTCTCGAATTCAACGGCCAGTTCTTTTGGCATTTTATTAAAATAGTACTTTCTGATTAATTCTTTTCCAAAAACATTTCCGCTGCAATCATCCATGGCGATATATCCCAATGACTGTACTTTTTGATGGAGTTCTTTGCCATCAAAATAACTGCAGTTTGATCCGGTCCCCAGTATAGAAACAATTGCTTTTTCTCCCTTTGGAGTCGTTGCATAAACGGCTGCATAGGTATCTTCTTTGACATCTATAATAGCATTAGGAAAATACTTTTGAAAAACCTGAGACAGTGCAATTTTCATTCTTTCAGTACCACAACCTGCTCCATAAAAAAACAAATGGGTTGCATTTTTCTTGTTTTGCAAAATATCAAAACGATCATTTAAGCGTTCAATAATTTCATCTTCTTCAAGTACTTCAGGATTCAATCCTAAGGTTTGAGTTGTAAACAATATTTTACCATTTGTATCTATTGCAATCCAATCGGCTTTGGTAGAACCACTATCAACTATTAATCTCATTTTTTTCTGGTTTTTGGTTTTGTTGTTATATTTCCTAATACTTTCATAAAGGAAGGTATTAACAAAATATAAATGAAAAAGGGAATAAAAAATAAAGTCCCGTTACTATAAAGATAACGGGACTTTGTAAATATAATTAATTATTTTAAACCTGCAATATGTACTGATAAATCGATCAATTTGCTTGAATAACCATATTCATTATCATACCAAGATACAATTTTGAAAAAAGTAGAATTCAAACCAATCCCTGCATTAGCATCCACAATTGAAGTACGGGGATCCGAAACGAAATCTTGTGATACTACAGCATCTTCGGTATATCCTAAAACACCTTTCATAGTGGTTTCAGAAGCTGTTTTTAGAACAGCCATGATTTCTTCATAGGTTGTTTCTTTTGCTAATTTAACAGTCAAATCTACTACTGAAACATCTACAGTAGGAACACGCATAGACATCCCTGTTAGTTTTCCGTTCAATTCCGGAATCACTTTTCCTACTGCTTTTGCAGCACCTGTACTAGATGGAATCATGTTGACTAATGCTGATCTACCGCCACGGAAATCTTTTCTTGATGGTCCGTCATTTGTCATTTGAGTTGAAGTTGTTGCATGAATAGTAGTCATCAAACCTTCAACAATTCCAAAATTATCATTGATTACTTTGGCCAAAGGAGCCAAACAATTTGTAGTACAAGAAGCATTAGAAACCACTGTATCTGAAGCTAACGCTTTGTCATGATTTACACCCATTACAAACATTGGCGCATCAGCAGAAGGTGCAGAAATAATTACTTTTTTAGCACCACCGGTGATGTGTGCTTTTGCCGTTTCAATAGTAGTGAAAAAACCAGTACATTCCGCTACAACATCTACATCTACTTCATTCCATTTTAGATTTGCAGGATCTCTTTCTGCAGTAATTCTGATGTGTTTATCGTTTACAAAAAGTTTTCCGTCTTTCACTTCTACTTTTCCGGCGAAACGTCCGTGAACTGAATCGTATTTTAATAAGTAAGCTAAATGATCTACATCTAATAAATCGTTAATTGCAACTACTTCTACATTATCTCTGTTGTACGATTCTCTAAAAACTATTCTCCCTATTCTTCCAAAACCGTTTATTCCTAATTTAACTTTTGACATTTTACTTTAATTTTTGTTTATTTAAATATTAACTTGCTCTAAAGTCTAATTTCCTCACTATAAACTTTAATCCCTTTATGTAGACATTATGTCTGAAACTCTTAATAATTCTCTATCAATTTCTGTTTTGCCTTTAATGGCTTGTTCCAAAGGTGTCAATGAAACTGTATCGTTCTTTAACCCTACCATGAACTTTGACTTGCCTTCCAGCAAAGATTCAACTGCTTTTACGCCCAATCTACTGGCAAGAACCCGATCAAAACAAGAAGGGGAACCGCCACGTTGCATGTGGCCCAGAACAGAAACTCTAACATCATATTCCGGCAAATTAGCTTCTACGTAATCTTTTAATTCAAATACGTTTTTCCCTATTTTATCTCCTTCTGCTATTACAACAATGCTGGATGATTTACCAGAAGCCTTGCTTTTTTGCAGGGATTCTAATAATCGCTCTAATCCTAAATCTTCTTCGGGAATCAGAATTTCTTCGGCACCGGCACCAATACCGGCATTCAAAGCGATGTGACCGGCATCTCTACCCATCACTTCTACAAAGAATAAACGATTGTGTGAACTTGCGGTATCTCTAATTTTATCAATGACATCCACAACGGTATTCAAAGCGGTATCATATCCTAAAGTATGGGTGGTCCCAAAAATATCGTTATCAATAGTTCCCGGAATTCCCATTACTGGAAAATCAAATTCATTATTGAACAACAAACCACCGGTAAAAGTACCGTCGCCCCCTATTACTACTAGAGCATCTATTCCTGCTTTAATCAGGTTATCGTGTGCTTTTTTTCTTCCTTCTGGAGTTTTAAATTCTAAAGAACGTGCTGACTTCAAAATTGTCCCTCCTTTATTAACAATGTTGTTTACGCTACGAGGTCCCATTTCTTTGAAGTCGCCTTCAATCATTCCCTGATATCCTCTGTATATTCCTATACATTCAATAGCATGATACGCACATGTCCGAACAACGGATCTAATTGCTGCATTCATACCTGGTGAGTCTCCTCCCGAAGTAAGAACACCAACTTTTTTTATTGTTTTTGGCATTATTTAAGTATTAAAGTGTAAAACTAGCAAACATTCAGCACTTACAGAGCCGTGTTTTTTATAAATTAGTTAAGCAACCAAAATTCAAACGTTTTCGTTAATAAGTTTTCGAAAAATCAAAATAAAACGAATTTTATTTAACAAAATAAAAAAATAATGAATTTTTATTTGATAATTAACAATTTAAGCGTTTTTATGATTGTTTTATGACAATGATCCATTACGTATTTACAAATGAGGAATTAAAAAAAACGTCCTTGTGGTAAGTCTGAAATTCTTTTAATTGGTACTGAAGCAGATATTGTTAATCTCCTATCCTGATCCTGATTCTCATTCTCATTTGTATGAATTCTTGGTTCTGATTCCTCCTGTTTACAAAAAAATTAGTTTTCCTCCGGGACTAAACCTTCTTGATTATTTTTGGTTTTTTCTGTTTTGGGTTTTTTAGATTTCATAAAATTAATATAATCCGGAGATAAGTCAGAATCTTGATCTTCAGCGGCGGGCACTGTCACTCTGTCTATTTTTAGATTCGTAAAAATTTTATTGACTAACTCCTTGAAAGTATCAAAATCTACTTCGTAAGAAACTCCTAAACCTTGGGTATAACCAATCCCTTGCCCAATATAATTGATATCATTTTCTTTATTAAACAATCGTAAATTAAGTGTTCCATCTTCATTAACCCTATATAGCACTTCAACATCTCCTACGATAGCGGATTCATTAATCCCACCAAAAGGAACTCCTAGTTTTCCATTGATCGTTATTCTTTCGTTTATTTTGGATGAAATTGTTGCAACAAACCGTCCATCTGTTTCTCTTCCTATTCTTCTGTCGGCTCCAATGAAATTCAGACCCACTTTGAATTTTTCATCGTCAGATTGTATTATTCCTCCTAAAAGACTAGAGGCGGTCTCAAACAAACTTCCTGAAAAATCAGATTGACTTACTCCTTCCGGACTTAAAAATCCACCGGAAGATAATAAATACAATGCTTGAGTTTGTCTCACGTCCTTATCATTTAACTTATATTGGATTTCTGATTTTAACACCGTGCTGACTGTTGGAAATTCAATATTAAAATCGGGTTCCGGACTAGTCAAATCGCCTCTAATTCCTATAACTACTTCCACGGGGACTTTCGTATTAAAAGAAGCATTTTCTAACAAAATTGCAGGATTTGCAGTAGTTTTGTATACTGCTTCAAGATTTAACTGTGCGCGCATCGGATTCCCTTCCCAGGAAATTGACCCTCCTTTTTTGACCTCAAACTTCTTGTCTATCAGTCCTCCATATTTAAAATTATAAGTCCCTTCATACGCTTGAAAATCACCCCACATATTGAATTTCCCCGTCGTGTTTATTTTAAACAACAAAGAGCCAAAACCTTTCCCCTTCATTCCGTGACCTGTGTTTCGGTCTAGAATTACCTCTACTTCGGCATCCGGTGTAATATCAAAATCAAACTCCAATTCAAGGCCATTATAATTCCGGGTATTTTCTACAATACCGTTCCTTACATTGTATTTTTCTTTAGCAGTCAGGAAATGAAGAAAAATATTATCACTTACACTTTCGGCATTATTAATAGGAATTTTTATGGCTGTTCCTTTCTCTGATTTTGCAGCTACTTTTATAAACAATGAATTAGTTGGTCCTTTTATAGTGGCAACTCCATCTATAAATGCAGTACCATAATAAGCTGAATCTTCAGTATCCTTAGTATCTAATGCTAGAAGCCTTTTTGAATTAACGGTTAAATCTAATTTCCAATCCGAAAAATTAGTATGCCCAATACTTCCGTTTAACTTCCCTACAGTGCCAAATTTTGTGTCTGTCAAGGTATTGTTTCTAAACAAGAATCGGTCATCGGTCAGGTCTATAATTGTGTTATCACTTAAACCGTAATCCACATTCAGGTAGGGTATGGTTATTCCTGCTTGGTCAAGGTACAGCCTGCCATTTATACTAGGTTTCTTAAGATTTCCTTCTATGGTAGCATTACCGGCTATTGAACCTCGTATATTAGACAATACTTCACCACCCAAAGAGTTCAAGGTTGCGATATTAAATTTATCAAATTTTAGCCTCAAATCAAGAATGGTTTCTTTATTGACAATTTCAAAACTACCATCCGCATTAAATGATTCAAAATTTTTGTTCTCTAAATTAGAATTTATGGTAAACTTGCTAAGATTTTCATCACCTTCAATTTCAAAATTTAAAGTTCCTAAATCTATTTTATTTAAATTCAAATTATCAATAACTATAGAAGATGTAGGCTGAAAAACATCTTTATTTTGCTTGAAATTTACTTTTCCATTTATATTTCCATGTGCAATAAATTTATCATTAGCAGGCGTGATTTTGTTTAGATCCACATCTTTAAAACTCAGTTGTAAATCCTTAATTGTAGTATCTTTAAAAAGGCCCACTAAAGAAATTTCCTGTTCTTCATGTGACAACACAATGTTATCAATATTGAAATTTTGAAATGATTTATCAAAAACAACTTTATTATCAGTTGCTTCTTTTTCGTTCAAAAACCACAAATAATCTTTGAATTTCACCTCTGATTTACTAATTCCAACTACATTATTGTTATCCTGATTAATAGTATGGTATAAATTCAGATTAAAATAATCTTCTGCTTTTGGTCCCCCTTTAAACTCCGAACGAAAATACAGTGTGTCTTTCATTGTGACATTTATCAGACTAAAATCACGTATTTTATAGTATTTTGTTTTTATACTGTCCAGTTCTATGTAGGCATTATAAAGCGGATTTTTATTGTCTACCGAAACTCTTATATTATCAAGTATATTGTTTGAAGCTATAATTTGAGGCGAATTAAAATTGAGTTTAAATTCCTGATTATCGGAGTTTATATTTCCTTTAATAATGGTGTTGGGTGCAATAGAAATATCAGGGTAAAATATTTCAATTATTTTATTATATATAGAGAAATTAAACTTAAGAAACTGTCCTTTCTTTACCTTGTTGGGTTTAAAATTCGTGTACAGGCTTCCCAAAGAATTCTTTACCAGGTTTTCCAATTGGTTAAATTCATATTTACCCACAATTTCACCCTGAACAATATCTGGTGAATTTACAGTCATGGTTCTTACTCTATTTTCATCAAAAGTTGAATTTATGGTAAAATCATCAAAATTATACGTGTCTTTTGCATTTTGATAGGAGGTTTCGTTGATATACACATTTCCTTGAAAATTTTCTACAGTATTTCCTGACGCCTGAACTACCACATCGCCTCTAAATACAGCAATAGAATCCTTAATTAACTTTAATTTATTCAAATCTGCGTTTTCAACATTAATGTGAAAATCGTATCTATTGTCTTTTTTGCTTAAATCCAATAAACCTTCAAAATTCATACTTAAATTAGGATCTTTTATGGCAATTTGTCCTCTGTAATTCGGATTTTTAAGAACTCCATTGACATCAATATTCGTGTAATTGTATTTTTTATACTCTATTTGGCTAATGCTCCCTTTGATAGCTGAGTCCAGGTATTTTTCTTTGAATCCTTTACCATCGATATCCATATTCAAACTTACCTTTCCTAGTTCTTTTTGATCCAATAAAGTTCCAATATCAAAATTTTCTAAAATAACGTTCCCAATATAAGAAGCCTTATCAATAACATTTATATTTTTTATTTCTAAATTAGAGATTACTTTACCTAACGCCGTTATCATAGAAAAATCAGCTTTGACAACAGTTGTAGAAACATTTGAAACTCCGGAAGCTGAAAATCGTCCTAATTTTTTTAGAGAACTGGGTAATTTATTTCCAAGAATATTAGGTAATATAACTATCAAATTATCATAGCTAGAGGTTAATTTGTCAAATCTGGCATACATCGAAAATTTCTGCCCTTTTTTAGCAAACAAGTTTTTAAAATTAATAGCACCGTTGATCTGTGTTTTCCGATCATCAACTAATTTTAAATTTTTGAATTTCAAATCATTAAGCGTTCCTTTAATAGATGCTTTGATATAAAAATGTTGATTTTTCCCTATTTCTTTATAAAAGTAACGAATATCATTTGAAGCAATTGAGGCAGCATCCAGTTTAATATCAAAGAGTACTTTATCGGTAAAATTAGAAAAATATTCAATTTTATAATTTAACAATACAGTCCCTTTTAAGGTGGATTCTTTGGTCAACAAATTCAGATTTTCTAGTTTTAAGTTTTTTCTGGAATAACTGAATTTTGAGTTTAAATTTTTAACATACAAACCCCGAAAATCTAAAAATGACATTTTATCAATCATAGTCGTTACATCCTGACCGTAAATTTTAAAATTCGTTACGGAAGCATTCAGTTTAGTAAAATCCAAGTCTTTTGGAATTTCACGATTTAGATCTGTCAAAATAAAATGACTATCGTAAATTTTTAATTCCTTTACGGTGAGCAGAAACTTTTTCGTTGATGGTCTTCCGGTTTCAAAAGCGGCTATAAATTTATCGAGATTAGACTCTTTTTCATTTTTGTACGTTTTTAAATTAAATACTAAACCACTCAACCGCAAATCACCAAAAATCAGATCACCGTCCAGCAATTTTTTACCTTCTAAAATAGTCGTTGCAATTCTATCCGAATAAATTAAAGTGTCTTTGTGGTGATCCAGAATCAATACTTTTTTGAATTTTACACCTCCAAAAACAGATATAACAACTCCGTCAATAGCAATATTAGTTCCAAAGTCTTTATTGAGACTTCGGGTGAAATACTGTGCTATTTTAGTTTGAACAAATGGTAGGGTAAGAGCAATACCAAGTACAAGTAAAAGTAGGATTAGTCCAAGTAGAGACCGAAATACTATTTTTTTTATTTTTTTGATACCTACTATATATTTAAATTTTCTAAAATTTCATTTTACCTCTGGAAACTCCTGTGCCTTAAATAAAAATTCTTTAATTTTGGCCTTTACAAAATTGTTGTTTTTTGTAAACTAATCATCAAATGTAACTCCAAATTTATGCCTTTTTATGCAAAATCCCGAGGTTTTTATTCTTGCCATTGAAAGTTCTTGTGATGATACTGCAGCGGCCATTTTACACAACGATAAAGTATTGTCAAATGTTGTTGCAAATCAGCTAATTCATAATCAATATGGTGGCGTAGTTCCTGAGCTCGCCTCACGTGCACACCAACAAAACATAGTTCCGGTAGTCGATGCGGCGCTTCGAAAGGCAAATATACAAAAAGAACAGTTATCTGCAATTGCATTTACACAAGGTCCGGGACTCATGGGTTCGCTACTGGTAGGGAGTTCGTTTGCAAAATCACTTGCCCTGGCCTTACAAATTCCTTTGATTGCTGTAAATCACATGCAAGCTCATGTCCTGGCACATTATATAGAGGAAGAGGGCTATGAAAAACCCACTTTCCCGTTCTTGGCCTTAACTATAAGCGGTGGACATACACAAATCATCAAAGTAGATCATTTTTTTGACATGACCGTAATTGGTCAAACCACTGATGACGCAGTTGGAGAAGCTTTTGACAAAAGCGCTAAAATTTTAGGACTTCCCTACCCTGGTGGCCCCTTAATTGATAAATATGCGCAATTAGGAAACCCAAAAGCATTTGTGTTTACAAAACCTAAAGTTCCAGGATTAAATTTTAGCTTCTCCGGTTTGAAAACGGCTATTTTATATTTTATTCAAAAGAAAAAATTAGAAAATCCAAACTTTGTTGCTGAGAATCTAAATGATATTTGCGCATCAATCCAACATACTATTATTGAAATTTTAATGGACAAATTAAAATTAGCCGTAAAAGAAACCGGGATCAAACAAATAGCCATCGGCGGAGGCGTTTCTGCTAATTCCGGAATCCGAAATACATTAAAGGAAACAGAAAACATATATGGTTGGAAAACCTTTATTCCTAAATTTGAATACACTACTGATAATGCTGCAATGATAGGAATTGTAGGATATCAAAAATTTTTAACCCAAACATTTGAAACTTCATCTGTTGTTTCTAAAGCAAGAATACAATTATAAATTATGCAATTATTCTTTAACCCTACTATTACAGAATCCACGACAATTTTTTCTTTTGATAAAGAAGAAAGCAAACACATTATCAAAGTATTACGCAAGAAAGATACCGATATATTATTTGTAACCAATGGCTCAGGCTACTTATTTAAAACAGAAATAACACTGGCATCCGACAGTAAATGCACCGTTAAAATCCTTTCGTTCGAAAAAGCCCCAGTTGCAAAATTTCACATACATCTGGCTGTAGCGCCAACTAAAATGAATGACCGTTACGAATGGTTTTTGGAAAAAGCAACCGAAATAGGCATTCACGAAATCACACCTATTATTTGTGATCACTCAGAGCGAAAAGTTATCAATAATGAACGATTTGATAAAATTTTATTAGCTGCCATGAAGCAATCTAACGAATTATACCTGCCGAAATTAAATCAGGCCATATTGATGAAAGATTTTTTAAAACACAACTATGAAGGCCTTAAATTAATTGCCCATTGTGAGGAAACGGATAAAAAATCATTGAAATCCGTTTTGAAACCAAATGAAAATGTGACCCTACTAATAGGCCCTGAAGGTGATTTTTCAGAAAAAGAAATTGCATTGGCAATTGACAACAAGTACATTCCGGTTTCATTAGGAAATACAAGGCTACGAACAGAAACGGCAGCAATAGTGGCTTGTCACAGCATACACTTTGTCAATGAATAATAATAAAACGTGTTTGGATTGCTGAACAATCAAAAAAAACAATGCACAAAATGGGTGCAAATAATAGAAATTGGCTATGAAAAAAATATTTTATTTACTCTTATTATTTTCGGTCGTTTCATTTTCGCAGGAAATTGCATTGTTAAAATACAGTGGTGGTGGCGATTGGTATGCAAACCCAACATCATTACCCAATTTGATAAAATACTGCAATGCAACTATAAATACCCAAATAAAAACAAAGCCAGCCACGGTTGAGCCTGCTAGTCCTGATTTATTTTCATACCCTTATGTGCATATGACCGGCCATGGAAATGTAGTTTTTAGTGCTGCTGATAGCAACAACCTTAAAAATTATTTGCTGGCTGGAGGATTTCTTCATATTGATGATAATTATGGAATGGACCAATACATCCGAAAAGAAATCAAAAAAATATTTCCAAATAATAGTCTAGTGGAAATTCCAGCGAGTCATGCCATTTTTCAAAAACCATTCTCGTTCCCAAACGGATTACCCAAAATACACGAACATGACGGTAAACGACCCCAAGCTTTTGGACTTTTTATAAAAAATAAATTAATACTGCTTTATACCTATGAATGCGATTTAGGAGATGGATGGGAAGATCCAGAAGTCAATAATGATCCAGCAGCGATTCGAGAAAAAGCATTAAAAATGGGGGCAAATATTATCAATTATATTTTTAATAATTAACACTGCTTACCAATAATTTATTTTGAGTAACAATCATCGTATAATGTCGTGTTTTACAATTAGACAACAAGAAGTAACAAATCGATTTTAAGATACTATTTTTACATTTTTTTTGACTTTATGACTTTTTAACTTTCGAGTTCTGTAGCGCTATAATTCTTAATATCCTTCTTTGAAAGATGCCATCGCTAACAATCAAATAAAAAATACAGATTAGTATTAATTGTGAAAATAAATAGTTTGAAAAATCCACCATTACTTTCTTTTTTCAGAGGTAAAATTAGCATTAAAGAATCATTTAATAAGAATAATATTAATTACAATCTCCCTAAATATATTTTATTAAGACCAGAGGTAAATCAAGAACACGACAGCAGAAAGAGGCTACTAAAAAGTCATAATTGATATTTATTTCATGAAAAAATAGATATTTATTTTTTTTCATGAAATAATTGTTATAAAATTGTTAAATCATTAACCAAATCTATTAATTTATAACAAACTCGATTATGAAAAATTTTTTTTTACCCGTTGCTGCTCTTTTAATGCTTTTCTCTTGTCAAAATGATACAGCAGAAACAACTTCGGAAGCAAGCGCTGTATCTCAACGCGGTTGTGCCACTCAAGAAGTTCTTGCTGCACAAATGAAAGCTGATCCATCATTAGCCTTGAGAATGAATAAAATTGAAGCATTTACTGAAAAAGCAATGTTAGCCGGTCGATTAGTTAACGGTAAAGTAGAAATTCCTGTAGTTGTAAACGTTTTATACAGAACTGCGGCAGAAAACATAACTGATGCTCAAATTCAATCTCAAATAGATGTATTAAACGAAGATTTTAATGCTACTAATTCAGATTTCAGCAGTACTCCCGCTTTATTCTCTGGAGTTGCAGCAAATGTTGGTATTACTTTCGTTTTAGAAACAATAAATAGAAAATCTACTACTAAAACTTCATGGGGCACAAGAGATGCTATGAAAAAAACAAAACAAGGCGGTTTAGACCCTACTTCACCAACAACATCACTTAATATATGGGCTTGTACTATTGGTGGCGGTATCTTAGGTTATGCGCAATTTCCTGGCGGATCAACGGCTACTGATGGTGTTGTAGTTGATTCAAAATATTTTGGATTATCTGGATCAGGGGCTTATCCTTATAACTTAGGAAGAACAGCAACTCACGAAGTAGGACACTGGATGAATTTACGTCATATCTGGGGTGATGCAACTTGTGGAAGTGATTTAGTTTCTGACACACCTACACACAATACTGCTAATTATGGCGTTCCTGCTTATCCTCATTACAGCACATGCTCTGAAACTCCTGTAGAAATGACTATGAATTACATGGATTACACAGATGATAGGGGTATGTATATGTTCTCTAATGGCCAAAAATCAAGAATGGCTGCAATTTTTGTTGCAGGCGGAGCAAGAGCAGGTTTTGGAGTATAATTCCTAAATAAATTTATAAAATAAGCGACCTAAAAAGTCGCCTATTTTATTTATAAGCATTACGTGTTTATATTTCTTCATTACGATAAGTAACCTATTAACAGCATAAATTTTATTTAAATAGTCTTTACTGTTCTTATCCAAAAAGCAAGATTTAAATTATTTAATAAATAAGTAATCATAAAATTTTTTTTTAAATAAAAATTGTTATAAAATTGTGATATAATAAACCAAATCTATTAATTTATAACAAATTCATTATGAAAAAAATTCTTTTATCTGCTGTAGCATTATTAATGCTTTTTTCTTGTCAAAATGACACAACAGAAATTACTCCATCAGCTGATGCAGTTACAAAACGTGGTTGCGCATCTCAAGAGGTGTTAGCTGCCCAAATGAAAGCTGATCCGTCATTAGTTTTGCGAATGAATAAAATTGAAGCTTTTACCGACAAAGCAATGTTATCTGGTCGCTTAGTTAACGGTAAAGTAGAAATCCCAGTGGTCGTAAACGTTTTATACAGAACTACAGCTGAAAATATTTCGCTGGCACAAATCCAATCCCAAATTGACGTATTGAATAAAGATTTTAATGCTGCAAATTCTGATTATAATTCAGTTCCCGCAGCATTTTCAGGAGTAAAAGCAAATGTTGGAATTACATTCGTCTTACAAAGTGTAAAGAGAAGATCTACTACTATAACATCTTGGTCTACAGATGATTCTATGAAAAAATCAACAAATGGAATCGTTCCAACTACACCAACAACTGTATTAAACATGTGGTCTTGTAATCTTGGTGGCGGTATTCTAGGCTACGCACAATTTCCTGGAGGTGCATCGTCTACCGATGGAGTAGTAATGGATAACAATGCATTCGGTACTACCGGGACAGTAACAGCGCCATTTAATCTAGGAAGAACAGCAACTCACGAAGTAGGACACTGGATGAATTTACGTCACATTTGGGGTGATGCTACTTGTGGAAGCGATTTAGTTTCTGACACGCCTACGCACAATACTGCTAATTATGGTGTTCCTACCTACCCTCATTACAGTACATGCTCTGGTACTCCTGTAGAAATGACTATGAATTACATGGATTATACAGATGATAGAGGTATGTACATGTTCTCTAACGGCCAAAAATCAAGAATGGATGCAATTTTTGTTTCTGGTGGAGCAAGAGCGAGTTTCGGAATATAATTTTTAGTTTTTTAGAATTTAAAACTCGCTACTTGTTAGCGAGTTTTTTTTATCTTTAGCCCTTAATATAAAGATATGATTACGTCAAAAACCATTTCTAGCGGCATTATCCGTGCGCTACTTACCTTAGTGCTAGGTGCTTTAGTGCTGTTCTTTTTCTACCAAATTCAATCGGTGATAATTTATCTTGTAGTATCCTTTATATTCACAATGATTGGAAATCCTATTTTAGATTTTTTTAAACGGAGATTAAAATTTAATCATCTCTTTGCTACTATTACCACTTTGTTTATTTTTATACTGATTATATTTGGTTTCATAATGATGTTTATTCCTTTGATTTTATCCCAAGGACAAAATTTATCACTGCTCAACACAGCAGAAATTGAAAAAAATATAATTGAGTTAGCCAATCAGATCAGTGTGTTTTTGGAAAGTCATCAAATTGATTCCTCACAAATACTTAAGGAAGCCAACATTTCCTCTAAAATAAATTTTAATATCATTCCAAATTTTCTAAATGCTATTTTGGGAACAATCAGTAGTTTTGTTGTGGGACTGGCTTCGGTACTGTTTATTACTTTTTTCTTTTTAAAAGACCGATTAATGTTTCTTTTAGGAGTAAAAAAATTAATTCCCAATAGTCACGAATTTCAAATTTTAAATTCACTGGAAAAGATCAACCATTTACTATCGCGTTATTTTATTGGATTATTGCTTCAATTATTTATTGTGTTTCTTTTATACTTCATAGTCTTAGTCATTTTTGGTATTCCCGATGCAATTGTTATTGCTTTTTTATGTGCTGTATTGAATATTATCCCCTACATAGGTCCATTAATTGCATCGGTGTTAGCCGCAATTTTGACTATGATCAGCAATTTAGGTGGTGACTTCCAATCCGATATTTTACCTACGACAATTTACGTTCTTATTGGTTTTTGGATCGTTCAGATTATTGATAACAATTTATCCCAACCTATTATCTTTTCAAAAAGTGTCAGTTCACATCCCTTAGAAATATTTCTGGTTATCTTAATTGCCGGTTTTCTTTTTGGAATATTGGGAATGATTGTAGCCGTTCCATTGTATACAATAATTAAGGTGATAGGGAAAGAATTTTTTCCGGAAAATAAGATCATTCAATCATTAACTAAAGACCTTTAATTTTGGATTTAATGATTTTAAATCCTGAAGTACAAGTATTTATCAATGCTAACATTGGTACACACGTAGCAACATTAGCATTACAAAAAAATCCCTTTCCCAATGTGGATTGGATCACCATTTTGAACCAAATAGACGCTAAGACAAAAGCAAAAGATAAATTGCCACATTGGTTCTTGTCCCAAAACATCATTTATCCAAGCAAACTTTCAGTAGAACAAACGTCTTCTGAAAAAACAGCTTCTTATAAAGCTTCTATTGTTACTGGTGATCACTTAATCGATTTGACTGGAGGTTTTGGTGTGGATGATTTTTATTTTGCACAAAAAATAAAAGAAGTGGTTCATTGCGAAATTAATCCCGATTTATCTCAACTTGTAAAACACAATTTTGAGCAATTACGTGTTCCTAATATTACTTGTTATACCGGAGATAGTCTGGCAACCTTAACCGCTTTAAAAACAAACTGGGACTGGATTTATATTGATCCTTCCAGAAGAAATGATACCAAAGGAAAGGTATTCATGCTTAAAGATTGTTTGCCAAATGTTCCTAAAAATCTAACTCTTTATTTTAAAAATACAAATGCTATTCTCATAAAAACGGCTCCTATTCTTGATATTACTGCCGGACTAACGGAATTACAACACGTGAAACAAATTCATATTATAGCCGTTGAGAACGAAGTTAAGGAATTGTTATGGGAACTTCATGCAGCTTATTCCGGACCAATACGCATTAAAACTGTCAATATCCTCAAGGATAAAAATGAAACTTTTGATTTTATTTGGAATGAAGTTGCTAGTTTTTCAAATTTCAGCTTACCTCAAACCTATTTATACGAACCCAATAGTGCTATTATGAAATCAGGTGGATTTGATGAAGTGGGATCCTTTTACAAAGTCAATAAACTACACAAGCATTCCCACTTATACACTTCCATGGACTTAATTCCCTTTCCGGGTCGTGTTTTTGAAATTCAAAATACATTTTCCTACAACAAAACAGCGATGAAATTTTTTTTAGAAAACAGTAAAGCCAATATCACAACTCGGAATTTTCCGGACAGTGTAGAAAGTATTCGGAAAAAATGGAAAATAAAAGACGGAGGAAATATATATAGTTTTTTTACAACTGATGAAAATAACCATAAAATAGTTTTAATTTGCACCAAAATATCATAAAAATGAAATTCATAATTACATTAACTTTCTTTTTCTTCAGTTTGAGTCTTTTTGCACAAAAACCATGTGATTACAGTGAAAACGTTACTGATTCAATAGGAACCTATAAATCAACTAAAGAATATATGATTAGTGAAAAAAAATTTGCCGGAAACTCCAGCTATATTTTCTATTCACTGGCTTTAACGGATGGATTACCAACCTTAAACATACAATTTATCCAAAAAAGCAAGGGATTTATAAAAGCGAATTGTTTTGATAAAAATTCAAAATTGTTTTTACAACTCAACAACGGAAAAATAATTACGTTAATACACACTGATCAAGAAGATTGTGGCACTTTGATTCGTGATGACAATGGATATGATAACCGGATCAATTCTGCAGCATTTATGTTTATGAAGGATAGTTTTGAAGAATTAAAAAGTTCTCCAGTTTCTATGATGCGCATCAAATATTTAACTGATACAGAGGATTTTATTATAAAAAAGGAATTTAAATCGGAATTAAACAACGAAATTTACTATCCGGAAACCTACTTTATAAATACGATAAAGTGTATCGAATAATAGTTTATTTACATTCCCATTTAGTATTAGAAATAGTGTCATTCAACCCTGATTTTACATTATAATGCCACCATTCCGAATCAAATGAATTAAAACCACTACTAATCATTGTTGTTTTCAGCAGGTTTCTATTTGCCTTTACTGTGTGCGAAACAGTAGGATAATCATGACTCGCTTCGACTCCAAAAAAATCAAAACCAGTACCCATATCTAATTCTTTTCCACTGCCGTTCACTAAAGTAAGGTCTACAGCTCCCCCTCTATTATGAATTGATCCCTTCGAAGGATTAGCCACGTACTTAGGATTAGGTACAATTTCCCACATTTTTTTCTGAATATCTAAAGGGCGATAGCAATCAAAAATTTTAATCTTATAGCCCTTTTCCATAAACTTCTCATTGGCTTCAACAAGTGCACGAATGGTTTTTAACCGCAAAAAACATTCAGCGCAATCATATACTTTTGCGTTCAGGAAATTGTCTGTTGTGGCGTATTTCATATCATACAGAAAATCTTGACTGTATTCTTTCAAATTTACAAATAGCGTATCATTGCTAATTGAATTCTTTTTTTCATCCGTTTTAGAAATCAAATTTTGGGATTGACAACTAACAATACAAAAAAGAAAACTAACGAATAGAAGTGGTTTGACTATAAAAATCATGTGTTTATTTTTTATAAAAATAAGTAAAAAATGACGGTATCAATTATTACCTATGAATTAATCCGTTCAGTAGTCGTTTCATTTTTGAAAAAGCAATTGGATTTCCTTCAATTGCTTTATATTAAGAAGATCTATAAGATATCCGCTAAAACAAATAAGTCCTCTAAATTGCTTTTAGAGGACTTATTTGTTTTTCCTAATATTGATCTAAATGCATCGTAAGACCCTGACTGTTTTAGAATTTTTTCCTATTCTTAATTTAATTTGCTGTTTTTTCGGCTAAAGCCAAAATAAATAACCAATCCAATCAAAAGCCATATTCCAAAATAAATCCAGTTCCAAACACTCAATTCAGCCATCATGTACAAACAACAAATCAATCCCAATAGCGGTATCAAAGACAAATTTGATTTAAAAGACCAAACGGATAATCCAGCTAAAACAATCAAGAAAATCCACATTGGAATTTTGTGTTTAAATAAACTAAAACCGCTTTCATATTTCACTGCATCAGCAATTGGCAAACCCGCTATAACAGCAGCATATTTTGCCTCATCTTGTTGATACTGGCGCAATAAATGCTCTAAATCCGGCGTTTCATCAGTGCTGTTTTTAGCATCAATAGTGACTAAATAATTGTATACTTTTTGGGTTTCTTCTTTGTTTAACGAGGTGATGATAGCGGATGAACTGTTGATTTGAGTTTTATTGGTAATAAAATCCATTGTTCCTTTTTTATTGTAACCAAAAGCAAACACCAATCCCATAATAATCAAAACTGGCAATATGAATTTTGAATTTACATAAGGAGTTTTAAATTTTCCACGAGGTATATCGGTTCTGTTTTGTAACACTAAAACTCCGGCACAAACCAATACAAAAGCGAATAACGTTCCAATACTGCACAAATCTGTAACCAATGTTAAATTCAAAAATAAAGCGGGAACTGCTACTACAAACCCGGTAACAATTGTCGCATACGATGGTGTTTTGTATTTTGGATGTACTTTTGAGAAACGTTTTGGCAACAAACCATCACGACTCATACTCATCCAGATACGCGGTTGTCCCATTTGAAAAACCAATAAAACACTTGCCATAGCCACAACCGCACTGACGGCAATGATTCCGGACATCCATTTTAGGTCTAATTTTTCAAATACAAAAGCCAAGGGATCACCTACATTCAACTGGTCATAACGCACCATTCCGGTAAGTACCAGAGCAATGGCAATATATAAAACGGTACATATTATTATGGCCCACATCATTCCTTTAGGCAAATCACGTTGTGGATCTTTGCATTCCTCAGCCGTTGTCGAGATGGCATCAAACCCAATGTAAGCAAAAAACACTGCTGAAACTCCTTTTAAAACTCCTGTAACACCATTAGGCGCAAAAGGATCCCAATTTGCAGTATCCACATAGAAAACACCAACCGCTATGACTAAAAGAACAATACATAATTTGACAACCACCATGATATTACTCGCATTTCGAGATTCTTTCATTCCGCGGTAAATCAATGCCGTAATCAAAACAATAATCAGTAGTGCAGGAAGATCTGCCACAAAATGAAACGATCCAATAACCGGCGAAGTCGTCCAGGCTGTATAAGCATCCTGTAAAGCAGGACTTAAGTTTGCAAATTCTTTGCCACCTTGCATTAGCGCAATGGCATCGTCAAAACCTCTGGAAGCGGACAAAAAATCCATTTGAACCCATTGTGGTAAGTGAAGCCCGCCACTTTCAAGTAAACCCGTAAAATAGTCACTCCACGATATGGCGACCGTTATATTCCCCACAGAATATTCCATTATCAGCGCCCAACCAATAATCCAGGCTATTATTTCTCCAAAAGCCACATACGAATACGTATAAGCACTTCCGGAAACGGGAACCATCGATGCAAATTCAGCATACGCAAAAGCAGCAAAACTACAGGCTATAGCAGTAAACAAGAACAAAAAGATAACTGCAGGCCCTCCATCAGAACTAGCTTTACCAATCGTACTGAAAATTCCGGCTCCTACAATTGCGGCGATACCAAATGCTGTTAAATCACGCGCCGTTAAATGTTTTCCTAATGCATTATGGCCATCGGCATCTCTTTTTTCAACCTGTTTTAAAATATCTTGTACTGTTTTTTTTCTAAATAAACTTGAAGATGCCATAAACTAAACTTTATCATTAAAAATTAATAAACTGTAAATTGTATGCTATAATTATGAAAATAGTTCAAATTATCTTCAAAATTCAAAAGTATAAAACAATTTTAATTAATGGAGTTTCTCTAACTATTTTTTTATTTATTTTTTATAAAAGTTAAATCAATTTTTTTTTATAGTAAATAAGTCAAATTTTGCTATTCATCTAATTAAAAAATAATTTTAAAATCAGCTGCAATTATTATTTCAACCAGCTTTTTAGAATCGTGACCGGATGCAAGGCTTTTCTACTGGTACCATCAAAAATCTGATGGCGGCAACTAGTTCCTGCTGCTGCGATAGCCACTGTTGCATCAGTAGCTCTTATTTTTGGGAACAAGGTGTCTTCTCCCATTTGCATGCTGATTTCATAATGTTCTTTTTCATAACCAAAAGAGCCAGCCATACCACAACATCCCGAATTATAAATCGTAACTGAACTATTTTTAGGGACATTCAACATTACAAAAGTTGCTTCCATAGTACTCAATGACTTCTGGTGACAATGTCCGTGAATTTTTATTGTTTTTGCAACATCAGAAAATTGTTCTGGATGAATTTTACCTTTTGTAATTTCATTTTTAAAAAACTCTTCAATCGTAAATACATGTTGTGCTAATTTTTCAGCACCTTCCTTATCGTCAGCCAATCGAATGTATTCATCTCTAAAGGTCAATATTGCTGAAGGTTCTATTCCTATCAACGGAAAATCAGTAGTAACATAATCCGAAAAAACAGTTACGTTTATGTTTGCGATTGCTTTGGCTTCTTCCAGAAAACCTTTAGAGATAAAAGCCCTTCCGCTTTCCTCATGATCCACCATAATTACTTCATATCCTAATGCTGTCAATAACTCGTACGCATCAATGCCTACTGAAACATCATAAAAATTAGTAAATTCATCACAAAACAAACATACTTTTCCGTTTACAAAAGAATCACTTGGTGCTTGATTCCAATTTTTCTCATACCATTTTCTAAAGGTTTGCTGAGCCAAAGGCGGTACTTCTCTTTTTGAGGCAATTCCCATGGTTTTTTTTACCAAAGGCAAGTTCAGCATGAAATTCGTAAACTTTGGAGTGATACTCCCCAGTCCATTTAATTTCGCATTAAAAGCAAATACTTTATTGCGCCATGAAAATCCATTCGCTTTTTGATAGTGGTACAGAAACTCTGATTTCATTGCTGCCACATCCACATTACTGGGACATTCACTGGCACAAGCCTTGCAGCTCACACACAACTCAAATACCTTATATAATTCTTCATGATCGAACTTATTGTCTTTTTCTGAATGCGTCAAATATTCCCGCAGCGCATTGGCTCTGGCGCGCGTCGTATCTTTTTCATTCCGCGTGGCGCGATAGCTAGGACACAAGGTTCCTCCGGCCGAAGGTAATTTTCTGCAATCACCAGAACCATTACATTTTTCCGCAGCACGCAAAATCCCCATACTATCAGAGAAATCCTGAATAGTTTGTATTTCCGGTTCTACTCTCCCCGCTTCCATCCGAAGGTTTTCATCCATTTTGAAAGCGTTTACAATTTTTCCCACATTCAAAATGGTGTTGGGGTCAAAAGCATGTTTGATTCTTTTCAATAATTCATAATTCTGTTCTCCAATCATAAAAGGTAAAAACTCTCCACGAACAATACCGTCCCCATGTTCCCCGCTCAAGGAACCTCTGTATTTTTTGACTAAAACAGCCACTTCGGTTGCGATGTTTCTAAATTGGTGTATCCCTTCTTTTGTTTTCAAATTCAAAACCGGACGCAAATGCAATTCTCCTGCACCGGCATGCGCATAATAAATAGCACTTTGACCATGACGCTCCATCATTGCGGAGAATTCAGCAATATAATTAGGCAAATCACTCAATTCAACAGCGGTATCTTCAATAGAATCTGCCGCTTTATTGTCGCCAACAATACTGCCTAAAAGTCCAAGACCTGCTTTTCTCAGTTCATTTACTTTATCAATATCTGCTCCGTAAATTTTTGGCAAAGCATACCCAAAATTATTTCGTTCTAAATCGGAAATCAAAGCATTGGCCTGTAATTCAGCATCTTCCATACTGTGATACGAGGCTACTTCAAGCATGATAACCGCTTTTGGTTCTCCTTGAATGAAAAATCTATTTTTAGCCTGTTCCCGGTTGGTTTTGGTACAATCTAATATGGTGTCATCCATCATTTCACAAGTGTACAAATGGTGTTTCATTGCGGTAACCACAGCTTCTAAACTTTCCTGAATGGTATGAAAATGGGCCACTATCATCACATTATTTGTTGGCGGTAGCGGATCTACTTTCAGCGTAATTTCAGTGGTAAATGCTAAAGTTCCTTCGCTTCCACAAAGGAGTTTTCCTAGATTTATAGTGCTTTCGGTTCCTCCAAAAAGTTCCGATTTCAATACTAAATCAACTGCATATCCGGTGTTTCTTCTGTGAATTTCAGGTTTCGGAAATTCTTTTGTAATCTCTTTTTGGTTTTCTGTGTTCGAAAGTTCCTCATAAATAGTCTTGTAAATAGAACTTTCAAGCGTGTTCCCTTTTGTTTTTTCAATGAATTCAGCAGAAGTCATTTCTTTAAATACTGCCGAACTTCCATCACTCAAAACTGCTTTAATTTCCACAATTTTATCTCGGGTAACTCCGTACCGAATTGATGTAGTTCCAGATGAATTATTGCCTACCATTCCGCCTATCATACAACGATTGGAAGTCGAAGTATTGGGGCCAAAAAACAATTCGTGCGGTTTTAAATATAAATTCAGTTCATCCCGAATTACTCCTGGTTGTACGGTAACGGTTTTTTTAATAGAATCAAAAGCAACAATCTTTGTAAAATGTTTCGAAACATCCACGATTATTCCACTACCTACAGTTTGACCTGCCAATGATGTTCCGGCAGTTCTAGGCGTAATTGAAATTTTATTTTTTGCTGCAAAGCGAATAATTTTTACAATATCTTCCTCTGATTTTGGAATCGCTACAGCAAGCGGCAGGATCCTGTAGGCCGAAGCGTCAGTGGCATACAATGTTTTATGAAGGTCATCATATAAAAGAATGCCTTCTAATGATTGAGATAGTTCTTGTAACGGAGGCGTAATTGACATATTGTGGAGTGAATTGCTGTTATTTTCACAAATATAAATATATAGTGATTTATAATTTTAAGAATAAAAGCTAAAGTTTGTGATTTCTTTCTTTCTTTCAGTAATTAAAACGTTTGAAAGCTTCAATAGCTTCATATTCTGCGAGACCTAGATCGTCATATAATTTAGCTGTATTCTTATTACGATCTTCGGCTCTTACCCAGAATTCTCTGGAATCATTTCCTTGGAACATCACCCTATCCTTTTGAGATTGGTGGTATAAAATGGCATGTCTTTTTAGTAAAACTTCATCCGGGCTCAAGGGTACAGCCATGTCAATTTCATGAATATCCCATTCATGCCAAGCGCCTCTGTACAACCATAACCAACAATCATTCATAAAAGGTTTTGATTTCAGTTGTTTCATGGCCCCAAATATCGCATTCAAACATACTTCGTGCGTACCATGCGGATCTGCCAAATCTCCCGCTGCAAAAACCTGATGTGGTTTTATTTTTGCAATGATGTCCTTTACGATTTCAACATCTGCAGTTCCTAATGGGTTTTTCTTAATTTGTCCGGTTTCATAAAAAGGAAGATCTAAAAAGTGTGCATTTTCATCTTTTAAACCAATATATCTAATGGCGGCATACGATTCTCGGCGTCTAATAAGTCCTTTCAGTTTTCGAACTTCTAAAGAGTCAATTTGATTTTCGGTTTTATTATTTAAAAAGTCAATAATGGCAGTAAAATTAATCTTAGTGGCGTCATCTCCTACAAAATCATTAGAAACTTCGGCAAATTTTAAGGCTTCATCATCTGTAACTGCAATATTTCCTGAGGTTTGGTAAACAACATGAACATCATGTCCTTGTTTAATTAGTTTAGAAAAAGTTCCTCCCATAGAAATCACATCATCATCCGGATGAGGACTAAAAATAATAATCCTTTTCTTGGCAGGATTAGTTCTTTCAGGTCGATACGAATCATCTGTATCAGGTTTCCCTCCGGGCCATCCTGTAATAGTATGTTGCAAAACATTAAACATATTTATATTCAAATCGTAAGCTGAACATTCCTCTTGCGCTAATAGATCCGACATACCGTTATTATTGTAATCCCTATCAGTCAGTTTTAAGATAGATTGACTGGTATGTTGGCACAGCCAAACTATGGCTTTACTTTTTAATTCAGGGATCCAAACACAGGCGTCAACTAACCAGGGCGTTTTAAATCGGGTTAATTCCGAAGCGGCAGATTGGTCTAAAACAAATGTGGTATTGGTGTGATTTTGCAAAAAGGTAGCAGGAACTTCAGAGCTAATATCACCTTGAATAGTTCTTTTAATAATATCGGCTTTATTTTGGCCCCAAGCCATTAACACAATCCTTTTTGATCTTAGAATCGTTGAAACTCCCATAGTTATTGCTCGCTTAGGAACATTTTCAATCCCATTAAAATCAGAGGAAGCATCGACTCTTGTAATATGATCTAAAGTGATAATTCGGGTACTGGAATTAATGTGAGACCCAGGTTCATTGAATCCAACGTGTCCGGTTCTCCCAATTCCTAAAAGTTGAAAATCGATTCCACCCGCTTCTTTAATTTTCAGCTCGTAATCAACACAATGTTGATTTAAATCGGCAATAGCTATATTTCCGTTAGGAATGTTAATGTTTTCAGGATTAATATCTATATGATCAAATAGATGCTGCTGCATGAAATAATGATAACTTTGACTGTTCCCTTTGGCCATTGGATAATACTCATCCAAATTAAAGCTAATAACATTACTGAAACTCAAGCCTTCTTCTTTGTGGAGACGCACGAGCTCATCATAGACTTTTGTCGGGCTGGAACCTGTTGCTAAACCCAGAACACACGGTAAGTTTTGAGATTGTTTTAGTTTAATCAATTCTGCTATTTCACGGGCAACAATTATTGAAGCTTCCAAAGCATTTTTAAAAACCTTATTGTGAATTTTTTCAAATCGAGTAGTTTCATATTTGCCTGGCTTAACGTAAGATAAAAGTTGAATTGCACTCATAATTATTTCGGAATTTAAGAATATTAATAAGGCAAATATAAAAAAACATCCTAAATAAATGCAACTTTATGCGTTAATTTAGGATAAATTATTAAATAACGCATAATAATGCAATTTACAATACCTGAACACCGGCTTTAATATACTCTTCTAATATAGGATTTTTGGGATTTAGATCAGTTATTAAAGTATTTAGTTGGTTAAGTTCGCTAACAACGTAAGGCATTTTAGTATTTAGTTTTTCAGAAGAAACCATAGTAACTACCTTATCTGAAGCTTTCATCATTGCTTTTTTCACAATAGACACTTCGTAACCCATTTCTGTAAGACCCAAACGAACATTTATACTACTGGCCCCCATAAAACAAATATCTGCTTTTAATTTAGACAATACATGCACCACATCCAATCCAATCGTAACCATTGCATTTTTTTGCATTTTTCCTCCAATAAAAATCAACTCAACATTAGAATGTTGTGAGAGCTGCATGGCTATTGGCAAACTATAAGTATAAATAGTTGCTTTCAGATCAGATGGAATTAATTTAGCAAAAGCAAGGTTTGTAGTTCCCCCACTCATAATAATGACCTGTCCATCAGTAATTAGAGAAAGGGCTTTATTTCCTATTATATCTTTCTTATCTCGATTCACAATCGTGATATCAAAAATATTAGCAGGCTTATCAATAACAGGAAATGCTCCCCCATATACTTTTTCAAGAAGACCTTTTTTATTCAATTCTATTAAATCTCTTCGTATTGTATCTTCCGAAATATTCAATTCCAAGGCTAAATTAATAGTACTAACTTTTTGATTTTCATGAAGTTTACCCATTATGTATTTATGTCTTTCTACTTTTAGCATTTCAATTAATTAAAAATAATGCCAAAGATATAAATATTTGAACTAGAATAAATACATGTTGCTTTATATTATTTATGAGATGCATTATTTAAATAATATAAATGATAAAAATTATTCGAAATCAAACTTAAATTGCATTATTATGCGTTATTAACAAATAAATTGAAAAATATATTAATAATGTCGCATTTATATGCAATTAATGGATATATTTGTTTTCTAACCCTAAAATAACCCCTACAATTATGAAAAAATTATTCCTAATTTTATTATTGTTTTTGTTAACCCTAGGTGCTTTTGCACAAACAAAAACAATTACTGGAACTGTCAAAAACAAAGCGGATGGCATACCTATTCCTGGGATTACTATCACCTTAGATGGAACTTTTAAAGGTAGCGTTTCGGATCTTGATGGAAAATACAGTATTTCTGCTTCCACAGGAGATGTCCTTACATTTAGCTATTTAGGATTCGCTACTTCTAAAGTAAAAGTTACTGCAAACAGCAGTACAATTAATGTTGGGATGTCTGAAGAGCTAAATACATTAAATGAAGTGGTTGTAATGGGATCAACCATTCGAACTACAAGGAAAGAAATGGGTAATGCTGTAACAAGTATTAAATCGTCAGATTTGGTTAAAACACAACCTAACGGACTTGCATCTGCCTTGCAAGGCAAAATTGCAGGAGCACAGATCACGCAAAATTCAGGTGATCCCTCAGGAGGGTTTTCAATTAAATTAAGGGGTACTTCTTCTATTTTGGGAGGGTCTGATCCGCTTTATGTTATCGATGGTGTGGTTATCAGTAACAGTAGTGCTAATATTTCAAATCCTGAGATTGGTGGTAATACAAACTTAGTAATAGGACAAAACCGAACTTCCGATATCAATCCAAACGATATTGAAAGTGTAGAAGTCCTAAACGGTGGCGCCGCAGCAGCTATTTATGGATCTCGTGCAGCAAATGGTGTTGTAATTATTTCTACTAAAAAAGGAAAAGCTGGTAAAGATTCGTACACTTTTTCAACAAGTTTGGTTGTCAATTCTTTACGCAAAAAATTAGATGTCAATCTTGTAAATAAACAATTTGAAATACCTGCAGCTAGTGGAGCATTATTTCCAATTACTGGATTTCCTGCTAGTTCAGCCACTACTGTCCCTGTAAGTCGAGGTTTAAATCAAGCTGGCGTTCCTCAAGGGCTTACAAATATGGACACTCGTTTAAAGAATGTAACTCGTTATGATTTTCAGGATGATATTTTCACCACTGGTATTGGTACTGACACGTACTTCTCAGTCGCAGGCGGTAATACTAACACTAAGTATTTTGCATCGGTTGGTTATCTAGAAAATGGTGGTATTGTAAAAAACACCGATTTCAAAAGACTAGGTCTAAATCTTAAAGTTCAAAATAAAATCAACGAAAAGCTTTCTGCTTCTTTTGGAGTAAATTATGTTACCTCGCGCTCTGAAGACAAGCCTGATGGGAATGTTTTTTACAGTCCGATGAATTCTTCGACGATCAACAATAATATTTATGATATATCTACACGCGATGGTAATGGTAATTTATTAGCAGTTGATCCAGGTCGTGTTAATCCACTCTCTGTTATTGAAACTTTCAAATTTGGACAGCAAACCGATCGTGTGATCGCAAATGTACTATTGAATTACAAGCCTTTTAAAAATTTCAATGCTGACTTTATTGTTGGTTTAGACAATTTTAACCAAAAAGGATTTGGCTTTATTCCTAGATTTCCTTATGCACCAGTTAATGTAGGCACTTATAACGATGGATTTGTGTCAGAAACCGATAATAAAGTTTATCAATTAAACAATGATTTAAATCTTAGGTACGTTTGGAATATATCAAAAGATTTTACGGCAACAACTTATGCAGGATACAATGTGCAATATTATAGAGACAAACTTTTTTCTGTTCAAGGACGAGATTTAAAACCATTTATTGAAAATATAAATGCTGCCAATACTATAATAGGTGGTTCCGCTTCTTCTGCAGAAACAAATTATAACCTGTGGGGCGTTTATCTTCAAGAAACTTTTGGCTATAAAAATAAATTATTTGTAACCGCTGCTATTCGACAGGACGCATCCACAATTTTCTCAGCCGATGTAAGAAGACAAATTTATCCAAAAGTGAGCGGAAGTTATGTGCTTTCCAGCGAGGAGTTTATGAAAGACAGTAAAGTGAGCACTGCAAGACTGCGAGCTTCATGGGGAGAATCAGGAAACTTAACGGCGATCGGGGCTTATTCAAGATTTACTAACTATTCTACAGGTAACCTCTTTGGACAAACCTCTTTTACACTTGCGGGGAACAGCCGCGGAAATTTAGGATTAATACCAGAACGCAATGTATCTTATGAAGTAGGAGCTGATTTTGGATTCTTTAATGATAGATTAACACTTTCTGGAACTTATTATAAAGCTGACATTAAAGATTTACTATTGCGTGTACAAGCAGCACCGTCAACTGGCGCAACTTCTTCTATTGAAAATTTAGGTGAAATGACTAATAAAGGGTTAGAATTTACAGTGAAAGGTATAGTTGTTAAAAGTGAAGATTTTAACGTTGAGATTTATGGTAACATGAGCCGAAACAGAAATGAAGTTACTAAATTAAACCAACCGTTCTTTTTATTAGATTCAAATCCTGCGGGTGCTCCGATTGCGGTTCAGCTGAATCGCCCTGTTGGTACTTATTTTGGAAGTTACTATGCACGTAATCCTGATGGCAGCTTGTTACTTATGCCCGATGGATTGCCGCAAACAGAACGCGGAAACACAGCAACTGGAGTAATTCAAAGAAATGCAAATGGACAACCGTTTGGTGATGTTTTAAATAAAGAGATTGGCGATCCAAATCCAGATTTCATCTATGCTTTTGGCACCAATGTTAACTATAAAAAATGGGGTCTTTCTGTTTTATTGGACGGTGTGAGCGGCGGAGATATATGGGATGCTGATTATAGAACACGTCAAGGTACTGGTGCTGGACAATTAGTTGCTCAAGAGTTAAGAGGAGAGTTACCACGTGGTTATGTTTATTCTATTTATAACATTCAAGAATTTCGAATTGTTGATGGTAGCTATCTTAAACTAAGAGAAGTTTCAATAAATTACTCTTTTGGTAAAATGAACAACTTCTTTGAGGACTTTACAATAAATCTTAGTGGTCGTAACCTTTATTCATGGGATAAGTTTACAAGCTATGATCCTGAGGTAAATTCTGGTGGACAATCAGCTGTGGCAAGATATAATTTTGGAACAATTCCAATTCCTCGTACTGTTGCACTAGCGCTTAAATTTAAATTTTAATACAAAGAAAAATGAAAAAATTTATTATTTTATCAGCTCTTATGAGCTTGTTTCTAACCTCTTGCGATGAAGAATTTTTAGATCCAACGCGCGCTTCAGAAGAAGATGTGTTTTCTTCACGCGATGGTTTAGTTGGCGTTGCCAATGGGCTACAATCACGATTTAGTGTTGGACGCCAGAGTCCGTTTGGGTATGCTATCATAACTGCAAATGGATTTACGACAAATGAGCTTGGTGCTCCTCAAGGCGGAAATGCAGATGAAGTTGCATTATTTGCTGGTTCTGGAGAGGTTTTACCAGTTAACGGAGTGGTAAGCACTATCTGGGCGCAAAGCTTAATTCTGAACTCGGAAGCTCAAAAGGTGATCAATAATATTGATCGCATTAGCTTACCAGTTGAAAAAGCCAGCGTACTAGTACATGCGTCAATTTTCAAAGCTTTAGCTTTGGGAAATTTAATTCAATTTTTTGAAAGAGTGCCAATCTCAACTGAAAAAAATGCCGTTTTTAATTCACGTGCCGAAGTACTTGCAGTAGTAATTAAAACCCTGGAAGATACCAAGACTTCGTTGCCTAGTGCAACTGGTTTTTCTGGTTTGGTGGGTAATTTAAATTATACCAACACGGTTAATGCTCTTTTGGCTAGGTTTTATCTGATGTCCGGAAGTGCAAATGATTTAGATAAAGCACTAGAACATGCAACATTAGTTAATTTATCTGTCCGTTCTAACTTTCCTTTCGATGCTGTAAATCAAAATTCAATTGCAGCAACTGCATTTTTAGTTGCGAATAATTATCAGCCAATAGGACGTACTTTAGGTTTACCTGCAGCATTACAACCAGTCACAGCTGATGGGCGTATTAATTTTTACATCAATCCAATTTCTACACCTTCAGCAGTTAAAGGAGCTGGATTTTGGAGTGGTGTAGGTTCTTCAGTCCCTGTTTATTTGCCAGGTGAAATGATTTTGATCAGAGCAGAAGTATTGGCACGAAAAAATCAGTTGCCGCAAGCTATTATAGAAATTAATCGAATATTACAAAAAACGGCAGCGTCTGATGCGTGGGGTGTTGGCGCAAATTTGCCCGCCTATTCTGGAGCAGCTGACCAAGCAAGTGTGCTAACAGAAATATATAGAAACCGTTGTATTGAGTTGTTTATGTCTGGTTTGAAACTTGAAGATACACGTCGATTTAATCGTCCAGCTAGTGGAACTGTAGGAGCAGAAAGAAACCGTAATTGGTATCCTTACCCAGATTCAGAAAGATTTAACAATACAAATACTCCTGCTGATCCAGCTAATTAAAACTTAAACAGAATCGAGGCGATTAATCTATTTTTTATTTCGCCTCGTTTTTTCAAACTAGTAAAATCCACTTTTATAGTTCTATTGTTATATACAAAAGGTTTGCAATGACTGCATAAAAATAGTTTATGGGTTTCTTTGCGCACTTTTTTATCCAAATTAATTTACACAAAAAATGAAAAAGAATAATACTGATACAGAACAAGAATCCCTTTATTCAAATTTAGACAAAATGAGTACTCAGGAACTACTTCTAAATATCAATAAAGAAGATATGAAAGTAGCTGCTATAATTGAAAAACAAATTCCAAATATTGAAAAACTGGTAGACAGTATCGTATCTAAAATGAAACTGGGAGGCCGTTTATTTTATATTGGAGCCGGCACTTCTGGAAGAATTGGAATTCTTGATGCTTCAGAATGTCCCCCTACTTTTGGAGTTCCCGATAATTGGATTATTGGTATCATAGCCGGAGGTGATTCCGCCATTAGGAAAGCCGTAGAAAATGCTGAAGATGATGTTCATCAAGCTTGGAGAGATTTATCGGCATATGCCATTTCAGGTTTAGATGTGGTTATAGGAATTGCTGCTTCAGGAAATACACCCTATGTCATCGGTGGTTTAAACAAAGCCCGTGAAAATAATATTATCACCGGAAGCATTTCTTGCAATAGTGAAAGTCTGATTTCAAAAGAAGCTGATTATCCTATTGAATTAATTGTAGGACCAGAATTCCTCACTGGAAGTACAAGGATGAAAGCAGGTACCTCGCAAAAATTAGTGCTAAACATGATCTCTACCTCAGTTATGATTAAACTAGGACGAATTTATGGGAATAAAATGATCGATATGCAATTATCCAATAATAAATTGGTACAAAGAGGAATAGAAATGATTGTTGAAGAACTCCAAATAGATGAAAATTCAGCTTCTAAATTGTTAGAAAAACATAAAAGCGTAAGAGCAGTATTACTCAATCAAAATAAAAATCTTGATATTTAACGCTCCGTTATTCAAAAATACAAACTCCTAAAGATTATAAAATGACACCAAATGCAATCCTGATCCTTATAATTGTTTATTTTGGTATATTGTTCTATATATCACATATAGTCAGCAAGAAAGATGATAGTAATGAAGCATTTTTTAAAGCTAATAAAAATTCAAAATGGTATTTAGTAGCTTTTGGGATGGTAGGTACTGCTCTATCAGGAGTCACATTTATTTCAGTTCCAGGAGAAGTTGGTGCTCCAAGCGGAGAACAATTTAAATACTTTCAATTTATACTGGGGAATGCTATAGGATTTATTATTATTACTAAACTGCTATTACCCATATATTATAGGATGAATTTAACATCTATATATGGCTATATAGAAAAGAGAATGGGTTTCTATAGCTACAAGACTGCAGCTACTATTTTTTTAGTTAGTAGAACTATTAGCTCCGCATTTAGACTTTATCTAGTAGTTATAGTACTGCAGCGTTATGTTTTCGATTTCTATAAAATCCCTTTCTTCTTGACAGTACTAATATCATTGCTTTTAATATTTTCTTACACCTACAGAGGTGGTCTTAAAACAATAATAATTACTGATACTTTACAAACTTTTTTCCTGGTAACTTCTGTTATTCTGACTATTTATTTCATTTGCGACAGTCTCGATTTAAATGCGATTGGTGCATTCAATGAAGTAAAAAACAGTAACTACTCGAAAGTGTTTTTCTTTGACGATTTTATGACTAGTAAATTTCACTTTGTGAAACAAATTATAGGAGGCATGTTTGTTACGATTGCAATGGTTGGTCTTGACCAAGATTTGATGCAAAAAAATTTAAGTTGTAAAAATATTGGCGAAGCTCAAAAAAATATGTTCACATTTACCGGAATCTTTGTTGTTATCAATATTTTCTTTCTTAGTGTTGGTGCACTTCTCTATATTTATGCAAATAAGAATGGAATCACCGCTCCTCTTGATCTTATTACAAATAAACCCAGAACCGATTTATTATTTCCTGAAATTGCATTAAATCATCTATCAATAATGCCTGCTATTGTATTTTTATTAGGGATTATTGCCGCTACTTTCGCAACAACTGATTCAGCATTGACAGCACTTACGACCTCTTTTTGTGTAGATTTCCTTAATATGGATAAAACGGAAAATCTTAATAAAAAAAACATGGTGAAAACTAGATATTTTGTACACATTAGCTTTTCTGCATTAGTGTTTATTGTAATTCTAATTTTCAACTCTATTAATGACAGTTCTGTGGTCGGAATGATATTCAAGGTTGCTTCCTATACTTATGGGCCTTTGTTGGGGTTATATTCTTTTGGTATATTTAAAAAATCAAAAAAAGTAAATGACAAACTAGTACCTATAATCTGTCTATTATCACCAGCACTGACTTATTTTATTAGCGAAAATTCTAAAACACTACTGTTTGGGTACGTATTTGATAATGAGTTAATCGTACTAAATGGACTACTTACGTTTATAGGACTATACCTAGTAAGTAAAACTTCTAATGAAGAATTACATTTTTAAAATCATCTGCAAAATAAAAATAGTCCTTTAAAATTTAATTATTTGTGAATATGAATGTAAATATAGAATTACTTTATAAAATCGCTCAAAAACCTGCTCGCAAGATAATCGGACTAATGTCAGGTACATCCTTGGACGGCCTAGACGTAGCTTTATGCGAAATTTTAGATTCAGGCCAAAACACACAAGTCAAACTAGTAGAGTTTGATACCGTTGAGTATACACAAGAAATAAAAACAGAAATTCTAAAAGTTTTTGCAAAACAAAATATTGATTTCCACAGTCTGGTTTTATTAAACGAATGGATAGGTATGTTGCATGCTAACATGGTATTAAAATGCTTGGAAAAATGGGGAATTAAAAGTAATGAAGTTGATCTAATTGCCTCGCATGGACAAACAGTATTACACCTACCAAAAATTTTACATCAACAAGAAAAATTTCCAAACGCTACTTTACAAATTGGTGATGGAGATCACATTGCTGTAAAAACAGGTATTATAACGCTTTCTGATTTCAGACAAAAACACCTTGCCGCCGGTGGCGAAGGTGCCCCTTTAGCAGTTTACGGTGATTATTTAATTTTTGGTGAAAAAGGAGAAAATCGTATAATGCTCAACATCGGAGGTATCGCAAATTTTACCTATTTACCAATGGATCTAAATCCGGAAGAAGTTTTTGTAACTGACACAGGAACCGGCAACACTTTAATTGATGCCTTTACCAGATTCTATTTTCCAGATAAAGCCTACGACAAAGATGCTAAAATTGCTTTGCAAGGTATTGTGAATTCCTCACTTTTACAGATTCTTAAATCCAATCCATTCTTCGAAAAACCGTTTCCAAAAACTACAGGGGCAGAACTTTTCAGCATAGAATATGTTAGAAAAGCACAGAAAGAATCCAATACTGAAAACATTTCAATTCCAGATTTATTAGCAACATTAACACGATTCAGTGCAGAAACAATAGCCGAATCCATTCATTACGCTATAAAAAACACAAAATATAACACAGACAGTTTTACAATTTACATGTCTGGAGGAGGAACACACAATCCTTTATTAGTGTCTTGGTTAAAAGAATTACTAGCCTGTAAATTTTTAAAAACAGACATCTTAGGTATTCCAGGTGATGCAAAAGAGGCAATATTGTTTGCTGTTTTAGCAAATGAAACAGTTTCGGGAGGAAACTCTAATTTTGGATCACGTGAAGGTATTCCTGCGGTTTCGATGGGAAAAATTTCCTTTCCTACTTAAAAATAAGAACCTGATAAAAAATCACTTCTCCTTTTTGAAAAAAATAAAAAAATGATAAAAGAACGTTTAATTTCACTAGATGTATTTCGAGGATTTACCATTTTATTAATGACTATTGTCAACAACCCGGGAAGTTGGGCCGCTATTTATCCGCCTTTGGCACACGCAGAATGGCACGGCTGTACTCCGACCGATTTAGTTTTTCCCTTTTTTATTTTTATAATGGGTAGCGCAATCCCTTTTGCAATGCCAACGAAACAATTTGACTCTGTAGTTTTTAATAAAATTATAGTTCGATCCTTACGAATTTTCTGTTTAGGATTATTTTTAAATTATTTCAGTAGAATTGAATTATTGGGCTTAGAGGGGATTTCCTTGTTACTGCTCAGGCTAATAATAACCTTTGCAGTCGCTTATGCACTTTTAGGAAACTTTAGTTTAAAAATTAAAACCTATCTCGTTTTTGGAATTTTCACAATATTACTAATCTTAGCATACAGTCCAATTGAAGCATTTCAGGATGTACGAATCCCAGGAATTTTACAGCGAATAGGAATTGTATATTTTTTTGTCTCTCTTTTGTATTTAAAAACAAATCTGAAAACACAACTTCTGTTTGCTGCATCAATTTTATTGGGTTATTGGATTGTAATGGCTTTTGTTCCAGTTCCGGGATTTGGTGCCGCAAATTTTGAAAAAGGGACCAACTTAGCTGCGTGGTTGGATAATTTAGTATTAAAAGGACATCTGTGGAGTTATTCCAAAACTTGGGATCCAGAAGGAATTTTGAGTACTTTACCTGCTATTACAACTGGAATTTTTGGAATGCTCATAGGTCAGGTATTAAACTTAAAAATTCCAAAAATTGAAATTATCAAAAAAACAGCTATCATAGGAATTGCTTTACTGATTACAGGTTTGCTTTGGAGCATCGTATTTCCTATAAACAAATCACTTTGGACAAGCTCTTATGTATTGTATGCTGCTGGTATTGCCACAATATGCTTAACCCTATTATACTGGATAATTGATGTTTTAAATTATAAAAAATGTATTAAACTGTTTTTAATTTGGGGGGTAAATCCAATGATTGTATTTTTCTTTTCTGGCATTATTCCAAGAGTTCTAAGCTCGATTAAAATTCAAAATCCAGAAATTTCAACCGAACAAATCAATCTTCAAAATTTAATTTACAACTTATGTATTGTGCCTATTTTTAAAAATCCGTTGAATGCGTCACTAGCTTATGCGCTAACATATGCTGTTTTTTGGTCTCTTATACTTTGGTTTTTTTATAAAAACAAACTGATTTTTAAAGTATGATACCTAAAAGTAACATGATTTATTTATTTACTAAAAAACGGCAAAGAAATTGCGCTGATAAAAAAAGTCGAATTTTAAACCCATTTTATCGGGTAAATTTCACTAAAAAAACTATTTTTGAATACTTTATAAACAATACTCTAATGAAAAATCGCAAGCACACTCTTTTGCTTATTTTATTCTTTTTACTATCTTTTTCGATTGGTAACGCACAAACATCCGCTACAAATCCCAAAAATGAATTTAGAGCCGTTTGGATTGCTACAGTGGTGAATATTGACTGGCCTAAAATGAGTACTGATAATGTTGCCAAACAAAAAGCAGATTATATTGAGATTTTAGAGGCTTATAAAAAATTAAATTATAATGCAGTCATTGTTCAGATTCGAAGTGTTGGTGATGCTTTTTATCCAACCCAATTAGCACCTTGGTCCCGATTTTTGACCGGTAAAGAAGGACAGGCACCAAAACCTTATTTTGACACCTTAGCGTGGATGATTGCTGAAACGCATGCCAGAGGTTTTGAATTTCATGCTTGGATGAATCCATACCGAGCCACAATGGATTACAATACTGCACTTTTAAGTCCTCAACACGATTTTTTTAAATATCCCGAATGGATGATAAAATATGGTGGTAAATACTATTACAATCCTGCTTTGCCTGAAGTTCAAAATCATTTGACAGCTGTCGTGGAAGAAGTCGTTACAAATTATGACATTGATGCCATTCATTTTGATGATTATTTTTATCCGTATAAAATAAAAGGCGAATTATTTGACGACACTGATTCTTTCAAAAAATATGGAGATGGATTGGATTTAGCGGATTGGAGACGTAAAAATGTGAATGATTTTGTAAAAAGTGTTTCAATATCGATCAAAAAAATCAAACCGTGGGTGCAATTTGGCATCAGCCCATTTGGTGTCTGGAGAAATAAATCAGTAGATTCAAGAGGTTCCGAAACGGAATCTGGGCAAACTAATTACGATGATTTATTTGCTGATCCGTTAGCGTGGATGGAAAACAAGTGGATTGATTACCTTGTTCCGCAGCTATACTGGAGTATGGATCACCCTAAAGCTTCCTATTCGAAATTGTTGCGTTGGTGGTCTGAAAATTCAACAAATACGGCAATCTATATTGGTAACGGATCATACAAAATCAATACCGACTCTGACAAAAGATGGAATAATCCATACGAAATCCCCAACCAAATAGACATTACCAGATCATATAAAAATATTCAGGGTAATGCTTTTTTTAGTGCCAAATCATTTTTAAACAAAAATCAAAGTGTGACTCGATTACTGGAAAACAACCAATACAAATATCCTGCACTTCCTCACGTTGTTCCAAATTTTGTCAAAAAAGTAATCGCTGTTCCAAGGGCAAACGCACTGGTTAAAAATTCGATTTCTTCTAGTTTTTATGTTCCTTATCCTGAAAATAGTCAAGTGCGTTATGTGATGGTTTATGGATCTACATCTGAAACACAAATTGATGTGAATGATCCGAGCCAAATCATCAACAAAATTGCTTTCAATGAGAAAAACCCAGTTGAAATAGTAATTCCTACTTATAAATTAGATAAAAATAATTCCTGCGCCATTACATTCATCGATTTTTATGGCAATGAAAGTGAAGCTGCTTTTGTCAATTTTACGCTATAATTTTAATTGAATATAATTTGCCTTAAATGAAAACAGACAATAGACCCTGGTATTGGATTCCCGTTTTAAACTTTGCTTCAGGCTTGCCGTATGCTATTATTATTTCGGTTTCGGTAATAATGTATAAAAACCTAGGAATCAACAATGAGGATATTGGCATATATACCAGTTTACTATATTTACCATGGGTAATCAAACCGCTGTGGAGCCCTTTTATTGACCTCTATTCGACTAAAAGAAAATGGTTTTTGAGCATGCAATTACTGATTGCAGTTGCATTTTTGATTGTGGGTTTGACCATTCCTATGAATAATTTTTTCATGCTAAGTCTAGCTGTTTTTTGGATGGCGGCATTTGCATCAGCCTCTAATGATGTGGCCAGTGATGGCTTTTACATGTTGGCTTTAGAGAAAGACCAACAATCCTTTTTCCTTGGAATCCGGAGTACATTTTACAGACTTTCTATGCTTACCGGAAACGGATTAATTGTAGTTATTGCTGGTTATCTGGAACAGGAATATGGAGACAAACAAAAAGCATGGTCCTACACCATGGTAATTGTAGGATTAATTATGACGGTAATTACCATTTACAATTATTTTTCGACTCCAAAAATTGAAACAAAAATTGCAGAGGCAAAAACGGAATCAGTCCCAAATAAAAGCTTCGGAGTTGTTTTTGCTACTTTTTTTCAAAAGAAACAAATTGGTTTAGTTTTGGCTTTCATTTTATTATTCAGATTAGGAGAATCTCAGTTATTAAAAATGTTAACTCCTTTTTTAATAGATCCTATAACTGCAGGAGGCATGGGCTTAACCACACAGGATGTTGGCGTTATCTATGGGACTTTTGGCGTGATTTCGCTTACTTTGGGCGGCATCTTAGGCGGTATTGCCATTTCCAGAGATGGATTAGGAAAATGGATGTTACCCATGATTTTAGCCATGCACTTACCTATAATAGGATTCATACTATTATCCCATTTTCATCCCGGTTCCGTTTTCTATATTTATGCGACGGTGATTGCGGAACAATTTGGTTATGGTTTTGGTTTTGCGGCTTTCATGATGTACTTGATTTATGTGGCTGATGGCGAATCAAAAACCTCTCACTACTCTATTGCAACCGGATTTATGGCGTTAGGAATGATGCTTCCGGGAATGTTGAGCGGATTTATTCAAGACTATTTGGGCTATGGAAATTTCTTTATTTGGGTGTTTTTGGCAACCATCCCTGGATTAATTTTATCCCGCTTTTTGATTTTTCCTGCAAATTTCGGTAAGAAAACAGAACAAGAATAAACAAACTAGCTTTTTTTTAAACATATAAGTCATATAAGTTTATTTAAGAAAGTAAGACTCTCTTAAAAATAACTGTTTTTTCACAACCCTTTTAAATAATTATTTATTCTGTGTAATTTGACTTACGTGACTTATTTGTTTAAAATTAACATCATATTCATTTTATAATGACAATAGAACAAAAAATAGGACAATTTTTTTTTCCAGCCGTTTTCATCAATGATACTGAGGAAAACATTCAGGCTACCGAACGATTAATAAAAGAGCACAATATAGGTGGATTGACTTTTTTTCACAGCCGTGCCAGTGCAGCAACCAATTATGAAACTACAAAAAAAGTAGTCCTGAATGATGGTAGTTTTCAGCGTTTAAAAGAACTCATAATCAGATATCAAAATTGTGCTACGACTCCGTTATTAATGAGTATTGATGCCGAATGGGGATTGGCTATGCGCGTAGAAAAAACACCACAATATCCGTATGCGATTACCCTTGGCGCTTTGCCTGACAATAAAAAAAATCTGGTTTATGAAGTGGGCAAACAAATAGGTTTAGACTTAAAATCAGTTGGGATTCATTATAATTTATCGCCATTGGCGGATATCAATAACAATCCGAATAATCCTGTAATTGGCTACCGTTCTTTTGGTCAAGACAAAAAAAAAGTAACTGATTTTGCGCTGGAATATCTCAGAGGACTTAATGATACTGGTGTTTTAGGCTGTCTCAAACATTTTCCCGGACACGGAAATACTAATGTTGATTCGCATTTGGGATTACCTATTTTAAAAGAAACTCTCGAAGAATTAGTAGCCAATGAACTGGTTCCGTTTATAAAAGGAATTGAGAACAAAGTCGATTCGATTATGATTGGCCATTTGGCAGTTCCTGCTTTGAACGAAGGAAAAAACACTTCGGCAACGCTGTCAAAATCCGTGATTGAAACCCTTTTGCGCAAGCAATTGGGCTATGATGGTTTAGTGATTTCGGATGCTTTGAATATGCACAGCGTTTCTAAATTATACGATCAAAAAGGGCAACTGGAATGGGAAGCTTTTAATGCTGGTAATGATATTTTGTGCTTTGCCGAAAACGTACCCGAAGGAATACAGGAAATCCTAAAAAACGCAACTCCGGAACGGATTGAAGCTAGCTTTAACCGGTTGTGGAAATGCAAACAAAAAGCAGGTATTATAGACGGAAATTCTAAATTACCGCATCTTTCCCGGAATGCTTTTGATTTTAAAACCACTTCTGAATTAAACTCAAAAATTGCTCAAAATTGCATTACTAAAATAAAAGACACCCGCAATACCGTTACGCTTTTTGATGCAAAAAACGGAGCGAATCTAGCCAAAATAAGTCTGTATAAAAACACTGAAAATTCTTTTTTTAAAAATTTATCGGCCGCATTGCCTTGTCCTGAATTTTGCTATGAAAGAGGAGATACCATAGCCCTGAATGAATTAGATGAACTGCTACTAGATTTTGATACTATTCTTATTGCTTTGTTTGTTCCAAAAGCCAAACCAATGAATAATTTTGATATAGAGGATTTTGTATTGCAGTATTTAGAAAAATTATTTATTTCAAAAAAGTGTTTTTTATATGTCTTTGGAAACCCGTACGCATTACAGATAATTCCTAACTTAAGTGCTACTGCAGGAATCGTTCAAGTGTATCAGGATTTTTCGGAATTTCAAGAAACAGCAGCACACCAATTACTGGAAAACATGGAGTGTAAAGGAGCTCTGCCGGTGCAAATATCAACTATTGAATAGACTCATAAAATATTTGATTTTTTCTAAAAAGGACTACGGATTGTGAAAAATAGCCAAAAAATAAATTCCGAAATATTTTAAATCCCGAATGGTTTAATTTGAAAATTCTACTAATAAAATCTACAAAAAACCAAAACCGATAGAGCAGCCACTTTAGGATATAAGGCTTTTTTTTATCTATATTGCACATCCAAACACTATAGAATGGATATAAAAATCAACAAAAATAAAGAATTATCAATAGGACAAGCGTTGATTCCTGTTCTAGCGCTCATCATGCTGCTAGGTTTTAATGTATTCGTTTACGGTGATGATGCTTTGAGCGGAAGCAATCAATTTGTACTCTTGCTGGGTGGAGCTGTTGCAGCAATTATAGGTTTTTTTAATAAGGTTACCTATCAAAAAATGATTGATGAAGTGGCTGAGAACATCAAATCAACCGTAGGCGCTATCCTGATCTTACTTATGGTTGGAGCATTAGCGGGAACTTGGTTGGTAAGTGGCATTATTCCTTCGATGATTTATTATGGGTTACAAATTTTGAGTCCAACGGTATTTTTGCCTGCTACATTGCTAATTTGTTCTATAATTTCTATTGCTACCGGAAGCTCCTGGACCACCAGTGCTACGGTAGGTATAGCATTAATTGGTGTTGGTGGCGCATTGGGTTTTGATTTAGGAATGGTTGCAGGGGCCGTTATTTCCGGAGCCTATTTCGGAGACAAATTATCGCCCATGTCAGACACAACAAACCTCGCCCCTGCTATGGCCGGAACCGATTTGTTTACGCACATCAGATATATGATGATAACAACAATTCCTACGTATATTATTACTCTAATTTTGTTTATTATTCTGGGTTTGACAGTGGATATTAAAGGAGATGTGGATATAAAAACACTGCTGAATGATATTGAAAGTTCTTTTACTGTTTCGGGATGGTTATTTATAGTTCCCGCTGTTGTTATTGGATTAATCATAAAAAAAACAGAACCGCTAATTGCTCTTTTAGCAGGAACTCTTCTGGCTGCTGTATTTGCAATTCTATTTCAACCTCACATCATCAATCAAATTTCTGGTGTCAACAACATGACTTTACAATCCGGTTACAGAGGAATAATGGATGCCATAACAACTAAAGTAAGCATTCCTACTACAAATGAAACCCTTGCGGATTTATTTACTTCTGGAGGAATGCAAAAAATGCTGGGAACTATATGGTTGATTCTTTGCGCAATGGTTTTTGGTGGCATTATGGATGCAATTGGCGCATTGGCAACAATTAGTAAAGCCCTCTTAAAATTAGCACACACCACTTTTGGTTTATTTGCGTCTACCGTAGGGAGCTGTTTGGCATTAAACATTACAGCTTCGGATCAATATTTAGCCATTGTAGTTCCGGGTAAAATGTTTGCGAAAGCCTATAAAAATAAAGGTTTAGCCCCTGAAAACTTAAGTAGAACATTAGAAGACGCCGGGACTGTAACCTCGGTATTAATTCCTTGGAATACCTGCGGAGCGTACCAATCAGGAACATTAGGTGTGCCAACATTAGACTATCTTCCTTTTGCCTTTTTTAATCTTTTAAGCCCTTTTATGACTTTATTATTTGCTGCTTTCAACATAAAAATAAGACAATTACAAAGTGATGCGAACAATACATCTATCTAAATAAAAGTTATCATGTAACCACTAATTCTCATCATCGATTTAGGAAACATCAAAACCTAATTCTAGATTTAGAAATAAATAAGAAAATGCTGTAGCTGAAAGAATAAATGGAATATTAAAGCAGGAATTTATGATTGACAAATACAATCTAGATTTAAAAGTTATGAAGCAAATTGTAAAAGAATCAATCAGCATATACAATGAATTAAGACCTCATTATTCTAATTTCATGCTGACTCCAAACAAAATGCATTTACAAAATCAAATTAAAATGAGGACATATAAAACAAAAAACACTTACAAAAACGTTTTTGCAAGTGTTTAATTAAATATTTTTATCTAATAATCTGTATCGGTTATTCAGGACAAGACAACTTAATAACTTCGTTAGGTTTTAAAAAAACTATTGTTTCCCAATTAATACTTATATTCTCCTTAGTTACTTTGTTCAGAAGCCCAATTATCCATATAAGTTTCAAACACATTTAAAGGCACGGAACCAACCTGCAAAATGGCATCGTGAAACTTTTTGATTTCAAACTTGCTGCCCAAGCTTTTGATGTATTTGGCTTTCAATTCCGAAATTTTCAATTCCCCTGTTTTATAGGAAAGCGCCTGTCCTGGCATTGCCATATATCTTTCTGTTTCTGAAACAGAAGCTTGCTGCTCTCTTCCCCCTTTTTCCATCATGTATTGGATTGACTCTTCTCTTGTCATTATTCCAGTATGCAATCCAACGTCTGTCACTAATCGTATCGCTCTAAATAATTCTGATTTGTAGGCAGCCAATTTTTGATAAGGATCGGTGTACAATCCTAGTTCATCACCCAATGATTCGGCATACAAAGCCCAGCCTTCAGAAAAAACGGAATAGCCAGCAAATTTTCTGATTTTAGGCATGGATTGATTCTCTTGCTGTAAGGACAATTGAAAATGGTGCCCCGGAATTGCTTCATGTATAAAAAGATTGTCCATCCCCAACTTATTGAATTTAGTAGCGTCAACGATTGGAACATTAAAATAACCGGGTCTGCTACCGTCCGTTGTGCCTCTTTCATAATTGGCTGCCGACGTCGCCGCTTTAAATTTTTCAATTGCCTTCACCTCGAAGGCTGTTTTGGGAACAATATTGAATAATTTTTTCAGCTTCGGCTCTATGATGGGCAGGATGGCTCTGTAACTTTCCAATATTTCTTCGTCAGTGGTGAAAGGAAAAAAGGAGGGATCAGTCAGGGCATGATTGAAAAATGCAGTTCGGTCTCCCTGAAAGCCAATTTTTATCTTGAGGTCATCGATCTCTTTAGTAATCTGTTCCACCTCTCGAAGTCCCGTTTGGTAAATTTCATCCGGTGTTTGATTGGTAGTGGTGTTTACTCCAACAAAATATTCATACATTGCTTTTCCATTGGGCAAATCATTGTAGCCCGATGTGGTTCTGGATTTTGGCAAATAAACATTTTTTAAATAATCGGCCAGTTTTCGGTAAGTAGGGATTATTTTAGTGTTGATTGCCTTTTGATAGGCCAATCGTATCGCTTTCTTTTCTTTTGCAGAAAAGGAGCTTGGCATATTCCGAACGGGTTCATAAAAGATATTTTTGAGTGTATCTGGCGCAATTTGAGCTTCCAGCTGCGGAATCATTTTAATCACCAAGGCTTTGGGAAGTACCATTTTCATTGCAACGCCTTTGTTAAAATTAGCTATCGCAGTATCGGCCCATATCGTAAAACCATCAATTCGTTTGAGCCAGTTTTCATAATCTTTCGCTGTTTTAAATGGTTGAGAACTTTTTCCTGAACCAAGAGAAGGTAATGAACTGGGATAGCCCCTAAACTGGCTAAAGGGAATGTATTCAAGATGGAATGTTTCTCTTTCCAGGGCTTGCTTTATTTGGAGACTTACGATGTCGAAAGAAATTTTATCAAAAGAATTCAGCTTGTTTCTATCAAACGATGCTAACTGTTTTTGATACACGATGGTAAAGTCGTGTTGTTTTTTTAGGTAGGGTTCAGCGATATCGTTCGGAAATAAATCGTTGTACCTGTTGTCGCCTCTTTGTGTAGCTGTCAATGGGTTTAATAGCAAGCCTTCTTCGTAATAATTATCTAGAAATTTGCCGAATTTAGCATTGCTTGAGTTTTTTTGTGCCATTACAATTGTGCCGGTGAAAACAAAAAGCAGGACTGCTGTTTTTCTAAGAAGAGATTTTAATTTATTCATATTAAGGATTATTTAGAAAATGATTTAATACTACACGCTTGATTAGTCTTTCGATTAAATGGCTGTTATTAGGGTATTTATGTTAATTTTTTTTTCAATATGCTAATTTATGTTTTATTTTTTTAACTATTGCAATTATTTAGTTTGTCCTCAAAGCGCTATTATTTACAATACCATTTCCAGTTTGTACTTTAACTCAAAATAGTTTTGATTTACTTCTATTACTTTTATACCGGCTTCTTCAATAGCGGTTAATTCTTCTTTTTTTGATCCATCTGCATCAAAATAGAAGAGTATATTTTTATCACATTCTGTAAGTGTTTGTATTACTTTGTCTGCAAACATGTTTTTTACTTATAAAATTAGATGTGATCTAGCAATACTCTCTTTCATTTTATTCTCCACATTTGCGGCTTCAGCGAATTCGTACCATCTTTTCACAGCCTGATCAATTTGCTGGATGATAGTATTCGCCTTTTTTATATTCATTGATTTTGCTACTGTCAGTAAATCTTCTCTGGTAATATAGGTTCTCTTTCCATTAATACTTAAGTTATGCTGACTTACCCAATCACTATCAGGGCGATAGGCAAAACAAATATCATAAGCAGGAGAAAGTTCCCAATCACCCTCTTTCTTTAGTCGAAATGCAAAGTTTTTTGTATGGTCATCACAATTGCGTGCTATTACATTAAACACCATCCTTCTGTATAACTGTTCCGCTTGTGGATACGGTAGTTTTAATAAACGCATGGTTTGAAACAACTGTTCGTAACTAAAACTCGTTATTTGGTTAAAGTCATAGTGTTGCATTGCGCATAACGTTTGTATGTGGTGTTTTTGATCGCCATTTTCTCTATCAAAACGTTTCGTCATGAAATGCGCTCTACCATTTTCTTCGTATAAACGGCATTCCATCATTTCAATTCCGGCTGCTCTTGCCATCAGATAATAAGCCATTTCAATTCTACCATAGCCAGTACTTGCACCAAACTGCACATCGCTTACCGTATCAAGTTTGATTAACCAATGTTCAAATCCTTTTGGGGCATTTGTTTGTCCGGATTTTACCTGTCCTGTTTTTTCGTTATAGGCAATAATGGCTTTTGGACGAGCACCACCAGCTGAGGTTCCAATTTTAAGGATGTTCATCATGGCTTCTTGCTCGTTTTGGTTTAGATTGGCTGTAAAACCTTCTCTTTTGTACAGCATTTTTTGAGAGATGGCTACCAAGCTATCCACTTCTATATCAAAAGCTCTTTTATTGACATTAAATTGGGAAGGTTCAAATTCAAGCGCACCCATACCACGGGTTCCTATAAAGCAAAGCATTTCAACAGGGTTCATACTGTTTTCCGGTCGACCATTTTGGGCCAGCCAACTGTTAATTAATTGGTTTCCATAATCATCTGGCAATACATCTGCCAGCAATCCAGGAAGTCCTTTAAATGTTTTAATTTCTTTTAATTCTGTGAAAGTAAAAATACGTCCACGAGCATTATTGGCAGGCATTTTTAATGGGGCTAAATCCCAGTTTTTCGCCAAGAATTTTGCCTCATATTCAAAACTAGCTACTCCCGTTTCTGTATTCCAAGCAACAGCTCCCACCGTTTCATTCCATATTTTAACAAATGCCGTTGTTATCATTACCAATCTGATTTTTTATTAGAATCATTGTCACTGTTTCTCGCTCGTTGTCTTTTTTGCTGATCTAGTTTAGCTAACTCTATAGGACTTATTTGTTCTTGTATCTTGAAAACCTCCATAATATAGAGAAGGTCTAATACTCTTAATACTTGTAGCAAGGTTGGGACTGTTATTGTTCCCCCTTTTTCTAGTAAGCTGAGTGTAGAACGGCTTATATTTGCGGCTCCGGCAACCTCTTCCTGCGTTTTGTTCTGCGATAAGCGATGGTGTTTAACAAAAGCACCGATGGTTTGTGCTAAAGCGTTATCGCTCATTGCTATCCAGTTTATGTATGATGTATCATTCATAAAGTAGTTATTTATGATTTAATGACTGATGTGTCATACAAATATAGCTAATTTTAACGAAAAACTCAATAAATAACTTTAAAAGACTATTTCATTAAGAATGTTTTGGTCTTCATCTTCATCTAAAATTTCCATCGGTACATATTCTTCACAAAAGGATTTAAATTTGTCTTCCGAATTTTTATCCCAGAAAATGATTCTTTCTTGATTTAAAAGGCCTAAACCTTTTTTACATACCTATTGTTCAGTAATTACAATGATTAGCACCCCTGATGTCCTCGTAATAATAGTGTATGCAAATTCAAATGCTTCTTTTTCAAATTCTAAAGGAATATATGTTGACCAAATCACACATTCTTTTTTCAACCCTTTCAAACTCAGAATGAAATCCGATTCTACCTTTATATTTTTTCGAGATAACAGATTCCTTAAGTTATAATCTCTTTCTAAAATACAGGTGTTTTTTAGATCAAAAATTTTGTAGTGCTCGATTATGCTTTCTATTTTAGGAATAAGTACTTCTTCGGATTCACCATATACTACAATAGGTCTTGCAACTGGAGGAGTACCTTTATATGGTACAATATTAGAAGTGCCTTTCATTTTGCCAGCTTCCGTGGACCATTTATCTGTTTCTACTCAATTCAATTCTTTAGCCATTTACAGTAATTCGAGTGTAGATAGGTACTAGACCGTTTACACTAGCTTTGGCTCTCTTTGCGTAAAAGAGAATAGATACTTTTGTTTTCATTGCGGTAGCCTTTTAATTAGTATTCAATTTAGATTTCTAAAGGATATCAAACAAGATGTTTAAATAGTGGACTAGTGATAAACTAGCCATTGAACAGGTTGTTTGAAATTTTCAAGTTGATTTAGCGAGACCCTGATTTTTGAATTATTGTAGGGTCTCGATTTTGTCTCGTTAAGAATGAGATTAGATGAATAATTTGAATAATACGTAAAAGCAAAAACCCCGTAAATCATAAGATTTACGGGGTTTTGATACCATTTGTTTTTCTACTGGCGGAGAAAGAGGGAGTTGTTTGTTTTTCTAAAGTGCCGTAAAATAAGGCTTCGCAAAGCTTTTATTTTAAGTGACACCTCAACTGACACCTCTCAATATGTTAGCAAATTGTTCTAAATTTCAATTACCAAATATAAGTGTTTTTTCTCTGGAATTAATGATTAATTGTCATAATTTGAACCGGTTAACCATTTTTTTTTGAACAGGCATTGGTTCAAAATTTAGTTGCCTAAAACATAAATTCTATCCAATTATTAAAGGTTCAACTTGTTCAATTTTCAGGCTCGTAAATTGGCAAAATTCTTCAATGGACACGAACTCATCCTCTAGTTTGTTTAACTTAATTCTCATTTTTTGAAGTAGTCTAATGCTTTGGCGATAACTCTTTCCTGTTATGCGTTGTATGTCCTTAGGGTAGATACATAGTCTCTTGTTTTTGGATCTCATACTCTATCTATAGCTTTGATTGGGCTTTGCCTAACTTGATACCTTTGTGGTTCAACTTCTGGCACTCCATAAAAATAGTAAATAATTCCTTTGGTTTAGAAGCGGAAATTTACTCCTGTCAATGGTGGTTGTGAATGGATATTTGGATCATTTTCTGCCATTTGTGTCAGAAAGTGACATATGGAATAGGAACCTCTTTTTTATCTCACTTAATAGCTTAAAATTTGTTTAGAAATCAATCGAAAGATGTTGCAACAGGATGATGATTGAGGGAATTTGAAACAATTATTAATTTAAAATTTTAGGAATTATGGCTAGACAAAAAGGCATTATTAAATTGAAAGGTACTATCGGCGATATTACTTTTTACAAAACCAAAGATGGGCATTTAGCACGTGAAAAAGGCGGCATTGATGCAAGCAGAATTGCGAGCGATCCTGCGTTCCAGAGAACGCGTGAGAATGGAGCCGAATTTGGAAGAGCTGGGAAGGCGGGTAAAACGTTACGAACTGCAATGCGAACTTTACTCATTAATTCTGCTGATAGCAGAATGGTAAGCCGATTGACTCAATCTATGATTAAAGTCATTCAGGCGGATATGGTAAGTGAGCGTGGATTGCGAAATGTGATTGATGGAGAGGCAGAATTGCTTGCTGGTTTCGAATTTAACATTAGAGGAAAGCTGGGCACTGCTTTATTTGCTCCTTTTGTGGGGACGATTGACCGTGCTACGGGTGATATTATGGTTGATTTATTGCCGTTTGTACCTGCGAACATGATTGCGGCTGCAAGTGGAACTACTCATTTCAAAATCATATCAGCAGGTGCGGAAATTGATTTTGAAGCAGAAACCTTTGTCGTTGCTACTTCGGAAACGGATATTCTACCTTGGGATTCGAATCAAACTGTTGCTATCAATCATGTCAATCCGGTTACTCCGGGCAGCACAAAACCATTGTTTTTGGCTTTAGGCCTTGAATTCTTTCAAGAGGTAAATGGTAGAATGTATCCGTTGAAAAATGGCTCTTTCAATCCATTGGCTTTGGTTCAAGTGAGCGGTCTGTAAGATGGTTTTAGTGTTGAATAGGACGTATTTCCCTGAGGGAACGCAAGGGGCTTTAGAATGGAACGGCACCTTAGTTTGTTATACCATCGAATTGCCCTGGTTGGGAAACCGAAAGCGTATTTCTTGCATTCCCGAGGGAGAATATATCTTACAGAAGCGGTTTAGCCCCAAGTTCCAATGGCACTTGCATTTGAAAAATGTTCCGGGGAGAGATTTGATCTTAATCCATCCCGCCAATGATGCTAAAACGGAATTATTGGGTTGTATCGCAACTGTAACACTGCACACAGGAATAGGGAAAGGAAGTTTTTCCCGAAAAGCGTTAGAAAAGTTAAAAGCGTTAGTTTATAAAGCTTTGGTCTATAATGAAGAAGTGAAAATAAAAATCCAATCTAATCCTTCGACTCCGCTCAGGATGATAAGGCTTAAAACAAGTAAAGAAATTATGAATATAGTTGAACGTGCAAAAGCACCTACCCCGAAGTTCTTCCGGGTTTTGAGAAGTATTGGATTGGCTTTATTGACCATCAGTGGCAGTATCATTGCAGCTCCGGTAACATTACCAGTAGTTTTTGTCAGTATTGCCGGATATGCAGCCCTTGCGGGAGGTGTCATTTCGGTAATCAGTCAAATTACGGTAGACGATGAGGCCAACCGAGAGCAGGCCATCATCAATCGGTTGAAAAAAGACAATCAATATTTACCGCGAGATGGAATCAAATAACACTTTATCAATTGGAACCGCGTCCGGAACTTTATTGAGTGTGATGCCAAATATTGTTTCTGAAGATATTCTAAAAACGATTATCTTAGCGGTAATTGGAGCTATTATTAGTTTCCTAATTTCGCTCCTTTTAAAAGGATTGACAAAAATTAAAAAAAAATAATTGGAGTTTGGCTTGGTAACCTTTTCTCGAATTTATTTGAAAGTCTGGTCGTGAGATCAGGCTTTTTTTTAGTTTATTTTTTGCAGTTAATTATCGTGGCGAAAAATAAAAAGATTATTTTTAATTGTTACAGAAGATGTTAATTAAAAGAGACAAGCAATTTTTAAAAAAAATAGCAACGAGAATTAGCCACTTGAAGAAATGTTGCGAAATAAATTTTACAATAAAAACAGCTACAAAAAGAAAAACGCTTGTAATAGTATCTTAAAGATCCGTAACAAGCGTTTTTTCTAAAAGCAACTCTTTATTGTAATAAGGTATGTTTTTCAGAAGCCTTAAAAACTTACGAGGATTTTTAATACCCTGATTTCAATAAAAATTATTTTGTTGGTCCGTTATCAACCGTTGCTTCAATAGTTGACTGAATTGAAGTAGACAAATTACTCAATAAATCATATCCTGTTGCGGCTTCAATTGCATCTACACTTGTACGGTAGGTTCCCCATGCACCTGTAGTGTTTATATTAGGAGTATTAACTGCAATTACACGAGTGCTTGTAGTTACTCTGCCAACATCATTGGTACCCTGAGTAAGTACAACAAGTATCTTCCAAATATTGCTTGGAACAGTTATATTGCCATTATTAATTGTGTTTGCACTGCCGGCAGAACCTGTTCCACCAACACCATAACATCCCATAATTATATAGATTTCATTACCTTGGCTTACAAGTGTTCTGCCATACGCTTCGAGGTTAGCCCAGGTTTGTCGGTTATTAACAGGTGCCTGAGGAATCATGTTCGTCATTAGGAAGGTCTCAGAGTTATCAGCAACAGAAGAAGTTCTGTCAGCCGAAGGGCATTCATGACCTCTGTCGAAACCGCTACCAGAGTAGCTTGTAGAGCCTACCTGATACCAACTTGAAGGCAAGGTAGTGTCAGCTCTGAAATCATCCTGGCGTGGTGCAGCTCCTGTCCATGACGGATCTAAATGCCAGCTTACCCAGTTAGCAGTTGCTTTCGAACGATTGTATGAAAGTTTATACTGCACTTTCTCCATTAAATAATTATTTTCATTGGTTATATCAGTAGTTGCACCACTAGGGTTACCCATAGCTATGTGGTCTCCATCAACACCACCAGTACCACTTCCTCCTGTACCATTGTAAGCTGTAATCGAAAAATCGTCAATGTTAATACGAATAGCTGTTCCAGTAATTTTACGGATTTCAAAACGAATATTTCCCTGAACAATCATTGGAAAAGTTGCAGTTTGCAATGTAGTAGAAGAAGTAGTAATGCTACTTCCTGTCTGAGTCCAGCTACTGCCGCTATTGTTGGAATACCAAAGTTCCCATGTGCTGGAAGCATCAGTTCCGTATGTAGCATGTTTAATATCTACACTTGAAGCACCGGTTGTAACATCAAACTGCATCGTAATTTTACCGGTGTCGATTATCCTTGCTGATTGAGTACCACTTTTCGCATCGCTTGCAGATGTTCCTATTAATGCATTGTCAAAATACCAGCTCCCTGTAGAAAGCGTTACAGCAGCAGGAGTATAAGAGGTTTTACTTCCTGATTCGTATGTTTCCGGAAAAACACCGCTAATAAGAGCACCATTATCATCAATAGTCATATCATCAATATTGATACGATTTGTACCACCCGATATTTTTCTGATTTCAAAACGAACATTTCCCTTTATCGCCATTGGAAATGTGGCAGTTTGCAATGTGGTTGAAGAGGTCGTAATTGTACTTCCTGTTTTAGTCCAACTACTTCCGTTGTTAATGGAATACCAAAGTTCCCATGAACTTGAAGCATCAGTTCCATACTTTGCATGTAAAACAGAAACACTTGAAGCACCGTTAATACTATTAAACTTCATTGTAACAGTTCCTATATTTCGAATACGAATTGACTTAGCACCGTTTTTTCTGTCGCCAGAAAGGGTACCTATTAACGCATCGTTCAAATTCCAGATACCTGTTGGTAAAGTTACGTCTGCCGCAACATAAGAAGTTTTGCTTCCTGATTCAAATGTTTCAGGAAAGCCGGTGTAAATTTTTGAAAGTTGGTTTGAATTTTTAGTTTCTGGAACGGAATAAACGAGTTCCTCGGTTGCACAAGAATTAGCTATAAGCCCAAAAAGGACAATGCTAAATAATAATTTAATTTTTTTCATAATTTTTTAAGTGGTTTTTATCGGGCCAAAAATATATCAACAGTAACGCAACAGGATTATCTAAACGTTAACTAATCCTTAACGTTTTTAAATTTAACCAAGCTTCTAATTGAACAGGTAAATAAAAAAACATTCCGATAGTTACTATTTTATGCTTGCATTGATTTGAGTAAAACAAATACCATATCAGTAATCTATTTCTTGAACACCTTTTTTAATAAAAATTCGTACTTTTTTTCATTTACATATAAGTGCTTATAATAGTTTTATTAATTTGTCTATAATGTAAAATCAAATAGGACTTATAGTGTATTTAAATGCGTGACTAGTGTGGTCAGACTATTTGCAATAATTTCGCAACATAGCTTTTCTTATATCATTAATCAATTTGATGTTTTTGTAAAATTGTTCTTCATTAAATTCCAGTATTTTTAAAGCTTTAACAATTTTTTTGTGCAGCTCGTGTTCCTGCAGCATTTCATCTACTTTTGAGTTAAAATCTTTTTTAAAATCGTCGATTCGTAAAAAAGGAATTACGGACTCAACCAGAGATTGGTCCCAGAATCTTGCTTTCCATAAACTGTAAGCCAACCAGTATACTGTTTCGGTTGCTCCTTCATTTTGAAATAGTATTACAAAACTATTTGTACAAGGTTCTTTTTGAGGATTACCAATGCGTTAATATTTTTTTTTTAGTATTGGTGAATTCCGCTACGCTCCATTTGCCACTATTCATCCCTTTGTTGAGAATAAAGATTTGGTTAGCTTTATAAACTGCATTTTTTTGTGTGTTTTAATGATGAAATTCGCCGTGGCGTATTGGTTTTAAAGATTCGACCTTAATTTTTTGAAAAGAAAAAAGAGAAAAAAAGAAAGCTATTTAATCAGCAGAAATGACGAACGAAAATGGAGGGAGGAACGACCGACTGAAAGTGAGGAATGGATGCTATGTTTGCTGGATTTTTTTCTTTTTCTTTTCAAAAAATTGCAATATCGTTTTGTTGAGGTTTTTCTGTGGGCGTTATTGTGATTGCTTCGTTTCTCTCGCAAGGCAATCAAACACCCCCAAGCACCGCAGAAAATGATGATTGTAGCGATAGCGGAAATCATTATTTATCGAGGAGCGCAGTGGCGGGGTTGCGGCAATCGAACAGCCACCTGAAGCCGAGAATTGCAGCTGGTGAGGAACGAGACGCAAAATGAAGGAAGAAGAGCGTGAAACGGTGGGGAAAAAATAGAAGACAGCCGCAGGCGTTCCTTGATTTAGGGCGAAGTGACGTTTTTACGGAACGGTGCCAACCCCGATGGCTGTGCGAAGAGCGCCACCGCTGAAAAAATAAAGGGCGACAGACATGATACTGCTGGAATGCAGTGGAACGTAGCCTGCGGAGTGTAACGGAATGAAGCGGTATTGTGGATGTAATAGCCCTGCCGAACGCAGGGTAGAGAACGTGTGAAGATGAGGAACGAACAGCGGAAAAAATAAGGTTGCCTATTTTTTGGCTGCCTTATTTTTTTGTGCTGTGAAGTGTCTGCGGAATGGAGGGAAACCTAACTAATGAATTGAAATAATAATTGCTTATTTCAAAAAAATGTTCTTATAAAACTGTAAGGTTGACCGACTGGAGCTGCCGAACGGAACAAAGAGAACGACCGCAGAGAGACCGCTTGATTGCACGCGATGAAGAACCTATAGTAGAATTAAAAACCTGGCATGTTTTCCAGTAATGTTGTCAATGATGCCTTCATCATTTAACAGCGATTAAATTTGCCTAATAGAGAAATGCAAAGTACTCTATTAGCTCATAATTCAACTATCTGGATTCATTATTACGGTTTAAAACATTCTTTTTTTACGATTGTGTATTACAGACAAAAGTGTATTGACTTCGGTGGTTAGTATGGTGTATATGTTTTTTATTTCTCCGGTTTCTTTATTTACCCAATTGGAATATAATCCTGCAAAGACAAGAAGTACTTCGTTGGGCAAACTTAATTCATATTTTTTATGCTTTACCTTTAGTATTCAGCCATTACTATTTGTAATACCCATTAACACCCAAACATCTTATATCAACTGAATTTTAAAGGGAGGTTTTTCGTTGACCGTTTCTATTTTGGTGTTAAAGGTGAATTTTTAAATTTCTTCATTTTTGGACCGTGATGGTATTAATCCTCAATTGTAATGGGTTATGATCTGCGGCAAATGCTATATTTTTACGGACCAATTCATCTGACAGTTTGATGATATGCATTAAGTATGTTTTAGTATTTTAATTGTTTAACTATTAAAAGTAAAGGGATTCAACTTTAATTAAAAAGTTAAACCCCTTTATTTTAAATTTACACCCATTACTGAATAGTATCCTTTGAAACTATTGTTATTATTATCTCAATCCACCACCCAAATCGTATTCTGCATTCATTTATAATGTCATTTAATAATCAACTTTATAAACTACTTTATGTCATAATCCTCTTTTTGAATGATTTTAAAATTAATTTTTATTTAGAAAACTCTAAACCTTTCAATTTTTGCCAACCCCCACGAGTGAAATCAGGAATCTCAACTGGTGCAGAACTGTTATCCAAGGAAATTTCCGTTAGTGGTCCAAGACAAGACCATTCAGCCAAGTCATAAACGTCCATATCCAATGGAAGTCCATTTTGTAAACAATAAATCAAGCGGTAATCCATGATGAAATCCATTCCACCGTGACCGCCTACTTTTTTTGCTTGCTCTTCAATTTCTTTTACAATAGGATGCTTGTATTTTTCCATTAATGCTTTTTTCACGTCTTCAGGAACAAACTTGTGTGCACTCAAGTTTTCATGATTTGGTGCAATATCTGAACCTATCGCTTTTGAATCCAAAGCATATCCTTCAACAGGGTATTTATTAGCAAACCCTTTTGTTCCGCTAAGTTGGTACATACGGCTGTAAGGGCGTGGTGAAGTTACATCATGTTGAATTTGGATTGTTTTTCCTTTTTCGGTACGAATCATAGTCATTGTGTGATCCCCATTTCTAAAGTCCGTTACTTCTATTCCTGATTTTTCTTTAATATACGCAGGATTACCAACGGCTTTAGTATCCATAGAAACCAAATAGTTCATTTTATCTCCGCGGTGAATGTTCAATGCTTGACAAGCCGGTCCCATTCCATGCGTTGCATAAATATCGCCACGGTGTTTTCTATTATAATCCATACGCCAGTTGTTCCAATACTCACCCCAGAAAGGTTGAAGTCCGTGGATATAAGATCCCTCGGCATGCAGGATTTCTCCAAACAATCCTTGTTGCGCCATATTTAATGTCGTCAATTCGAAGAAATCGTACACACAATTTTCAAGCTGCATACAATGCTTGCGTGTTTTTTCGGAAGTATTAATCAGATCCCAAATTTCTTCCATGGTCATTGCTCCAGGAACTTCAATAGCTACGTTTTTACCATCTTTCATGGCTTGAACGCCAATTTTCGCATGGTTTTTCCAATCGGTTGCTACATATACAAGATCTACATTAGGAAGAGCAGTTACTTTTCTCCAAGCATTTTCATCTCCAAAAAATTCTTTCGCTTTTGGAAGCCCCGCTTTAGTAAGAATTTCATTTGCTTTAGAAGTGTTTTCTTGTGTCATATCACATAAAGCCACAATTTCAACGCCAGGAATATGTGTCATACGTTCTACTGCACCTGGACCACGCATGCCTAAACCTATGAACGCAATACGCACATTAGGAATGGGAGCTGTTGCAAGACGCAAGACATCGGTTTGTCCTTTATCTCGTTTTGGAGCCGGAGTTTTAATCATTTGAGCCGATACATTGGCCCATCCTAGAAAAAGAAAGGAAATAAGTAGCAATTTAAAAATACTAGTTTTCATAATTTAATTTATTTATTAAAAAAAAGGAAGATAATCAAACTGTAGATTACCCATTCTGCACTATTTTACTATTTGTTGTGTTAGCTTAAACCGTGAGTAATCTCTATGGTAATTTACTAAAATCAATAACAGGTTTCTTCTGATGTAACGGTCTTGTAAAAACACTTTGAGCTTTGGTAAAATTATTAAAAAAGCCTCCGTTTTTCAAATAGAATGATTCGTTATTTAGCAAACCACCTGAATAATCCATACGGTACCCTTTAGTACCCGTGTTGTCTGTTGTGAATTTTGCGGAGTTAATCTCTGTCCAATTTCCGGTAGCATCACAATACCATTGATTATTGAACAAGACTTCTCGAGATTTATTTCCTTGTTCCGGAGAAAAATTTTCTAAAAACGAATGAAATCGTTTTAGATAAGTATTGGTTTCGGGACGGTTAAAACTGGCGATTAATTGCCATTTATTTAATTCGGGGGCAAAAAAGTAAGCGGTATAGGTCGTTGAATTATCATTTTGAGGAATTCCACGAAGTAAAAACTTATAGGTGTTCCCTGCGATCCAATTGTATTTCAAATAACTTTGTCCGCCGGAACCCTCATTTCCAAATTCACCCGTCGTTACGTTTTCTCCCTTATTAAGAAGTTTAATTTTTTTGGAATCTGGAATGGTTGCTGGATCATCCGTTACAAATGGACTCCAAACGGAGAACAATACTCTACGCTCTTTATCCGAGTTAACCTGTATACCAAAATATCCTTCTGCAAACCCATTTGCCATATAATAAGACCCTATAATATCTTGTCCTTTTGGTACAGTAACTTCGTTGTAATACCATTCGGCATTTACTTTTTCAGGTACTTGATAATTTAGATGTACAGAAGGACCTCTTCTTCCCCAATGATAAAAACTAGCTTCGTCATTTTGAACAAATGCAATTTTATCTTTCGCAATCGAGCTGTTAATTGTTACTCTTGAAATAGAAGGGAAATGACTTTTATTCTTGCTGATCCCTTTTATTTTTAAAGCAACATAACCCGGTTCCGTAATTTCCCAACGTCCTATTGGGTAAGAATTTTTTTTGGTGTCGTTGAATTCAATACTTTTGGATTCGTCGTTAATGGTGAATTCTAAAGTTGCTTTTCCCAGAACTACCAATGAATCCTTATTTATTGAAAATTCGAACACTCCCGGCTCAGAAATTCGAAAGTAAGCAGTAAAATATTCTTCTGAATTGGTCCAATACTCGATTCCATTTTTTGTAATGGTTTCAACTTCCGCAAAGGGAGTTGAACTAAAAGCATTTCCACCAAGAGGCAGAGAAATTTCGGATATCATTTTAGAATCATCCCCAACAATAGTATCATTTTTTTCATTACCGCTACAAGAAGTAAGTGGAATCAATACTAAGATTACTAATAGGTTTGTAAAGAATTTTTTTTTCATCTATAATTTTTATACTTTTTATGTTCGGTATTTCCCTTTTCTGACCCCTTTTATTCTTAACCAAATGGACGTTTTTACAACCTCATTCTAACCTTTTATTATTGATTTTGGGTCAGCGTTCCAGGATAAGCATTTATTTCTGATTGAGGAATGTACTGTATCACACGCAAACTGGATGCAGGAATATCTTCCATGGCACGATGTGGTCCCGGATAATGACGTGTCATTGTTTGTCCGTTTCTATATACATCATACCCTCTATGTGCTTCGAAAGCTAATTCTAATTGACGTTCTTCATCAATAAATTGAATAGCATTGGCACTCGTTAATGAAGTATATCCAGCACCAGGAATTGATCTTTCTCTTACTATATTTAGGTTAATACGTGCATTTTGATAATCCCCTTTTTTTGCATACGCTTCTGCCATATTCAAATACATTTCAGATAGTCTTGAAATGATTGGCGAATGAAGATGCGAATCGTTATCCTGTAAAGAACATTTAGTGATATAATACATTGGATATACACGGTTCAATAACATCATAAAATCTTTTTCACCAACATATGTTTTTCCTTTATAGTCAATCGAATAACTATTTTCAGCAGCATTAACTACAGTTAGATCGTATTTATCTGTCCCAATATTAATGTAAAATGTACCGTCAGCATTACGCTTAAGCGGTTGTTGCAAATAGTTATACCCTGTTTGTACTGAGCTGGTATTATACGAATCATGGACAAAACGGAAGGCTTCTGTTTTATTGTCTGATGCATCCAGTGCGTATTGTGGTTTAATAAATGCCCAACGAGCATCATTCTTTTGACCAGACTTGCGCAGTAAATCTAAATATTTAGCACTGGCATACATTTCGCCCCAACCTTGTCCTTGAATATTGGCGTACATGCCGCCAATTCCATAATAGTGATCGAATCCGGAGAACTCTGAAGCCACACGTTTAACAGCAAAAATGGTTTCCGTTTGTCCGGCAGCATCAGGAGCAAAGGTATTGTATTTCATAAAATCCGCTCTACTAAGTAAATTGTAATTTCCACTTGCAATTACTTTTGTAGCATATTCTATGGCAAGAGTAGCATATTCTTGATTTGGACTTTGGTACGTTCCGCTCATGTATAAGTATACTCTGGATAGCATTGCTTGCGCTGCCTCTCTGGTTGCATAAGTCGCACTACGTTTTACGGTCATTAGCGTTTCTGCTTTTTTCAAATCATTAATGGCTTGTTGGTAGCTGTCTTTAATTGTGGATCTGTCTGGGAGACGTAAATTATCAATATCGGCAGGCATTCCGTTTACAATGGGTACTCCCAAATTAGAGTCAGGGGATTGTGCATAAGGTCTACCGTAGGTACGAGACAAATAGAAGTAAATCATTCCTCTTAAGTAGTAGGCTTCTCCTAATTGTTGGTCAATTTGCGCATTTTCACCTTCTGAAATAATTTTGATTAAGTCACTTGATTGTGAAATAATTTTATAACTGTTGTTCCAAAAAACAGATAATCTTCCATTATCCGGTATGTGCTGGTACGAAATAAAGGAATAGAAAGCATCCGTAGAAGTTCCTCTTATCATGATATTATCTCCGGGATATTCCCCTACTCTGTGCATAACATCTGACCAACCTTTAAGTTGTGCGTAACACCCATTCAAAAGTACTTCGACAGCCGCTTCCTTATCTGCAAGGATTTTGTCCTCGGTGTAAGCATTAAAAGGTTCTCTCTCCAGTTCACAAGAGTATAAAAAACTAATTGTAATGAATAATATAAATATCTTTTTCATGATTTATTTTTTTTAAAGAGTAAGATTAAGACCTAATACAAATTTGCGTGTCTGAGGATATACTGAGGTGGCAACTCCTGTTATTTGACCATTACTAGGTGGTATCTCAGGATCAACTCCAGAGAAGTGAGAAATTGTAAATAAGTTTTCTGCAGCTACAAATAATCTAAGATTCGAAATATTAAAACGCTCCACATTTAGATTATATCCTAAAGAAAGGCTTCTCATTTTTAGATAGGTTCCAGTTTCTAAGAAACGAGACGAAGCTTTATTTGAGTTACTTTGATTGTTATAACTGGCTTGAGGATGCGTAGCAATATCACCTGGTTTTTCCCATCGGCTCCATCCGCTGTGAAGATTCATTTGGTTGCGATCTGTATAGGCTCCATCTGAATCAAATTCAGCTCTGGCATAATTATAAATTTCGCCTCCTACTGAATAGGTAAATATGGCAGCAAGATCAAAACTCTTATAATTTAAATTCGTTGAAAATCCACCAAAAAATGAAGGCGTATACGCTCCCATAGCAATTGGTGTTTTTGAAGCGGCACTATAACTGAAGGTTTTAACGCGTTCTCCTGCTGCATTGGTTTCAAACCATTGTGGTCTTCCGCTCTCTGGATCTACACCAGCCCATTCTGTAAGGTACCACGTATCTACATCCTTTCCGGGAGTCAATAATTTATTAGCTGAACCGGAAATACCAGATCCATCTCTCACGATGATTTGTTGTCTTTCGCCATAAAGACTCGTTACTTTGTTTTTATTCACACCAATATTAGCATCTACAGCCCATCTCCAATCTTCATTATTAATAATTTCAACATTAAGTGCCGCTTCAAAACCTTTATTGCTTACTGCTCCTACGTTTTTCCAAATACTAGTCACTCCAATAACTCCTGGCAAAGGAACTTGGTACAATAAACCCGAAGTATCTTTATCATAATAATCCAAAGTCAGGTTGAATCGTCTTAAAAACGAAATATCTAAACCCACACCGGCCGTATATGTTTTTTCCCAACTTAAATCAGGATTCGCAATTTGAGAAATTATGGCTCCTGGATTTTCATTGTACCCTGTCGTTAATGAATACAGGGCATAGTGTGGATAAAGACTGTTTGGTCTGTTTCCTACTGATCCATAACTGGCTCTAAGTTTTAAATTTGTGATATAATCCGCTTTAAAAAAAGCTTCTTTATGAATATTCCATCCACCACTTACAGAGTAAAAATTCCCGTATTGTGAATTAACCCCAAAATTTGAAGCTCCGTCACGTCTAATCGAAACTTGTGCTAAGTACTTATTATCATAGGTATAATTTACATTCGATAATAATGATTGTACGGCCCATTGCGCTTTGCTTCCTCTCACTCTTTCAGGAATCGAGGCCACATCACTCACTACAAACCCCGGAGCAAATCCAGTTGCAATTCCTACTGTATTTTTAGAATTAAATTCATTCCATTCATAGCCGGCGATGGCATTAAAATCATGTTTTCCAAATGATTTTTTGAATTTGAACAATTGATTGGTATAGGCTCTATTATACGAACTCATATAATCCTCAATTCTTCCTTTTACTGCTAATCCGCTGGAAGAACGTGGATCTGAATAGGAGGTAGAATTTGAATTTGAAAAGATATAACTGTTTACAGAGGCAAAAGTCAGCCAATCCGTAAGTTTTATGTCAAAATCAAAATTACTTCGAATATCATAGGCTTCAGACTCGCTGTAATTCCATTGTAAATCATACAAATAGTTTGATCCGGTGGTGTTTACCCAAGTAGGATTTGGTTGATTTCCTACCAAAGTTCCATCTGCTAAATACGGGTTATCCCAAGGCATATTACCATACATTGCACCAACTGAATGTTGTTTATTTAAAACATCTCTGCGGGTTGCGTTTATCTGTGGGCGTATGGTTAACCAATTATTTACTTTATAACTAAATTTCAATAGTGCATTATACCGTTTGTAGTCATAGCCTCTTATTGCTGCTGTCTCATCATACACCCCCAGAGAAACATAGCTTTTGAAATCCTCATTACCACCACTTATAGAGAGGTTATGATCGGTTGCTAAACCTGTTCTTGTGGCATTATCCCACCAATCAAAGTTTTTATTTCTCAGTTCCGGAGTCCACCACCATGCCGTTGAAAAGTCCTGTTTGTTCGAAAAAGAATCGTACAAGTCATATAATTCATTTCCATTCATTAAGCTGAAATTACCCGTGTTTAATGTGGTAGCAGCCATCTTCGTCGAGAAATTAATAGTTGCTTTGCCTGATTTTCCACTTTTTGTTGTAACCACAATAACTCCGTTAGCCCCTTGAGAACCGTATACAGCAGTAGAGGCTGCATCTTTTAGAATCGTCATAGTTTCAATATCCATGGGATTAATGCTCCCGGCACTACTTCCTACAATAACTCCATCAACAACCCATAGAGGATCTGTACTTCCGTTTACAGTTGTTTTACCTCTAATAATTATTTTACCAGCTTCACCAGGCTGTCCAGATCCAGAATTTACATAAACTCCAGTAGCTTTCCCTGCTAATAAATTTTCAACAGAGGGAGTTGTAGCATCTGTAAGCTTCTTATTGGTAATTGTTTGTAAGGAACCCGTCAAACTTTCTTTTTTAATCGTACTATAGCCAACAATAACGACTTCATTTAATTTTTGTCCGGTTTCTTTTAAAACAATAGTTAATGGGTCATTGCCAATAGCAATTTCTTGTTCTTCCATTCCAATAAATGAAACAACTAAAGTATTATTATTTCCTACTACATCAATAGCAAAATTACCATCAGCATCAGTTTGAACACCAATAGTAGTACCTTTGATAAGCACATTAGCTCCAGGAAGAGGTGCTCCACTTTCATCGGTAACTTTTCCTTTTACAACTTTCTGAACTAATAATACATTAGTTTCGGATAAAGCGATTGTCTTTATGGTCGAAGCAGTAGAAACTTGAAAAGTTAAAGCTAGAAAAGAAAGAATTGTTAATTTAATTTCTTTGTGTGTCATACTTTTAATCCTTAAGCCCCTTGGTTTTTTTTGGGTTAATAATTTCATACTCTTGAAATGGTTTTAGTTAATAATTGTTTGTTGGTTTATTCAGTATTAAGTGTTGTTTGTATGTTTTTTTGATGGACAAAAATGAACTCTAAAAAATTTGATTTATAATTTCTTAACTGAGCTAATTTTTGTCTAAATCCACCCTCTTTTTTTATGCATATTTCTAAATACAGCCTTTGATATAATCTTCAAAAACATTAAATTTTGACCTAATAAAAGATTGATTATTTTTTAATACATGACGAAACTAGAGATTATATTTTTATTAAACAAGGAAAAACACAAATAATGTGCTCGAACACATATTATTTGTGTTGTCGAGCACACAAAAAATACTCGAAACGTTTTTTTAGTACTAAAATTCTAGTTTTTCAATTATAAAATCCTGTGGGGTTTCATATCATTTATTTCAAGTAAAAAAGGACATACTCATTAAATAACAAGAAATTCGGAATTTTTTAAACTAAAAACTAAAACTTCAACAATGTTACGCACTATAAATTGACCATTTAATCTCAATTTACCATCACTTAATTTTAAATTTAACAGCTAAGAGATGAATGTAAGACTTATAATTAGGCTAAAAAAAGAATAAATAGATTCATTGAAATTTCTTTTAACTATATTTCGAGAATTTCTGTTCAAACACAGTTTCACAGAAATATTAAATACCACATAAAATGATTCCAGAAATGAAAGAATATAATGTCCATTTAATTGAAAACAAAGATCTGACTGTCTCCGGAAAAGGCGATGACATAGCGTGGACTGAAGCCCAGATTTTAACTGATTTTTGTTCCCCGTGGAATACCAAAAAAGTAACTAAAACTACATTTAAAGCACTTTGGAATCGAGACAAATTATTTTTTAATTTTACAGTTTTAGATACTGAAATCCACATAGAAAAGCAAGATGAAAGTTTTGAAAGTATTGGAGTTTCTGATAGAGTTGAACTCTTTTTCAGAACTGATAATGGACTGAATCCTTATTATTGTTTAGAGATCGACACTTCTGGGCGAATAATGGATTTTATTGCGTATCCTAATAAGAATTTCGATTTCAGTTGGAACTGGCCCAAAAATGATTTAGTAGTTAAATCATCTGTACAAGCTAATACTTTTATGGTTGAGGGATCAATTAGTATCGAATCTTTGAAAAGTCTTAATTTAATAAAAAACAACATTATTGAAACCGGTGTTTTTAGGGCTAAATATAGTAAAGCCCAAAATGAATGTTATGAACCTAATTGGATTACTTGGGTAAACCCAAATACGGAAACTCCCAATTTCCACATTGCATCTTCTTTCGGAGTTTTTATTTTAAAAGAATAATTTTTTTTATTCAATATAATACTCCGCATTTTCCGCGTTCACAATATCAATCGGCAAAAAAATCATTTTTGGAATTTCATTCTGAAAGAGAAAATGTTCCACCAAAGAGGTTATTCCGAGATATGCCTGTCTTTTCTGGTTTTGATGAATCATAAAATCGATGACGCCTTGATTCAAATAAGTAACATTTTCATCAATCAAATCATAACCGACCACTCTAATTTTTTTACCTTTAAATTCACTAATTACCTTAGCAATTTGATACGATTTAGAAGTAGTAACAAAAATTCCTGTAACCTCTGGATTTTCATTCAGGAAAGTATTGCAACTAAGCTCAACATTTGGATTTTTTAATTTTAAAGTGGTAATCGTGTATGGAGAATTTTCTTTCTCATCAAAATAATTTCTAAAACCTTTTTCCTTTTCCTGCATGTGAATTGCATTTTTGTAGGTTTCATCAATATGAACAATGGCAATTTGACCGGTACCGGTAATCGAATCTATTAATTTTGCTGCCACTCGTCCACTTCTAAATAAATCCTGACCAACGAAACTTTTTACAAAACTGGACTCGACTTGGTTATTAAAAGTATTTACAATGATGTTTAACGAATTGTATTCTTCGATAACATCTACAGTTTCTTTATGGAATAAAGGCGTTAGCAAAACAGCGTCCGGAGATAATTCCAATACCTCTTTATTCGTTTTTAAAAAGGATTTCTTTTTTTCCGGATTAAAGTAAAAGGTTTCAATAATCAAATTATAGGCTTTGAATTCTTTCACCGCATCATCAATACCACTCAGGCAAGGATGCCAATAAGTATCAATTTTGGGATCAGGAAGAACAATACAAATGCGATAAATTTTATTATTCTTTAAATTCCTAGCAATAAGGTTTGGCTCGTAGTCAATTACTTTTAAAACTTCGTTGACTTTGTCCAAAGCAGCTGGTGACACTTTACCTCTTTTGTGCAAAACTCTGTCAACAGTTCCTTTCGAAACACCGGCTAATTTAGCAATATCCTTTATTGTATATTTTTTATCCATAATGAGCAAATATATAAAAACTTTGGTTTTATTTTTTTTTGTAAGACTGAATTAACGAATGAGTACCTAATTATACGTTTGACATTCTTTCATTGTTAGTAATAATCTTTTTATGATCGTATTTTTTCATACAATTTAAAAATGTGCTCGACAACACGAAATAAGTGTGTTCGAGCACATTTATTGTTTTTTACTTGTTTTATTAGAATTTAATCTATAGTTTCGTAAAGTAAAACTAAATAAACAGTTAGAATTATAAATAAAATTAGCATTAAACACTATTAATACAGCGTTTTTAACATCTCTAAAAAGTGAAAAAAATTATATCATTAGCTCCTGGACGAACGTGTCTCTTTGGAGATCATCAAGACTATTTAGGTTTGCCCGTCATTGCATGTGCAATCAATCTAAATATAAAATTAACTGCAGTTCAAAATGACACTTCAGTTTTCAGACTAAACATGGAGGATATTAATGAAGTTAGGGTCATTGATATTCACGGTATTTTTTCAGAATTAGCACCTCGAGATTATTTTGCCTCTTCCTTAAGAGTTTTGAGAAGACAAGGTTGTATTCCAACTGTAGGATACGATATTACCATAAAAGGAGATATTCCTATCAATTCCGGAACCTCAAGTTCATCGGCTTTATTAATGGCTTGGATTCATTTTTTGGTTACCGCTTTTGGAGTTGATGCCGAAGTTACTCCGGAATTTATTGCAAAAATGGGGTATGCTTCTGAAGTTTTAGAGCACGGAGAACCAGGCGGAATGATGGATCATTACAGCATCGGAGTGGGCAATATTGTACACATCAATACCAAAGATCCTTTTTCTTATACCATTATTGGAACAGAACTAAAAGGATTAATAACCGGTGTTTCCGGGGTACCTAAAGAAACCATTGGTTTGATAGGAGAATTAAAAGGAAATGCCTTGATTGCAATTGACATTATAAAACAAAATTTTAAAGATTTTGATTTAAATACATCCGAAATAGAAGATTTAGATAAATACTATAATTATTTACCAGACCGATTGATTACTTATTTTGAAGCTGCCATCAAGAATTACCATTATACAAAAGAGGCTTTAAAAGAATTTGAAAAACCAACTCCAGATTTAAAGAAGATTGGTGCTTTAATGAATCAACATCACGCTGTTTTAAGAGATTTATTAAAAATAACTGTGCCAAAAATTGATGCCATGATTAATGCTGCATTGAAAGCTGGGGCGTATGGGGCAAAAATAGTTGGTTCAGGTGGAGGCGGTAGTATTGTAGTACTGGCTGAACCGGGAAATGAAGCTCCAGTAGTGGCAGCAATACTGACTGCGGGGGCAATAGAAGCCTATACGGTAACCGTTGATCCTGGCGCGAGAATACTAGAAAACATTAAAATTTTAAAGAATTAATTATGCATGACAATCTAATTATTTTGGCTGGCGGCGCTTCTTCCAGAATGAAAAAACAAGTTACAGTTGATAATTTGAGTGACGAAGAAATTGCGCAAGCGAATGAAAGAAGTAAAGGATTAATTGGTGTTGGCCCAAATGGAAGACCATTATTGGATTATCTTTTATTGAATGCGAAAAAAGCAGGGTATAAAAATATCTATATTATTATTGGTGAGCGGGGTGATCTATTTAAAGAATTTTACGGAAGTGAAAACAAATACAATGATTTTCATGGTTTAACTATCTCTTTTGCTATTCAATATATTCCGGAAGGAAGAGCCAAACCATTAGGTACTGCAGATGCATTATTTCAAGCTGTAGAACAATATCCGGAACTGAATTCATTGGATTACTCGGTTTGCAACAGCGACAACTTGTATTCAGTCGATGCACTTTATGCGCTTAGAGAAACAGATAGTCCTAATGCTTTTATAAGTTATAATAGAGATGCGATGGAATTTCCATCGGAACGAATTTCTCGATTTGCCATTGCCAAACTCGACCATGACAATCAATTATTTGACATTCTTGAAAAACCAACTGCAGCTAATTTAGAGAGTTACAAAGATTCCGAGGGAAAGTTAAGAGTGAGCATGAATGCTTTTAAATTTAAAGGAGATCTTATCTATCCTTATCTAAAAAACTGTCCCGTTCATCCTGAAAGAGACGAAAAGGAATTACCTACCGTACTTTTAAACGCATTAAAAGAACACCCAAATACCACATTTGGCATCCCTTTTTCTGAACACGTACCGGATTTAACGGCAAAAGAAGACATAGCTGAAGTAAAGGCCTATCTAAAAAAACAGTATCCTGTATTAAATTGGAATGACTAATAATTCTGAAAAGATAACTCCTAATATTTAAAAAAAATGAAGAAGTATATAATAACAGGTGGCGCAGGATTTATAGGAAGTCACATTGCTGAATATTTATCCGCTAAAGGACATCATGTAATTGTTTTGGACAGTTTAAGAACGGGATTCGAAAAAAATATTAATGGGCTGAATGTTCAATTTGAAAAAGGAGATATCAGGGATAAAAATCTTGTGGAAGAACTAGTGCAAGGTGCTAATGGTATATTTCACTTAGCGGCTTTGGTAAGCGTCCCGGAATCCCTTTTAAATATAAACGAATGTATTGAAATCAATACATTGGGGACAATAAATATTTTGGAGGCCGCAAAGAAGAATGTAAATTGCAAAGTAGTACTTTCTTCATCTGCGGCTAATTACGGAGACAATCCCATATTGCCTAAAATAGAAACAATGACTCCGGAACCTATGACTCCGTATGCTGTTACAAAATTAGATGGTGAGTTTTATCTGAAAATGTATCAAGATCAATGGGGTCTTCCTACTGCTTCATTACGTTATTTCAATGTTTTTGGTCCTAGACAAAATTTAAAATCAGCCTATGCAGCAGCGGTACCAATTTTCATAAATAATGCACTTCAAAACAAACCGATAACCATTTTTGGAGATGGCTTACAAACTAGAGATTTTATTTATGTAAAAGATGTGGTAAGAGCAAATATTTTGGCATCTCAAAAAGGGAATGAAACCTATAATGTGGCTCTAGGACATAACACGTCAATATTAGAATTAGCGGAAAAAATCATTGAAATAACCAACTCCAAATCAAAAATAAAATTTCTGGATGAAAGATCAGGAGATATTAAACATTCAAAAGCAAATCCTTCAAAATTCACTCAACTAGGATTTAAACCACAGTATTCTATAGATCATGCCTTGAAAGAGACTATTGAATTTTACCATAAAGCATCGTTAATTAACTAATAGAATTAAAAATTCACAGATATGAGTAATAGTATTAAATCAAAAAACAATTTAGTCCCAATACTAATTATAGCAGGCTTATTTTTCATATTTGGTTTTGTGACCTGGATTAATGGTGCACTAATTCCATTTATGAAAACTATCAATGAATTAACCGATGCTCAATCCTATTTGGTAGCATCGGCATCCTATATTTCATTTGTAGTAATGGCTTTACCAGCTTCATATATTTTGAATAAGATAGGTTACAGAAAAGGAATGTCTTTAGGATTAATAATAATGGCGATTGGCGCTTTAGTATTTATTCCAGCGGCTGAGGCAAGAACTTACTGGGTGTTTTTAACAGGTATTTTTATTCAAGGTGTCGGGATGACTTTATTACAAACAGCTGCGAACCCGTATATTACAATTTTGGGACCTATCGATAGTGGTGCCAAACGTATTGCCATTATGGGAATAGCCAATAAGACAGCCGGTGCAATAGGATCTTTGATTTTTGGCACATTATTATTATCAGGAATAGATGAAGTCAAACAAAAATTAGGAAGCGCGTCGATTGAAGAAAAAGCAGTGTTATTAGATACTATGGCAGACAGTGTTTTTATGCCTTACTTAATAATGGCTACAGTATTATTAATTTTAGGATTATTAATTAGAAAAGCACCTCTGCCTCACGTTGAAGCAGCTGAAGTGAATGAGATAAAAGAAGGATCTGAAACAAAAAAAAGTATCTTTCAATTTCCTCATTTATGGTTGGGTGTTTTAACATTATTTGTCTATATAGGGGCAGAAGTTATAGCTGGAGATACTATAATAGCCTATGGTATTTCGTTAGGTTTCCCAGCTGCAGACGCCAAGTTCTTTACAACTTTAACCTTATTAGCAATGGTGTGTACCTATGCTCTAGGAGTTTTTTTAATACCCAAATATTTAAAACAAGGGACTGCACTTATAATTAGTGCTGCATTAGGCCTCATTTTCAGTGTTTGTATATTATTAACCACCGGCTTTACGTCTATTTTATTTGTGGCATCATTAGGCATTGCCAATGCACTGGTTTGGCCAGCAATATGGCCTTTAACTTTAGATGGATTAGGAAAATTCACTAAGACAGCGTCAGCCTTATTAATTATGGCGATTTCAGGTGGAGCAATTATTCCACCATTATATGGTAGAATGGTTGATGCCAATAAACAAGAGCTTATTGCTAAAGGAATAAATGAATCAGATGCTTTGGCAACAGCAGCAACAAGTAGTTATTGGATTTTAATTCCCTGTTATTCCATTATTCTATTTTTTGCTATCTGGGGGCATAATTATAAAAGCTGGTCAAGAAATAATAAATAAAAAAACATTTTGATGAGGCAATATATTTTGAATAAATATTGAGAATATTAGGATAACAGTTTGTCAATATGTTTGAGAAAAAAGTATAAATGGGGGATTATTGGATGCGGAAATGTAACAGAACTCAGAAGCGGTCCTGCCTATCAAAAAGTAGAATGTTTTGAGTTACATGCAGTCATGCAGCGCAATATTTCAAAAGCCGAAGATTATGCAATTAAGGACAGTGTTCTTAAGTTTTATGGAGATGTGGATGATTTAATAAATGATCCTGAAGTCGACTCTTTATGTATAGCAACTCCGCCAGATTCTCATTGCTATTATGCTCTAAAAGTTGTTGCATCAGGCAAAATTTGTTGTATTTCGAAAACAATGAAATCAACGTATGAAGAATATTTACTTGTAAATAATGTCTTTGAAGAAATGAAAACACCATTATTTGTTACTTATTATAGACGATCACTCCCTAGAATTAAGTTGGAACAAGGTTCATTTAAAGAAAGCTTGATAATAAAACAACCTGAAAACATTAAATTTTTTCATGTTCAAAATATAAAAAATCATTTAGTCAAGAATTCTATACATCCTGAGTGTTAGATAATATTTTGGGAAATATCAATAAAATTAAAAATAAATTATAAAAATTAAGCCATGTTAAATAGTAATATTGATAAAGCCACAGGTTTCGAAAAGCGGTTTGAGAATATAGGAACCGTAGTTTATGAAAATTCAGTAGCTGCCTCTAAAGCTGTAGCTAAAGAAATATCAGATTTGATAAAAGTTAAACAAGCCCAAAAACAGCCTTGTATATTGGGGTTGGCCACAGGTTCTTCCCCGAAAGGATTGTATTCAGAACTAGTGCGCTTACACAAAGAAGAAGGATTAAGTTTTAAAAATGTAGTGTCATTCAATTTAGATGAATATTATCCTATGGAGCGAGATTCCATAAATAGCTATGTGCGATTTATGAAAGAATTGTTATTTAATCAAGTTGATATTTTACCGGAAAACATCCATGTTCCGGATGGAACATTGTCAAAAGAAGAAATAGCGAATTATTGTGCCACATATGAAGCCAAAATTGAAGCTCTTGGAGGAATAGATTTACAAATTTTAGGAATTGGAGGAAACGGTCATATAGGGTTTAATGAATCAGGATCTTTACAAAATTCTAAAACACGATTAGTAGCTTTAGATCATATTACAAGAGTAGCTGCAAGTAGTGACTTTTCTGGCTTAGATCATACTCCTAGAACAGCTATTACATTGGGAGTTAAAAAGATTATGGAAGCAAATAGATTGATTCTTATGGCTTGGGGAGAAGGAAAAGCGAATATTATAAAAGCATCGGTAGAAGGTACAGTTACAAATTTAGTACCGGCTTCATTTTTGCAAGAACATACAAACGCCACCTTTGTTTTAGATAGGAAAGCCTCCTCAAAATTAACCCGAATTAATACGCCTTGGTTAGTCGAAAAAATAGTATGGACAGATAAACTTATAAGGAAAGCGACATTGGGTTTAGCCCTTCATTTGAAAAAACCTATTTTAATGCTTACAGATGCTGATTATATTGAAAATGGCATGAGTGATTTATTAGCCGATTCAGGACCAGCTTACGACATTAATATAAAAATGTTCAACAAGCTTCAAAATACTATAACAGGATGGCCAGGAGGTAAACCCAATGCCGATGACAGCAAACGACCAGAACGTGCAGAGCCTGCCAAAAAGCGTGTGCTTATTTTTAGTCCACATCCAGATGATGATATTATTAGTATGGGTGGCACATTCAAGAGATTGCATGAACAAGGACATGAAGTACATATTGGTTATCAAACCTCCGGTAATATAGCAGTAGCTGATGATGAAGCGCTACGATTTGCAAGCTTTGTTTGTGATTATAATGATAAGTTCGGTATCAAAAGCCCTGAGGCAGAAAATATTTATAAAAAAGCAATAACATTCCTAAAGAACAAAAAAGCGAGTGAGGTTGATATCGCCGAAGTAAGATACATCAAAGGTTTAATTCGAAAAGGTGAGGCACGATCAACCAGTTTTTATGTTGGTATTCCAGAAGAGCAGATTCATTTCATGGAACTTCCGTTTTATGAAACAGGAACTATTGAGAAAAACCCAATAGGAGAATCAGATATTCAAATCACGATGGATCTCATCGAGAAAATTAAACCACATCAAATTTATGCAGCAGGTGATTTGGCAGACCCACACGGAACCCATAAAGTATGTTTAGATGCTATTTTTGAAGCTATAAAACGTTTAAAACCTAAAAAGTACATGAATGATTGTTGGGTTTGGTTATACAGAGGGGCTTGGCAAGAATGGGGAATTGACGAGATCGAAATGGCTGTACCGATGGGGCCAGACCAAGTGTTGGAAAAACGAAAAGGGATATTTAAGCATCAATCCCAAAAAGATGGTGTCGTGTTTCAAGGAGCAGACAGCAGAGAGTTTTGGCAAAGAGCCGAGGATAGAAATAAAGAAACTGCCAATTTGTATGATGAATTAGGATTGTCACATTATGCAGCAATGGAAGCATTTGTTAGATGGGAATTTTAAGTAAATGATAAAATGGCATCAATAAAATCGATTTCAGGAATTACAGGAACTATTGGAGGCATAGTTAATGATAATTTGACTCCAATAAATGCTATAAAATTTGCAGCAGCTTATGGTATCTAGTTAAAGCAGCAAAATATTAAAAAAAATTTCACTAATTATTGGAAGAGATGCCAGAATTTGTGAAGATACGATTAGTACAGAACCTATTATTCGAATTTATACCGAAAGTATTTCCGAAGATGAGGCAGACGAACTGGCAATAAAATTTATCAACGAAATTAAAAAATGTATTTAAAAAATGAATATTTCTTTTGAGGCACCATTTCATACTTTTACCAGATATGCAAAGGTAGAAAAAACTGAATTTTATGATCAATTTATCAATTGGTTAAAAGGGGAATTCGATCTGTATTTAATGGAAGAAACGGATGGCTTGAGAGTATATTATCCAAATGGAATGTTTACCGTTAAGCTTGTTTCGAAAAGAGAAAATGATTTTTCTATAGAAATAAAAATTAAAAGCAAAAATTTAAAAGCGGCTAATCAAATCAGTAAAAAAATTGAAACTATTCATAGTCATCTAAAAACAGTACTAAATAAAACAATTTATGATAAATAATAAAATGAATCAAGCCTTTTTAGGTTTCGTTCTAGCATGGTGAATTTTGTAACTTTTCAAAATAAATAAGTGAATTTATTATTCAAATTTGATTCAAAGAAACAATAAATTTGTCTCTTAATTATAAACTATTTTAGATAAAAATATGGATTACAACAGATGCGGAAAAAGTGGTTTATTATTACCGCAAATATCTTTAGGATTATGGCATAATTTTGGGTCGGTAGATAGTTTCGAAAATGCAGAAGGCATTGCTAAGGCTGCTTTTGATAAAGGAATTACACATTTTGATTTAGCCAATAATTACGGTCCGGATCCGGGCTCTGCTGAGATTACTTTTGGTAAAATTTTAAAGAAGAATTTTCATGGAAATCTTCGTGACGAAATTGTAGTTTCGACCAAAGCCGGTTATACTATGTGGAAGGGTCCTTATGGCGATTGGGGTTCCCGTAAGTATTTATTGTCCAGTTTGAATCAGAGTTTGAAGCGGATGAATTTGGAGTATGTAGATGTTTTCTATTCTCATCGTTATGATCCTGAAACACCATTGGAAGAAACCATGATGGCTTTGGATTATGCTGTTCGAAGCGGAAAAGCTATGTATGCTGGGATATCTAATTATAATCCGGAACAGACCAGAGACGCTGTCGATATTCTAAAGCAATTGGGAACACCTTGTCTGATTCATCAAGTCAAATATTCAATGTTTGAGCGAAATCCGGAAATCGGATTATTAAACATTCTGGAAGAAAAAGGAGTTGGTTGTATTGCTTTTTCACCTTTAGCCCAAGGACTTTTAACTGATAAATATATAAAAGGGATTCCGAAAAACTCTCGTGCCTCTAATCCTAATGGTCATTTAAAAACTGAAGAAGTTTCGGAGGAAAAAATTTTGAGAATTATTCAATTGACTTTAATTGCGCAAGAAAGAAACCAATCTTTAGCACAAATGGCTTTGGCTTGGTTGTTAAAAGATAATCGTATTACCTCAGTATTAATTGGAGCTAGTTCAATTGCACAACTCAATTACAATATTGACAGTCTGCAGAATCTTACTTTCTCCAAAGATGAATTAGATGAGATTGATACGATTTTACAATAGTAAAAAAAGAGCAAATATTAAACAGACCATCAAAAAACATCAGCTATTTTGACTTAAAGTCGATTTTTGATCTGTTTATGACTGAGTGATATCGCTAGAATTTTTCGAGACAATACCGTGGACAAGCCCTGAAATTTGGTAGAGATGACTAATGACGTAGCACTTCAGCAACTCCTTTTGGAAATATCGTAATAAGAAATTACCAGTTCAAAAGACTGCATGCGATTGTAATAGGAAGTGAAATGATGGCCGGAGTTCGAAATATGTATGTTGATTACTGTAAAGCGAGTGGATATTTAAAAAGAGATAATTTAAATTAAAACAAATAGAGATCGAGCGCGCTATTTTAAATATATATTTTTGTCCAATATTTCTTTTAGGACATGGAAGACTGCATTTACATCACTGCCAATAACATGGAGTAGGAAGCGGATTATTTCCGTCTAAATTCGGATATTCCTTTAATATCAGTTGCACTGAAGCCACCAACACGGGAATTGTAATAGAAGGATACCCCGATAAAAAGTAGAAAACGTTAATTTGAACCGTTTTATAATACAATGAGCTAAAAACGGATTGAGCCTTACTACTACTAAAAATGTAACTTTTAATGAAGTTGTAATTGGTGAGAGAGGTACAATTCTTACTGCTGCAAAGTAATATATTAAAAAAAAATAATTTTTATGAAACCTATTATTACTTTGACGTTGTTAATTTCCTTAAACAGACTGTCTCAAAAAACTACAATTTATACTATTGGTGATTCTACGATGGCTGATAAAATAAAACCGGAAGAAAACCCAGAAACCGGTTGGGGACAGGTATTGCGTCTGTTTTTTAATTCGAATGTAATTATAAAGAATCGAGCGGTAAATGGCGGAAGTACACGCAGTTTTATTGATGAGAAAAAATGGGAAGCAGTTTTTAAGGTTTTAAAACCGGGAGATTATGTTTTTATACAATTTGGGCATAATGATGAAAAATTAACCGATTTTACTCGGTATACAAATCCACATACAACGTATCGACATAACATCATTCGGTTTGTAAATGAAAGCAGAAAAAAAGGGGCAATTCCAATTTTGTTTTCATCAATTGCCAGAAGAAATTTTAATGAAAATGGAGTATTAGTCGGAACGCATGGTGATTATCCGTTTGAAACTCGTTTGGTAGCCCTAGAGTACAATGTGCCTTTTGTGGATTTAGAATATTATTCAGAATTACTTGAAACCTCTTATGGTCCCGAAAAATCGAAAGCGCTACATTTGCATTTTAAACCCGGTGAGAATTCCTATTATCCAGAGGGAAAGTCTGATGACACACATTTAAGTAGAAAAGGAGCTTTGGCTATAGCCCGTTTGGTTGTTGATCAAATTAAGCTAATGAATAATCCTTTCTTTAAAAAATTAAAAAAACAATTACTGTAAAATGAACAGTTAAATAAGGAAGATCTTCGTTTCTAATACTATTAAGTAAGTCGAAAGTTTAAAAGTCGTAAAGTCAAAAGAATTAACTTTAAGTAAAACAGCTTTAAATCAGATTTTTACATGATTTTATCCTGATTTTAAAATACGACATTATACCATGGTTATTACTTATGTCCCATAAAAACCTTTTTGTAAGGTTAAATATTTAACAATGATATCTCAGGTGTAAGCGATCTTCTCCGCTGTCTTCAACATAGAAAAAAACTTATTAGCTGTCAGCTATTTTTCGCAGGTTTTTGGCTTCTGGAGCTGGAGGGGATTTTGACAATCGCTACAGTCAACGAGGCGTGCAATAGGCGGTGAAGCAAGTCGCCAAAGCAGCAGGTGTTAAAAAATTTCTTAAATTTAAAAAAACATCCACTTCTATTATTTCACATGAGACTAATGAATTTAAGAATAATTTTGATTTTTCATCTTCTACTTTAAACTTGAACCCGTTATTTTCAGTCTTAATTCTAAGTAATTAAAGAGGGAGCATTTTAGTTTCTTTGATTAATTCTTCAGAATTTTCTAAATTAAAATACTGATACAAACTTATTTCTAGATATTCAGAATCTTCCTCAGCTTGTAAAAAATCAATTAGTAAATCAAAACGTTTTATTGTTGAAAGAATCAATTTTGCTAACTCAATATCGCTTTCGCAAATGCTCTTAAATCAGAAGTTGAAAAGGATGATGTTATTACTATTTTTACAATTTTATCAATATCAAAAAAACAAAAAATATACACAAATAAAGACACCTCATCAGCATCTTTCTTATCCCTCCCCCCTCTTAATTATAACCTGTTCTTAAACTCAAAAACCTTCTATATCTCGTAAAGACCTAATAAACAAACTACAATAATTCCTATTATTCCATACCTCAACTATAGAACGCATCGAGAATTACTCTTTGATTATGAAATTAAAAATCATTTCGTCAATCACTTCTCACTATTCCCTGTCATCCTGAGCTTGTCGAAGGACACCACTCACTTTTCTCTAAAAAACACCTATTCAATTCCCGAATTGCACACTATACTTCTTGATTTAGAGAATTGTATTATATAATTTTGTCTCCACTTCCCCACTCCATTCCGACAAATCTTCACTAATACAACACAATGGATACGCAACAAAACCAACAACGGATTAAGGTGATTTACCAAATGCTTTTTGAAATGGCAACCGGCAACCTCTCATTCAGAATTATCAAAACAGACCAAAACGACGAAGTTGATAAACTCTCTGAAATGCTTAACACTCTTGCTGGACAGATGCATGATATTATACTCCGATCAGGTTCTGTTAACCCGCATTACAGTTATCAAAACTTAGTACAAACTACATTTATTTTAGACGATAACTTTATTATCCGCAATTTTAATACACACGCTCTACAAGCACTATACTACGAATCCGAAGAATTATTTCAAGTTGACTTTGGAAAGCTTATTGCGCCACAGTCCTTCAGTATTTGGAATAAAAAAAAGATAGAAGCCTCACTTGATGATAATTACCACAGCACCGTTCCGCTAATTTTTATAACGGGTAATAATAAATTACTTCCAACTTTTTGCACCATATCACGGCTACACTACAGTGACAAAATAATCGTAAACTCAATTACTACCATCTTGCAAGAACTGTCGTCAGACGCAACGTTTGTAATAAAAACAAATCCAAAAAAACAATCCGAAGCTGTGGTAATGCAAAGTATTTATGATTACATCTTAAATCACTTGGAAGAGCCCCTTCCTACCCTAAAAAAATTGGCTGCTATGTTTGCGTCTGAAGAGCACAAGCTAAAGATAGGTTTCCGTAAGTATTTCAATACTAGCGTCTACAATTTTTATCATTTGGAACGCCTTAAGAAATCCCATCTACTCATTCAGAAGACTGAAATCCCTTTGAAGGAAATTGCCTTTATATGTGGTTTTAGCGCCTACTTAAACTTTTATAAGGCTTTCAAAAAGCATTATGGCTATGCTCCTAGCGACCTCAACCGTCCATCTGAGTAAAGAGAACCCTGTTTTTATGGAAGTTTCCTTTTAGTATAACGAAAAGCCTGATTTGCATAAGTCAACCAAAATAACAGTTGCAACTTTACAATATCAAAATTACTAAAATGAGCAAGATCCAAAACTTTAAAAGCAATTTCGTTCTCATTATTAGCTTCTTTACAGCGCTTCTTTTCATGTACGCTGCAAGCAGCAAACTAATCGATTTTGAGAACTTCCGAATCCAACTTGGACAGTCGCCACTACTAAGTGCATTTGCAGCTTGGATTGCAATTCTGGTACCTGTGATTGAAATCCTAATTGCAATTGTACTGTTCACTCCTAAATTTAGATTTTTTGGACTGCTGTCTGCTTTTGCATTAATGATGATGTTTACAACCTATATCTACATAATTTTAAATTTCAGTGCCTACATTCCATGCTCTTGCGGTGGCATCATTGAAAAAATGACATGGAACCAACATCTGGTTTTTAATTTAATATTCGTCGCACTATTGGCTGTAGCGGTTATTTACGAACCTACAAACTGCAAAAACAGAGGGATCAGCCCGACAATAAACACTAAAAGAAAAATTTGGGTATTGATAATAACTGCTGCTGCAGGAAGCACTATAATAGTGATACTATTCCTGCTGTCAGAAAACATCATCCAATATCACAATAATTTCACCCGTCGCTTTCCGCAACATGCCGCACAGGAAAGATATAAAATAGATCTTTTATACAACTCCTACTATTTTGCCGGAACAGGAAACGGAAAAATATATTTAGGCAATCGTACTGCCCCACTTCTAATTACAATATTCGACTTAAAAACCAAAACTACAACCTCTCACAAAATCATTTTAAACCAAACTGACATGCCTTTTCGAGTTCCGAAAATCCGTGTTTTCAATCAAAGCTTCTTTGTGTTTGAGGGAGCAGTTCCTTATGTATTTAAAGGAAGTATTTCTAATTGGATCGCGACACTAAAGATTAATTCCGGTGTTCGTTTCTCACAGGCAGAACCCACAGATTCTATAAATCTAACGGTTCGATATAAATCGCCTCAATCAGGAGAAAACCTACTTGGCATTCTTAACACATCAGATAGTTTGGCAGTTAGATATGCCCCAGATATTCTGCAGAAACAAATCGATGGTGTTTTTGATACTGATGGCAGCCTCCATTTTAATACCAATCTGGATAAAATAGTATATGTTTATCGATATCGGAATCAATATAGTGTTGCAGACAGAAATCTGGTATTGCAATATCGTGGCAATACCATAGATACCATTTCAAGAGCTCAATTAGAAATTGCCGAAGTCGGAAAAAGCAAGGTCACTAAATTAGCAAAACGGGCACTTGTTGTAAATAAAAGTAGTACCGTCAGTGGCAATTACCTGTATGTCAACTCGCTTCTACCCGGACAATATGATGCTCAAAGTGTTTGGAAAAACGCAAGTATAATAGATATATACGACCTGATAAAGAAAAGCTACCAATCTAGTTTTTACGTGTATCATATCAAAAACAAAAAAATGAGAAGTTTCATTGTTGTCGACAATCATTTATTTGCATTAATTAATAATCATTTGGTATGCTATGAATTTCTAGATCACCTCATTCCTAAAAATTAAACAACAATATATACTGGCCGGTGTTCAGGGGTAAGATTGAAAACCTGTAAAAGAGTAAATCATAACCATTAAATATTTTTATTATGAGAACAATTTTTTTAAAAAAAATGATGATGCCTTTGGCAGTAATCGTTCTGGGTGTTGGTGGTGCATTTACTACAACATCAATGAGCAGCACAGAAGCCCTTTCACAAGTAACTGGGTACAAATTTATTTCCGCGCAAACAAAATGTCAGACAAGCACATTATGTGACACTGATGACACGGGAACGATCTGTACGAATGGAGGTGCTCAACTATGGGGTAAAGTAAACCCGTCGGACGCAGATTGTCCGGTGGAACTGTACCGCATTGAAGAATAGTTAAAATGAAATGCAGTTCCTCTTGGAACTGCATTTCTAATTTAAAGTAAATTGTTAAGGGTTCAGCCAATCAGGCTTTCTTCCATTTCCTTTTAGATAATAATCAAACCACTCAACTAATTTATTGGAAAGATCTTCTTGATTCTTCTTATCCTGCAATACATGTCCCTCTCCGGGATATAACAGCATTACCTGCAACTTATTCAGTTTTCGTAATGCAAAGTAAAACGCCATAGTCTGGTCTTTATTTACTTGTGCGTCTATTTCGCCTGCCCATGAAAGCAAAGGGGTCTTTACCTGCTCTGCAAATGTTATAGGGGAGTTATTCCTATACCCTTCCCAATCTTCAAATAGCGATTTTTTCATTCGGAATTGGTCATTTTCAAACCGCCAAGCATCATGCCTTTTATAACTTACTCCATAAGAAAGATAACTGCTTACAAAATCAGATATGCCCGCTCCCGCTATTGCTGTTTTAAACATATTGGTCTGCGTAATAATAAAGTTAGTTTCGTAGCCTCCAAAAGAATGTCCTGTCAGCCCAATATTTTCTTTATCAATAAATCCGGATGCAATTGCAGCTTTTGTTGCGGATATCACGCAATCTAGTGCTGAAAAGCCGGGATTCCCCATTTCATAGACAATATCAGGATAGAGTACAAAATAACCATTACTGGTCAGGTTTGTTTTATTAAATCCACTTCCGTTATGAAGCCCGGGATTGGTATAAGCATGCAGCAGTTGGCTTTGTTTTTGGTAGACCTGCACCACCATCGGATACTTTTTAGCAACATCAAAATCAAAAGGATAAAACAAGATGCCTTTAAGTGCTTTGCCCTTCTCATTTTGATACGATATCAGCTCAGATTTACCCCAATTATACTGATAGTGCTGCTTATTGCTCTTAAATATACTACTTGTCTTCCCGCTTCCCTCCATTCCTATTATTTCTAAGGGGCTGTTGTAATCTTCCTGTATAAAAGTGTAATAATCGTAATACTTTGCTTTTATAAGATGCTTCAACCGCTTTGAAACAGTGGTCATAGTATGAATTTTGAAATTATTCAGTTTATAATAGCCCGAAGTACTGAAATCAGAAGCAATTCCCTCCACTAGCATGCTGTTGCTATTAACAATAGGAATCTGTGGCATCATCCACGATTTTATCGCAATGGTGGCACTGTAAATACCAGACAGTCTGTACACAATTTCAGTAGTGCGTCCTTTGGTAAGTTTTTTTGCGGCTGAGCCATCGCTATTTATTTCCCAAACATCATACTTGTCATAAAGTAGCAATGTCTTATCCCCCATGGTAACACCTCCAATGCCGTACGGTGGTGGTGCGCCCGGTTCATCATAGTCCTCTTCAGAGAATTGCGTTCTTATATTTTTGGTAAGATTCAGATGTGTCCCTTCCCTAATATCATACACCCACCAGTGACCATGCCTAAAATAAACAATAAAAGTATTGCCGGGTGACATATAGAAATAATCAGATTCTCCTGGTTGCTGATTCAAAAAGGGATGTTCCTGTCCTGTTTCAAAATCAGTAAACGTATAATCGCTGTCTGGATAGTATTTTATCGAAGGCTGTGATTTAGAAAATGATTTTGCAAGCATAAACTTTTGTGCCCCGCCTACCATTGCAATCGCTTTATCGGCATTACCGGTTACTATCATTCGATGATCAGCAGGCCACCATATTCCCAAATGCTGTGGAGACTTCCTGCTCACTTTAGTATAAGGATATAATGTTTCATCATCACCATTCCATACCTGCACTTCTGATACTGCTACTTTTTCACTGCTAACTAACTTCTCTTTCAGGATAAACAAAACACGTTCCCCGTCATCCGATACATGAATCCCGGAGAGGTCAGTAGATGCAATTTCAAAATTTTCAGTCCAGCTTCCCTCTGCTCTGGTAACACTTTGCAATGCTTCCTTTTCACTGTAATGATACATTATGGCATCGCCCAGATTTAATGCACCCGTGGGATTACTGATAAAGGCAAACGAATCTTTAGTCCCGCTCCACGTCAAACTAGTAAAGGAATGGGTAGTGCTTTCGACCACTAACTTTTTTTCCGTTCCCGTATCCAAATTAATAACATAGACCGCATTTTTAGTGTCGGAACTCGTAGTGAATGCCACCGATTTTCGATCATGGCTTATGGCATAACTGGTAACATCCCTGTAAGCCTGAAGTACTTTAAGATTAAAATCAGTTAAAGTCAAAGTTCCATTAGTTTCTGCTAAATCACTAATTAAAAGAATATTACCACTAACATACTCAAATGCTGTGGTATTGCTTTTTGTAAGTATAACACCATTGCTAAGGTTCAAAAGATGAAAAGTTTTGCTATTATCCAAACAACCAAATGCATTATTTCCTATAAAGCTATCGCTATACCCTTTCGGAAAAGTGTACCTCTTGGAACTTTTAGTATGCTTCACAAAAAGAGTATCGGGCAAACCGTCATAGTCTAGTTTATAACTCAGCCAATTTCCATTGTCTGAAAGTTGATGTTGTCGCAGTGTATGCCACTAAGGATAATCTGCGACAGTCAGTGGGTGGTTTTTTGAGACCTGTCCGAAACTCGATACGGTTACAAAAAACCAAAATAAACAAAAGCAAATTAAAAAATTATGTTGGAGTATAGTCTTCATTAGTAACCAGGATTTTGAGGCGCAAGAGTACCGTTAAGATCAATTTCCGTCTCGGGAATGGGAAACAAAACATCGGTGGAATCCCAACCGCTTTTACTGGCAGACAACACGGGATTGATTTGGTTAAATCGCTTAAGATCAAAAAAGCGATGCCCAAATTCGGTAAACAGTTCCACTCTTCGCTCCTGTAAAATGGCCGTTAAAAGTTCTTCCTGTGTTAACGCTGTTGTATTTCCAAGACCTGCAGTAGTACGGATAACATTTAAATCCCCTTTTGCTCCTATAAGTTCTCCGGCTCGTGCCCTTGCTTCTGCACGAATAAGATACAATTCACCAACCCTAAAAATGATGCTGTTTTCAACAGTTCCTGTATTTGTTTTCTTTTTATACTTGAACGGATGATACCATCTTGATCCCCCATTGGTTATGATCTTCACCCATTTGACAGCTCGTTGGTCTCCAGCCTCGAAAGCCAAAACCAAATCTTTGTTCATGGCAGACAATGCTGGAGGTGTGCTGGTAAAGATAAACGTGGCGGCTTCATTAGTGTTGCCAGTCGGTGATTTTGGGCTTAACTGCCAAATCGTGCTAGTGCTTTCCTTTAGGAAAATTTTATTAAGATCGGTTTCAAAAGGATAGAGTACCGTATTGTTAAGTACCGCCGAGGCAGCATTTGAAGATTCTTCCCACGCACCTGCGTAAAGACAAACTCTTGCAAGCAAGGCATACGCTGCAAATTTATTGGGACGAGTGCGTCCTGCGCCATTATAGGTGTTCGGTAATAAAGCTATTGCGGCATTCAGATCAGCCTTTGCCAAATCATAAACGGCGTTCACGGAGGTTCTTGACACCTTTCTGTTCTGCTCGTAGTCTGTGGTGGTTATATAGGGAATCCCCCCATAAATGTTCGTGAGATAAAAATGTAGCAGCGCGCGAACAAACAAAGCTTCTCCTTTTAATGCGTCTTTGTCAGACTGCGGCAGTTTGACCGCTCCTGCAACGCCTGCAATAACTGAATTAGCAGCATAAATTTGGTTATAACTCAAATTCCAGATGTTCCTGATTTCAATACTAGAGGCAACTAGTGTATTAGTATAAAATGCAGTATTCCCGTTTTGTGCAGTACCATAAAACACTAGTTCATCGGCATAAAGTCCTAAGGTATGCGATAATCCCATCTGTGTTCCGGTAAGCAGACCAAAATCCCTAATTTTCGAATAGATATCAGTCATGGCAGCATTGGCGGTTGCCTTTTCCTCAAAAACACCACTGGCAATAAGTTGATTCTTGGGCACATCGACCGCAACAAACTCATCGCAAGCCTGAAAAGTTATCGCTAGGATTATCATGTAAATAGCCGAATAAAAACGACCGCGCAAGGTGCTTTTAGGGCACCAAATATATATCGTACTTCTGGTATTGTATTTCATAGTCATAGTATTAAAATGTAAATTGTAGTCCGGCAGTAAGAATTCGAAGTGGTGGTAAATAACCAACTGACTTAAATTCAGGGTCAGCTCCTTGGTATTTTGTAAAAGTCAGTACATTCTGTCCTTCCATAAAAATCCTGCATCGCATATTCTTTAGGGTCTTTTCCGGCAGGTCATACGCAATCGAAATATTCTTAAGTCTGATATAAGAGGCATCCGAAATCACAGCATCACTAGCTAGATATCGATCATAAGCTACTACAGCAGCGGCATTGCTTCCATCAGTATAAATTTGGTGCGAGGCAATGTCGCCCGGTTGTTGCCAGTGGTCTAATGCGCTGACGGGCTGGTTAAACATGCTCCCCGGCAAGGTATACGCCGCGTCACCATTATAGTTCAACTGTTTTACAAATTGGAAAAGAAAATCAAGTTGCCAGTGCTTATACTTTACAGTATTTTGTAATCCGCCATAAAATTCAGGATTAAAGTCCCGAACTTCGGTTTTATCGTCTTTTGTAGTATAAAGACCGTCACCGTTCTTGTCCTCAAAAGTGTAGATGCCAGTTTGCGGATCAACTCCCGTAAAATGATACACTTTCTTGATGTTAAGTGGTTCACCAATTACGTAGGTGTTTCGGAATGTAGAAGTATCCAAATCTGGATACTCCAATAAAGTATTTTTTTCAAACGTCAGATTCAAATTTGTAGACCAAGTAAGTACGCTATTCTCGAGGTTAACCGTACGCAAGGTAAACTCTGTCCCTTTATTTTCTACTTCTGCATCAAGGTTCGACTGCAATACGGTAAATCCGGTGGTTCCCGGCAATGGCATTCCGGTAAGTTGATTCGAAGAACGGTTGTTGTACCATCCTGCCGTTAAAAAGAACCTATCTTTAAAAAAACCGACTTCAAGTGCAACCTCAAACTTTTTATTGGTCTCCCACCCAAAGGCGGGGTTATAAAGGCGTGTGGGCTGCAGGCCTATCGTTCCTCCATAGTTAACTCCGGTAGAACCATAAGTGTCAAGAAACTGGTAATCCCCTATTTGGTCATTTCCAGTTACACCATAACTAGCCCTGATTTTTCCGAAGCTTAGTATAGGAAACAACCCCATAAAATGTTCTTTTGAAAAGAGCCATGCCGCACCAACAGCACCAAAGTTGGCATATTGCTTTCCAGCGCCAAAACGACTTGATCCATCTCGCCTACCCGTAAGATTCACAATATACCTTTCCTTCCAGTTTAGGTTGAGCCTGCCGAATAGTGCTTGATATTTATATTGCGTTTCATCATTAGCAAAAATGGTTATAGTGGTTGCTGATGCAATGTTATACAGGAGACTATTGCTTGAAAACCCTTGTCCGAATTGCACCAGCTGTGCACTAGTTTGGGACTGGAATGTGCTTCCTACCAGTACATCCACCCCAATGTTTTTGAACTGCCTTTTCCAGTTGATCTGTGGTTCTGCAATCCATGTTTTTCTTGTGTTACGACCCACTATCAAAGTCGAAAATTCCGGTCCCGTTTCCGATGCAGGATCAAACATAGTTGAAGGCAGACCGTTCACCTCGTCGTTGTAAATGGTCGAATATCCAAAATTAGATCTGATTTCAAAAGCTTCGCTAATCCTGTAAGACAATAGTGAACTTGCCAAAAGGTCATGGGTCTTGGCGTTGTAACCTCCAACAAAATTAGCAAGCGGATTATTAAAGGTGCTGTTTTCCCAATTCAGTTCGCCGTTTTCGCCATAAAGTGCCGGAGCATTGGGAGCAAGTTGTAAGGCAGTTGTGTTCAGGTCTATCCGAGATTGGTGGTTATCCTGCAAAGTATAACCTGCGGTAAAACTAGTATGGAATTTTTTATCTTCTGATTCATGGTTAATATTCAAATGCACATTGGCTTTCTTGTAGACAAAGTCTCCAGGATAGATGGTAGTTTGTTTATTAAAATTGCCACTCATCAAAAATTGTGTTTGGGCACTACCACCGGAAACGGAAGATTGCAGTTCACTAATCAGTGATGTTCCGCCAAGCAATGCTTTCTGCCAGTTGGTATAACGTGTTTGGTTCCATGTCCCATTGATATCGTAGGCCGCTGCTGGATATTGGGTAATCCCGTCATTAACGAATGCTTCCTTACGCATGGCAATGTATTGTTCGGTATTGACAAGGTCTATAAAACGGGTAACGGATCCGGCACCTGTAGATAGGTTGGTAGTAAATTTCGTTTTACCCTGCTTGCCTTTTTTGGTGGTGATCAGCACAACGCCGTTTGCACCTCTTGAACCGTAAATCGCAGTAGCATCCGCATCTTTTAATACTTCAATACTGTCTATTTGGTCTGGATTGATACTATTCAACGGACTAAGCCTGCTCGGGAAACCGGTAGCATTTTGTCCACTACCAATAGCATCAGTGGAATACGGTATGCCGTCTATAATGTACAGTGGGTTATTCCCAGCTGCACGAACACTGTTCAATCCCCTGATCTGTACCGAAAACCCTCCTCCTGGAGTTCCTGTTGTCTGGGTAATATTCACCCCTGCCATCCTCCCCTGCATCGCTGCGAGTACATTCGTTACAGGCTGATTTTCAATGTCCTTTGATGTTATTTTAGCGATACTCCCCGTTCGTTCGCTTTCTTTAACACTGTAATAACCCGCATTAATTTTCACTTCCTGCAGTTGGGTCGCATCTTCTTGTAATTGTATGTTGATTGTTTTTCGTCCGTTTATAGACTCTGTAATGGTTAAAAAACCCATAAAACTAAAGACTACTATATCGTCTGCTGATGCAGTTAGCGTATAGTTACCGTTAAAGTCCGAAATAGTTCCAGCTGTAGCTTTTCCTTTTACGGAAATGGTCACACCGGCTAAAGGGTTTGTACCATCAGTGATAGTACCACTGACTTGCACTTGCTGTTGAGGTATAATTTTTTTTGTTACCGTCGCAAAAGCGGAAGGGTTGATTGTTGCGGCATGGGCAGGAAAATCGCATAAGCAAATCCCTAAAATCAAAGGAATCGCCGGCCATCCCTTGTAAAATGAAAATATATTCATAATTTTGGTTTAGTTAAATGAAACGTTAGTTTTGTTAGCATTGGTCCTCTATGCAGTTGTCCAGACGGTTGGAGGGCCTTTTTTGTCATTGCGAGGCGTTGCGAGGCACGAAGCAAAGCAATCTCATTTCGAGGTTCGACGCACCCGAGAGAAGCAAAGCAATCTCAATATTATTATTCTATCATAGGCATAATTTTTAATTAGATTTATATTCTAGGTTCTTGTCTCTATATTCTACGTTCTAAATTCTTTAACCCAATTCAAAATTTAAAATAATTAATAACCTCTATTCACCTGACGATGTGAATTTTAACATCAGTTCAGTTCACGCTATTATAACCATAAAACCACATGAACATCGTTGCTATAAAAAGTATAATTATTCCTATTTGTATTTGTTTGTAGTATTTCATAGTAAAAATTTAGATGTTGTAAATCCAGTTGTATTGCTAGGGTAATTTGGTGTAAGAATTATATAAAGGAAGATTGATATTTTGCATTATTGTCATCACTCTTCATCACAATTCAAAATTTAAAACAATAATAACTTCTTTGCTCCTTTATCTGAATCAAAAAAAGAACCTGCACTGAAACACTAACTCAAAATAAAGAAACAGCACAGGCATTAAATAAATAGTATTTTTTTTTATTTCATAGTTATGGTTTTTTTAGCGCTTAAAACTGCTGCGAGACTATGAAAAAGGATGAAGCGGTGCTGAGAAAATTAAGCTTAAGTAGTGCCTATTGAAAATAAAAAAGGCATGGAACTCAGCATAAACGTCTCTGGTACTTGGCATACCTACCACGAATAAGTGAGCCCACGCCTATAGACGTGAGCATCTTACTTATCATCTCGTGGTTTTAAACTGCCAAGTTTCGAGCCGAGATTCAAAGCGAATGCTTCAAATATTTTATATGAAGAGTCGCAAAAATACATTACATATTCGTAATGATAAAACAAATATAACAAAATACTTTGAAACGCGTACTAAAGTACGCGCTATTTTTTATTGATTGACTTTTCTTTGTTATTAATGACAGAGACTAGCAACATTATTTGTAACTATATTTTCAGTAACTGGATTCAACCTTATAAATCTCAGAGGTCATTTGCATTGGATCATAATATTGAAGAAAGCATCGTTAGAAAAATTAAAAACACTTCGCTTAATATCGAAGGATCAAATTATAATATTCCTGTTAATACTCTTAAAAAAATTTGCGAATCAAGAAATATCAAGTTGTCGGAATTTTTTAAATTATTAGAATTATAGAAAATAATAAGATTATATAAAAACGATGCTCAGAGAGGCATCTTTTTTGTTTACCGTGCTTTCATACGTCACTTGACCAAACTATTGCTTTTTATCCCAAATCTAATTTAGAATTTCACTCTATGATTGTAAATAAGAAACTAAAAATAAATTTGTTGATTACACTCCGCATTCTATGACTTTGCTTTTTTAAATATTTCTTAAAAGACCTAAAGTCAATAAAAATATCGTAACTCAATGAACTCTTTAAGAATTATATGTGTTTCAAGAATTATAAAAACTACGAAGTGACTAACCCATTATTTTGTAGTTTTTTTTCTATATTTGAATTGTAGGTAAATAAAGAATGATGAGTTTAAATACATTTCAAGATGAGCAAAAATATTGTAAATAAAAAAGCCCGGTATGAAAACCGAGCTTATTTCTTCAGGGAGAATTGGACTGATAACTCCTAACGGATATTGTTTTCAGACGCTATCTCCCGTCTTCTATTATTATTTCAAAAAGAAAAATCAAATTTTATAGTACAAACATAAATAAGTTATTTTAAATAAATGAACATTTTAACAAAATATTTTTTTAGCAGATGCTTCGAATTACTTAATAAAAAGTCATTTGACACATATAGAGTCAGTCTTCATAACCCTTATACAATTTTTGAAGAATTATTGATAAGTCTCAGCAACTACGACAAAAAAAGAATAAAAAACTACGACCCAACAATAACTTCTATTGGAAAAGAGATAAAAATATTTTTAGATATTGATATTTTAACTGAAGTGTTTGAGTTTAATACTTATACAAAACAACAAGTAAAAGATAATATCGAAAACAAATGTATAAAAGGAAAAGAAGGAGAAAACAACAGAACAATTTCTTTAATGTGCAAAACATTGCTAGAAGAAAATAAAAGTTTTACCCAAAAATTATTTATCCGAATTACTGAATTGCTTTTAGAAAACGTAGAAAATAATTATCACAAAGTAGACAGATTTGCTTGTTGGTTAATCTCACAATTATTGTATAAAGGATATTCACGAAAATTCATTAGTAATAGTGTAAGGAAAGCAAATGATCTAATTAACAGCGGAGAAACAACCGAAAAAACAATTGAAAAATTATCTCAAATTTTTGAGAAAGAACCAGAAAAATATGGTGTCATCTTCAAAATAAAATCTGAAAACATTTTGAACTTTAAATTTGCATCACAAGAATTAATTAAAATAGAAGAGCTTCCTCAAGAATTTAAAGGAGCAAAATTAATTAATTCTAAATTTAAAATTTTAGATGAAGATGAAGTTTACCTCAAGATTGAAGTTAACACTCATGACTTTTGGTCAGCATTAAAACTAGCGCATAAAATCATATGTGAAACAATTGAAATAAATATTTTACACCAGACAGATAACAAAATTACACTTGAAAATCAAGCACTTGTATTTCATGATAGTACAAAGAGATGTCGAATGGAAAAATTAGAAGATTCATTAGACGGCTATTATGATTATAATGAAGATGAGTTCTCAAGATTTATTTTTAATTATAAAAATATTGAATCTACCACAGCAAGGGAAAAATTAAGATCAGCTATTCGTTTTTATAAACTCGGAAATGATTCTATAGAAATGGAACATAAAATTTTAAACTACTGGATTGGTTTCGAACAATTATTTTCTGCAATAAATAGTAATGAAGACTCTATAAAAAGAATTAAAAATTTTTATGTTGCATTAAGTTGCTGTTATTATTTGCAAAGAAGAGTAAATTATCTTTTAGTTTTAGCTGATAGTAAAAAATATACTAAAGAAGATACTAAAATTGAATTACAAGATCTTAAAATTGGTTTAATGGAAAAAATTAAATTTGAACATCAAGATCCATTATTAGAAAAACGACTAAGTCGATATATTAATGACTTTAATTCAAATCATAAGATTAAGGAAAACATTGAGCTTCATCAAAAAAGATTAGATCTACACTTAACAAGAATATATAAAATAAGAAACGAATTAGTTCATGAAGGCAAAACAAGTGTTGATCTAAATCAATTAGCGAGTCATCTGAGACATTATCTTTTATTTTCGATAGAGCAAATTACAAACGAATTAAATGAGAATATTATCCTAAATCAATTAGATGATGTATTTATTTATTTCGAAAATTTAAATAATAGAATAATTAATGCTAAAAATATTGAAGAAATTTTCGAAATCAAAGAATTCAAAGGCTATATGGAATAACTTTTCACTTTTATAAATAACCATCCTCTCCTGGCTTGAGCATTAAGTAAAACCGGCTCTAGTGCGATGCGTCCCGCTCGTGTTTATGAAGTATCAGTCGATGAAAAACTTACAACCTTACAAAATATAAGAATATTTTTTTACAAAGTCCGAAGCATTGATTTTTCATCACTAAAATTTAAGTGTTCAATTCGCGAATCACATACTATACTTTTTGTTGCTGCCATTATAAAACTATAGGTTTGAGGTCTTAATCAAATTTATAATCACAATGCAGTGGTACGAAATTTTAATAGCAATACCAGTTATAATTGCCGGTGCTTACATCCGGGGTAAAATCTACGAAAGAACTAGTTTAAAAACGATAGTTGGAGAAACATAAGGAAGAGAAGTTAAAAAAATTCGGTTTGCATATCAAGAAACTTCGCACTGACTTAAATTTGAGTCAAGATAATATTGCCTTAAATAGTGATAAACTTATTAAAGCCACAATAAGTGATATTGAAAATGGCAAAAGAAATTTATCTTTTACAACACTTTTAGATTTAGCAAAAGGACTTGGAAAACACCCAAGAGAATTATTAGATTTTGATTAAGATAACTAACATTTTAAAGAGTTAAAAAAGGATGCTATTATGCATTTTTTTTTAACTCTTTAAATTCTCCCAAATTGCATATTGAATTTTCCAAATTGCATAGCATTCTAAAATACAAAATCATTTATTGCATTCTTTTAATTTAAGAATACAGCAAATGAAGTGGTATGAAATTATAGGAGTGATTGTGATATGGATTTTAGGTCTTTATGTTACAGGGAAGTTTTATGAGCATTTGAGGGATAAGCATTATAGTGATAGTTGGAAGGATAGACGAAAGAAATAATGAAAGATGCTGTAAGGTGTCTTTTTTTTGTTTATACATTATTGTATCTGAAATAAACTTTGTATTATGTTTTTAATTTAGATCAAATATCACTAAATGTGGGTATTGTAACAATAGTTAAAAATGACTTTATTTACGAACTAGAATATATAGCGTGAAATACGGTAAAACTTTAAAAAAAGCGTTACTTGTTGATGTTATATACAAGTTAGCAGAAACCATCAACCAAATTCACTATGACCTTTTTTAATCAATATTCACTGACCGTTACTGGAATTATGTTCGAAATTTTCGGAACATTTACACTCACACTTGAGGCTTATGGATCCAAATGGTTGGAAAAACCAATAAAAAAATTTGTACAATTTTCCAATTGGACTGGTAGCAGTTTTATTGCAAGTGTGGTGATCTCATTAATCACAATTAGTCCATTCATTGCAGCAGGACTTTTGGGTAATAAAACTTCCCAAACATTATTGTTACCTGCGTTTATTTTAGGCCTAATAATTCCAACTGTTTTCGACGATGCGGAAAAACTTGAAAAATGGGCTTCAATAACTTTTAACAACAAAAAAATTGGCCCAAAAGGGTTTCTTTTACTTTTAATAGGCAACATACTTCAGCTAATTAGTACGATTATTCAAATCAAATAATGGCTTCTGCTAACAGCAAGAATTTCGTTCCGTCCATAGAACGAAAAATGAAATTCCTGTTGAATGAATCGTTCACTGGCAGGTACTATGGAGTTTTCGTAAAGTTTTGAGAGAGAATGTTAAGAGGATTTAGTGTCCTCTTTTTTTTGGAGTGGTTCTAAGCTTGGTTTTTGAATGTTTTCCTTCACTTTTGGGCATAAGTTCCCTTACCTATAAAATTAGCTTACTATTATATTCTTTAATTTAAGTCAAAATATCACTAAATGTGGGTATTGTAACAATAGTTAAAAAAGACTTTATTTACGAACTAGAATATATAGCTTGAAATATGGCATTGATTAAAAATTGCCAAATGGATTGGCAGTAGATTTTAATTTGGTACAATAAATACGATGGCATTACCCATAAACATAGATGAATTACTGCACGGCAATACGGTCGAATGGGATCGAATTGAGTTAAAAAAAGGATGGAATCCGGAGGATATTATTCATTCTTTATGCGCCTATGCCAATGATATTAACAATTGGGATGGCGGGTATCTCATTATTGGAGTAGAAGAAGACAATGGAAAAGCCAAGTTACCACCCATTGGTTTACAAGTTCAAGAATTGGATGCCATCCAGAAAAAATTGATTGAGCTGGCTCATAAGTTAAGCCCTGTTTATATCCCTGTTTTTCAACCTTATTTAATTAATGAAATCCATATTCTAGTTGTTTTTGCTCCCGCTGGAGATAACAGACCCTACAAAGCTCCAATTAGTTTAAGTGAAAAAAGGACGGAAAGAGCAATGTATATTAAACGTGGCTCGAAAACGGTAAAAGTTAAAGATGGTTCTGATGACGAGAGAAGACTCATTGAACTCACGGCACGCATCCCATTTGATGACCGAATCAACCAAACAGCCAAATTAAATGATTTGAATTTACGTTTGATTCAAAACTATTTAAAAGAAGTGATGAGCTCCTTGTATGAAGAAAGTACAAAGATTCCATTCTCCGAATTATGCAGACATCTAATGATAGCCAAAGGTTCTGAGGAACTGTTGAGACCTACAAATGCCGGTTTGCTTTTGTTTAATGAAAACCCAGACAAATTCTTTTCAGGAGCGAAAATCGATTTGATTATCCATAAAAATGAGGTTGGAAAAGACTATACCGAAAAAATATTCACTGGCTCTATTGTACAGCAGATTAGGGATGTTTTGCAGTATTTTAAAACCAATATTGTAGAAGAATTGGTGGTTAAATCGGCTAGGCAAGCGGAATCAATACGCTTTTTCAACTATCCTTTTCAGGCCATAGAAGAAGCCGTAGTCAATGCGGTTTATCATAAAAGTTATGAACGAGAAAATCCCGTGGAGATTCAAATACATAAAGATAAAATTGAAATATTGAGTTTCCCTGGACCTATGCCACCTATTACCCAAGCTATGCTAAATAAACAAAGGGTAGTAGCACGAGATTATAGAAACCGCAAAATGGGTGGATTTTTAAAGGAATTGAAACTCACGGAAGGCAGAGGAACTGGATTGCCTATTATTCACAAAAGTTTAGAAGAAAACGGTTCGCCTCCGCCCATTTTTGAGACGGATGAAAACAATGCTTATTTTTTGTGTATTATTTCCATTCATCCACTTGCAAATTCCATCTTAGTCTCCCAAGATGAGCTAAGAAGAGACGAAGATAAAACTCTTAAAATCAATGAAATAAAAGATATAAATCGCTATCTTAGTCTCTCTGTCTCTGAATTGGGAGACAAAGACAGAGAAGCCATAAGAGCAAGGATTAATAATACAATTAAAAAGGTTTTACACTTTTGTACAGAGCCAAAATCAAATGATGAAATATTTGAGAAAATCGAGCTTTACAAAAACACCAAAAATCATAATCATCATATAAAACCACTCCTAGAAATTGGTTGGTTGAAACAAACGATACCTGATAAACCCAGAAGCAAAAACCAAAAATATTACACCACTGATTTAGGTAAAAAATTACTCGCAATAATTGCAATAGATAGCAATTCCGGAATTAAAAGAATTCCAGTAGCGTCTTCAAATATTGCCTCGGTAGGATATGACGCAGAAAACAATATTTTGGAGATTGAATTTCACCACGGAGCAGTTTATCAGTATTTTGATGTGCAGGAAGATGTGTATGAAGAGTTGATGAATGTGCCTTCGCAAGGGGTATATTTTACACACGAAATCAAGGAAAAATATAGTTATAACAAAATCAAGTAATATGAAAAGACTGTCAGTAAAATCCTCAAACTTGGCATCCATTGGTTATGATGCAGAAAATGAAATCCTGGAAGTGCAATTCAAACACGGTGGTGTTTATCAATATTTTGATGTTCCTGAAAATGTTTATGAGGAATTGATGAATGCAGATTCACACGGAGTTTATTTTTCAGCCAACATTAGGAATGATTATGAATATCAAAAAATGTAGTTATGGAAAGATACTTAAATAGAAGTGGAAATTCACCTATAAGCCACTACCAAATCAATACCGACAGTATTACTGTTTGGTTCAAGGGCAATCCAAAAGCATATACTTATCCAGAATATTTAACTGGTAGCTATCATATGAATCAACTTAAATCAAATGCTCAAAGAGGGAAAGGTTTGAGTGCTTATATAACCCAAAATGTAAGGGATAAATTTATTTAATATGGAAACAGCAAATTTTAGAAAAATCCTAATCGATATTGCTCAAAATGATTCTGCTGAAAGAGTGATTTCGAGAGTTATAGCTTATTATTATCCTCGACTTGATTTGAAAGACAAAAGCACTTTTTTTGATAGCTTAATGAATTTACTTTCTATTTCGGAAATACAAAACTTCGATTTTAGTAAACTAATTGAAGAAATTGAGAATAACACAAATATTGTTAATCCAGAGATATTTAAAAACAAAGACTATAGAATAAAAAACATCGAGATATCAAACCTTAGAGGAATCCCCTCAATTCAAGACAGTGATAATATACCATATGGCATTAACTTAATTGAAGATGAAATCTGTCATAATGCAATTGTTTTAGCTAATAATGGAACTGGTAAATCTTCAATTTTTGCTGGGCTGGAAATGATATATGGTAATGAAATTGGCGAGAAAAAACTAAGAAGTTCAGGTATTCCAAATGATGTGGAATATCTAAAATACTTAAGAAGATTTCCTTTGTTTGGTAATCCAAAATGTAATATTGAAACTTTCGATGGCAAGTATTCAATAGAAAACAAAATTTTCTCTAATGAATATATTAAGCTCTTTAATACAAATAGTCACTTTATTACAGAGTATGATATTATTGAAAATGGTAGAATTGATTATGAAACATCTGATCAAAAATTATCTCATTCATTTCATAACATAATTGCCAAAGCATTAGGTTTAAATGAGTTTTTGGATCTATTGGCAATAACAGAACAGATACCAACTTATTCAAGACGTAAAGAATTAAATCAACAAAGTAAATTAGTCTCTGAGATAAAATTAAATGAGGATACTATAAAAAATAGGCTTGCCTTAATACAGTCAAGGCAAATTGAACTAGATGAATTAAAAAAGGGGATAAATATAGATTCAAGTACTCTAAATAAAATAGAGATAATAAATGAACTCAGAAAAGCCATAGAAGAAACACATACTATAAATTCAGATTCAACCAAACTAAAGAATGATATTGAAGAATTTCAAATATCATATCAAGAATATATTTCAGTTTCAGGGATTCAAGAGGTTTCTGTTGAAAAAGGATTCTTAGAACAAGGGTTAAATTTGCTTGAGAACAAAGATAATTGTCCATTTTGCCAAGACTCTAAAAAGTCAATTGAGGAAATACAAAAAAATGTTAGTTATAGAATAAAAAATCTGAAAAAGTATGAAGAAACAGAAAGAAGAATAAAACTTGCATACAGAATTCTGTCAAATAATATGATTGATTCATTGGAGTCTTTAAAAATTATAAGAGAAAGACTCTTTAATCAACGTTCAATTTTATCTAAACAAACCAGTTTAGATAGTTTAATAAATAAAGAGGGAGAGTTGATGATATTATTGACTCCACATTTACTCGATGATGAATTATTTAATTTTATAAAACAATTATCTAATAAACAGTTTCCAACAGATACTGAATTTAGCAGTCTATCAAATTTGTTGATTGAAAACAAAGAACTTCTTTGTGAATTTATACCATCTAAAATTAGTGAAATCAATATTTTTATTAAAGAAAGGAGTCAGCAAATTCAAAATTTTATTAAAACTTTAAGTGATAGTGCTGAATTGACTTCAAATGACAAAATTAAGGCTATAGAAAAAGAAATAAATGATAATAAAACCTCAATTCCAATAATAGAAAAAACAATAATAGATTTTGAATTACAATTAAAAGCGGCTGATATTCAAGTTGGAAAATTAAAAAAAATAAAGGATGAAATTAAGTTTTTCAATTTAAAGCTTAATGAAGAAAAGGACAGAATCGTAACTAGTTATTTTAAATCTATTAAAGAAGTTGTAGAAAAAATAATGAATGATTTCATTGACGAAAAAGAATCCATAAATTTAGAACTAAGTTTAGAAAAAATTGATAGAAATGTTGATGGTGAAATATTTCAAACAGAAGTAATAATGGCAAAAATTGTTCAAAAAGATGGTAAATCTACAACTCCGGATATTTATTTCAACACCTTTCGATACAAAGTTTTTTGTTTAATGATTAGCCTGAGTATTGCTCTATCAACACGAATGAGATATAAAGTAAATTTACCATTAGTAATGGATGACTTGTTTTTTGCGAGTGATTTTATTAGTAAAAATTCATTTTCCGTTTTCTTTCAAAAAATTATTGAACTTTTTTATAAATACACTCCAGATATGCCTCTTCAATTTATATTGTTTACTCACGATGATTTAATTTTTAGAAGTGCATTAGACGCAATTGATGATTTTACAAAGAAAGATTTTTTAAACCTTCATAACGAAAATAAAATAAGCTTAAGCGAGAATACTTTTATTGCGAGAATGTTTGATATTAATGATAAGGATAGTCCAACAACTTCAAATGACGGCAATAAATATTGGGAACTATTTTACAAACTACCAAAGAAAATTTCAATTCATTAATTATGAGCGCTACTAAAATCAAGGCAAACTATACAAATATTCTATTAGTATTTTTTTCAATACTGGTTATTGGATTATTTTTAGTTTATTGGGTTAAAACGAACAGCAATATTGAAAGTTTTAAAGCTCAGTATAATGGAAAATATCAACGTCTATCAAATGTTAAAACTAACTTAATTGATGTTGATAAACTTAATCATAAGGATTCTATTATCTTAATAAAGAGAAATGATTTAATTGAAATTAATAAGAATATTAATTCATTAGCAGAAGAGGTTTTTAATGAACGAAACAGAGCAGAAACCATTATTGATAAGGACATTGAAAGATTAAACCTATATATGGCAATTGGTATTGGCTTTATGGCTTTAATTGGAATTTTTCTGCCATTACTAGTAAATCTTATTTCTGTACAAGATATAAAAGAAAAACAAAAAAATCTTGAAAAACGGATAGATGATACAAATATTGATGAAGCAAAAAAGAAAATTTCAAGTATTGAATCAGATTTAAATGTTCATTTGCCATCAATTTCAACTTTATATATACAGAACTCTTTAAATAGATACTTTAATATAAGTCCAATTTTACTTACTAACTTAATACGACAAAAAGACAAAACTTACTTCATTGAAATTTTAGAAAATATAAAAACAGGGTTTGCAAAATGTAAAGAAGATAAAAGACATATAATTAAAAATGATAAATTCTTAATTTCTACACTTAATGATTTTGTTTATTTTTTAGAGAAGCCAAGCAGTCATTCATCCTTTTTTAACAAAGAGATTCAAATTGCTTATGAGAATTTGAGAGGACATCTTATAAATTTTATCAATAGTGATAAAGAGGATGAAGAGACTTTTTATTCTGGGGTAAATGAAAAAATTGCTCGAATAATTAATTTAATTGAAACTAAAAATGCTTAAAATAAACCAACAACTCAAACGTATTGAAATCAAGGAATTTGAAATCGAAAATCAAATTGTTTTCAATTACTTTGACAATCTTCCTGCAAGTGAAAGAGATGATAAATTGCTGCGAGCTATTTACATTGGCGTGTTGGCACTTATGGAAGACCGTATTTCCTCTTTTCTTTCAAAAACATCCAATGAGTTGGGAACAGAACTCGAAAGTTTGAAAATGATTTTTGAAATGAAAAAAGAACTGTTCTATAAATCAACCATCAAAGGCGTTTTGGCAGAAGATGAAATCGCAGAATTTTTAAATCAATATTTTCTAGATAAGCGATTAAAAGACCGTGCATTTTTAACGGGTAACACAGCGGGTATTCTTCCAAAAAACAAAACGGGCGATATCATCTGTGAAGTAAACGGCACACCAGATTTGAAAATTGCCATCGAATGTAAATTTGACAAAAGCGTTCGTTTAGGCGACATTGAAAGCAAAGATATTTTTACTCGAAAGTCTGATACGGCTTGGAGTCAGTTGATAGAAGCGCAGGCCAACAGGGACAGCAAAGTAAGTTTGATTGTATTTGATATTTCCTTGGTAGAAAATTCCATTCTAAAGAATTTCGAGAATGTAGGTTACATTCCAGGAGTTGGTTTTATTGCCATTATCAATTCACAAAAAGGAGATTACAGCAATTTAGCCATTGCGTATATGTTGGCTCGGGACATTGCCTTAAATGCAAGAGAAGTAGAACTCGACAAAGATATTTTGGCAATGATGGTAAACCGTATCATCAAAGACATTAACGAAGTATTGACGATAAAATCACTGGTTCAAAACAACATTGACAACAACAAAGCAATTTTAAAGCAATTGGAAAAATCAATTTTACTTATGGAATTCAACCAAGCATATTTGAAACGCTTTTTGGGTCAAGGAACATTAACCAAGAAAGACTTATTAGACTTTTATTCAGGCGAAGACGTAAAAGACAAGTATCGTTTAATTGAAAAGGAAATTAATGAATTATAGATAAGATTTTTTTTTGCGTAACACTACACAATGTGTAGTGTTGCGCAAACAAAATAATGTTTTTACCGTCCAGCCATTTTATCTATTCAGTAGTTATTTTAGATTGAGGCATACCTTGTTTGTTTTGTCGTAAACAAAAAATAGGCGGTGATTATTTTCATTTATTTCTGCATTAATACAAAAAACAAAGTATGCAATTCGGGAATTTCACTATTCAATTCGGGAATCGAACACCACACCATTTGCAACCCAAGCAACCATCAAATAGATTTACAGCCCAATTCAATTACCAAATAAGTCAATTTGTAAATCTTAAACCGCTTCAATGAAATTATTTTCTGAATCCTTGATGTCTCAATTAGAACAGCAATTAAAAGTAATCCATCTGCAAACAGAAAATCCAATTCAATCGGCTGAATTGGCCATTAAAAGTAGCGTTACTGCCTTAGAGAGACTAAAATCCTCTTTCATAAAATACAAATCGTTGAACAAGAAAGAAGAAATAGAATTCTTTCGCGATATCAAACCAAAGTTTGCGGCTAAACTGATTTACTATAGCGAAATCTATACTATAGAAACCAACAAGCCATTGGGTTCCCATAAAACAATAGCTAAATATTATAACTCCGAACTTCTTAAATTAAAAGTTTTCTTCAAACAAAACCAGGAATTTTATCGTTACTGTCGCACGGCTAACAACTGTCTCGATAGCAAATATTATATACGCGAAAAATACGACCTGCTCTTCGAGGTCTCCTGACCTCGAATTATACTAGAAGTTGTCCTAAAGCTAATCACGTCGAATTGCATTCGCCTTTGAGATCGCCGTATCAATAGATTTTTAGAACTGTTTTGCTACTATAACTCAGGCGACCTTCCCAGCTCTTCGATGTCTCTCAACCTCGAACCAGTATCTTTTATCTCAACCCGAAAATTAGAGATTCAAAACTGACAATTTAGCTACGAAACAGAATTACTGCAGTAATGCGAATGTATAATCTTCAAAAAGTTATTAAAATACTAAAGAACAAACGGTTAAATAGTAATCAACTTATACGATGTACTCCTACCACTTCCTTCTTGCTCAATAATACCTTTACCCATTAAATCTTGAATATCTCTAAGAGAAGTATCAGTAGAAACTTTAGTGATTTTGGCATATTTAGAAACAGTAAGCTTGCCAAAAAAATCATCAAGAAGCAGTTGAAGTATTTTTTGTTGACGGGAATTAAAGTTGGTAGCACGATGAGTTTCCCAGAATTGAGTACGCTTTAAGATTGCAGCAATAGTTTCATCGGTCTGTGCCATAGAACGCAACAAACAATCAAGAAACCATTCCAACCAGTCAGTAATATCTAAATTACCTTTTTGTGTACTTTCCAATATAGCATAATACGTATCACGTTCAGCTTGGATTTGAGCCGACATCAAATAAAATCGTTGTTTACTTTGGTCGGCGCGAGCCAGTTGCATATCAGTTATAGCTCTTGTGATGCGTCCGTTACCGTCTTCAAATGGATGTATGGTAACAAACCACAAATGGGCAAAAGCGGCCTTCAATACAGGATCAATATCTTGTTTGAAATACACTAGTTTCGGAACTCATTTATAAAAATTAAAATTGATTATTACAAAAATTTTGATTAACCGCTTTATGGGTATACTCATTTATTTTCCTGAATTATTAATGTTCTGGATTTGTCATCTAAAAATGTTGAAGTGCAAAAAAAAGTATTTTTCCTTTCTCATTAATTACTATTTCACTCAGATTTGATTCCATTTTAGAATTATTATTTCAGCTAATATAGAACTCTTTTTACTACTAATTACATGTATCTAGTATTCTATAAATCATATTTCTTTAGCAAATTTCACATAAGTCTTGACTGATTCTTTGTAAAAAAGCCCTCGTTAGAGAGCTTTCCATTTTTTTTCATAAAAAAAAATATTTTCACAATGAGTTCAGATTTATTTTTTTGATTATTATACTTCTACTAAATTACGGTAATCATATTTTTCGTATTCTTTTGTATTAGCTTTTTCTTTGTTTAACTCAATCATCTCATTTTTTAGTTGAACTTTATACCATTGTTCTGGTTTAGTATGAGAAAATGTACTAAGTTTCAATGCTACTTGTGCATTTAATTTTCTTTCCCCTGAAAGATATTTATGAAGATTACTATCTCTCATTTCAAAATAAGTTGCTAATCTTTTTTTAGAAAGATTAAGGACTTTTAAATACATCTTAACAAAATCAAGAATTTTTAAAACCTCTGTATCATCACTTTCATTTCGAATATAATCTTCTAATTTATACTGAATAGAAAGTAACCGATTGCTTAATATTCGTTCTCTGGATTGAGTAGTAGAATGGGATAATATAGCTTTTTTTAATTCCCCTTTCTTTTTATCATTCCAAATATCTTCAATTTGAATTTCTTTAGTTTTCATATTCATTCATTTAAAAATTCATCAATTAATTTTTGCCCACCTTCAGGTGGAATAATCATAGAGGTATCACCAACCTTAAAAGCATTGTATTTTTTTGAATATACTGCCATTAGTTTTATTTCCTCTTCTTTATGTTCTTCAAAAACATCAAATGCTAAATAGCCTTCAAAGTCACCTTCTCCTTTTACGAAACTTAACCGACAAGCATATGCAATTAAACAACCTGCAACATTATCATATTCTTTTATCGTTCCTTTGTTATGAGGAGCAATTTCAACATAAGCCATATAGGGTTCAATCTTTTCCTTCATTTCAAAAATTAAACAACCTTCAATTTTTTCAGAAGTTTCTTCAGACACCAAAATATATGTTTCAAAACCTTTCTTTTTCGAGTGTTTATTAAAATTAAATCTCCATCCATCTGCCACTGACGGAAGATTTACTTTTAATAATTTTGAATCTGAAATTTTAGCATTTACTAAAACATTTCCATCGATTTTTAATATTTTTACATCCATTTAAGCAAAATTTCATTAGACAAATATACATAAAAATTATACATATTGTATAATTTATTGCAGTTAATTTTATTGGTTTAGATACTTGAAAAATGGCGATTAATCAATTCCCGTTGCTGGGAACTATCCACTTTAATATATTTCCCCTGGCGCGGGCATCTCGCTCGTGTACATGAAGTATCAGTCGATGAAAAACTCATAACCGTACAAAATATAAGAATATCTCTTTCATTAAATAATTTACTGAAGCACCTGGAAACTAAAGGTTATTATTTATTTGGCGAGAAAAAATTAGAAAACTGGAAATTCGGCAACCATAAAGACCAGTTAGAAGTTGCAACTTTAGTAATACGAAAAATAGATAGTAAAGATGTTATAAAAGTAGATTTGAAAGATGCCAGCACCTAACTGCTTTGAGCTAGCTGAAATTTAGTGGAATTACCGTTTCGCATCAAGTTTTAGTTAAACGGAAAATTGAGCGGTTACGAACTTCCAGCAAACTCAAGGCGGTATAACGTTAGCAACAACCTTAAAAAAAACCGAAAATTATTAATATTTATTTGATGAAAAAATGTTCTCGATGCAATAGCCAAAAAACGATTATTTATTCTACACATAAATTTCATAATATCTTGCAATGTGTAGATTGCAATAATTTAATTCTTACAACTCTTGGCGAATGTTGTAATGATCCTTTTTTTAATGTTACTATTGATAATAGAAATCCTGAAAGGTTGAGGCTTCATAGACAATGTCAAAATTGTGGAGGTTGCGTGGATAGAAATAAACCGTTAAGTCAAAACAATATTCAAAAGAAATTAGATTTAAATTTAGTTATCCGAACTATAATAATTGGGCAAATGAACGTAAAGAAAATTCAACGCAATTGTGGGAGTTTGTAAAGCCATTAAATTATAGCACTTCAAGATTTGCAAAATATACCGAATACTTGAGTTCTAATGCTTGGGCATTAAAAAGAAAAGAAGTTTTAATTCGGGATGAAAATTTATGTCAAGTCTGTAAAGAGAAACCTGCTGAACAAGTTCACCACAAAACTTATGAAAGATTATATGATGAAGCGTTGGAAGATTTAATTTCTGTCTGCAAAAATTGTCACGACGAAATCCATAGAGAAATTGATGAAAAGCGACGCGCTGAAATAAGACAAATGATCGATGAAGGCAATTACTAATCGAGTAGACGGCTCCGCCAGAAACTGACTGAGTGTGCCTCACACACCACCGTACGTACGGGTCTCGTATACGGCGGTTCGCAAAGTGATGGATTGAATTCAATGTAGGTTTCCAGCATAGACCGATACCCTTTCTTCTTGAGCCGTAGTAGGGTAATTGTAGAAGTTAGAATCGGACTTTGGGCAATGCGCCAGCCTCCTTTTCTGGTTCTGCTCCAAGCATAGGCGTGGTCTTTGTCAATCCCTAGTCGCATCAGGTTTTTCCTTTTACGTTCGGCTTTTTCCAGTCCGTACAAATGCATTTTAAGCTTGGTTTTTGAGTGTTTTCCTTCACTTTTGGGCATAAGTTCCCTTACCTATAAAATTAGCTTTCTAGTGTATATTCAATTTAAGTTAAAATATCACTAAATGTGGGTATTGTAACAATACTTATAAAAGTCTTTATTTACGAACTAGAATAAATAGCTTGACATATGGTAAAACTTTAAAAAAGCGTTATTTGTTGATGTTATTTACAAGTTACAAGCAAGCAGACCCTATGACACTTAAAACCAATAACAGAATATGACACCAGAACATAAACAAAGTATTTTACCTCAAATTGAAGAGTTTTGGAAACTCGATATAGATAAGAGAGTAGCGGAAACATATAAAGACTTTCAAGACTTAACAACTGTTTACATTGGTTATTATTCTGTGACTGAATTTACTGAATTCTCTAAAAAAGCAATCGGTGCAGTTAGGTCAAATTTTGCAATCAAAATTATTTAGTATTTTACCTTTTCAATATCAATTTCAAAATGATTTTGGAGCAGGGAATTTACGTGATGATTTAAGTAGTTTTTTAGCACATTGTGCTGGAAATGATTTCAATTCAGCTGTTGGATTTCTTTATAGATTAGTATATTATCAAGTTCAAAATGGAGTTTGGGATAAAGAGCAACCTATAGACAAAAAAAAGAAAATGGAAATTGTTGACGAGTTAGAAAGCCGTTTGCTATTGATATCAGAGAAATTAAACCAAAATATTGAATTAAATAACAAGCTAATTTCAGAACTTGAAACTAAAAAAAATAACATTACTCAATTAATATCTACAAAAAACACTTGAATGAAAATTAGCAGACCTGCGATAACGAAATTATCCGAAATGATATGTGGGAACGAAGCTTTTAACCATTTCTCTTATCGTTCTTCATCTCAACTGACAAAATTTTTCATAGACAATGACCTAGACTTTGTTCACGACGGTTCAACCCGACATTCTTGGGTTCAAGACGTTTTAAATAAACTTAATGAGCAATCAAGCGAAATCGAAAATTTGCCAAATCGAGATTTAATCAAAGTAATAATATCGTTAGTAAATCCAGATTATTATCTCTTTGATGAAAAATTAGACCATAAAAAAGCTGTTGAAGATGTAAATAAGGCTTTAAAATCATCAAAAATAATACTTAAAGAAAAAGCTGACGGACAATATCTACTAACACACACCACCGAACCCTTCGGCTTCGCTCAGGATAAACCAAGCGGGTCACGTATACGGCGGTTAGCAAAAAGATGAGTTCAATTCGATTCTTCAGATAAGAATAATCTTCTTTTTGTAACGGTGTTTGGTTATATTTGAGGGTAATGTGACGGAGGTTATTTTATAGACTGGCGTTATCGGCTATCTTAAAAGACTGCTAAGTATTACTGGTAATAACAACTCGATCTCGATAGATTCTGTGTTGATTTACAATTAAAATATTGATTTATTTTTGTTTTTCAAAAAAAGACACTTCTGTAAAAAGTGTGTAAGTTTAAAAATATAGGGGTTTGACTTTTTAATTAAAGTTGAACTCTTTTTTCAAATATAGTTTAGAACTGGGTGAAGATTAATCCCCAGTTTTGAATTTTAGCGGTGACAATAAATTGCCGTCAACCAGGAAACTTCCTTAGTCTTCGTTTCTTAGAAAGATATATCCTAAAGCCAGTGATATACAATGTAAGGGGAATAAGTCCAGCGATAAAAACAAGAATCCTACCAAATAGTCCTGCAATTTCACCTGTGTGTACAGGGTAAAATTGTGCTGCCAAACGGTTGCTAGTAGCATCATTCCTATAATCTGTTAAAGAGATTGTTTTTAGGTTTGTGCTAACCGTCAGTTCTTTGGTTTTTCTAAGTCCTTGCGTTTTAAATCTACTCTCAATATATCTAAACCGATAGTTGTCATTTGCATCTTTAAGATAGTAAATGGCACGCAAGTCATAACTTTTATCGGAATCTAATAAAATCGTTGCAAAGGATGGGGGATTCTTATTTTGTGTTTCTTGTTTAAGAATTGTTCTACTATCTAGCACTGATAGCGCCTTTTTATAATAGGAATTATACGTAAAATAGGCACCTGTAAAGGAAATTGTCAAAAGTGGGATAAAAAAGCTAACCCCCAATACCTTATGAAGATCAAAATTAAATTTCTTTTTCTTACTCTTCCATTTAATTTTAAACCCGTTTTTAAGGGTAGAACTATAGGTTTTGTACCAAATGTAAATTCCCGAAAGCAATATTAATAAAAGAAAAACAATAGTACTTGTGCCAGTCACATACTTGCCTATTTTTGGAATGAAAAGGGTACGGTGAAATTTTAATAAATCTTCAAAAAACACAATTGAAGCTGACTTCTCTCCTAAAAACTGCCCATTTTCTGAATTATAATAATTGGTTTTCCCGTTTTTAAATTCAATAGAAATTGTTTGCTGCTCTCTATATGGTAGAAACATTTTGCTAATACTATCCGAGTGCGTCGTTGCTAAAGAGGATGCCGTTTTTAAAAAAACGTCATCCTCTAAACTATCTATGTTTTTCATCTTTAATAGCTCAGGGTTAAGTGCCGCGCTGAATTCTGGTTGCCATACATACATAGCACCAGAAAGGCCAGAAATCGAAGCAACTAAACCACATGTAATACCTACCCAAAAATGAATTTTACGCACTATATTCCCTAAAGCCATCAAACAGAAATTAAAAATTATATTGTAAACTTACTTTAGCGTTAGCCCCTTCGCCAGCTCCTGTAAATGTTTTTAATGGGGATGCCCATTGCGATCTTGCAGGAAGATAATACTCGTTTAACAAGTTATTTACCGCTAAGGACACAGACAAGTTAGGTTCTAATTGGTAAGCCAAAGAAAGATTAACTAAGGTATAACCACTTACTGGAAATTCAGTATGTCTATATTCATATTTGTTAGTGTTTACATTTAAAAAAGGATCAAATCTTTCTCTGTCTCCCGAATTGGTAACTCTAATAGAAGTACTTACTTTTGGTATCGGTCTCCAATTTGCATACACAGTCAATTTTGGTGCGGAGATAACATCACCTCCTAAATAGCTTAAGTTATTTTCATCTCCTATATTATATTTTGTACCTTCAACATACGAATAAGAGGTTCCAAATTGCCATTTATCGTTTGACGTAAAATAATCTACAGCAACCTCTCCGCCATAAATGCGTTGTGGTTGTTTTGAAGGTTGAAATGTATTTAGCTCATCAACAAAAACAATTCCCGTACCCAAACTTGAGGTACTGTAATACCCAACAGCCTCAAACTTCAGGTTATTAAATTTAGATAAAAAACCAAATTCATAGTTTTTAGTCACTGCAGCTTCTAACTGAATATCATTAATATTACTTGCTGTTGCAGAACGTAATACAGAACCTAAATCTGCAATTGAAAAACCTTGTGAGTAACTTACATATGGTATAAATTCTTGATGCTCAATATAACGTACACCAAAATTAAAGGCGAGATTATTAAAGTTTAGTTTACCACCCTGTACCTCTACAGACGGGCTAAAGTTACCATCACTTTTACCGGAATACGGCAAAGTACTATAATCAACAATGTCCATATTAATATCATCATAACGCAAACCCGTTTTGACAACCCATTTTTCATTAAATTTAAGGGTGGATTGTGCGTAAGGCGCCCAGCTAATCATTTCGATATTAGGCACCCATAACCTACCATCTAATAATCCTTGATTGGTTTTATCTCTAAGTAAATCTACACCATAAGTAAGTGTAATATCTGCCGCCTTGTTGTCTGATAACTTCGTGATAAAATTTGGTCTTAATCCATATTTTTCTGCATTTATTACAGATTGGCCTCCGTTTTCAAACTTATCAGAATAAAAGAAAATGTTCTCTGTGTTTTGGTAATATAAATCAGTTTGAAAGTCTGTATTTTCAGAAAATATATTGTTTAAATTATAGGTCAATTGTGCATTACCAAGGATCGAACCATTAGCTTTTTCTCCCACAATAGTCCCTTTTTCACCATATCCAGCTGTTATGGCATAATCTCCTTCTTTATTAAAAACGTCAACTATGGCAGCTACAGGAATAAATGGAGAGTTTTGTGTCGATTTATAAAAATTCCCTCCTAGCGTTATTTTTTGATTTGCAGATAATTGATACTCAATCTTTCCTAACGTACTGTATATTTTAGAATTATCAAATCCATAGGTCGGTAAAAGCGGAATGCCTTTAGCATCATATTTATTGCCCGTTTCTTCATAACTCCCGCTAATATAATACCTGAATTTATCTAAATTCCCTTTAAAGGATTGATAAACCCCAAATCCTAATGCGTCTTTTGTTTCTGCTACATTAGATGTACCCCAAACATTGGTGGAGCCTTCAAATTTTTTGATAGAATTAGGTTTTTTAGTAATGTAATTAATAAAACCGCCGTTACCACCGTTACCAAAAATAGAAGTAGCTCCTTTTATAACCTCCACGCGACTAATATCATTAGGAGTAATTGATTTTATTCCTAATTGTCCGTTTCTTAAAGGTGAAGATTGCGGAATACCATCAACCATAACTAGTAAAGATCGCCCACGTAATGTTTGTCCCCAGTTAGAAAAAGTACCTGAAGACATCGCTAAACCTGGCACTGTAAATTCTAGTATTTCACTAATATTTGAAGTAGATTTAGCAAACTCTTGCAGTGTAGCTTGTCCAATAACTGTAACCGAAGCCGGTATTTCTGATAAATATTCTGAGTGCCTGCTGGCAGAAATTACAACTTCATCTAAACGGCTTATATCATCTGATAAAGTAACATTGTATACTACTGAACTAGTACCATCAAACTTAAAGCTTTTGACTCTAGTTTGGTAACCAAGCATTTCAATCCTAACTGAATAAGTTCCCTCTTTTATGTTAGACAACAAATAATCTCCAGAAACATCTGTAATCGTATTATTTCCTAATTCTTTAATATGCACAGTAGCTCCTATGACTGTTTGATTATTTTGGTCTGTAACTCTACCCTTTAGATTTGATTGCGAAAATCCCTGAACTGATAGCAGCGCAGCAGCAATTAAAATAATAATTTTCATGTTATTCTTATTTAGATTTATTAAATATAAAGTACGAAAGTAAAACTAAAAAGAAAGTTAGCAAAGGAAAATTAAGTTTATTTTAAGAAATAAATGATTAGAGGGTAAGTCCAGCTTATGATCTGTTGAATAGCCGTGTTCATATAGACGATAAAGAATTTGCGTTGGATGATGGACTATTACCTGAAAATTTAGATCAAGGAAAAGTAAGGCAACAGTTTTTTGTCTTTGCGGTGCATATAGGCATCAGTGAGAAAAACTTTAATGATATCATGGAGTTGCGTTATCACAGTCAGAAAAGGCAGAAAAAGTGGTAGCTGCTTCTTTCCTAAACGATGCTACTAAGAGAAATTATTGGCAGTCTTACCAAGGCCGGCTAAAACAGTTAATGAAAGGATAAGCTTTCTATATAGTAATATGTACCACAAAATATAGAAAAGTGCTGCTGGTATTTGTTGAACTAGGGCTCCTAAAATTTAATTGGCATGATAAACACAAAAACCTCGTTCACCACAAAATTTAAGGAAATTATCTCAATCCAATTATAATAGTGTACTAAAAGTTGTATATATTTGAAAAAGAATAAAGCGAAACAAAACTTCTGGAATCAATCCCTATAGGGTATATATGCGAAGATTTGTTTCGCCAATATGCGAGTTACCAGCAATTTTACCTCAGAATCAGAAATCTAACGTAAATTTATAATCAAAATAGAAGAAAATGTCAGATGCTTTAAGAAGGGTTGTTTATTATTCAAATGATGATTTAAGTAGTGGAATAAATTTAGAAAATGCAGAAAAAATAATTCAATTATTCGATATGAATAATTCATTTGCGATAAATGATTTACTAGAATTATATAACGTTCAATTATACTTCAAAAACAATCTTCGCTTACCTGCTTGGTCTGATGAACAATACGAAAAATATAAAACTATAGTAAGCGGGTTTTGGGAGTTAATAAAAAACTTTTTTTTATCAATTGAAAACTCAAATTTCACTCAAGTTTTTAAAGAAATAAATTTCAAGTATTCTCATAATTTTTGGGAATTATTCAACAAATTAAATATATTTAAAAAAATTGATTCTAGTTTAATATCAGCTTTATTGACTTCTAAAAAATATATATTTCAAGAAGTTTTATATAACCAAGAATTAGTAAATTACTATTCAAAGGTAATTCTAGAGCATTTTGAAAAAAATCCCGAAACTGCTGAAATAATTTTATCTCACTACGAGGAAATTTCATTTCGTGAGAAGAAAAAAATTTACATACCTAAAATCTTTTCTTTTGATAAAATTGAAATATTGATCAACCGCTATATTTCGCTTTCGGAACCGAACTTAAATTACATTAATCTTATTGTAAATTCTCAAAATTTAAAACTTGATTATAAAACTAAATTTAGGGCTTCTAAAAAAGAACGTGAAATCACAAAATCATTTTTCAAGGAAAACAATGGAATATCATATGGTGTTGAAATTGGAATTTCTGGAGAACAATTAGAACCTAAATCATTAAAATACAATGAAGAAAAGAATAGATTAACTTACACTTATAGTGAAAATCATCTTAATAACAAAAGAGATTTTTTTTCGATATTCAAAAACTTCACTTTCTTATTTGAATATGTCAACTTTCAAGGTTGTATGAATTTAGTACAACGAACTTGCGAGATAGACACTATGGATAGGATTTTTATGCGTTCAAAAGCAGAATATTTAAAATATATAAAATTTAATCAAAAAGAACTTCTCTCTAATGGACAATTTGCTATATACAAGTATTATTTAAAAAATAACAATATTGATATTGAAGATATTATTTCTTTTATAGTTGTAGAGACACTGCAAAAAGTCTATGGAATTGGAAAACTAAAAATATCACTACCCTCAAAAGAAACTGAATTTTTTGAAAAGGTTCGTATTCTAGCACCTGAATTAGAATTTCTACTAAAACAATATAATGCATTTATAGAAGACGGAGAGATAGATTTTGAATTATTACGGTTTAACTCATATCCCATCTATTTCAGCAAACTAAAAAGCAAAGTAGAGATTAAATATGTATATGCTAAAGGCGAAAATATTTATCGCATAAAAAATAGTTTGTTTTCGACACATTCATCTTTAACATATATTGCACCATTTAAGAATAAATATAGTCATCTGTATGAACTCCTTTTAAAAGAAAATGTCACTTATGATTTATTTGAAGGTTTTCAACAACGAGATATTGATTATCTATTAGAGAAAAAAATCATTTTTTTTGATATCGAAAACTTTATTAGAGTTGATCGAATTATGTCTCTTATTTTTAGTTCCTTTCATTATCAAGAGGTTATTAGTTTTTGGCATTTTCCTTTAGAAGTAAGAAAAATTTTAATTGATTTAGAAAAGCAGAATGAAGTAATATTTGAAAATTGTTTGTTTACTCGAGAAGAAATACGCTATTTAAACTATAATTTAAATAAAAAAGAATTTTCCAACGGTTTAGATTTACGCAATAAATACATTCACGGCTCAAACTCTGAATCGAAAGATGTTCAAGAAAATGATTACAATGTACTTTTAAAAATTTTGATATTAATTCTTTTAAAAATTGAAGACGATATATTTATAAGTAAAAGAGAAAACTAAAAACTAAAACTACTGGTGACAGCAGGGTTCGTTGCGTGCGCAGCACGAACAATGAAACCTGTATTGAACGGAGACGGATGTAGTTTTGAAAAGTACTTTTTTTAAGCTTTGGGATTTGTAGACTGGAATAATACTATTTAGGAAAAGATGCTGTGAGGTGTCTTTCTTTATTTAATTATATTTTTTACGATAATAATGTGGAAAGCCGTAAAATACTGAATATCATTACTGATATATTTGTAGCTCAACCTAAATATTTTAATTATGGCTTTATCGTATGAAATCAAATGTATCAACAAATCTGACAGGACAAACATTCACGAAAGGATTGTAAACATTGGGGGTATTAAAACAGACGGCAATCGCTGGAAGATAAGCAAGAAGGAGGCTATTTCGGCAATTGAGGCAAACAAATGGCAATTTTATGTAGGTCAAGGAGTGAATAAAGTAGATGTAATTATTGCAGAAAGTGCTGCTGGTTACAAATACTTAAAAACTAAAAATGACACAACTACAACTAACAATCTTTTAAGCCTTCCTGAATGTCCATAAGTTATAAAAACTTAATTAAAAAAATAGGTCACAGAAAGTGAATATCCCATTATTTATAAAATGTTACTTGATATGAAGTGTCAGAAAAAGAAAACACAAAAAATATGGTTTTCCTAAAAGGGCGTCGATGCTTTTTGTTTCCTTTTTATTTTGTAAAATCCCGATGGTCATCCGAAAGAATTGAGATTGGTGCTATTTTTTTTAATAAAAAAAGAATACTTGTCTTTTACAACAAACATCCTTTTTGAATTAAATAACTAACCTTAAATACTACCTTGTTAACTTCAACGCATCGTTCAATCGCATGGCCACGTTATCCCAATTGATGATATTAAATAAGGCATCCACAAAATCGGTCCGTTTGTTTTTGTATTTTAAATAATAGGCGTGTTCCCAAACATCAATAACTAATAAAGGAATGGCACCCCATTGTGTTAGTTTTTCGTGGTTTTCGCATTGTAAAATCACCAAACTATCGCTGTATGGTTGATATGCTAAAATTCCCCAACCATTTCCATCAACATTTTTTGAGGTAGCAGCAATTAAGATTTTAAGTTTATCGAAACTTCCGAAATTTTTCTCTATTCGCTTTAGTAAATCGCCTTGTGGCGAGGTATTTTTATTAGTTAGGTTTGTCCAAAATATGGAATGTAAAATATGTGATGAAAAATGATGGGATAATTTTTTTGTCCAAAAATCAATGGTTTCCAAATTATTTTCGGCCAATGCTTTTTTTATCATTTGCAAATCTTTGTTTGCCCCTTTTACCGCACCACCATGATGAAAAACATAATGCAAATGCAAGGTCTCTGAATCCATATAGGGTTCTAAAAAACTTTCACTATACGGAAGTGTTTGTTGAATATAATTACCGTTTGCATCAACCAATTTATCAATTGAATTATCAGCTAAATTTGTGGCAAATGCATTATTTGTTGGAAGAATTAGCGAAGCTGCACCTAATAAAGTGCTCGATTTTAAAAACTCTTTTCTGTTCATAGTATTAATTTTATAATGATACCTCATACTGCTGGAACAGCAATAATAGATGGTTCTTGAATTTTCTTAATATAAAGTAAAGCAAAAATTGTTGCAATAGCTATTAGTACCGTAGGAATATCTAAAATACTTCTTGTTGCGATTATAATAACTGCACCTACCAAAGCTCCAATAACCGTCGCAGTAACACCTTCTACAAAGGCTTTAATTGATTGATTTTGTGCAATTTTCTTTAGGTCTTTACCTGAGAGGGAAGATTTATAAGTTTAGGAGGAATTATGATAAAAATGATAGTTGAAAGAGTAAAGGGAAGAGGTAGAAAGATGCTGAGAGGTGTCTTTTTCTTGACATTTATTTTTTGATAATGAGGAAAACCGTAAAGTATTGTAAAAATGGTTTTGTATGTTTGAAACTGTAAAGGAAAAAACTAAAATTTGGCACAAAGCCAACCTAATTTGGGTAGATTTAAGCCATTTTATGGCTGGTATAAATAAGTTAGCAACATTAACAGAAACAACGCAATATGAATGAAATTATCTTCTCCATAGTTATGCTTTTTCAAGTAACCAATGGAAATGTTTTTAGTACAGCAACAGGATTTTTTTATGAGTCTAACGGGCGAATTTTTTTAATTACGAATAGACACGTAGTAAATTATTCAACTACAGATTCCACGGCTAAATTAGTAGTTAAGATTCATACTAATAAAACAGATTTAAGTAAGTTTAAAACTGTTGAAATTCCATTAGTCAAAGACAGAAAAATTACGTGGCTTGGGGACTCTAATCCAGAAATAGACGTAGTAGCAATTCCGATGGAGAATATTGACATATCAAACACAGTAATTAACACTCTTTCAAATAAAAATTTTCCTCCTCAAGGTTTAGAACTTGAAGTTGGTTCTGAATTACTTGTTATTGGTTATCCTAGAGGTTTTACCGATAAAATAAATCAACTTCCTATTACTAAAAATTGCATAGTTTCTACACCAATAGAAATTCCGTTTGACGGTAAACCTTATTTTTTAATGGATGGTAATTTATTCCCTGGAATGAGTGGTTCTCCCGTAATTACAAAAGCATCATCAACTCATAATATAAATGGAGGAATTTCTTTTTCTAGTTCCACACAATTTTTCTTTATGGGAATTCATAGCGCTAGTTTTTACAAAGAAATTGGTATAAAAGAAAACCCCATTTATGTATTAGAAAATGGAGAAATAAAAATTAAAGGTTTTAATAATGAGCCTGTAAAAGAAAATTTAAGTTTGCAAACTTGTTGGTACAATGGAATAATTGAGGAACTAACAACACCTAAGATAAAATAACGTTGCCGAACAGCTAAGATTTCGTTGCGTGCGCAGCATGAACAATGAATTATAATCACCGAATACCAACAAAAATAAATTCAATGAGGTAAACCCGTGTTGAACGGAACCGAGTACCTGCCGTCAACACTATGGAGTTATCGTAAAGATTGTAGCGGTATTTTCAAGAGGATTTTGTTCCTCTTTTTTTGCGGAGTAGTTTCAGCTAGTTTTTTCGTGTTTTCCTTCACTTTTGAACACAAATTCCCTTACCCGTAAAATTAATTTTGATAGGAATTTAAACATTACAGACGAATGCACCACAATTGAAGCCAAAAAAGGTTCTGCAATCGACACTTCAATAATGGAAAATATTTGTGCGTTTTCTAATTAACCCGGTTTGGGTGGTGGGCTAATTGTGCTTGGTGTTGTAAAAGATGAAACTTCGTTATTCCAAAACTATTTTATTGAAGAATTATATTTACCCTCAATAAAAGTTAAATAATAACAAAAAACAAACCCCGATATTTAATGTCAATTACCTTTTTGTAAAGAAAGAAAAACTTAAAATCAAACGAGGGCAATATTTACTCTCAAAAACAAAACGAGAGTAAATTTTTATTATATTTACACTCGAACACAAATTAAAGGTAATAAACGCCTTCGTTTAAAAATTATAATATGAGTAAGAGAATAACACATAATCCAGAAATTGCGTACAATGATTTGCCGTTATTACCCCCACAAGCGGAAATAGAAAATACTACAATACTCAAAAAAACAATTGCAGCCAGTAGAGCTTTATCAGAGCTAAAAGGAGCAATTACAAATTTACCCAATCCAACATTATTTATAGACACAATCAATTTACAGGAAGCACAAGCTAGTTCTGCAATTGAAAATATAATCACAACACAAGACGAACTGTTCAAAGCATCGATTGCTGAGAAAAAAAATGATAATCCTGCTACAAAAGAAGTAATGCATTACAAAAATGCCTTGTGGTTTGGTGTAGAACAAGTAGAAAACCGACCTATCCTAACGACAAATCTATTTGTTGCAATAATGCAAATCATAAAAGAAAATCAATCCAGTATAAGAAATGCACCTGGAACACAATTAAAAAACCCAGCAACAAACTCTGTAGTCTATACACCACCAGAAGGAGAAAATGTAATTAGAGAAAAGCTAAAAAACCTAGAAGATTTTATTCACGCAGAAGATAATATTGACCCATTAGTAAAAATGGCAATCATTCATTACCAGTTTGAAGCAATTCACCCATTCTTTGATGGAAATGGTCGTACAGGAAGAATTATTCTATTATTATACCTCAAAATGACAGGCTTACTTGATTTATCGGCACTATATTTAAGTAATTATATCATTCAACACAAAGACAAATACTACACCAATCTCAGAAAAGTAACAGAAGAAGGAAATTGGGAAGATTGGATTATATATATGCTGGATATGGTGGAACAAACAGCCCTAAAAGGAAGGAGCCAAATAGCGGAGATTGAAAAACTGATGAATGAAATGGGAACCGAAATACAACAAAAGTTACCAAAAATATATTCAAAAGACCTTATGGAAGAGCTATTCCGATTACCATATACAAAAAGAAACCAATTAGAAAAGGCAGGATTAGGCAATCTAAAAACGGTAGGTAATTATTTAAAAGAATTGGAAAATCACGGTTTCTTGAAAAGTGAACAAGTGGGCAAAGAAAAGTTGTATCTAAATTTTAAGTTGTTAGAAGTTTTGAGAGTAAAATAATTAAAAAAGTAATCAATAAAAATATGGCTGACTTAAATCACAATCCAACGGAATATATTAGAGGAATCCAACAAATTCTTATTGGATATTCCGGGTCAAACTGAACACCCCATTCCGGTTCAAACTGGACAGGTGATTCCGGAGCAAAGTGAACACCTCATTCCGGTTCAAACTGGACAGTTTTGATGATGATTTTTAGTCCTACTTTGTGATCAAATCACATCAGTATGGCCAATAAATTAATAGGATCAATTATGATACGAGAAATCATGGGTCATATAAATTTTCTGGGGATTAGGCAAAAAGTTTTTCCATTCTAAAGAGAAAGAATTTGATATCTACGACACGCTACTTTTCTCCTGCAAAAGAACATGAATTTAAAACTATTGTCCTTAACTCTTCAATTGTAAGCACGGGTGCCAAAATGAAAACATTAAGAAATATTGATTCATTTGATAACAAAATGATAAGTAAAGTTCAAACTTTAATGAATACAAGAAATGCTTTTGCGCACTTGCCATTAACAAAATCAGCAACAATAACTGCTACCAATAAAGGAGAAACCTTGTTTGGAATTTAGAGGACGTATCAACTCAATTAGACATAATGAATTCAAGCGGTGAGATTAAGAAAAAAAATACTAAAAGAATTAATTATAGAATATCAGAATGTTTTAGCTGAAGTCAATACATACTTAGAATCATATTTTACACATAGTATTTAAATAATTAACCTCAACTCAATTTGTTATAGTCAATAGAGATATATTGCATATCGCGATATGCGATATAAAATAGTAATCTATTGTTTTATAAGTAAATATTAAGTAATATTGCATATCGCAATATGCAATATAAAGAAAATGTCCCAAATAAAAAATAATCTAAAGCCACAAGACATAGTAATCCTCCTAAAGATTATCGCTTTAGGAAACAAAGATTGGTTTCACCATACACTGGCAGAAGAATTGGGAATGAGCCAATCAGAAGTCAGCCAATCTCTCAATCGTTCCAAATATGCAGGCTTAATTGATGACGCAAGAAAAAAAGTAAACCGTATAGCATTCAATGAATTCATCATCCACGGCATAAGCTATGCGTTTCCACAACACCCTGGACCAATAGTAAGAGGTGTACTGACAGCCCATTCTGCAGAACCGTTAAATAAAATTATAAATGCCTCAGAAAAATATGTTTGGCCTTACGCTAGAGGAAACGATAGAGGTCAAGCCATCGAACCGTTATACAATACAGTAGTAGAAGCAATACTAAAAGATAACATATTATACGAATTACTGGCAATGGTCGATGCATTGAGAGTCGGTAGAGTAAGAGAAAAAGAAATAGCGAAAAAAGAACTGGAAAAAAGAATACTAAATGCATAATAAAATAATAAATCTAGCTTTAGTAGCTCAAGTAGCAAAAGGCCTGGAAGAACTGAGAGAAAAAATGGTATTCATTGGTGGAGCAGTGATTAGCTTGTACACCGATGACCCAGCTGCAGAAGAAATCAGACCGACTTCAGATATAGACATGACCATAAACTTAGCTAACTATAACGAATGGGCACAAATGCAAGAACGCTTGGCAGAACTAAAATTTTATCCAGATCCTGAAGGACATTCTATTTGTTCATACAAATATGATAAAATAGCAGTAGACATAATACCTGCAGAAGATAGTAGCATCGGAATTTCTAATATATGGTACAAGCCAGGCTTTAAATACCTACAACAAATTGATTTGCCAGAAGGAGTTAATATAAACATTTTACCTTCACCCTACTTCCTTGCCACAAAATTAGAAGCATTTAAAGACAGAGGCGCAAATGATTTCTACGGTAGTCACGATTACGAAGACATCATCTACCTATTAGACAACAGAACCTCAATTGTAGAAGAAATACTCGCTGCCGATGAAGATGTTAGAACATACATAAAACAAGAAATAAATGGCATAAAAAAGCATCCGCAAGCAAACGAAATTTTAGCCATGCACATTCATCCATTAATAAGGGAAGAAAGGTTTGGTATGTTGATGGAGAAAATTGAAAAAATTACAAAATAAAAAATATAAACCAGAAGCTTTTTACTACTGGTTTACCTTTAGAAATAAAATGATTACAACTAGTATTATAAAATATGCTATTCTGTTTTACTAGTATGGCTACTAGTTTCACAACTTATAACCTCCAATATCGTTCTAATTATAAATGCGGTGATTATTTCTATTTATCACCGCATTTTTGCGGTAAATATAAAATACAATCACCGCATTAGTACAAAAAACAAAGTATGCAATTCGGGAATTTCACTATTCAATTCGGGAATCGCACACTACTCCATTTGCAACGGTAGCGAGCATCAAATAGATTTACAGCCCAATTCAATTACCAAATAAGTCAATTTGTAAATCTTAAACCGCTTCAATGAAATTATTTTCTGAATCCTTGATGTCTCAATTAGAACATCAGTTAAAATTGATCCATCTGGAAACAGAAAATCCAATTCAATCGGCTGAATTGTCCATTAAAAGTAGCGTTACTGCCTTAGAGAGACTAAAATCCTCTTTCATAAAATACAAATCGTTGAACAAGAAAGAAGAAATAGAATTCTTCCGAGACATCAAGCCTAAGTTTGCTGCTAAACTGATTTACTATAGCGAAATCTATACTATAGAAACCAACAAGCCATTGGGTTCCCATAAAACAATAGCTAAATATTATAACTCCGAACTTCTTAAATTAAAAGTTTTCTTCAAACAAAACCAGGAATTTTATCGTTACTGTCGCACGGCTAACAACTGTCTCGATAGCAAATATTATATACGCGAAAAATACGACCTTAAATTAATGATGGACAGTGTTTATTTTCAAATAGACCATCGATTCGCGACCTCTCACGACTATAAGATGGCTCGCATAATAGCGAACGATGAAATAAAAAATTTTCTGGTGGAGCAAATGGAAAAACTAGAAAGAAAGGCAATAATCACACAATCGCCTTCTCCACTCTCTAAAAGCCTGAAATGGACTGGATCAAAAGTAGATCTGATAGAATTGATTTATGCACTGCATTCAGAAGGCGTTTTTAATAATGGAGCCACAGGGCTCAAAGAAGTCATAACCTTTTTCGAGTCTTCTTTAGAAATCGAATTGGGCCAATTCAACAGGGTTTTTTTGGAAATCCGAAACAGGAAATCCGATAGGACAAAATTTATGAATACACTCAAAAACAAACTCATAATCCGCATGGATGATGCAGATGAGAATTAAAAAAAAAGCTGCTCACACTAAAATGAGCAGCCTTCTAGCTTTGGTTGCAAAAAAATCATACTGTAATAATAACTACCATAGCAATGTGTATGATTTTTATGTCTACTTACTACTTCCAGAACCATCAATAATATGGCCAACAAGTATTTTCCAGTCAGGATCAACAGCCATTGCTGGCTCCTCTGTACTAGTGTTAGCCGATAAACTTTCTGCAGCGAGCACTGTATCCCCTTTATTGGGATAATAATAATGAATTTCATTCTTTGCGTCTGCCTTGCTTATAGTATCTCCCGATACAAAAGGTGTATCGGTGGTACAGGAATCAAGTGTAAATAGAACGCACAAACAAATTAATGTGCTAAGACCTGAATAGAATTTTTTCATCTTTGATAATGTTTTTAAATGTTACTGATTATTTTAATCAGTTCATTTCTCCCGGGATAATCTGAACAATGTTGGTGTTGGTTTTACTCATAACAAAACCGTTTGAATTCAGGACAAAACTACTAGGAGCTTTCCCCACCGGCAAGCCAACAACTGTTCAATTCGGGAATCTACTATATGCAATTCCCGAATTGAACACAGAACTTTTTTAGATAAACAACAACCATCCAGCAACTTATATTCATAAAAACAGAAAAGCCATTTGTTGAGGTAATTCTCGTATCAATTAAATTATTTTAGTTACATTTATTTTACCAAAACAGAGTCTCAAAGGCATTAATCTTATGTTTTCTAATCAGTAAGACCCCAATCTCTTAAGAATATGACAAAAAAATACTTACTTATAATATTCCTATGCCTGTATAATAATGCATCCGCACAACAAAATAGTTTTATTATTCCGGACAGCCTTTCAGCTAAAGACTATGAATATTTTAGCAAAAACATACTATATACGGAAAAGGACAGCATTAAAGAATGGCTGTATGCTCATTCATGGTTAGCTAAAGCAAAAAGGGAGAAAAACTTCGGTCAAATGGCGTGGGCTTATAAAGTTTTAATTTACAAAAACGATAAAAAGTTACGGATTATATATGCCGATAGTATGGTGACAGCAGCTAAAAGAACAGCCGACATCGAATTAATTGGAGCAGTGTACATGACTAGAGGAGCAGTGTACTATGACCGGAAAGAGCAAATGAAAGCACTTGACAACTACCTCATAGCAGATGAATACATTTCAAAGACAAGCAACAAATACCAAATTTACAAAATAAAATATGGCATTGCTCAGATCAAATATTACCTTGGATTTTACGATGAGGCAATAGCATTGTTCAAAGAATGTCTTGGCTACTTCAAGGAAGAAAATAGCAGTGCCTATCTTAATTCACTTCATTCTTTAGGGCTTTCTTACAATCGCATAGGTAAATATAAACTATGCAGCCAAATGAATCAGACGGGAATCGGTGCAGGTCTGCGCTTTAATAACCTAGAAATGCAGTCCTACTTCATCCATTCCGAAGGCGTAAACCAATATTTTAAACACAATTATCCCGACGCAATAAAAAAATTGACAAAGGCACTGCCTTCTATGAAAGTGAATAAAGACTTTACAAACGAAACGACGGCCTATTTTTACATCGGTAAAAGCTACTGGGCGCTAAAATTGCAGGAAAAGGCAGTACCCTACTTAAAAAAGATAGATGAAGCTTTCCAAAAACAAAAGTACATACGTCCTGATTTACGGGAAGCCTATGAAATATTAATTGATTATTATCAGCAACAAAACGACAAAGAATTAGAGTTATATTATGTCACAGCCCTTTCAAAAGTAGACCAAGTGCTAATTAAGGATTACAAATACCTTTCAGGGAAAATACACAAAGAATACGACACAAAAAATTTAATTCAAACTCAAAGAAACATTGAACACTACTGGACCATTATAATTACCATAATGACAGTAATCATAGCGGTATTAGTGTACAGACACTATAAAAATAAAAGATTGTTTGAAGAATTGATGAATCGCAAACCCGAAACGACCCGATCATTAGTTTCAAACAATACCAGTAAAGAAACCGAACTCGATATCAATCCCGAGGTGATTGCCGCCATTCTTAAAAATCTCGAAAAATTTGAACGCAATAAAAAGTATCTCGAAAAAGACATGACTTTGGCAAAAATGGCTTTATTATTAAACACCAATACGAAATACGTATCAAAAATTATTGCACGTTACCGCGACAAAGGAACCGTTGAATATATCACCTATTTAAAGATTGAACATATTATAAAACTACTCATAAACGAAAACAAATACCGCAATTACAAAAATAAGTCATTAAGTGACGAAGCTGGTTTTGGTTCCACACAAATCTTTACACGAGCGTTCAAAAATCAAACAGGCCTATCTCCTACCTACTTCATCAGTAAATTAAGAAGTCAACAACATTCATAAATAATAACAAGACATCCAAAATCGACTATGCAAGACCAGTAATATCAAAAACAAACATGAATTTACAACCTCCTCACCCCGCCCTTAAATAAAAAGCATAGCAAAACAACGAGGAAGTGAAGTGGCAGCAGTCCGCGAGTTGAGGACGAAGGACGAACGGCTCGGGCTGCGGAACGGAACTTCGAGGTAGTTTTCAAGCTTTTGATTTTCAGGCTTGATCTTTTGTTTCTTTTGCATCAAGGCAAAAGAAAAGATTTCTTCAAACAAAAAATCAGTACTTACATAAACGTACTTCTTATATCCGCTCTTATATTTTTATTAAAAAAAGTCAATAACCACAGCCCCTTCAAAATAAAAACCCATTTTTTCTTTCACAACTTGTGAACCACTTGTGATATAAAAACAACCAATTACAACAATTTTGCACCATAACAATATAAACCGAAAGTTATGGCACTTGAAAGCAACAGCTCCACCAACGCTACTAAAAACAGAATGTACCGCGAGCAATTAATTACAATGGAAGACTTAAACGAATTTCGCAGTCTTCTTCTCAATGATTTAAAAGGAATCATACAATCCAAACCACTCCAGCAGAAACAATGGCTCAAATCCAACGAGGTCCGGAAACTGCTAAATATTTCACCCGGTACTTTACAAAACCTTCGCATTAACGGAACATTGACCTACACCAAAATCGGTGGAATTATGTATTACGACCAAACTGATATAGAAAAACTTTTAAACGGAAATAAAGTAAATGCCCTCCCTACCCTTTTCAAGTAAATTAGTTTTTAGGAACGAAGCAATCTAATCATTATTCACTTTTTACCACTCACTATTAAAATGAACTACATCAAACACCTCACCGGATTTTTCAATAAAATCAATTATGAATCCACCCTAAATCCAACGCACATTTCTCTCTATTTGGCACTTTTCCAATGTTGGAACGTAAACCGATTCAAGAATCCAACAGGCATTTCTCGGGAAGAAATCATGAAAGCCAGCAAGATCAATTCAAAAGCAACGTATCATAAATGCATGAGAGAATTAGAACTTTTAGGGTTTATGATATACAATCCAACATTCAATCCACACTCTTGCTCCAACATCATTATGACCAATTTTTCTGAAAAAGAAAAAACAATTTCAAAAATACCACACTCAACCCATTCAAAAAATGAACCCGTTCACAATTTGACCGAATCAAAAAATGAACATGTCATTGAACAGGTAAATGAACAGCTCTATATATATAATAAAAAACAAACAGTTAAAAACAATTTAAACAATACAAAAATAGATATAGAAAAAAATTTAATAAATCAACCAGTTCAAAATTTAAATCCTATAATAAATCCAAAAGAGAAAGAAATAAAAACGGAGACCGGGCAGCAAATACTTCCAGTATTCGCTGCTACCAATAAAAAACAAACTGAAAGCGGGCAGCAAAAAGAAAAAAGTTGCACCAAAAAAGAAAAAGCTGTTGAACTCGATTTATTTTTTGAAAACACAGTGCCATCACTCGAAATGATACTGGAATACTTCTCTTTCAAGGAAAGCTCCCAAATAGAAGCCAATAAGTTTTTCAATTACTACTCCAGCATCGGTTGGCTCATAGGCGGAAAAACAAAAATGAAAGATTGGAAAGCTGCAGCAAGAAACTGGATGCTCAACACAGCTAAGTTTGCGACACATACTTCAAAATCCGATTACAACGCCCAACCAAAACCGATGCACCTGCACACGGCAACCCAAAAAAACTATGACGAACCATTGTAAATCAGTCCATGAAACCTTCTTGGTCTACAAAGGTTTCAAAGTGTATAATTTCCAGAAATGCTTGGAATATTTAGAAAACCAAGGGAAAACAACCTATGGAAGTTCGTTTCAAATCAGCGAAATGGATTACCCTACCATCTACAAATTGTTGATTTATATGATAAAAGATGAGAAAGCTGCCATAAACCAAAATATAGACTTAACAAAAGGCATTTTAGTATCAGGTTCAATAGGTTGCGGAAAAACATCTTTAATGAACTTAGTACGTCCATTTGCCTATCATGCGTCTGAGTACAAAATCAAAACATGCAGGGAAGTCTCGTTTGAATTTGCCAAAAATGGCTTTGAGGCCATCAACTGCTACACGCTAAAGCAAACCAATCAATCGAAACTAACCGGTTATTGCTTTGACGATTTGGGTGCCGAACAGCAAATAAAGCACTTCGGAAATGATTGCAACGTCATGGCTGAGGTACTCATCAGCCGGTACGAACAGTTTGTCGAAAACAAATCCATCACGCACATCACCACCAACCTTTCTGCCTCCGAAATCGAAAACAACTACGGCAACCGCCTCCGCTCCAGAATGCGACAAATGTTCAATTTGATAACATTTGATAGTAGAACGAAAGACAAACGATAAAGTCATTGCGAGGAGTTGCGAGACACGAAGCAAAGCAATCTTATCACTTTGCGTAAAAATTGTATCGAGAAGCAACTTTAAACTTTTCAAACCTTAAACCTTAAACTTTTCTATCATGAAAAAAATCAACACTTTCTGGAACTGGTTCCAAGACAACAATCAAACCATCAAAAACCTCATCAACGAAACCCCTAAAAACCAAAAACACATCAGCTTTTGGATAAACAAAAACCTCGGTTATTATTGCAAGGAAATTGACTTTATGATTGTATATCCGAAAACCGCCAACGGAAAATGCGAGCTAATTTTAACCGCCAACGGCAACCCAGAATACTTTAATCACGTAATTGATTTAGTCGACAATGCACCGCAATTGAAAAACTGGAAATTCACCGCTTTCATCCAACCAATCGAAAGAATTGACAAACTCATGAAGGGTCTTGATGAACCTTACATCTTCCATGAGATTTCATTAAAAGCCAGCGAACTCACTTTTTTACCGCTGGAGTATCATGAATTATCGCATAAGGTAGACATTGTAGTTTTTTTAAAAAGTTACAATTTGTATTGTGATACAAAGACGTTACAACAAGCTATTTTCATCATCATGCAAGAAATTTTAGGAGAAAAATCCCTATACCAAAACATCAATTTTGTGCAGTTGGCACAAGTACCGGATAACAAGGACGGGTTGATTAAATTGTACGATTTTCAATTGTTTCTGGACAATCTAAACGGCGTGGAATTAAATAATTATTTTCTCAAAATGTGGGAAACCGTAAGGTAAACAATTTTTTATACTATAGATTTGACGCATTATTATTAATCTAAATCTCACTATCAAATGAAAAAATTGACTATTGCTTTAATTATGATCCTGTCATTAGTACCGAAACAATCGCAAGCACAAAATAATGGAGCAGCAGTAGCTGCGGTAGCCGGTGGTCTGTTAGCCATAGGAGCAGGAATTGCTGCCGTGGAGGACATGAAAGAAAGAGCCGAATTGACTGCTACCCAATATGTTTTAGCGAATCATCCTGAATTAAATAGTTTTTCATTAAAAACACTTGATTTTAATGGAAAAAAAACAAAAGATATGTCAGCTACCTCTGTTATTTCTTTTAAAATACAAGAATTTAGTCCATCCGACAATCCAAAACTAGATGGTAAAAAGCTGGTATTACTTGCTTTTACCAGCTACGGATGGATCAGCGATCAAGGTATTGACTTTAATAAGGTACAATGGTACTTGATTGACAATAGCGAATGGATGAATATGATAGTAGCCTATGCTAAAGTAGCATCAAAAGAAAAAAGCGATGCAGTACTAAAGGATGCTTTAGCTAATGGCGTTGTCGTTAATAAAGGAATAAAGGCAAAAGGGAAATCTGAAATTCCTTTTTTTAAATTAGAAGGTGATATGTATTTGGTGACCGACTATTCTTCCGAAATGAAATTGATTTATAATGAAAAAACACTCGGAATATTTTTAAAAAAAACGCGCAATTTAGTACAGATGGGAAGAGCAGCTGTTATTGATACGCACGAATTCTTATTTCAACAAAATTAAGTCTAGGAATACCCATCTGTCAACAAATTCAACCTAAAACAAAATATTCAATCACGACTTTTGGGATTTTGTTTGAATGACCTTGGCACCAAAAAGCAAGTCAAACATTTCGGTAATGAGTGTAAGGTAATGGCTGACATAATTCTCAGCCGTTACTATTCATTCATAATAAAAAAATCACTAATACACGTGGCCAGCAATCTATCCGCTTCAGAACTCAAAGCCTGCTATGGGGACCGCATATCATCCCGCAAGAGACAAATTTACCCTAGTATGATTTATACCAAATTCAAAAGAAAAACGATAACAAACGGCACATTCATAAACTCTAATAAATAACAAACTGCATGAGTCAATAAATATTTAAGTTGATAGTGTTTGAAAGTAAAATAAGGGAGAACAGCTAAATTAAATATCACTAAAAGTGGGTATAGTAATATTCTAGAAAATACTGTTTATTTACAAATTAACAATCGAAACATTATCGTTTGATAAAACGAAAGGAACATTAATTCAAAAAAATATTTAATTTCCTCAAATGAGTGAAACCGTAAAGAACTAAGAAAGTTCTATATTACTTTTGTTAATAATATGTTCAATATATTGCACTTAATATTATTATTTTCATGTATATTTGGTACATAACAAGCGAGGACAACGCTATACAAACTGTAATCGATTATGAAACCAACAAAAGAAGGACAAATAGCAAAATTTCACACACCATTAGCCGGAGAAAATCCAGAGCAATTATATGTGGTATTAGAAGTGATTCAAGATGACGAAAAACCAAGAGCCGATATACAGGCGCTTAACACAGGCTTACCATTTCCACCTATTAACAAAGTTCGCTTAGACGATCTGGAAGTGGTTGAAGTAAGTACACAAGATTTAATCGGACATTATGTAACAATTAATAAAACTGATTATTCACAAGTGGAAGGAAGAGTAAGTAAAGTTAGCGAACAAAAAATAATAGTAAATCTTTCTGCAGGTGTTCAGGGTACTGAAACTAATGTTTGGCTTACGGTTATTGATAATAACGGAGTAGAACACTTAGGAACCTTATTTGTTAATCCAGAGTAGTCAATTGAAAGAGCGCACAATTATAATACAACCATCATGAGCACATACATAAATGAAGAAGAGAAATTAAAGCATCCATACTATAAACTGATGGAATTGAGAGACGACGCTTTGGAAAGAGAATTAAATTCTTGGTCCAGATTAGATTTAATAGAATGGCTTTGTTGGAATGACCGAAATGGTGTTTACAAAGATAATGAATCGTTACAAGAGTTTGGTAATACAGTTAGTAAAGAAGAAGCAATTGAAATTATTACAAGACAAATTACAGAAGCATAATAAATGAGTAATACAAAATCTCAAATTACAGATTTGAAAATGGAGAATTATCTTCATGATTGTCGTTTGAAAATGGGTGAAACCATTCGTGAAATCAGAGAAAAGAGAGGTTATAGTCAAGATGAATTAGCAGCCATAATGGAAGTAAATCGTTCTACAATCTCTAAAATTGAAAATGGAAAATTTAGTTTTAGTATAGATTATCTTTCCAAGTTTTCATGGTTTTTAGATTTCGATCTTTCAGTAGTTGATAATAAAGAAATAAAATTAAAATAAACAATGGCATTAAATTATATTGATTTATTTGCAGGTGCAGGTGGGTTGTCAGAAGGATTTAAAAGGGCTGGATTTAATCCAATAGCTCATGTTGAGATGAACAGTCACGCTTGTAATACCATAAAAACAAGAATGGCCTATTATCATTTAAAAGATAATAATCAGGAAAATATTTACCTAGAATATTTAAAACAAAATATTGATCAAAAACAATTTTGGGAAAGTGTTCCAAATGAAGTTCTGAATACAGTTATCAATACTGAGATTTCAGACGATACTATTAAAGAAATTTTCAATAAAATTGATTCTCACAAGGATAGTAAAAATGTAGATCTAATAATTGGAGGGCCTCCATGTCAAGCTTACTCTATAGTTGGAAGAGCCAGAGATCCAAAAGGCATGGCTGATGATCCAAGAAATCATTTATACCTTCATTATGTTAAGTTTCTTAAAAAATACAAGCCTAAAATGTTTGTATTTGAAAATGTCCCCGGAATTTTATCAGCAAAAAATGGAGAATTCCTAGAGAAAATAAAGGAAGCTATTGATGAAGCGGGCTACATAGTAGAACACAAAACATTGACTTCAAAAGATTTTGGTGTACTTCAAAATCGTAGAAGAGTAATTTTAATTGGTTGGAAAAAAAATAACAATTTAAAGTACCCAACATTTGAAAATTTTCCTATGCAGGGAGAAATCATGAAAGATTTATTTTATGATTTACCAAAATTAAAACCAGGAGAAGAAAAAGTACCAGCCAGTTATACCAAACCAATTAATGAGTACTTAAACCTTTCTAGAATCAGAAATGGAATTGATTTTACAACCCAGCATGTAGCTCGGAATCATAATGAAAGAGATTTAGAAATATACCGAACAGCTATTGATTTATGGGTAAATAAAGGGAAAAGATTGAGTTATGCTGATTTGCCTTCAGAACTAAAGACACATAAAAACGAAACCGCTTTTTTAAACAGATTTCAGGTTGTTGACCCAAAAGGTGTTTGTCATACTGTTGTGGCTCACATTTGTGCTGACGGACATTATTACATCTATCCAGATTTAAAACAAGTACGTTCAATCTCAGTTCGTGAAGCTGCCAGAATTCAATCATTCCCAGATGATTTCTTTTTTGAAGGTGGAAGAACCGCAGCGTTTAAACAAATAGGTAATGCCGTACCACCATTAATGGCTGAAGGAATTGCTAATAAAATAAAAGAGATGATATAGATCTTTTTATTTTCGAATTACATTTTTAAAAAATACCACAAATAAGATGATAATTAAAACCGAGACGAATGTAGAATGAAATTAAATTCGTAATTAAATATGCAAGTATGCACCAATACAAAGCCGAAAACGCCAAACCAAATCCAAAATCTACCATAAATTCTTATCGTAGTTTTGGATACAATTTATCTACTGCAATTGCAGACATTGTTGATAATAGTATCTCAGCCAATGCAAATCGAATAACTATAGATTATTTATGGAAAGGTAAAGATTCATTCATCTCAATTCTTGATAATGGTAAAGGAATGAATTTAGAAGAGTTGATTATTGCAATGACGCCTGGAAGCAAAGATCCGGAAGACTTGAGGGATGAAAAAGACTTGGGTAGATTCGGTATGGGATTAAAGACTGCTTCTTTTTCCCAATGCAAAAGACTGACAGTTGTTACAAAAAAAGAAGGTTTCAATACGATAAAACGATGCTGGGATATTGACTTTATTAATCAGGAGGAAGAATGGACTTTATTGGATTTTATTTCTGACGAATCCTATTTAAAAAAAGTAGATGAATTATTAAGTGGAACTCTTATAATTTGGGAATCTTTAGATCGTATTGTAGGAAATGCCAATGAAGAAAATGAATCAGTTAAAAACGCATTTTACCAAGAAATGATAACAGTAAAAGAACATCTTGGTCTTGTTTTTCATAAATTCATAGAAAGTAAAAAAATTAAGCTGATTTCAAACACCTATGAAATTGATGCTTGGAATCCGTTCCTTTTAAATTTAAATCCAAAACCTGAAATGGGGCAAACAGAATTACTTCTTAATAACGTTGAAGTAACCTATTTCATACTGCCACACATGTCAAAAATCAGCACTGAAGATTATGAAAAATCGGGTGGTCCGTTAGGTTGGTACCAGCAACAAGGTTTTTATGTTTATAGGGGTGATAGATTATTGGTTTCAGGAGATTGGTTAGGAATAGAAAAAAAAAGGGAATATTCAAAATTAGCAAGAATTGCGATAAACTTTCCCAATGCAAATGATTTCGACTGGAATTTAGATATAAAAAAATCTACAGCAATGCCTCCTATTGAGATTAGAAAGGAATTATCCAGAATAGCAAAAATTGCAGTTATGAAGTCTGCTAAAATTTATAATTGGAGAGGCCAGAAAACAATTTCTAATGAAAATGGAAATGCGTCATTTGAAAGCTTATGGAAAGACGAAACCAATAGAGAAGGAATTAAAAAATATAAAATAAACAAGAAACACCCTATAATAAAGCAGCTGTTGGAATCAGATAATACAAATAAAATATTTTCTAAAGCTTTGAAATTATTGGAAGAAAATATTCCAGTAGAGTTAATTTTATATAATCAAAATGAAGACCCTTCATTTCATGAACTTGAAAAAATAACAGAAACGCCAAGTGACGATTTAATAAAACTAGCTGTTGAATTATTTCAAATTTATAAATCCCAAGGAATACCAGAATCATTATCACGTCAACAAATAATGAATGCAACACCATTTAATTTTTTCCCATTAATCAACGACTATTTAAAATGAACGATATAAATCAAACTGCCAAATTAGTATGTTACGCATTCCTGAATATGATCCCGAAAGAACAAATAACCGATGATATTATACTTAAAATAATAAAAGAAAAAATTGAATCAGCACCTGAATTTAAAGATGCTGATTTTGCGAATTTATTTGAAGTGATTAGATCCGAATGCGAAATCGGAAAAGGGAAGATAACTGTAATGTCTGACGATATCGACCCATGGTTGAGTGAAGAAAAAAGCAATATCAATTTTGAATTGTGGAATAGGTATAAATTATTTATGTCTCAAAATGACCCTTCATTTCCTGTGAATGAATTAGATGACTTTACAGATAAAATTTTAGATAAATGTGTAAATCCTAAAGATAAAAATTCTTGGGACCGTCGTGGTATGGTTGTAGGACATGTGCAATCTGGAAAAACATCTAATTATGTCGGATTGATTAATAAAGCAACTGACGCAGGTTATAAAGTAGTAATTGTTATCGCTGGAACTATTAGCTCTTTAAGAAGACAGACTCAAGAACGAATTGATGCTGGATTTATTGGAAGAAGTAGTTCTGCTTTTATTCGAGAAAATGAAAATAGACTTATTGGTGTAGGAAAACTGAAAGTAGAAACGGATATTTATTCGCTTACATCTTCCTATTACAAAAGTGGTGACGAAGGCGATTTTAGTCAATCTGTCGCCAATCGATTAAATATTCCAATTGGGAAAAACCCTGTTGTTTTTGTTATCAAAAAAAACAAAAGTATTCTTGAAAATTTAATAGACTGGTTTTCAAAAAATGAAAATATAAAAATTATAGATGGAACGCCAAAATTGTTTGATGTTCCTGTTTTAATTATTGATGATGAAGCAGATGCGGCTTCCGTAAATACCGCAAAAGATATTAATGATATTAAAACAATCAACAAGTTAATTAGAACTTTACTTAATATTTTTAATCAAAACACATTTATTGGTTACACTGCAACTCCATACGCAAACCTTTTTATTTCACAAGATCACAATGAAGAATTAACAACTATTGTAAAAAACAAAATATATAAAATTGGCGAAGATTTATTCCCGAGAGATTTTATAATCAACATAAAAGCTCCTACTAATTACATTGGTGCGGCCAAAATATTTGGCTTTGAAAATCCAAATGGAACAGATAATGAACCATTAGATATTTTCCGGGCAATTGATGATTTTGACCCCCCATTTTTTAGAACAATTAATATACACAATAAAGCAGACTTACCTGAGTATTTACCTAAAAGTTTAGAAAAAGCCCTAAAATCATTCATTTTAACTTGTGCAATTAGAAGAGTCCGTGGTCATGAAAAGAAACACAATTCTATGTTGATTCACGTTGCATTATTGGTGAAATGGATAGATAGAGTTGCCTATTTAGTTAATGATAAAATGCGGGAATATAGAAATGCAATCGAAGGCAATGATGAATCTTTACTAATTGATTTACAATATTTGTATGAATCTGATTTTTTACCCACAACTGAAAATGTGTTAGAAAATTTAGATTATACGGACATTAGGATTAAAACACATACTTGGGAAGAGGTAAAAACAGAATTAAAAAAGGCAGCATCAAAAATAGAAGTTCGTTCAGTTCATGGAACTCGCTCCACAACAAATTTAGAATATCACAATATTGAAGAAATTGATTACAGTAGATATGACAATGGTCTTTCTGTGATTGCAGTTGGAGGAAGTAGATTATCTAGGGGGATAACTTTGGAAGGATTGTCTGTAAGTTATTATTTGAGAACTACAAAAATGTATGATTCATTAATGCAAATGGGGCGTTGGTTTGGTTATCGACCAGGATATGTGGACTTATGCCGACTTTATACAACAGAGCAAATTTTTGAGTGGTTCAACCACATCACAATGGCAACAGAAGAAATGCGTGATGATTTTGATGAAATGACAGCAGCTTTGCAAAGACCTAAAGATTTCAGACTCAAGGTAAGAAATCATTCTGGTTTAATGACAATTACGAGCTTGGCAAAACTTTATCACTCGGATAAAATTGAAATATCCTTTTCAGGTACTAATCCGCAAACTTATCAGCTATTAAAAACGAAATCAGCTATTGAAAATAATTTTAATGCCTTGCAGTCTTTAATTTTAAATATAGGTTTCCCGCTGCAAAAAAATAGGATTGAAACAACTAAGGGGAAGATTAGGTATTTATTTTATCAAAATCAAAAGGCAAGTGCAGTGTGCGACTTTATAGATGCATATAAAATCCAACAACCTAGCATAAAAAACTCAACTTTGAGTGATTATATTAAAAAGCAAGAAAAAAGCGGTACAATAAAAGAATGGAGCATCTGTATTGTATCAAATACTGATCAAAAAGTTTTTATCGACTATGTTGGAAACACACCTTTAAAAGAAAGACAGGAAAAAGAAAATGTAATGAATTATGATTTGCATTTTAATGGAGAGTTAATCTCATTAGGATGTAGCGTACGTAACCAACCAAAAGTAACTCGAGGAAGCGATTTTTATTTGATTGCAAAAAATCAAATTGATGATTTAAAAGATAGACAAGTAGATTTATCAATAAAAAAACACACTAGTAATAAAGATATCAAAAACCAAAGATCGAAAGAAAAGAAAGGATTATTATTAATTTATGCCTTAGATGAACGAGCGACACCAAATGTAAAAAATGATAGTCCTATTATTGGTTATAGTCTTCACTTTCCGAAAATTGACAATGAAGAAAAAGTATCGTATACTGCTACGATAAATAATGGATTTGATGAACAGGTCCAAGAAGATGATGACTTAATTAACGAAGACGAATAATTATGATTAGTATTAAATCTATCTGGGAAACTCACATACCTACTGATGAAATCATTATCAAAACACAACTTGAACATGTAAAACCTTTTAAATGTTTTGCAGCGACTAATCACATTACAGGAAACCACTTATTCATATTCGTAACTTTAAAAACTGCTAAATATCCTGAATTTAAGAACTATAAGTTCAAAGGATTGTTTGTTGAAACATTTGAATTTAAAGGTGTAAAAGAATTACATATTTATCTTTTAGACAATCAACTTAAAGATATTTTTAGCTTATTTATAGAAAATATCGTCGAAGAAATATCAAAATGTACAACGGAAAATGAAGCGTTAGTAGAAACTTCAAACGTTGTTTTAAAATGGAAAAGATTATTTGATAAAGTTAATTTTCAAGGACTCACTTTAGAAAACCAAAAAGGATTAATAGGGGAACTTTTATTATTCAATTCTTTTTTAGCTGAAAATTATCCTATTGACAGTCTGCTTGAAAGTTGGACCGGTCCGGATTATGAAGACAAAGATTTTTTATTTGGATCTAAAGGGATAGAAGTAAAATTTACATCTTCAAAAACTCCAAAAATAAGAATTACAAGTGAAAGGCAATTAGATGCTCAGAATTTGTCTCATTTGTATTTAATTCTATATGGTGCCGAACAAGTAAAAGACAGAGGGTTTTCACTTAACTCAATAATTGAACAAATCCGGAATAAAATAGCAGGCAATCATAGCGCACTGAAATTATTTAATGAAAGATTAATATTGGTTGGCTACTTTGATGAGGATTTTGAAAACTACGATAGTCAATACGCTCTCAAAATGAATTATAAATATTCAGTTGATAATGATTTTCCAAAACTAGTTTCGTCAGACCTAGCTACTGGAATATATAATGCTTCATATTATATTGAATTATCTGCAATAGAGTCTTTTATGGTAAATGTTGAATCAATTATTGAATTAGTAAACTAATGGTAAAAGGATTAAAAAATTATATTGAATCAATACAATCTGATGTAGCTGCATTAGTGTATTCAGATGGTGAAGGTGCTAGTTTTGAAGATAAATTCACTGAACATTGTCTTGAAATATTGGATAGCGCAGGAAAGTCTGAAGGAGCAAGTGTATTATCTTATATTCATCCGGATTCACAAGGAAGAATAGATTGGAAACTAAATGGATATTGTTTAAAGGACGAATTCAAGGACGATGACAATAAGGTCTATTTCGAAACTTTAGACCTTTTTATTACTCATTTTAATCACACCACTTATGATTTTAATATTCAAAAAAGTGACTTTGACAAGAATATAAATCAAATCAAAAAATTTCTAAATGCCGCTTTAAAAGGTCATATAGATTATATTGATCCTGCACAATCAGAATTAAATGCACTTTTAAAAATTATAGGAAAACAAAAATCAAACTTCGTCAGAATAAATGTTTTCTTTTTAATCAATGGAAATTCAAATCACAATCTTGACACTACTTCTATCAAAGGATATGACGATTTGAAAATATACATTCATGTTTGGGATATTCAAAGATTTTATAAATTAAATGAAAACTCTAGTAATCGAGAACCTATAGAAATTAAATTCAAAGATTTTTTGACAAATAATCTGCAGGGTATTCAATGTCTTAAAGTGCCTGATTTAGACGAATTGTATGAGTGTTATTTAGCAATTATTCCTGGGGATGTTCTCTCTAAATTATATGATTTACATTCTAATGAATTATTAGAGAGTAATGTGCGAGCTTTCTTAGGACAAGCAGGGAAATTCAATAAAGGAATTAGAGATACGATTAGAGATAAACCTCAAATGTTTTTACCATATAATAACGGTATAACGGCAACCGCTGAAATTGTAGAAACCGAAACAATTGAAAATCAACTTTACTTAACAAAGATGAATGATTTTCAAATTGTTAATGGTGGGCAAACGACAGCTTCATTATTTCATACACAAAAGAAATATAAAGATGCAGACATAAGCAAAGTATTTGTTCAAATGAAATTGACAGTAATTAAGGATATTGATCAAAAGAATATTGAAGTCCCTAATATTGCTAGATATGCTAACAGTCAAAACAAAGTTTCAGAATTAGATTTGTCGTCTAATAACCCATATTTTGTTCAAATAGAGTCATTATCAAGGAAAAAATATGTGATTGATTCCAATAATAGAAATTTATCTACACTTTGGTACTTTGAACGTGTAAACGGTCAATACAAAGAGTCTTTGAATAAATTAACTACTCCTGTTCAGCAAAGAAAATTTAAAGAACAGAATCCTACGAGTCAAAAATTTGTCAAATCTGAAGTTGCAAAATATATAAATATTTGGGAATTAGAACCTCATTACGTATCACAAGGAGCTCAGAAAAACTTTATTCATTATACTAAAAAAATAAACGAATTAGTTAAGAAGAATAAATTACCAGGTGAAAATTTTTATAAGAAGTTAATTGCAAATTCCATCCTTTTTAAAGCAGTCGACAAACTATTTGGTAGAAAAAATATTGATGCCATTGGCGACACCAACTTAAAATCATTCACTGTTGCCTATACCCTATCATATTTTTATTATCTAACCGAAAACAGACTCGATTTATGGAAAATCTATGAAGAACAACATATTGACATTCGAATTATTAATGAATTACAAAAACTGATTGTTTTTGTTTACAATCATTTGGTTAGGGCTTCAAACAACTCTTTGATTTCAGAATATGCAAAAAGAGAATCTAGTTGGAAACTATTAAAAGAAGAGAACTATAAATTTAGTATCGATAATTTTATCGATTGCTTTGTTACTGCAGATTTAGTTTTGTCAAGGGATATTGAAACAGAAGAGGTAGACAATAAATCAGAAAACAATTTGATGAATATTACCCAAATACTTGGCTTTGGTAATAAATTTTGGGATGGCATGTCTAAATATATTTTAAATATTGATGAATTTAAATTAATGTCTACAGATGTTTGGGAAATTGCAAATAAAATTAAGCGTTCAAAAAATCTAAATACAAGGGATATTTCTATCGGAAATAAATTTCTAGCATACATTGAGGATAACCAAATTGATATAGACAAAATTAAGTCACTTTCCAATGAAATTGAAAGTGAAATTATCGATATAAAAGCAATTTATGACCGATTAAAACTAATCAGTAAGAATGATTGGGCCACGATAATTAATTTGGGAGAACAAAGAAAAATATTTGATAACCTTGAACTTTCAAATTTAAAGTCAGTTAATAAATCTATTTCTAAAAATGAAAGTATTAAAGAAATAAATATTATTAATGCTTTGAAATCAGTGAAGAAGCTGGCAAAGTTTGGTTTAAAACATTAATTAAAAATGGCATATAATCATTCCTACTATAACAGTTAATAATAATGAAGATGGCTATGTAGATAGAATAAATATAATTACTGTGAGTCCTTAACAAAATTTCACAAAGTCAGCAATAAAAAAATACCTTTTTATAATGTACTAAACCAGCTTTAAATTAAGAAAATCTAAATTGAGATAACTGAAAAATATATTTCGAAAGTATCTTTCATTGACAACGAGAAAGATGTCGAAATTATTCAAGCAATTGAAAGAAAGGCACCCGTACAAACCCATCTCTTCCACGATGAAATCAAACTAAATAGTACGGTAAAAGTAAAATATGTGAATAATGGCAAGAATATTAGTGTTCAAATAGTTGAAGCCACTAACAACAATGGTGAAATAGTAAATGGAGTCCAAAAAGTCAATATAAAATCACCTTTGGCGGTATCAATACTTGGTCGTTCAATTGGTGATATTGTAAAAGTTGGAAATTTAGACAATTTTGTTGAAATTCTTCAAGTGGCAAATTAAATTAATTATTTAAAACTAGACGAAGCACTTAAACAACTTTTAATAAAAGAGTATCTCCAGAAGAAAATTACGAAATAGAGTTAAGTACATATAAATCATCAGTTAAAATATAAAGCAATCGACGAGACCAAAATATAATTAAACCAGAAACTATGATAAAATTAAGATTTCCTGCACTTGAAAAAAATTATTGGAAAAAAGTAGGTAACAAAAATTTTGTTAAGCAATTACTCGCACCAAGTTTTGAAGCTGATTTTAATTTTATTTCTAGCCATAGAAGTTATTCAATCATAGAAAAAAACGGAATAAGATATTGTTTATCAAGTAGAAAAAATATTGTTCCAGAAGAATTTGATTACATCATATTGACTAATCAAAAAGCGACGGAAGCAAAATTAGTATCAAATAGTATCAAGTTAAAAGAATGGTTAAAACACCCGCTTGATATGGAGTACACGAATGATGAAATAATAAATTCGTGGAATAATGATTTTAATTTCATAGAAGAAGATTTAAGCGTTCCTCAATTTGGTTTAAGGGAACCTCAAATTGCAGCATTATATTCAATATTAAGTCATTTAAAAGTTTATGATGAAATAGGTACAGTTGTAATGCCTACTGGGACAGGAAAGACAGAAACAATGTTAACTACCCTAGTTGCTAATAAATGTAATAAAGTAATAATCACAGTCCCTTCTGATGCTCTAAGAAATCAAATCTTTAAGAAATTCTATTCTCTAGGCCTTTTAAAGCAATTTAATATTGTTGGCAAAAAGTCTTTATATCCAAAAGTTGGTATTATTCAAGAGAATTTTAGCTCAGTTGAAGAATTAGAAGAGTTTATTCAAGAATGTAATGTCCTAGTTACAACAATGGGGATCCTTTCTAATAGTTCAAATGAGTCCATATTAAAATATTCTGATTTATTTTCACATCTTTTCATTGATGAAGCGCATCATATAGAGGCTAATTCTTGGAATAGAGTTAGAACATTTTTTTCAAAAAGCAAAATATTGCAATTTACTGCTACACCTTTCAGAAATGATCGAAAGAGATTAGAAGGAAAAATCATATTCAATTTCTCGTTGAAAAAAGCTCAAGAACAAGGATATTTTAAACCTATAAATTTTCTACCTATTAGAGAATATGACTTTAAAAAGGGTGATAAATTAATTGCAGAAAAATCTATATCTCAATTAAAAAAAGACATTGAAAATGGTTTTGATCACATTTTAATGGCAAGATGCGAGAATAAAATACGAGCGCAAGAAGTTTATCAAATCTATAAAGAATACGAAGACTTTAATCCTGTCTTAGTTCATTCAGGTGTTCTAAATAAAAAAGAAATAGTAGATAGAATTGTAAAAGGTGAACATAAAATAATTGTCGCAGTTAATATGCTTGGAGAAGGTTTTGATTTACCTCAATTAAAAATTGCGGCCTTTCACGATATTAGAAAAAGTCTTCCTATTACGCTACAATTTGCAGGTCGTTTTACAAGAACATCCAAAGATAATGAACTTGGTAGTGCAACATTTATTGCCAATCTTGCTGATTCTAACGTTGAAGAAGAATTAAGTGAATTATATGCACAAGATTCTGATTGGAATTTATTATTGTCAAAACTAAGCTCAGGTGAAATTGACGAACAAGTTGATTTTGATGAATTTATAAATGGATTTCAACATATGGACAATTCAAAAATTCCATTTCAAAATATTCGTTTTGCATTAAGTACTGTTGTTTATAGAAATAACTTTGATTCATCTGTCGAAGATTTAAATATATCAGACACTTATGATTTAAAAAAATTCAAAAAAGGAATTCCAAAGTTTGATGAATTTGAATACAAGTTTGCAGATTATAATCCTAATTCAAATACGGTAGTTATAATTACTGCAAACAAAAGTGAAATCGAATGGGTAAATTATAAAGAAGTTTTCGGGTTGGATTGGAAACTAACAGTATTATATTATGATTCTAATACAAATCTATTATTTATTCATAGTTCTGATAAATCAAGTTTATATCAAGAATTGGCAAATGCCGTCCTTAATGACAATGCTGTTTTAATTAACCAAATAAATGTGTTTAAAACTTTCTATGATATAAAGCGAGTTTCATTACAAAATGTAGGCCTTAAAGAATTTTTAAATCGAAAAATTAGATTTACAATGAGAGTTGGAACAGATATAGAAGAGGCATTATCTATCTCTGAACAACAAAGCGGGCAAAAAGCATTTGTATTTGGTTCAGGATATGAAGAGGGCAACAAGATCACATTAGGATGCTCTTATAAAGGACGTATTTGGAGTTATTTAAAAGGTGATTTAAAAGAATTCATAAATTGGTGCAAGAATATCGGAATAAAATTAATTGATGATACAATTGATCCAAATCAAATTTTAAGAGAGACATTAATTCCTGAAATAATAAACGAAATACCCAGCATACATCCTACCCATATAGATTGGGATGAAGCTGTTTACAATTATTCGGAATCAAAAGTTTCGATAATCGTTGACAGTAGAGAATTTAATCTTGTAAATTGTTCTCTTAATATTATAAATCCATCAAATAATCAAGAAATACATTTTGAAATTGAAACTCCTAATGCAAAAATTCACTTTCAAAAAGAACTGTTTATAAATAATACATTAGAACCAAATTTTTCGGATTTCAGAATAATTAAACACAGTGTAAACAATGTATCTATAAAAATTGGTACCAAAGAAATTGATATAGTTGAATATTTCAAATATAACATCCCTACCGTCTGGTTTGCAGATGGTTCAGCACTCCAAGGTAATTATTACATAGTTTTAAAACAATTAATTAATTCTTATCCAATTCAAAATTTGATTGGATGGAAATGGGAAGGAGTTGATTTAAGTAAAGAAGCACAAGGAGTACTTCCTTTACAAACAAATTCAATTCAGTATAAAGTTATTCAAGAATTAAAAAAAGAAGACTTTGATATCATATATGACGATGATTATTCAGGAGAAATTGCAGACATAATTACAATTAAAGAGTATGACAATAGACTTGACATACAATTCTATCACCTGAAATTTGCCAAAGATGGTTTAGTGAATACTCGTGTAGATAACTTTTATGAAGTATGTGGTCAAGCACAAAAATCTATTCATTGGAAACATAAAAAAGGAAAGGAATTCTTTGAACATCTTTTACGTAGACTAATAAAAACAAGAAGTGGTGAGGAAAGAAGTCGTTTAGAAAAAGGAACTAAACCTGATTTAGAAAGATTATTGACAATAGCTAAGAATAGTAAACCAATGAATTTTGAAGTTTTTATAGTTCAACCTAGCTTATCCATAACGAATACATCTGAAAGTATCTTAACATTACTTGGGGTTACCGAAAATTATTTAAAGGAAGTCGGAGACATTAACCTGAAAGTAATAGTAAACGAATAACTATTATATTTTAAATACTTATTTCAAGCTATCCTAAACTGTAGCGGTATCTTTTTAAACAGTAACACTTCTTTCGGATGAATATAAAGCCACTCTTTGTCATTACTTTATTATCATAACAAATAAGAAATAAAAAACAAATGTTTGCTATTTAAAACATAAAGGCTATTTTTGTTCAGAATAACAAACATTTTAAAAAATGGCAACGAAAAAACAGACCGTATTCCCAAAGTATGACAAGATATTGGAGCAAATGGGAGAAAACATAAAAATGGCGCGTAAAAGAAGAAAACTCACTATGATACAGGTCGCGGAGAGAGCCGACATTTCAAGATCCACATTACACCTAATCGAGTTAGGAAACACAAGTGTGGCAATGGGTGCTTATTTCAATGTACTCAGAGTATTAGGCCTTCAGGACGATTTCCTAAAACTAGCTTCAGACGATGAACTCGGAAGAAAACTCCAAGACCTCGAACTTCTAAAATAAAACCACTCTACTTAACTCGCACTAAAATTCCCCTCCTTTGGAGGGGTGCCCAAAGGGCGGGGTGGTAAATTAATAATATAAAATGGCAACTAACAAAACCGACATATACGTTTACGTCCATTGGCAAGATTTGATTTTAAGAGGAGGACTGCTAGTGGCAGTCTGGTATAATCTCAATTTAACAATATAAGATGTCTATAAAAACTGAAATATACGTATATGCACATTGGAAGGGTTTACCTGAACCCAAGATAATTGGCATCTTATCAGCACAACAAGCTAAAGGCAAAAAAACATTCAGCTTTGAATATAATAAAGACTGGATAAAATCGGAACAAAAATTCCTGTTAGATCCGGACATTCAATTATATGGTGGACCACAATACCCTAACAAAAAAGAAAACTTCGGAATCTTTTTGGACAGTATGCCCGACACTTGGGGAAGAACACTGATGAAGCGGAGAGCGGCGCAATGGGCAAAAGAAAAAGGAGAAAAAGCACCAACACTCTATGATATTGATTTTCTGCTTGGTGTTTACGATGAAAGTCGTATGGGAGCATTACGCTTCAAAATAAATCCGGAAGGAGATTTTTTAGACAACAACAAAACAGCTTCAACACCGCCTTGGTCATCCATTCGCGAACTACAAAATGCAGCTGCTAATTTTGAAAACGACGATGACAATGATGAGGTTAAAAAATGGTTATCTGTCCTGATGGCACCAGGTTCCTCACTCGGAGGAGCTAGACCAAAAGCCAATATCTTAGACAATGATAAAAGCCTTTGGATTGCTAAATTCCCATCCAAAACCGACACCACAGACAAAGGGGCTTGGGAATTCCTATCCTATAAATTGGCAATAAATGCTGGTATAGAAATGGCACCATGTCGGATAGAAAAAATAATGGGGAACTACCATACATTTTTCACAAAACGTTTCGACAGAGAAAACGGAGAAAGAATACACTTTGCATCCGCAATGACCATGACTGGAAACAATGAAGATACAATCCGGGACAATCCGGCAAGCTATTTAGACATAGCCGAATTTATTAGTAATCATGGAACAAATATAGAAGCTAACTTATACCAATTATGGCGCAGAATAGTATTTAACATAGCTATTTCAAACACAGATGACCATTTAAGAAACCACGGCTTTATCCTGACCAAAGAAGGTTGGATATTGTCACCAGCCTATGACCTAAACCCCTCAATTGAAAAGGATGGTTTGGCTTTAAATATCGATACCGATAATAACGACCTCGATTTCGAATTAGCAAAAAGTGTTGGAGAATATTTCCGCCTAAACAAAGAACAAATGGAAACCATCATACAAGAAGTACTCCAAGCAACAAGCAATTGGAAAAACATTGCTAGTGAAATAGGTATTTCAAGAGGAGAACAAGAATTGATGGTAAAAGCATTTAATTCCTAAACATCATTATGATAGAATCATCTTTCGACAAAATAATTACAACGTTAACCCGTTCGCGCGGAATTGCATTCCGTGCCCATTCCTATTAGCAAATGAACAATTACTCCAAACCAGAACGTTAGCGCTAATATTTCAGAACTTATATCTAAAAAGAAATTCATATGAACAAACAGGAATTTAATGACCTACAAAAAAAATTTGGTGAGGAAACTAAAAAAAGAAAGTTTCAAAAAGTCTTCAATTTCTTTTCAACTCTAATTTCTATTCTAGGAATAACAGTCATTTCGTATTACTTTCTCAAAACTCTTTTTATAAAAAATGACACTCAAAAGTTAAAAATAGAAAATCAAAATATACAACTTCAGGAGCGTATATCTGAGTTAGAGAATAGGCTGAGAACAAAAGATTCAACTATTTCCATTTCGTCACCAAGTGAAAAGCGAATTCAAGATTTGGAAAAGAAGATTGAGACATTGAATAATATTATTATCGAAAATCCTGAGAAGTCATTAACAATTCCACTTTTGAATAAAGATATTGAAAATATCAAAAAAGAAAACGAGTTACAAATTGAATTAATAAAGGATAAAGTTGAAACCGTTGTGGATTTAAATAAGTGGATTTTAGGCTTAATATTTTCGTTACTAATTACAATTGTAATATCAAACTTGGCCAAAAACAAACCGAAGAATAATCTGGAAGAATAAATACTACTACCACTAACAGCTATGCTCCTATGTAAAGCAATTAAAATTATCAACAACTTTTTTAAATTGAGAGATATGTTGGTGTTTCTCGAGTTTAAAATGCCGTAGGCTTAAGATAGAAAAAGTTATTATGATTTTTTCAATAATACCAGCTCTTCGAGGTCTTCTGACCTCGAAGCTATAGTAGTTATTTACTCGCTTTTATAATACAGTTTTAAATCAGCTCTTTGAAGTTTACTTACCTTGAAATATAAATAGTTACAGTTTTTCATAATTAGGTATTCAAATTTTAGTAAAAGTGGTGCCCGTAAAAAAAGCGTCATAATTCAAAACTTCCTATCAAAATTTTATTTTTTTTGTTGAAAATTATAATCTACAACAATTCCGTCAACCAACATCTTAGAACCTTCATACGTAATTGCTCCGCCTGAAGGGACACAAATAATAACTGCAGCACTTTCTGGGGCAATCTTTATTTTGGCCAACGAAGAAACCTTTCGAGCAACAAAACGTCCGGATACTGTATTATATAAATCTACTTTTTTTCCCTGCTCTGTTTGTATAATAACTTTTTTAGTATTGCTATGAGGATTGTAATATAAAAAAGAAGGATAGGCTTTGTCTTTAAAAAAATCGGTAGCCAATAAATTTAATTGTAGAATTCCACTCACATTTGTTGCTCGAATAATACTTCCAAAAATACCCACATGTCCGCTTCCATAAACACTAAATTGAGATTCTTGAGGATTTTCACCCGCTACCCATAGTGGACCATCTCCTTGCGCAACAGGCCCTTTTAAATTTTCATACGCTTTATAACTGGATTGTTGAATGATACCTTCATATCCGATAACTCCTTTAGTAACCTCTGCCAATTGTGGAATCGTTTCATGTTCATCAGGCATGTATTGCGGATAGAAAAATCGAGAAGCATTGGCAGCATTCAACATCCATTTACCAATTGCCGTGGCATACGATTGATTGTAACGAACCATTGGAACCATTGGCCAAGCCATATCATAGGTATTCATCAAAAAACCATATCCTCCGTGATCCACCGTACTTCCCACTGTTCCTGAAATATCAAATCCATTCCAATTGCCTACTAATACGCCCCAACCTTCCCGGCAAATGGCGGTTCCATCGAAAGTCCACTCCAACATCTTAGCAGTGTCGTAATCTTCCCCCTCTTCAGCATTTATTCGGGCGGACAAATAAGCACCAAAAGGCATTAATAATTCATAGGTTGGATTTATAGATTGAGATTGTAGTGCAGATAAGGCACTTTTGGCTCCTTTTAAATATCTTGGATCTCCAAACTTTTTATAAGCAGAATACAATACCCAGGCATGTCCAGCAGCTGCATCGGGTTGGGCACAGATGTTATTATTCATTGGTTTCATTTTACCGTAATCAAAATAAGAATAATTATAATTCCCATTCAATATCGAATCAGCTTTGAAGAATTTTTCAGCAATACTTCTCGCAATAACATCAAAACCAGGCTCGTTCGGATATTGATCATAAACAGCATAAAACAACAGATTTGGATAAACATCATACCACCAGTCTCTCCCATAACCTCCTCCTAACAAAGCAACCTCTGGACTAGTATTATTCATCATAATGTCCCAACCCGTTTCAGTATTAAAATAATTTTTCATCATACTGACATGATTCCGATTCTCTTGATTGCTTTTATCAATACCTACTAAACTAGCACCTAAAGTAGCTCCCATAGTAGCCAACGATTCGTGAAACATTCCTTTATTATTAGAAGGCCCTTGTCTTACATCGCCAACAGCAGTGTACAAACCAACAACATCTTGAGGAAAATTATTTTGGCTCTTGTCAATCCATACCAATGGCCAATATTTACCTTTAGCGTTGAAATCATATACGGTACTGTCAAAACGGACCGCCATTTTCTTATAATCTATTATTTGAAATGGTTTCGGCAAGTTGGGCATTTGATCTACACGAGCAATATTTTTTTGCTTTATTTGTGCTGAACCACTTAGTACGCAAAGGATAAAAAATAGACTTGTCAAAGTGATTTTGAAAATAGTATTCATTATTTGTTTGATTTAATTATAAATAAAAATTTATTTTTTGATTCTGTATTTAAACAATTTTCTCTGCAACTTCCTTCATAACTTTACTATCAATTTCAGGTTCATCTGGAGAAAGTAAATTTCCTTCTGCAATAATTTTTTTGGCGACAAAAATAGAACTCAACTGCAATACCGCTACAATTACAATTGCATATCGTAAGGCAATTTCGGTTGAGATAGTATAGGCCAAAACCAAAAAAGTACCTGCTCCCAAAAAGCGACCTGCAAATAATCCTGCCTCATGATTCAAAATATAAGCAAATTCTCCTCTTTTTTCAATTTTTGAAACAATATCGATTACCTTAAATTGGATTGGAAAATAGGCCAAATCCATCAGCGGTTTTGCAATCAATAATAATAAAATAAAAATAATAACACCCGTTTGATTGAATAATAATCCATTGACCACTGCTCCTAAAGCAAACAAAACGAGTCCTGCTGTAAATATCTTAATTCGGTCTGAAGGTTTTGCAATTCTTCCTATAACATACATAATTACGGCTGCAATTATGGCTCCAATGGATTGTGCTGTACCCAATGCTCCTTCTTTTCCTATCAATAACATGATTAACATGGCGGGGGCTGTTACAAGAAAACCCTGTACCAAACCTTTCAATAAGGATAATGACAACAACTTATACCAGAGTTGGTGAAATTTAAAAAACACATATTTTTTCTGTATTGGATTTTGGAACGTCCCCCTAAAACAAACTATAGAGGCAATGACAGTTACTAAAAACACAATTCCGGTAATGATTAAATAAGCAGTATGAATTTGTGCGGTATCCCCGCTAGATTCAATAAACCAACCTATAGTAATCGGAATGACAACAGCAATAATCGTGTAAAAAAAAGTTTCCAAACCATAATAATAATTTCGGTTTGTATCATTAGTTATGGCCAATGCCAAATAATCTCGGTTAGACCAATAAAAACCAAAAGACAATCCCATAGTAATTCCAGCAAATCCTATTCCTACTAAATCAAGTGTCTTCAAGGACATCATAATCATCATAGAAACACCACTGAGCATCATTCCAGCTGAATATAGTTTTCTAATGTTGAAGTGTTTTAATAAATAACCATTTAGTAAAAAAGTGAGTGGAATTCCGGCATAAATTGTCAGTTGATAAATAACTACCTTAACGGGATCATTGGAACTTCGCATTACATAAGCAGCCACAAAAATATCTATTACTGGTAAAACGATGGCATACACCAGATTTGTAAGTACTAATATTTGAAAATTGTGCGTCTGACTTTTAAAATGACCAATTTCGGTTTTTAGTTTCTGGAACATTAGTTAAATTTTAAAAGTGAATAAATGTCTTTGATCGAAAATTCTGCACCACAAACAAACTCATCGGAAGCACCATAATAAATAGTGATAGTATCTCCGTCTGACTGCACAATATGTCCGTTAGTAAAAACTACGTTTCCAAAAAAACCACTCAATTCATAACTTGTTGTTGGAACCATTATAGGACCTTCTGTTCGTGCAATTACTTTAGTAGGGTCTTCTAAATCCATTAAAAAGGCACCCAAACAATATTGATGCGAGGCGTTAGCCCCATGATAAATAGACAACCAACCTTTTTCTGTTTTTATAGGGGCAGCACCTGCACCCACTCTTTTACTATCCCACAACCCGGCTCTGGTTTTAATAATACACTGGTGATTTCCCCAGTGCAAACCATCAGGAGAGGACGTAATCCAAATATAGTTCCCACCAATATCCACACTGCTTGGACGGTGTAAGGCGTAATACAAACCATTAATTTTCGCATCAAAGATGGCACAATCTTTATTATGCGGAGGCAACATCATTCCATGCGATTCAAAATTTTTCCAATCGGTGGTAGTGCGTAAACCAACGCCAACACCATTTGGAGAAACAGACGTAAAGGTCAAATAATACTTTCCGTCCAATAAAGCGACACGACAATCTTCAATTCCAAAAGTCTCCAACATACCTTCGCCAACCAAAGGAGGATAATTTTCTGGTTCATGAAATTCGATTCCATCCTCACTACATACTAATCGAAGATGCGATAGTGTCGTCAAATAATCAACCCCTTTATAATTAATGACTCTAGCATCACTGGCGTCTAATTCAGGATCATTTGTTGGGATTTCAATAATTTGAATCGCCCCTGTTTCCGTTAGTATTGGAAACGAAATGATATTTTCTTTTTGTTTGGGTCTTTCAGCAACTCTAACCAAAAGCCACGTTTTTCCTTCAAATTGAAATACTCCAGGATTAAGCAAGCAGGTAATTTCTAGACCCTCTCTACTAGGAGGAAGAGCTGCCGGTGATAATAAGGGATTTTGTGTAAAACGTTTTGCGATATCGATCATTTTTTATAGTGTAATTGTGTTTTTAATTTAAATAGTGTACTTCAAAATTAATAATGGTAATCGATGATATTTGTTCCTGCGATAAGTGTTTTATTTTTCATGGATGTTTTTATTTCTGATGGCACTATTATGAGTGTCATAGCTGTATTTGCATTTAATTTGAAATTAAAATTTCCAATAACCTTTCGTCCAATATATTTTTTTGATACACTATCATAAATATTTACGGAACTGTTCCCTACATTAAAGGATACATTTTTTATTTCTTTATAAGGGTTGTAAAACAAAAACGTAGGCAATGCTCTTGAAGAAAAGAAATCGGTTGCATTACAGTTTATTTTCAGAATTCCTTCCACATTTGTCGTGTCAACAATTGAGGCTAACATTCCAACCCAAGCTGATCCATAAGGACACAAATCGGTAGCTGAGGAATATTGTTTCATCTGATCACCCAAAGCATAAGGACCTTCATTTGCCAATACATCTTTATAAACTTCAAAACCATTACCGTGATCTAAATCTTTGCGAAGACCCTCATAGCAAATCACATGGTTTGGATCTCCCTGCCATACGGCACTGGTTTGTCTGTTTTTTGGATGTTCATCGCTATAGAAAAGTCGACTGGAATTTGATAAATTCAAAATCCATTTTCCAATGGTTTTAGAATAAGAAGGATTATATTTTACAATTGGAACCAATGCTGCCGCTTGCGAAAAGGTGTTCATTGCGAAAGCATATTGTTCCTCTTTTTTTTGCCCAACTAAACCATCAACATCATATTGCCCCCATTTTTCAGCCATTACACCCCATCCATTACGGTCGGAGTTTTGCCCGTCAAAACACCAATTCAATAGTTTTATTTCGTCGTATTTTGTTCCTAATTCAGCATTCATTCGTACTGCCATGTAAGCACCATAAGGCATCATGATCTCATAATAAGCACCTTCTTTTTCTGGTCGGTTTTGTAAATAATCCATACAGGATTTACTCGCTTGAAGATAGGAAGCATCTCCCCATTTTTTCCAAGCGGTAAATTCAAGCCATGCTAAACCCGCAGCTGCATCTGGCTCATGCCAAACACCGTTATAAACTCCCTTGTTAGTTTTAAAATCGAAAGCAGTGAAATTAAAATCAGGATATTTTTTTTCTTTGGATAATCTATTTATACAGACAATCCACTTATCGGCATTCAATTTCATGATGTCAGCGATTTCCTTTTTTTTAGGATATTGGTCCACGAGCATATTGAACGCCATTCCTGGAAAAATATCATACCAAAAGGTTTCACCTGTTTTTCTGTCAACAGAATTCATAACTAAATTTTCTCCGTTTTTAGTATTATAAAATTGTCGACACATTGATACAAAATCAATTCCGTTGTAATTACTTTTATCAATTCCTACCAATGACGCACCCAAAACAGAACCAATTACGGGTAATGATTCATAGCTAGACTGTTTATTCATATTTCTTGAAGCACCAACATAACTTGGAATCCCGAAAGAACGAATGGGTACATTTACTTTATTATCATCCCACCAAATTAATGGCAGAAGTGGTCCCTTAGCATTAAAATCATATAAAAGCGAATCTTGTTGCGCTGTTACTTTTTTCCAATCCTTCATCTTGTAGGGCGTCGGCATATTAGGCATTGCATCAACCAAACGAATTGAAATTTGTTCTGCGGCTTTTTGTGCATATCCTAATTGAAAAGTCGCCAGAGCAATAAAAATAACTATTTTGCTTTTTATCATGTTTTTATTTTTTAATGCTGGATTATATTGATTCTCTGATTCCGAATAAAGAGTTATTTCATAATTTGTTTAAAAAAAAGAAGCAGTAATTTTTAGTATTTAACTACTACTTCTCAATGGTACTAACTAACTAATTCGCTAACCAAACTTTATTGTCTAATATCCAGGATTTTGTATCAAAAGACCTGCAGAGGCATCAATTTCTGATTGAGGGATTGGATACAACATATGTCGGTCTTGAAAATTTTTCCCATGAGCGGTCATAACTGCTTTCGCAATTCCCCATCTTTTTAAATCCAGCATTCTTTGATTTTCAAACCCGAGTTCGGCTCTTCTTTCTGAAATCAACCAGCCTTTGACAACTGCTTTGTCAGAAGAATTAGCTCTGTCTAATAATGTGCCGCTTGGCGGAACTAAACCAAGTGCATTTACCGTAGTTCTGGCTCTGGCTCTTATTTGGTTAATTATAGCAATCGCTCCAGAATAATCACCCGTTTCGTTAAGCGCCTCTGCTTTCCAAAGTAAAGCATCGGCCATACGCATGTAAATTTTATTATTAGGTGCTTCATCATTGCCTTTATTCGTTCCATCTAAGCTTCCTAACATTTTATTTACATTGCGATTTGTAGTATTTACAGTATATAATTTTCGGGGATCATTAACCTCAAAGGAATTAAGAAAGTCTGTACTGGGAGCAAAGAATCCCCAATCTAATGGTGCACAAATTCCATTTCCTTTTCTGGGAGTCTGCCCTCCTTGATGATTAAACGCAAAAATAACCTCCAAATCTGTAAACTCGGTGCTAAAACTATCAAAATAATTAGCATTCAGGCTATATCCAAGTGGAGTCAATTCGTTTACAAGAGTGATTACTTCTGCCCAGTTTTGTGTATACAATGCTGCTTTGGCCTGAAGAGCGATTACGGCTCCCTTTGAGACTCTCCATTTTTCAGTAGTTGAGCTGTATTTTGAATTTGGCAAAAGCCCTTTTGCCAATACTAAATCGGCTTTAATACTGCCCCAAACTAATGCTTTGTCAGCTCGAATGGCATTCGTAAAAGCTTCTTGATAGGTTTGAACAGGAGCCAAAATTAATGGCACGTCACCAAAATTAGTCACCAATGAAAAATAATAATAGGATCTTAAAAAATAAGCTTCTCCCAAGAGTTGATTCTTTCTTTCAGAAGTGATACCCGTAACAGACTCAATGTCAGATCTTGTTAAGAAACCAATAGCAATATTAGTTCTTTTGATTCCTTCATAATCATATTTCCATAATCCGTTTGGTCCGCCATTAGTAGAAGTAAAAGTATAATTATTGATATCATCCATCCAAGGCTGATCTCCGTCAGGATTCCATTTTTTTTCCATATCGTCAGAAGCAATGTCCTGCATTACATAATCATTTTGAAAAACAAGCCCTCCATTCCAATCCCATTGTGCCAAAAGATTCAAACTATTTGAAAGTAAGTAGTAGGATGAGTTTACCGAAAGCTCTACCGAAGTAAGAGTTGGAGTAGTATTTGCCTGCTTCAAAGTTGTTGCTCCTATGGGATCAGTAGTAAGCTCATCTTGGCAGCTAACTGCAAACAATAAGCTCATAAAGATTGATGCTATAAATATTTTTTTCATAATTTAATATTTTAAAAGTTGAATTAAAGTTGAACTTGAAGTCCCAAAATAAATGCTTTTGATTGAGGGTAGGTTCCTTTATCAATCAATGAAGTTGATTCTGGATCTAATCCTGTGTATTTTGTAATTGTGAAAAGGTTTTGACTTGAAGCATAAATACGTAAATTTTTAACTCCAATAACCTTACTATCAAACGTATATCCTATTTCAATATTTTTTAATCTAAGGTAAGAAGCATCTTCAACAAAAACACTGGAAACATTTCCTCCTCCATTATTATTGAAAGTAACTCGTGGTGTTGTATTACTGGTCCCTTCACCATGCCAGCTATCCAGCACCGAAACCATAGAGTTGAATGGACGACTATCGTAATTTAAAATTTGCTTCAAATCGTTGTAACGATCCACTCCTTCTACCCCTTGTAATAAGAATGAAATATCAAAATTTTTGTATTCTCCCGAAAATGAAAAACCATAGGTCATTTTTGGAATAGGATTTCCTATAATAGCTCTATCATCAGCATTAATCTGACCATCTCCATTTAAATCCTTGAACTTAATGTCCCCGGGCTGTGTATTATTTGAGTTTGAAAATAAAGTAGTATTTATTTCAGTATCGTTTTGATAAATGCCGTCAAATACAAGACCATAATAGGAACTAATGGCTTGTCCAACTTCCGTTTTTGTATGGGTCCCATCATCAATAATATTCTTTACATAAGTTTGAAGTTTATTCACCCTATTAGTTAATGTGGCAACATTTGCATTTATATTATATTTAAAAGCATGATCATTATCCTGAAAATTTAAACCAAGTTCAAATCCTTTATTACTTACAGCCCCTGCATTTACAATTGTACTTTCAATTACACCAACAGAAACCGCTGGCAAGTTTACCGATAATAGAATATCAGTTGTGTTTTTTTCAAAGTAATCCGTTGACAATGAAAGTTTATTTTTAAGGATACTCAAATCCAATCCAAAGTTAGTTTGAGTTGTAGTTTCCCATTTAAGATCAGGATTCCCGTATCGAATGATGTTGACTATTCCGCCTGTTGTTGAAACTAGAGTTTCAAAAGCATTATTCGGTATTTCCTGATTGCCTGATTGCCCCCAACTGGCTCTTAATTTTAAGTTAGAAATCCAATCTATTTTAGACATAAAATTTTCTTTTGATACTATCCACCCACCAGAAACAGATGGAAAATAGCCCCATTTATTATTGGCTCCAAATCTGGAAGAGGCATCAGCTCTCATGGTAGCAGTTGCAAAGTATTTGTTATTAAATCCATAAGTACCCGAAGCAAAATAAGATAAAAGAGCCCAATTGCTCGCTGAACCAGAACTATATGGAAAGGCTCTTATTACATTCCCATCGGCATCTAAAACACCTTGACCACCATAATCAAGATATCTGAAAGAGTCAGAAGTGTTATCAAAATTTTGTCTGCTACCGCCTATTGCAGCAGCATCGCTAGTAATGCTTTCCTGACCTAACAATAAATTGACGCTGTGCTTTTCATTAATTGTTTTTACATAGTTTAAAGTGTTCGTAAAAGTGAATGTCATACCTTGACCTCTATTTTCATCTAGTACATTAGGTCTATTATTTCTTCCCAGACCATAATAAGTATTATTGACATCACTGATATTAGCATCTCCAAAATTTTGAGCGAAATTTTTGTTATGGGTAAATTGAATATCAACACCCACATTACTTTTAAATTTTAAAGAATTATCTTTTAAGAAAGCATATTCTCCATATACATTTCCAAATGTTTGAAACGTATTTCTTTTGTCATCTGTAAAATGGACTATAGCAATTGGGTTTGAAGTAAATTCATAATTTTGACTCCATCCATTATCAGGTCCCGTATAGAAAGGTAAATCCGTATATGGATTGCTTGCAGAATAGGTGGGATCATTAATGTCTTTATAAACCCCTAATATTGGCGAACGCAATAAAGCATGGCGAATGATACCCGGTGCATCTCCACTGGAAGATAATTTGTCTTGTTTTGCATGGCTAATCTGGAGATTAGTTCCCACATTAAACCGATCTGAAACATTCGCATTAATATTTGCTCTAAAATTTACACGCTGGTATTTATCATGGTTTTCTACTACAATTCCATCCATTCCAAAATAACCTCCTGAAATTAAGTATTGCAAATTTTCAGAACCTCCACTAATTGAAGCTTGGAAATTTTTTGAAATCCCAGTTGTAAACAATTCATCCTGCCAATTTGTATTGGCTAAATCACTTCTGCTTCTGTCTGCTACATAAGGGCTAATTGCCGAGGAAGAATTCCCTATAGTATTATGCCAAGCCTGATCTTTTACCGTTAAGTATTGATCTGTATTTAACATTTTAGGGAGATTCGTTGCAAAATGAAGTCCCGAGTAATAATCGGCACTAATTGTTGATTTCCCTTTTTGTCCACTTTTGGTTGTAATAACCACCACTCCTCCAGCAGCTCTTGAACCATAGACTGCTCCTGCGGCGGCATCCTTCAATACCGTCATCGATTTCACATCCGATTGATTAAGAAAAGAAATATCGCGAGTAGAAACGCCGTCAACAACATATAAAACATCGTTATTTCCTAATGTTCCTTCTCCTCTTATTCGAATTTTAATACCATCACCAGGAGCTCCCGTATTTGCAGCTACAAAAACACCAGCTATTTGTCCTTGTAAAGCTTGTGCCACATCGGGTACTTTTGTTTTTGAAAGGCTCTCCATATCTACCATTGAAACGGCACTACTTATGGATGCCTTTTTTTGGCTATTGTACCCAACTATAATTACTTCATTTAAAGAATTCAAGTCTTCTTTTAGGGTAATAATTAAATCTGTTCTTCCTGATACAGGTACTTCTTGGCTTAGATAGCCAAGATAACTAATGACAAGGATAGCGTTAGAATTCACTGTAGAAATGGTAAAACTACCATCAATATCAGTTACCGTTCCTGTTGTTGTTCCTTTAACGATTACATTTACTTGTGGTATGGGACCATTTTTATCTGATACAATCCCTTTTATGGTTTGGGCATACAATGCACTCCCTGATAATATGGTCCAAAGTAAAAACAAAGTATAAACAGTACTTTTTTTCATGATAAGAAAGTATTAAATTGATTATTAACTAGAATATTTTTTTTCATGTTCATAAAAATTAGGTTAATTAAATGCATTAATGGTTTTTTGGTTTGTAATTCATAAATCATTTTATAAAATTAGCAGGAGGACACATAGAATTATGTACACTATTTCATCAAAAGTGTACACGAATCAAAAACGCATTGATTTACAGATGTTTAAAATAATAATTAGTACTTAGCTTTGTACTTAAATTGATAGTTTTTTGGAGTGCTATCATACATTTTTTTAAACTCCCTGTAAAAATAGGAACGATTATTAAAACCTGATTGGTAGCATACTTCCGAAACCGTCAATACATTTTTACGCAAAAGTTCTGCAGCATGTTTTAAGCGTATTGTCCGAATTAAATCTCCTGGTGTAAAACCAAAAATCTGTTTTATTTTTCGATATAATTGAGAACTGCTAATACCTAATTCTTTTTCGATGAATAAACTTTGAAGATTCTCATTGTCAATATTTTTTCGAATTAGCTCAATTACCTTTTTCACAAAGTCTTTTTCTTCCTTTTCTATGGGAAGATTTGTGAGGTTCTCGATAAGAGTATCCTGAGTAAAATATTTATGTATTTGTTCTTTTTCTTCCAGCAGTTTTTGAATTCGGATTAAAAGATGATCGGGATGAAAGGGTTTTGGAATATAAGAATTAGCACCGCTTTCAATTCCTTCAATTCGTTGTAAAACCGAATCTTTGGCAGTAAGCATGATAAATGGAATATGACAAGTCTTAATTTCTTTTTTTACTTTTTCACAAAGTGCCACTCCATCCATAAAAGGCATCATTATATCGCTTATAATAAGATCCGGAATTTGAATTTCAAGAATATTCAACGCTTCTAAGCCATTATAGGAAACAATAATTCTATACTTTTCTCCTAGTAATTCATTCAAAAAGAGATGAATGTCTTTTTCATCTTCAACAATTAATATTGTTTTACGATGGTCTTCCAGAATTGTAAGAGATGCTATTTTAGGGTTTATAGTATCCGATATCTTAGGATTTTCTTCCAGAATATTTTTGAGATGGTGAGAAATCAAAATAGGGCTTAACTCTGTATCCAATTCTTTTTCACTAAATACTTCTTTGCTACAAGGTAATAGAATCGTAAAGATTGTTTTTTCATTTGCAATGCTTGAAACAATAATTTCGCCTCTCAAGACGGTAACAAGTTTTTTAATATAAGCGAGCCCAATACCGGTTCTAAACAGATCATTATCGGTTCCTTTATTTGTGTCAGAAAGAAAAAATCGATCAAATAAAGAATCTAATTTTTCTTGCGAAATTCCTTTTCCTGTATTAACTATCGTGATATTTAGTCGTTTTGGATCCCCGTCCTCAATATGAAATTTAAGGTCAATTTTACCATTAACTGGGGTATATTTAAATGCATTTGACATCAGGTTAAACACTATTTTCTCAATTTTATCCTTGTCAAACCAAGCCAACAATTCAGACGGAATATCCAGATGGTAATTAATATTTTTACTGAGCGCCCATTCATCAAATAGTTCCGCAATTTGTTCTACTAAATTCACCAGATCAAACTCTTTTACACTTACTTCTAAATAATCATATTCGGCTTTTCTAAATTCGAGTAATTGCTGTGTTAAGAACAGTAATCTTGAAGTGTTTCTCTGAATCATCTGAATAAACTTCTGATTCTTTTCACTCAAATTTGTCGTTTCAGACAACTTTTGTATGGGACCTACAATCAAAGTCAAAGGAGTTTGAAACTCATGGGCAATATTAGTAAAAAAGGTAAGTCGATTTTCATGTAGCTCTTCTTCCCGTTTTCTAAAAAGAATATTTTGGCTCAAAGATTGGCGTTTCTTGTAATAACTAAGTACAAACAAGATGAAAAGCACAGCCAATACAGTATAAATTACAAAAGCAAGGTTCGATTGCCAAAGAACGGGTTTAATTCGGATGTCAATTGCATGAACCGGATCACTCCAAACACCGTCACTATTAGACCACTTTATCCACAGGGAATAATTCCCTCTGGGAACATTCGTAAAGGAAATAATTCTTCGGTTATTGATTGTATTCCATTCCTTATCAAATTTTTTCAGTTGGTAGGCATATTGGCATTTTTCACTGTTAATATAAGTTAATGCGGCCAACTCAATATCAAAAAAGTTTTGATTATGATCTAAAACAATAGACGGATGTGTATCCGAATCAGGCGAAATAACCAATCCCTGATAATAGGGAACTGCTTGGTTTTGTCCACTAATTTTATCAATTAAAATATCAGGAATTACAGAGGATTCTTTTATATTTTGAGGAAGAAAATAATTAAACCCTTTTATTCCTCCCATAAAAATAAAATCTGATTTTGGATCTTGGTAAAATGCTCCATCAGCAAATTCATTGTTTTGCAAGCCTTCATTTTTAGTGTAATTGATAAACTTTGATTCTTCTAGAACAAAGTTGGACAGTCCAAAATTAGTACTTAACCATAGATTAGATTTCGAATCCGAAACAATCCCATGAATGGTGTTATTTGGGAGACCTTGATTGGTAGTATAACTTTTAAAAATAGCCCTGCCATCGCTTCCTAAATGATCTAAAAGATTTAAACCAAAACTGGTTCCTATCCAAAGCCTATTTTCTCCATCTTTTTTCAAACTCAATATATCATTATTGGATAGGCTTTTTGGATCACCTTTTATGTTTTTGTAAGTTTGAAATTTTTCTGTTATTTTGTCAAAAAGATTCAAACCTCCCAATCGGGTTCCTATCCAAAGTTGGTTCTCCTTCTCGGGTACTATGGAGTAAATAATATTACTGCTTAAAGCATTTTTTTCTTTATTATCAGCTTGGTATATCTTAAACTGACTTACTTTCAGGTTTTCTCCAGAACGCTCAATTTTGCAACGAATCATCCCATAACCATTCGTTCCAAGCCAAATGAATCCTTTTTTATCCTGATAAATGGCATAAACAGATTTGAAATAGTGGCATTGTTCCTTTCCCAGAATTTCTGACCAACTGACTAATTTTGATTTTGCCAAGTCGTAAACAGTAATTCCATTTCCATCGGTTCCTATAAAAACAAGCCCATCTTGTCCTTTGCATAAAGAAAACACCGCATTATTAATAAGGCTATTGTTTTCGTTAAAATTTTTATATTCTAACGTTTTATCCGGATTTTGATAAAAATTAGGAGCCAATCGAAACAGTCCTTTTCCTTTTGTTCCTACCCAAAATGAATTTCCCTTTATTTCTAAAAATGCCCTCACAATACCACCATCCAGTTCAGGAATTTGTGTTTTTGAAATTAGATTGAATGGTTTTTTAAGCGGATACATTTTAAAAATTCCATCCCCATCAGTACCGGTCCAAATCACATTTTCACTCCCTTGAATCAAAGCAGTCACTTTTTGATTCTTGAGATATTTCAACCAGGGTTTAGTGAAGACATTTCCCAAACTATCAATAATACGATAACCCGAATGGCTAGATAAAACAAGACCCTCAGGCACATGACCAATACTGTTTTCTATATTTTGTACTGGAATTTCCTTGTTTTTTTTATCCGACATGGAATGTAATATAACTTTCCCTGAGGTCGGAATAACAACTATTTTCTGATTAGACATTATTTCAAACGTTCTAATATTGACAGAAATCAAGGCTGTTTTTGAAATTATTTTTCCGTTTGCTTTGGCATTCTCAATAGACAAGGAATAAAGTTCTTGATCTTCAAACAATACGATCAAATCGCCCTTAGATGTAAATTCCATTTTTTTAACGGATTTTCTAGGAAGATTTTTAGAACTTAATAATTGAAAAGCCGTACCGTCGAAATAACCAATTCCCCAGTCTTTTACGGCACAAAAGACTTTTTTGGATGGATCAAGTGCCATATTGAATTCTGATTCCGATAATGGAGGGCTATTCTTTCTGGAAAAATAATAACGTTCAAAACGATCCGTTTTTTTGTTATATTGATTAATTCCGTGCATTGTCAAGATCCAGATCCTACCCAAATCATCTTCGTCTACTTTAAGAATGACCTGATTACTAAGGCTATTTTCTTTATTAATTTCGGGTCTAAAAATTTTGAAATTAGTCCCGTCATATCGGTTTAAACCATCCCAAGTCCCAACCCAAAGTAAATTTTCAGAATCTTGAAAAATAGTATTCACAGAGCTATTGGAAAGTCCCTTAGTATTGTCAAGTTGCTCTAGAGAATATTTTAAATCAACCCTCCTAGAAGAATCTAGTAATGACAAATTGATAGTATCAGTTTTTGATCTTGCTATTAATGGACTAACTTTTTTTGAATCGTCCAAAGATGCTGATTCCTCTTTCTTGTTACAGGCAATAAATCCCATAAAAATAAAACCAACAACTATCTTTCTTATTTTCAATTTGGCAAATCTTTTTTTTAATTTATAATGATAGTACTTACTTTAGAATAAAAAGATTTTTTTTGAATATGAGTAGCACAAATATTCAAAAGGAAATATGCTTAAAAACATATATCTAAAATAAAACATACCGAAATCGATATAACTAGGTGTCCAAATGTACACAAAAAAGAAGAAATAGAATAAGATAAACGCTAAAACACATACTATTTAGAAGGGAAACTTTGGTTATCCTATTATTAATCTCAGTTTAATCAATTCATCCAAAAGCCTTATGAGTATAATTAATGACAAAAATTTAAATAATATTAAAATGAAGTGAAATTCAAAATTGAAGGTGAAGATGAAAACACAAAAAAATAATAGATTATTTAAGAGGAAAAGATTTTGAAGATGTTCGATTGAGTGGGAATCTAATAAAGGAATGGTGAGGTACTTTCGTAGGCATATTAATATTAAAAAAATAAGAGAACTGAAAAACTTAACACGTGATTTTGTTGCTGCAGAATTAGAAATGAGTACTAGTGGCTATGGAAAAATTGAACGAGGTGAAATTGATTTAACAATTTCGAGAGTTGTTCAAATTGCAGAAGTTTTATCGGTCTCTGTTTTCGATATACTATTTTTTGACGCGGAAATTTTTTTCATAAAAGATAATATTCCAATTGAAGTTAATATTAGCAAGAATTATGTTGAAAGAAAGAAACTAATATACTATCACGAACATCCGAATAAAATGCTAAAAAAACAGAATTAATTATTTTGACTGCCTTTCTAAATCGGCCACATGTGTATTTTTATATTAAAGCCACTACTTTTTAATCCTCTAAAAAGAGTTTGAATCTGCCACTTTGTTTATAATAAACCATTGTTTGTTCGGGTTTATTGAATGAAACAATAATTAAAAACTCCATTTTTCCGTTTCGGTCAATGGTTTTACTCCCTGAAAGATAGCGTTTTCGGATAATGATAAAAATTGCCTGTTTTCAAATTATTGAACAACCAAAAAGCCTTAATCTCTTCCTGTTTTTGGTACGAATAAATTTTGAAATTATTTCTGATTCTGATGTAATACCAAATGTTGTTTTGGTTTAAAAACGCTAACCATTTTCCCCCGACAAACTCTCTATCAGCCAAAAGACAATCTACACTTTCCTTGCCGAACCAGTTAGCTAATTCATAAAAACTACATATATTGTAAGTCTGCCATATTATTTCGCAAGAATTGCGCATTCCTGACGTAGCATTATTTCATGATCTGTTTTCTTATAATTTGTTCTGAGGTTATATTTCATGTCTTCGAGTTTTATGCTAATATTTTATTTTTTTTATAAATAATAGAGCTTCTAATTGGTCTTATTGATAATTTTATAATTGTTGCAGTTTAACATTTTGTTCCTTAAAATCATCATATCTTCACTCACTTTTTTATCTAATATTTTAGCGTAGTGTTGCGTCGTTCTTATGTTTTTATGACCAAGCATTTTACTCACACTTTCTATGGGAACGCCATTTGTAAGGGTTACAGTCGTTGCAAAAGTATGTCGAGCAATGTGGAAGGTTAAATCTTTTTTAATGCCGCAAACGTCCGCTATTTCCTTCAAGTAGCTATTCATTTTTTGGTTGCTTAAAACCGGTAATAGTTTATCTTCATTTATGCATTGTGGGTGATTGGCATATTTCAGGATTAATTCTTCGGGAATCGGGAGGAGGGGAATGCGAGAAGCTGTCTCTGTTTTTTGTCGATGGGTGAATATCCATTTCCCGCCATCGATACCCATACTGATATTTGATACCGTTAAGTTTTTGACATCTATATAAGCCAAGCCAGTAAAGCAGCTGAAAACGAAAATATCTTTTACCTGGTTTAATCTTTCGGTTGCAAATACTTTAGAATAGATGTCCTGAACTTCTTCTTGCGTTAGGTAATCTCTTTCGACTTCACGAATTTTTGATTTATAGTTTGCAAATGGATCCTTATCTATCCATCCATTTGAAATACAGATTTTGATTATTTTGTTGAAGTTCTTTAAGTATTTTACGGCAGTATTGTTGGCGCAATTGCGAACGCTTCTCAAGTAGAATTCATAGTCTGTTACGAAAGCGTGGTCTATTTTGTTAATGTCTATATCTGATACTTTGTATTTCCATTCCAGAAACTCTACCGTATGCTTCAAAGAAGTGTTGTAGCGTTCTAATGTTCCCGGGGCGTATTCTTTGCCCACTAATTCTTTTATTTTGTTGTTGTGATCCTTGAAAATGGGGATAAGCATTCGTTGGTTGTCGTGGAGATCAAAAATTTCATTCTTTAAATTTTCAGAAGTTATAATAATATCCTTTTTGTATAATTTTTTCTCAGCTTCTGAAACTTTAGATTTTAAATATTCAAGATGACTGTTTATTGAACGAGTCTCTTCATTGTTTCCCTTAACTTTAGATCCTTCATTTGACCATTTCTCAGGATTAACAAATTTGTTGCTGCTAAATTCAAATCGTTTAGATTGTACTGTGACACGAACGTAAATAGGGCAGATACCATCATTATTGACTTTTGATCGCTTTATATAAAAGAGAACGGATACGGCTGTGTTCATGGTTGGTGACCTTTTAGTTATTATTAAATTTAAACTTTGTAATACTTCCAAACAAGATGTTCAAATAGTGAAAAGGTATTTGGACAAATGTTGAACTGGTAACTTTTGAGATAGGTGTCACTTAAAAAAATAGATTTTCAGTGACACCTCAAAAGACACCTAAGTTTTGAGATTTAATGAATAATTTGATTTACCGCAAATGAAAAAAACCCCCTAAATCATAAGATTTAGAGGGGTTTGCTTCGTTTTGTATTTCTACTGGCGGAGAAAGAGGGATTCGAACCCCCGGACCTGTTACAGTCAACAGTTTTCAAGACTGCCGCATTCGACCGCTCTGCCATTTCTCCAGTAAATTGCTTTCATTATCTGATTGCGAGTGCAAATATAAGAATCTTTTTTGGTTATACAAATCTATTTTTTTTAAAAAAAGGTCTATTAGATGTACTTATTTTTAATTGTTTCATTTTCTTTACTTTAGCATTTAATTTATTTGAATAAATAAATTATTGTTTTTTTAATAACTGACGTATTCTGTTATTTCTAGTCCGTAACCTATCATTCCTACTCGTTTTCCTGGCTCTGTATTGGATACTAATCGGATTTTTGAAATATCTATATCATGAAGTATCTGCGCTCCGATTCCAAAGTCTTTACTGTCAATTTTAATTTTTGGGGCTTTTATTTCTCCTTCAGCCTGTAAAATTTTAAGCTCTCCAATACGATTCAATAAATTAACAGATTGCATATCTTGATTGATAAACACAACAGCTCCCTTACCTTGTTCGTTAATCACTTTAAACATGGCATCAAGTTGCTGGTCTGCATTATCAGTCAAAGTTCCTAACAGATCATTATTGACTTGCGAAGAGTGTATTCTTGTTAAAATTGGTTCCCCTAAATTCCAAGTCCCTTTTGTCAATGCAATATGGATTTGTTTGTTGGTCGTTTGTTGGTATGCTCTTAAACGAAAGGTACCAAAACGAGTTTGTATATCAAAATCATCTTCCTTAATAATTAGGCTGTCGTGCTGCATTCTATAAGCCACAAGAGCTTCAATGGAAACTAATTTTAGATCGAATTTCTTAGCTACTTTTACCAATTGAGGCAATCGAGCCATAGTCCCATCTTCGTTCATAATCTCTACAATCACACCTGCAGATTTAAAACCCGCTAATCTGGCAAAATCAATTGCGGCTTCCGTATGACCAGTTCTTCTTAGTACGCCTCCTTGTTTGGCAATCAATGGGAAGATGTGCCCGGGTCTTGCTAAATCATGTGGTTTGGTATCAGAATTGGCTAAAGATAAAACTGTTTTTGCTCTATCTGCTGCTGATATTCCAGTGGTCACTCCGTTTCCTCTTAAATCAACCGAAACAGTGAAAGCAGTTTCCATTGGGTCGGTATTATTGCTTACCATTACATGTAGGCCTAGCTCCTTACAGCGGCTTTCTGTTAATGGTGCGCAAATGAGTCCTCGGCCGTGTGTGGCCATGAAATTAATCATTTCGGGTGTTACTTTCTCGGCTGCTGCTAAAAAATCACCTTCATTTTCACGATCTTCATCATCAACTACGATAATAATTTTTCCTTGACGAATAGCTTCTATCCCTTCTTCAATTGTGTTGAGTTGTATATTATTTGTAGTCATTTGTACTGTTAATTTTGTGATGGAAATATTTTTTTTAATATTTTTTGAAATGGAGCCAGAATAACATCCACATTTATCAATCCAATATCATTTGTAGCTCTATAAGTTAGTATAATTGCTAAAGGGGATAATAGTATCGAGGACAACCAGGCACCTAAAAAAGGTGACATTTCATTTTCCTGAGCAATTCTTTTGCCAAAAGAGTTTATGAAGTGAAAGGTTATGAAAATTAAAATTGCAAAAACTATAGGTAGTCCCAATCCTCCTTTTCTAATAATTGCTCCCAAAGGGGCACCTATAAAAAACATTAGAAAACATGCAAATACAATTACAAACTTATCATAAAAAGCAAGTAAGTGTTTATTGATATTTTTTTGTTTATTTTCTAATTCGGTTTTAGAGGTATCAATTGAATACACGGTACTACTAATAGTACTTGTCGCTATTCTTAAAATTTCTATTTGTTGCTCTTTAGTGTACAAGGATAAAATATCTTCAGGAAAGGAGTTTTCTATTTTGAACTCCTTTCGTTTAGTATTGCCAGGAATCCGTATTCGTGCATTGCTATTTTCCGAAAATGAAATAATATCATTTTTTAAATTTTTATTTAACGAATCCAATGTATAGCTTAATTCATTGACAGTAAGCATAGTATTAGTATTCGCAACGCTTTCGTCATTGACATCTACATTATTAAGTTCTGATAAATCAATGTTGATAATATGTTTTTTAAACGAACTTTTGATAAAAGGCATTTTACTGCGATCCTCATATTTTTCTGGAACTATGTCTTCGTAGTAAAAGCCATCATTTAACACTAATTGTAAAATGCTAGATTGTTCACTACTTATTAATTCGCCATCTCGGGCTTTAATAACTGTTTTACTCCCGTCACCAACGTTTGATTTTTTATGAATAGTCACACCTGTAAGGATGTTTCCGTTGTCACCTGTTTTTTTATTTACCTTAATGTTATAAAAACCAACATCACTAAATTGTCCTTCAGCTATTGCCAAGGCTGGTTTTACTTGTGCAATATTTTTTCTGAAATTGATAAATTTATACTCCGCATAAGGAATCACATTATTAGAAAACAGAAAAGCTACTATACTTAATAAAATTATAAATACCGTTAAGCTTCTCATGGCTCTTTGCAAAGAAATTCCAGAAGATTTCATTGCCGCAAATTCATAATTTTCTGCTAAATTACCAAATGTCATTATGGAAGACAGTAATATCGAAAGGGGAAGTACTAAAGGCACAATCCTAGGCATTGAAAATGCTAGGAATTTTATGATCATGAGTAAATCTAAATCCTTTCCTGCTAATTCAGCTATGAATAACCAAACGGTTTGAAGTATAAATATAAAAAAAAGAATTACAAATACTGTGGTAAATGTAGTCAGGAATGTTTTTAATAAGTATTTGTCGAGAATTTTCACCTAATAAATTAATCTAATTTGTTGATGTAGTAATTTGGATATTTACTGCTTGCAAATGTAAATTGATTTTTTGACAAAGGTTGGTTGGTTTTGAAAGAATTAACCGTTAATGTTGTTTTTGTCCCTTTTTTTCCTATTTCAATCAAATTGTAGATGTGTTTCGTTTGTACATCAATTCCTAATAACACCTCTTTTCTTTGGTCTTTAGAGTTAAACGGAATCAACTTTATATACTGAATTTTTCTACCTCTGACATTTTGTAAAACATCCATATTGTACTTATAACCAGTATTGAAAAACGTTAACATTTTAGAAGGTGTAATTGCATTGTCATCTTTATCATTGACCGTTGAAATTGTAATCTCCTCATCTTCAGGAACAATAGTATAGGCTTTTTTTCCGTCATAAATTTTAGTTACTCCCATGAAATTTAAAACGTATTGATTGCCTTTCATGGTAACATTTCCTTTACTTTCCTGATTAATGTTTTCTTTTGTATTATTCAAAGAATACTTAAAATCAATTATTATAGTATTGTAGCTTTTGACTTTTGCAGTAACTTGGTCTAAAAGATTTTTTGCTTTTTTATCCTGAGCTTGTATCGAAAAACTAAAAAGTAATAAAGTGGTAATAAAAATAAGTCTTTTGCTCAAGTTCTTTAGATTGCTTTTTTTGAATGGCTTCATTTGTTCGCTTTTACTTGAGTTTTGAATCTTTGTTTTCATGTTGTTAATTGTTTTGTTCATTGTTGAAAAATTGATCAAGAGAACTTATATCCAGAATGTTTACACTGCGCGCTTTACTTCCTTCAAAAGGGCCTACAATTCCTGCGGATTCCAATTGATCAATCAATCGGCCCGCTCTGTTGTACCCTAGTTTTAGTTTTCTTTGTAACAATGATGCGGAGCCTTGTTGTGCATTGACAATTATTTCGGCTGCTTCTCTAAACAAAGTATCTCTATCAGAGATATCCATATCAAGATTAATGCCACTTTCTTCCCCAATAAATTCTGGAAGTAAATAAGCGGTAGCATATGCTTTTTGACTACCAATGAATTCCGTTATTTTTTCTACTTCTGGTGTGTCTATAAAGGCACATTGTACACGTACTACATCATTTCCGTTAGTGTATAACATATCGCCACGCCCAATTAACTGATCTGCTCCTTGTGTGTCAAGAATGGTCCTGGAGTCAATTTTTGAAGTAACTCTAAAGGCGATTCGGGCAGGAAAATTAGCTTTTATCAAACCTGTAATTACATTTACCGAAGGTCTTTGAGTAGCTATAATCAAATGGATTCCTATGGCACGCGCTAATTGTGCCAGGCGAGCAATAGGAACTTCTACTTCTTTTCCGGTAGTCATAATCAAATCGGCAAATTCATCTACTACAAGAACGATATACGGTAAAAATCGGTGGCCATTTTCTGGATTCAATTTTCGGGCTTTAAATTTATCGTTGTATTCTTTAATGTTTCGCACCATCGCGTCTTTCAACAAAGAATAGCGATTATCCATTTCTACACACAGGGAGTTTAAGGTATTAACTACTTTTGCATTATCAGTAATAATTGCTTCATCCATGTCTGGAAGTTTGGCTAAATAGTGTCTTTCAATCTTATTAAAAAGGGTCAGCTCCACTTTTTTAGGATCTACCAAAACAAATTTAACTTCTGCGGGATGTTTTTTGTACAAAAGGGAAGTTAAAACAGCATTTAATCCAACAGATTTTCCTTGTCCGGTAGCACCGGCCATTAATAGGTGGGGCATTTTAGCTAAATCAACTACAAAAGTTTCGTTCGAAATGGTTTTTCCAAGAGCTATAGGTAATTCCATTTCGGCTTCTTGAAATTTAGCGGAACCAATAACACTTTTCATCGAAACCATCGTGGGGTTTTTGTTAGGAACTTCAATCCCTATGGTTCCTTTCCCAGGAATAGGGGCAATGATCCGAATGCCTAATGCCGAAAGTGACAGCGCAATATCATCTTCTAGACTCTTGATTTTTGAAATTCGAATTCCTGCTTCCGGAACAATTTCATATAAAGTAACTGATGGTCCAACGGTCGCTTTGATCTGTGCAATTTCAATTTTGTAATTGCGAAGCGTATCTACAATTTTATTTTTATTTTCTTCTAATTCTTCCTGATTGATAGTGATTCCTCCCGTAGAATATTCTTTTAATAGGTCAATCGTAGGAAATTTATAATTGGATAAATCCAATGTTGGATCAAATAATCCAAAATCAGCAACTAATCGCGAGGCTAAATTTTCTTCAATTATATCCTCTTCCGGAGCCGTTTCTATTACAAAAGTATCAATTGGAGCTGCTAATACCTCTGGTTTTGCTATTGGTGTGATTTCCATAGCGAGAGGCTTGGCAACAGGTTCCCGGTTAATATTCGATGCGTTGCTTATTGTAGGTTTTAATGCTTCTTTGTTAATTTCAAATTGATTACCATTGGTTTTCAAATGAATACTGTCCTCTTCTTCGGTTACGGCAAACTCTTCTAAATTATAACCACTGTTCTCCTTTTTGATGGGACTGGCTGTTGCTAAATCAGTCTTTAATTCTTGTTTTGTTTGATCAAAAAAGGATTGGATTTTTTCTGGTGAAATTTTAATTTTGAAAATTACATATATAATTAACCCAAATAATAAAATCAATAAAGTGCCTGTTTTTCCAATGTAATCTTGTGAAAAAGAATTCAATTCATAACCAATTACACCTCCTAATTCAGGTACTGAAGTAGCAAAAAAACCAAACAAAACTGATAAAACGACGCTCACAAATAAATCCCAAAACCAAATGTTTTTTAGTTTTTTTAAAGGTAATCCTACTATTAAATATATTCCAGTTAAGAAAAATAACCGGACAAATATAAATGCAGCAACTCCAAAACCGTTATAAATTAGCAAATCAGCTAAAAAAGCGCCAAATTTCCCCAACCAATTTTGAACAATTTCCGTACGATCCGCAATCGCATGAACTGCGCTTTGATCTTCTTGACCGTAAATGTAAAAGGAAACAAAAGCAAATAATAAAGCAATTGAAAACAATACTAACAGTGAGCCAAAAACAATTTTATGTTGTTTAGTCACCCTCCAAGGACTATTCTCCGGAGTTTTAGAATCATTTTTTTTGTTTAAAGGAGGTATTTTTGTTGTTTTTGCCATTCGAGTTGTACTAATTCTTACAGGAATTTTGGTGTATAAATAATTAAACCGATTGTTATTGCTGTTAAAGCAGCAAAAAAGACCGCTCCTGCGGCAATATCTTTAATAAACCCAATTTTTTCATTATAATTGGGATGGATAAAATCAGCTACTTTTTCTACAGCCGTATTCAATCCCTCAATGCTAAGAATTAATCCTATTGCCAGAGTTTGAAACAGCCATTCTGTTTTAGTAATACTAAAATAAAATCCAGCAATAGTCAACAGTATGGCTATTGAAACCTGAACCATTATACTGTGTTCTGTGCGGATCAATTTTAAAGCGCCCTTAAATGCATAAGTGACGCTTTTTAATCTTCCCGTAATGAAAGTGGTATCTTTTTGAAACTCCATTAAGATGAAATTAAAGTACAGCTAAAGCCGCTTCATAATTTGGCTCGTCTGCAATTTCAGCCACTTGTTCCGTATGGGTAACTATTCCGTTTTGATCAACAACAATGATTACTCTGGAATGCAATCCGGCCAGAGGGCCATCAGTGATTTCTAAACCATTTACTTTGCCAAATTCACCACCTTGAAAATCAGATAAATTAATGACATTTTCAAGTCCTTCAGCACCACAAAAACGTTTTTGGGCAAAAGGCAAATCTCTAGAAACACATAATACAGTTGTATTTTCTAAAGTACTGGCACTTTCGTTAAATTTTCTCACGGAGGCTGCACACGTTCCTGTATCTATACTTGGAAAAATATTTAAAACTAGTTTTTTACCTTGAAAATCACTAAGCGAAGCTACAGAAAGATCTGTTTTAACTAATTTAAAATCAGCTAATTTAGTCCCTATTTTTGGTAATTCTCCTGAAGTGTGTATTGGATTTCCTCCTAATGTTATTAATGCCATAATTTTGTTTTTTTAATAAGGTTCAAAAGTATGAAAATTATTTAAGAATAAGACCTCAAACAGGTGTTTAAAGTTTCCATTTTTACCTCTTATGATAAACCCGCAGGTACTGCTGTATTCTCTTTTATTGAATAAAACACACACACATTGTTAAGTACGTTTTTAAAATATTGAATATGATTTATTTTATTTGTCGATAGAATCTAGTACTCGTTTCATGAAAGTATTTAAAGCTTCTTTTTTATCAGTTCCGGTTTTTACCAGTTTGCTCATCTCTAAAGCACCTTACATAGTAGAAATTAATTCGCCTATCACATCTAGTTCTTTGTATTTCAAGAATGAAATTTCAGTCATTGCCTCAAGAACTTCTATAGTTTCAATGATATAATCTTCATCATTTTCTGAAGCTAATTTTTTAAATTTTGGTAATTAAATCCTGTAATGTATCTTCGGTTAATTCGATTAAAATAAGTTTGTTTTTTAAGGTTGAAAGAGGCAAAGGTTCAAAGCGACAATGCATGAATTTGTGCAACAAAAAACCTTTGTTGCTCTGAATCTCTGAACCTTTATATCTTTATTTGAATTAATTTAGTACACAACAAAAACATATATTATTGAAATTCAACCAAATAAAGGTCCTGTAATTTGCTGAAAATACTGATATTTCGTGCGTTATAGAATTATCACCACATAATTTTTATAGTGAAGAATACCAGTCTTGAGGGTAAAGACACAGAGCTTATTTCAGTTTTACAAGATCATTTCAAAGGAGAACTCAATTTAGCAAGGGTCAAGCTCATTTGTTTATTCATTACGGCTTTATGCAAAATAAAGACAATCAATTATGATAAGTTAGCATCTGGATTTGCGACAACTGCTACTAAAAATAGCTCTTATAGAAGAGTGCAATGATTCCTGAAGGAATTTGTCTTTCCCATGAAAATAGTTTCTTCTTTGATATTCAATTTATTACCAGCTAAATCCGATTTGGTATTGGTGCTAGATAGAACCAATTGGAAGTTCGGATTTTTGATTAATGATTCTTGATTTCAGATGTGGTAGAACCCTTAAGATCAAATTTATCTCTTTTATTTACTTTATAAATAATACCATTTGCTAAACTGTTTTTATTTTCTCCTATTTGAATCATTCAGAGCGCTACCTACATAGAAAACAAGAAAAAAATTGCTCAAGAATAAAGACAGCTATGCTTTTATTTCGTCTGTAGCCTGTTGATACTCTCCCGTTCCGGAACTGTAAACAATCCATAAGAAATTGTCATTATAATTACCCTAAAGGAATTTGAATTTTAGAAAAAAATTTTTTATATGTGATAAATGTTACTGAATGCAAAAATTTAACAGACAATCTTTGCAATCATAAATTTTACAATTATGGAATATATTGGTTATTTTTCGTCAATACTCATTGGAGTTGCATTAGGGCTCATTGGCGGTGGAGGCAGCATTCTTACCGTACCTGTTTTAGTCTATTTATTTACAGTTGAACCCGTGATTGCAACTGCATATTCATTATTTATTGTTGGCTTGACAAGTGCGGTAGGAAGTGTTGGCTATTTCAAAAAAGGTTTGGTTAGCATAAAAACAGCTATTGTTTTTGGTATCCCATCAATTATCTCCGTTTTTACAACAAGAGCAATAATAGTTCCTGCAATTCCTAAAGAGCTGTTTTCTGTGGGAAATTTTATCTTGACTAAAGACCTTTTTTTAATGCTGTTTTTCGCTGTTATAATGATTATTGCTTCTTATAGCATGATTAAAAAAGACAAAAAACTCGCTTCTGAAGAACCACACGAACAAAAATTCAATTATCCGCTTATACTTATAGAAGGAACACTTATAGGAATAATTACCGGACTTGTAGGAGCTGGCGGTGGTTTTTTAATTATACCGGCTTTGGTTATTTTGAGTAAACTTCCTATGAAAGAAGCGGTTGGGACTTCATTAGTAATCATTGCTGCAAAATCTTTAATCGGTTTTTTCGGAGAAGGTGGAGAAAACGTTATTGATTGGCAATTCTTATTTACCATTTCAGCATTTGCAATTGTTGGAATTTCTATTGGCACAGCATTATCCAAAAAAATTAATGGCAACAACCTGAAACCCGCTTTTGGCTGGTTTGTTTTAGTGATGGGGATTTATATTATTACTAAGGAGTTATTTCTAAAATAAAATTATTGTATAACAAAAGTCACGTTGATACAGAAGCAATTTAAATAAATTTATCTTCTTATTACTAAAACAAATCCAAAAACAAATGGCTAATCAATATCAAATATTAATAATCAAAGGTCGAGGTAATTCAGTACTTTTTGTTACTCCACAATTGCTTATTAAAAAAATTTAATCAACCAAAATCAAATTATACAAGAGAAGCGGCAAAAATTGTATCTACGCGCCACGACATTCATATTAATAAAATACTACAATTACAGTTATAAAATACTTGTGTAACATATGTCACCATTTTTAATAAATGTAATCTGTAATTTTGGTTTCAAATGAATAATAAACTTAAAAATAAACGATATGTATTTTCAACACATTTACGACAAGAGTCTTGCTCAGGCAAGTTATTTTATTGGCTGTCAAAAAGCAGGTGTAGCCGCAGTTATCGATCCTAAAAGGGATGTTGACACCTACCTTGAAATTGCCAAGCAGAACAATATGAAAATTACTCATGTTTTAGAAACACACATTCATGCTGATTTCCTCGCTGGTTCCAGAGAATTAGCAGCTTTGACGGGAGCAGAAATGTACCTTTCAGCGGAAGGCGGATCCGATTGGAAATATGAATTCCCTCATGTTGGCATTAAAGATGGTGATGTTCTGAAAGTAGGAAACTTAAAAATAGAAGTAGTTCATACACCAGGACATACTCCGGAAAGCATCAGTTTTCTGCTAACCGATACGCCTGCCAGCGATGAGCCTGTCATGTTGTTCACCGGTGACTTTGTATTTGTGGGAGATGTAGGAAGACCTGATTTACTTGAAAAAGCAGCAGGAATGAAAGGAACACAGGACATTGGTGCTAAACAAATGTATCAATCCATTACTAAATTCGATGCATTACCTGATTATATTCAAGTATGGCCAGGTCATGGAGCAGGCTCTGCTTGTGGAAAAGCACTAGGAGCCGTTCCAAGCACCACTGTAGGATATGAAAAAATAAGAAACTGGGCTTTTCAGCATAAAAATGATGAAACTGGATTTGTAAAATATTTATTGGAAGACCAACCGGAACCGCCAAAATATTTCGCGATGATGAAAAAACTAAATAAAGTAGATCGTCCGCTTCTTACAACTGTTCCAAAATTAAAACAACTGGATTATAGCGAGTTAACAGCAGCTTTAGAAAAAGGAATCAAATTGATTGATGCAAGAGATAAAACGGAATTTTCTACAGGATTTATTCCGGGAAGCATCAACATTCAAGGGAATAATTCATTTGCCACTTGGGCAGGATGGTTTCTTACGTATGAAGAACCTTTTATGTTGCTTGCCGATGAATCACAATTAGATGATTTGACTAGAAAACTAATGCGAATTGGATTAGACAACATTCACGGGTACATTCCTTCTACGAAAATATGGGAAGAAAATGGCGGTTCTTTGGAGAAAGTAAATCAAATTACAATAGAAGAATTTAAAGCCTTACAACAAGAAAAAGATGTTCAAGTTGTTGACCTTCGTGGTGTTGCAGAATACAATGCAGGTCATATCAAAGAAGCTGATAATGTATTTGTAGGTACTTTAGTAAATAATCTGGACAAAATAAGTAAGGATAAAAAAGTATTAATCCATTGCCAAGGTGGTGACAGGGCAGCAATTGCCTATTCATTATTAGCGCGAAATGGGTATAAAAATGTGCTCAACTATTCTCCTGGAATGAATGAGTGGATGAGCCAAAATAATCCTATTGAATACTAAAAACCTCAATTATGTTCGGAATTTTTAAAAATCTGTTTTCAAAAAAAGACACCACACAAATGGAAAAATTAATAAACGAAGGTGCTTTCTTAGTAGATGTTCGCACACCGTCAGAATTCGCAGAAGGTCACGTAAAAGGTTCAACCAATATTCCTTTGGATCAAGTGGCGAGCCAATTGGAAAAATTCAAAGAAAAAGATCATATTATTGTTTTCTGCCGTAGCGGTAATCGCAGCGGTCAAGCCAAAATGATTTTGGAACAAAATGGTTTCAAAAACGTTACAAATGGCGGTACTTGGCAAGATGTAAACGAAGCGATAAGCAAATAAACAGCTGTTGTTTTAAAAATAGTGTATGCAGTTTAAAACAAGAAAAGTAGTTGTTTTAAACTGCATATTTATTTATTCAGCAATGAAAATTAGAGGACAATAAAAACACTTTGATTTTATTCTACTTATAAAATACTGAAAAAACATTTGATTTTTCAAATTCATTTAAATAAAGAAGTAAATTTGATAGTGCTTTTAGAAAAAATTTTCATTTTTACTCTTCTACGAAACAAATACAACTAAACTACTTTTTGCACTTAATTATAAAATAATATGGAAACAAAAAAAGCAGCAAACAAAGACTTAATTTTAAGAGAAAAATTAGCATTGCAACGGACTGTATTGGCCAACCAATCTACTTTTCTTGCCTTTTTGAGAACGTCAATGTATTTTTTGATTGCAGGTTTAAGTTTGAGAAATCTGCTCAAAATTGAAAATAGTTTACTGATTGAAATCGCACTTTTTATCACTTCATTTATCATTTTTGTTTTTGGGACAATCAACTATTTCAAGCATAAAAAATCCATCCTAGAAAATAAAAAACACATAGGTGACTACCAATTAGAATATTACAAATTATAAGAACTTATACTTTTTTATTCCTAACTTCTTTTTCAAACGAAGATTTTAAATTCATAAATTACATCAATTGAAAACAAATACAACCAAACTTGGACTGAAAGAAAATTGGAAACAATTTACTATTTTGGTTATTGTCAATGCCTTTGTCGGCGGGATGATAGGAATGGAACGAACCATTATTCCAAAATTTGCTGAGATTGAATTTGGCATTGCTTCAAAAACGGCTATTCTCTCTTTCATCATTGCCTTTGGAATTACAAAAGCCATTACCAATTATTTTACGGGCAAACTGGCGAACCGTTTCGGAAGAAAAAATTTGCTTTTATTCGGTTGGATTCTAGCCATTCCAATTCCTTTTATTTTAATTTATGCAGAATCTTGGAACTGGGTGATTTTTGCCAATATTTTATTGGGAATTAGTCAAGGACTTACCTGGAGCAGTACAGTGGTGATGAAAATTGATTTGGTTGGAGAAAAAGATCGTGGACTTGCGATGGGACTCAACGAGTTTGCCGGTTATTTTGCCGTTGGATTAGTTGCTTTTCTGTCAGGCTATATTGCACAAAAATATGGCATTACGCCCTACCCTTTTTACTTGGGAATTGGGATTTCGATAATTGGTTTTTTATTGACTTTGTTTTTTGTGAAAGACACCAGAGTATTTGTTCAAAAAGAAAACACAACGAATAAAACTGAAAAATTAGATAATATTTTTCTCGAAACCACTTTCAAAAACAAAACATTAAGCACCATAACACAAGCAGGATTAGTCAATAACCTGAATGACGGCATGATTTGGGGACTTTTACCTATTGTGTTGCTTTCTTTGAATTATGATTCACAGAATATTGGAATTATAACCGCCATTTATCCTACTGTTTGGGGTTTTGGACAATTGGTAACCGGAAAAATGTCTGATGTTTATTCGAAAAAAAAGATGTTGTTTTGGGGAATGTTACTTCAGGGAATAGCGATACTTTTTATTCCTTTTGCTGCAGCATTCTATCAGTTGGCCGCAATTTCAGCATTTTTGGGTTTAGGAACGGCGTTAGTCTACCCCACCTTTTTATCTGCCATCGCACAAGCTACAACTCCACATCAAAGAGCTGAAAGCATTGGCACATTCAGACTTTGGAGGGATTTAGGATATGCGATAGGCGCCATTATTTCAGGAATAACAGCCGATTTATTTGGTGTAAATTATGCCATTGTTCTAATCGGTGTCATCACCATTGTATCATCACTAATTATTGAAATCCGAATGCCGAAAGACTCTTTATAAAAAACAACCCGCTAATTTTAATCTAAAATCATCTCTTTTTAGAGAATAATAATTAAAAAAATGGAGCCAAAAAAATCAAAAAAATCGACTGTTCAAAATATTGTTTTTATCGTATTAATAGCACTACTTCTGTTCAGTCCGTTGGGCACTTTTGTAAAAGTAGAACTGAATCGATTAATTGCTTTTTCGCCTAAAACAATTGCCGTTATGGATCAAAAAGAACTGTCAACTTATCAATGGCAATTAAAAGACGCCACCGGAAAGACGGTGTCATTGGACGCATACAAAGGTAAAATAGTATTCATTAATTTCTGGGCCACCTGGTGTCCACCTTGTATTGCCGAAATGCCAAGCATTCAAAAATTATATGTTGATTATCAAGACAAAATAGTCTTTTTGTTTGTGACAACGGATTCCTTCGAAAAGGCAAATGCTTTTATGATTAAAGAAAATCTGACGCTTCCTGTGTATCAATCGGTAACCAATCCTCCATTAGAAATGGAATCGGCGACAATTCCGGCAACCTATATTATTAATCAATCAGGAAATGTAATCGTAGCCAAAATTGGAACAGCAAATTGGAATAGTGATTCGTTCCGAGAAATGCTAGACGAGTTATTAAAAAAATAAAATTATTGTCATTTTTTACTTTTTTTTTCTTGTGTGACAAAAGTAACACAACTACTCATTTATAAATATAACCTTTGTTGTAATAAAAAAATAAATATGGAAATTTTAGAATTAATCAAAGAACCTTGGCCTTGGTACATTGCAGGTCCATTAGTTGGACTTACGGTTCCGGCTTTGTTAATCATTGGAAACAAATCATTTGGTATTAGCGCCTCTCTACGCCACACTTGCGCCATGTGCTTACCGGCAAATATTACGTTTTTCAAATATGACTGGAAAAAAGAAATTTGGAATATGTTTTTCGTTTTCGGTATTATATTAGGTGGTGTGATCGCGTACAGCTTTTTGTCAAATCCAAATCCAATTACTATTGATGGAAATCTAAAAACCGAATTGGCAGGCTACGGTATAACTGAAATTTATGGAATGTTACCGGAACAATTGTTCTCGTGGGAAAGTTTATTTACACTCAAAGGCTTTTTTATGATGGTTATTGGTGGCTTTTTTATTGGTTTTGGTTCTCGCTATGCGGGAGGTTGCACCAGCGGTCATTCTATTTCTGGTTTGTCTAATTTACAAATGCCATCGCTTATAGCAACATGTTGTTTCTTCATTGGCGGATTGATTATGGCAAATGTTATTTTACCATTTATTCTTTCACTTTAAATTACAAATTATGAACATTAAAGATCAAAATACAGATTTCGAAACGCGTTCTTTAGATACGGTTTGTATCAACGAGAGCCAATTAGAACACAAATGGCATCACAATTTGAAATACTTAATCATAGGTGTTTTGTTTGGTATTGTATTTATAAAATCCGAGGTAATCAGCTGGTATCGCATCCAGGAAATGTTTCGTTTCCAATCTTTTCACATGTATGGTATCATAGGAAGTGCTGTAGTGGTGGGGATAATTTCCGTTTTCATGATAAAAAAATTCAATATTAAAACCATTTATGGCGAAAAAATTGAATTTCATGACAAAACTTTCAACAAAGGCCAAATTTATGGTGGCCTTATCTTTGGATTGGGTTGGGCAGTAACAGGAGCTTGTCCTGGACCATTATTTGCACAAATTGGAACGGGTGCCACAGTGATGATTGTTACTCTGTTTTTTGCAATAGTGGGAACTTGGGTATATGGTTATTTTAGAGACAAACTGCCTCATTAATACCCTATGAATCCAGAAAAACAAAATATCATTCCATTTAAATCGCTCGTAAAAAGGCTAATCTATCTGTTTATAACCATTATCTTCCTGGTAATGGTTTTCTTCGTCGGTTTGTTTTTCAATACCACAATTACCGCTTCGTTTCAAAATAATGATTCAAATCTCGATTCTCTTTATATCGATGCAAAGAAAAAAGTGATTTTGCAAAATGAAACGGCAAAATTCTGGAAAGCGGCTGACATCGCTCTGATTAAAGATTCAACTTTAAAACAGGAAGTAGAATATGGCAAAGATCTAATTGCGCATACGGCAAAATATTTGGGTCCAAATGGCAGTGTCAAACCAATTACTAATGGAATGAATTGCAACAATTGCCATCTGGATGCCGGTACAAAGCCTTGGGGAAACAATTATGGTTCCGTATATTCGATGTATCCAAAAATGAGAGCCCGAAGCGGGCAAGTAGAAGATCTTTATAAAAGAGTCAACGATTGCATCGAGAGAAGTTTGAATGGTCAGCCTCTGGAAAGAGATGAAAAGGAAATGAAAGCCATGATCGCGTACATTGAATATATTGGCAGTAATGTACCTAAAGGGAAAGAATCGAATGCCTCGGGAATTTATGATCTGGAATATTTAAATCGTGCTGCCGATCCCCTAAAAGGAAGCGCATTGTATAATAAAAAATGTGCCAGTTGCCATCAAATGAATGGTCAGGGAATTTTGGCCGAAGATAAAAAGGAATACACCTATCCGCCACTTTGGGGCAAAAATTCATATAATAACGGCGCAGGATTGTTTAGAATCAGTCGGTTTGCCGGCTATATAAAATACAATATGCCATTGGGTGCATCTTATGAAAGACCTCAATTATCCGATGAAGAATCTTGGGATATTGCTGCTTATGTAGAAAATCTGGAAAGACCGTCGAAAGATTTAAGTCAAGACTGGCCCAATATTACCAAAAAACCGGTGGATCATCCTTTTGGTCCATTTTCAGATTCATTTACGGAAACCCAACATAAATTTGGACCTTTCAAACCAATAAAAGCCGAAAAAACGAAAAACAAAAAAAACAATCTTAAAACTCCATTATGAAAAACCTAACGCTTTCATTTATCCTGGTATTTATCATGATTTCCATTGGCACATTGGCACAAAAAAAAGCGCAAAACCACAAAATCGTTTTTCAGTTTACCAATGCTACTGATACTTTGCAACAAAAAGCAATTGTAAACCAACTAAAAAATCTAACGACATATTGGCCAAATGCCAAATACGAAGTAGTAATTCACAGTATGGGTTTACCATTTGTAATGACTGCAAAATCAAAACAATTAGAATCCATAAAAGCGCTACGGGCAAAAGGAGTTCGTTTTTTAGTATGCGAAAACACAATGAAAAGTCAGAAAGTAACCAAAGACCAATTAATCTCCGAAGTAGAATATGTGCCGGTTGGAATTGCTGAAATTGTAGAAAAACAAGAGCAAGGCTGGAGCTATATAAAGGGAGGATTTTAAATACCAGTACCGATTATTTTTAGCAAAATAAAATGAACTACCGTATCAAAATCTGTTAAAAAACAAACCTAAAAACCTAAAAAAGATGAGCAATAACCGAAGAAATTTCCTGAAATCAGTAGGAACTTTAAGTCTAGGCGCAGTGATTATTTCACCTATTTCCGTTATTGCAAATACAACTGAGCCCACAGAAAAAAACTTGAATATAGCAATCGATGGTACTAAACCGCAAACAATTACTATTCTTCAAACCACTGATGTGCATTGTCAGATTCATCCGCATGATGAGTTATTTTGGGAAAATGGGAAAGCTGTTTTTAGAAAAACGGGCGGTTATGCCTACATGGCAACTTTACTGAAACAACTCAAAAAGAAAAACCCAAATACGTATACCATTGACACCGGCGACATGTTTCAAGGTAGCGAATTAAGCGTAGAAACTACCGGTGAAGCTTTTGTTCCCATTTTAAATGCATTGAATTACGACTTATATCTTCCCGGAAATTGGGAGGTGATTTATGGAAAAAGAAAGATGCAAACGTTATTAGGTTCCCTTGATGCACCAAAAATTTGTACCAATATGTATCATGACCTGGGCAATGGAAAACGTGGGGAACTTATTTTTCAACCGTATACTATTTGGCATGTTGCCGGAGCAAAAATTAGTTTTTTAGGATATACTGATCCATTAGTACCGCTAAGACAAAGTCCCAATTACAGCAAAGGTATTATCTATACTGATCCTGAAGAAAATCTGGCGCATTATGTGGATGTCCTTAGAAATCAGGAACAATGCAGCTATGTACTTATAATTGCACACTTGGGCCTGTCCCAACAAATAGCATTGGCAAACCGACCGGAATGTGAGGGTGTAAACTACATTTTGGGTGGCGATACACATGAAAGAGTGCGCAAACCAATTGTTTGTAAGTATTCAAAAGTGGTTGAACCGGGAGCTTTTGGTTCGTTTATTGGAAAATTAGATTTAACCATTCTCAACGGAAAAGTCATTGAGGACAACTATGAACTACTGGAAGTTGACTCTCCAAAAATAAAACCGGATGCAACAATAGAAAAATTATTAATAGAAAAAGAATTCGTTTATCAGGAACAAATTAATACCATTATTGGATACAGCACGATTCCTTTGTACCGCTATTTTGTAGTAGAAAATCCAATTGACACAATGATCCTGAATGCCTTACACTGGAAATTTCCAGATATTGATATTAATCTTTCGAATGGATTTCGCTTTTGTCCACCAAAAACAACACCGGATCAAACCGGAAACATTCCTATTACAAACGGATTTATCTTTGATATGTTACCAGTTGACAGCACAGTAAGAACAGCCAAAGTTACCGGAAAGCAATTGAAAAACTGGCTGGAAAAAGAATTAAACAATGTTTTTGCTGATGACGCTTCTAAACGCTTTGGTGGATGGGTAGTTAAGTTCAAAGGAATGGAAGTCCGCTTTAATGCTTTTGCCGAAATGGACAAAAGAGTTCAAAGTATTACGATGAAAAATACGCCATTAGATCCTGATAAATTGTATTCAATCATGGCCTGTGAGCGTGACGGAGATCCTGTGGACATGCTTTGCAGGATGAAAGGCGTCATGGATGCTAAAAACACTAATGAAACCTTGCATTCGGTGATGAGAGATTATTTAAAACAAAATTCTCCTGTTACACCTACACCGCAAAAAAACGCAATAATTCTTGATGCTCCTGAAACACTCTTAACTCAAGTTACCGGTGTTGATTATACTTTCAGATAATAATTAAGTCGTAAAGTCAAAAGTCATAAAGTCGAATGTTTAAACATTCGGCTTTATTTTTTGAGCCAATGTGATAAAAGTTACCTCCCATTTATAGGACTCCGATTATTTTTGTAAAAAAATTAAAGACTTACAAATGAAATCTTTTTTCGCTATATTAATCTCAACTTTTTTACTTTTAATTAGTTTCCATTCCTCGGCACAATATCAGGAAGTTTCGAATAAGCCAGCCGTTTGGAAAGAGAAAAATAATAAAAAAATTGATTCCACCTCGATTTTAAATGCTTTCAAAAACGGAAACTTCATCGGCCATTTTCGCTATTTTTTTATGAGTACCAACAATGAAAGTGGCTTATCTGATTATTATGCCAATGCTGTTGGTGGCGGTGTAAAGTTTGAAACGGCTAAATTTCATAATTTTCAATTTGGGGTCAGTGGCTATTACATTTATGATATCGGTTCTTCTGATTTTTCTAAAAAAGATCCGGTAACAAATTTATCCAATAGATATGAAGTAGCGCTTTTTGATTTTCAAAACGTATCAAGTAAAGACAATTTAAGCCGGTTAGAAGAATTATTTTTAAAATACAACTACAAAAATTCTAATGTAACCCTTGGAAAACAACTACTGAATACGTCGTTCATAAATCTGCAGGACGGCAGAATGCGGCCTACTGAAGTCGATGGAATATGGATCGATTTTAATGAACTCAAAAAAACTAAAATAAATGTAGGGTACCTATACGGAATTTCGCCACGAAGTACCATGAAATATTTCAGAATTGCAGAATCCATAGGGATTTACCCAACTGGCGTGAATCCCGATGGAACAAAATCCGATTATGCAGGGAATTTAGACAGTAACGGAATTTATATTGTAGGCATACAAAATGAATCGATAAAGAATTTAAAAACACTTATATGGAACCAATATGCTGAGAATATATTCAATTCGGCGCTATTGCAAATGGACTACAAATACAATTTAAATCCAAACTCGAAACTGCTTTTTGGTTTTCAGACGATTTACCAAAATGCCTTGAATTTCGGCGGAAATAAAAATCCACGCAAAACCTATTTTGAAAAAAATGGCAATTCACAAACTTTTGGTGGAAGATTAGGCTGGCAGAATAAAAAAATAGAAATTACTTTAAATTACAATCGAATAACTGCTAAAGGAAGGTATTTAATGCCACGAGAATGGGGACGAGACCCGTTTTACACCTTTATGGCCAGAGAACGGAATGAAGGTTTTGGAGATGTGCATGCGGTAATGACCAAAATACAATATACGAATCCTAAAAAAATATTCAAATCGCATTTGGCTGTAGGTTATTTTGATTTGCCAGACGTGAAAAATGTTTCCTTAAATAAATACGAATTGCCTTCTTATTTGCAGACCAATGCTGATGTTCGCTACCAATTTCAGGGGATGTTAAAAGGGTTTGATGCGCAATTATTGTATGTACACAAGTTCAATGCGGGTGAAACCTATGCTAACAAAAATTATATTTTAAATAAAACGAATATGAGTACTATTAGTTTTATACTCAATTTCAATTTTTAAAATATGGCTTTTTTTTTTAATCCAAATAATAAAATTTCATGATCAGATAGTGCAGCACTAAATACAGTAAAGTTCCCACTATGATTAATGTAACTAGACAACTGATCAAATTGAGTACAACATTAGGGATAAACTTCAGTCTGGGATGCGTGATTATGGGTTCCCTATGAAGTTTTTTGTGAATACTTTCCTTTGCTATTTTGATTTTCTTTTTGATGGTCAATAGTTTTTTTTAAAACAACAGTCGCGAATAATTCTTGTTGTTTTTGGTTCCGTAATTACAGTATTCTAAAGTACATAATAAATTCAACATAAATAACGCATCAAACCAAAAAAGAGTATTGCAATTCAAAATACTCTTCTAATTGTTAGTCTTACAAAATCAGTGTAGATCAAACCTCTTTTATATTATGACACGGTTTACATTGGCCTGTTTATATCTCTTTGTTATTTCCTTTATTTTTCAAGAATATCACTTCAATTATTTTACTGGTCATTGCTGCCTTTATTTGGAGTCGATTAGACAATACTTCAATTATGTTTTTTTCTTCCTTCTCCAATTTTCCATCCGCAAGTAGTACTTCTAATGCAAGTGCAAAAACGGTTTCTTTATCTTCTTTCTGGATCCATTCACAACAGGCAGAAAGATATTTTAATTGCCCCATTTCAATTCTTAAAGTATAGGATTTTGCATAAAGAGGCGCAATATCGATTCCTATAAATTGTTCTTTAGAATGCAATACTCTTGATAATGCTGCTGTTTCCGAATCAGTAATTTGATTGTCCGCAGAAATGCAAGAATATAAAATTCCAACCCAAGCTTCATGAGCTGATACTATCGGATTTTGATCCTTACTTTTTTTATCGTCAAATAAACTCATTTTTTTGTTTTTTGGATTAAAGTTACAGCTAACAGCACCAAGGATGGCTTAGTTTGGGATTAAATTATCATTTATTTTTTAGTTCGCACTAAATTTATCAGTATAAGAAGTGTTATCTCAATTGAGATATTCCATAACCACCTTTGCTATTCCATTTCCTTTATTTAAACATAAATCAGAACTAAAAAAAAGTGGAGCCCAATTCTAGTAAACTAGTGCACTTAAAACCAAAAGAATACCAAGACACAAATGCAGATGACTTTTTAATTGATTATTCTTAATAAATTGATAAATTCAGAATTAATGACAACCACTATAGTTTTTATCTATTAAAAATTAATTTAGGAAAAGTAATTTGTATGTAACTTTGCTTTAAAGAAAATAAAAAACAAATCATACTATGGAAAATAACACAAACCCGAGCTCCAAATCTTACGATGTCAACGGAGAAAACAAATGTCCATTTAATCATGGTGCGAGTGCTGGTACTCCTGCAAAGCATGGTGCTGGTTCAGCTTCCTCAAATCGAGACTGGTGGCCAAATCAGTTAAAATTAAACATTTTACGCCAACACTCTGAACTGTCAAACCCAATGGGGGATTCGTTCAATTATGCGGAAGAGTTCAAGTCTTTAGATTATGCTGCCTTAAAGCAAGATATTATGGATTTATTGAATACTTCACAAGATTGGTGGCCGGCAGATTATGGTTTTTACGGAGGATTCTTTATTAGAATGGCATGGCATAGTGCAGGAACTTATCGTATTGCTGATGGACGCGGTGGTTCTGGAGCTGGTACACAACGATTTGCACCACTAAACAGTTGGCCTGATAATGCGAATCTAGACAAGGCTCGTTTGTTACTATGGCCCATCAAACAAAAATATGGCAGAAAAATTTCTTGGGCTGATTTATTAATTTTAAGTGGTAACTGTGCATTTGAATCCGCAGGATTTAAAACTTTCGGTTTTGCTGGAGGTCGTGAGGATGTTTGGGAACCAAATGAAGATATTTATTGGGGTTCAGAACGGGAATGGTTAGGTGACAATCGTTACAATGAAGAACGCGAATTAGAACAACCGCTAGCCGCAGTTCAAATGGGATTAATCTATGTAAATCCAGAAGGGCCTAATGGAAATCCAGATCCAGTATTGGCCGCTCATGATATTCGTGAAACGTTTGCTCGTATGGCAATGAATGATGAAGAAACCGTAGCGTTAAGTGCCGGTGGACATACATTAGGTAAAACCCACGGTGCTGCAGATCCAAATAAATATGTAGGACGAGAACCGGCTTCAGCCCCTATTGAGGAGCAAAGTAAAGGCTGGAAAAACAGCTTCGGTACCGGAAATGCAGGGGATACAATAACCAGCGGTCTTGAAGGAGCATGGACAACAACACCTGCAAAATGGAGTAATAACTATTTTGAAAATCTCTTTGGATACGAATGGGAATTGACCAAAAGTCCAGCTGGTGCCCATCAGTGGAAACCAAAAGGGGATGCAGGCGCTGGCACGGTGCCAGATGCTCATGATCCTTCCAAAAGTCATCAACCGTTTATGCTGACTACAGATCTTTCATTACGTTTTGATCCTGCTTATGAAAAAATATCAAGACGCTTTCTAGAAAATCCGGCAGAATTTAATGATGTATTTGCCAGAGCATGGTTCAAGCTTACTCACAGAGATATGGGACCAAAAGTACGCTATCTGGGACCAGAAGTTCCTGCTGAAGAACTAATTTGGCAAGATCCAATTCCTGCGGTTACACATCCATTGGTTAATGATCAAGATATAGTTAACCTTAAAACTATTATTCTTGCTTCAGGATTGTCTGTTTCAGAATTAGTTTCAACTGCGTGGGCATCTGCCTCTACTTTCCGTGGTTCTGACAAACGTGGGGGAGCTAATGGGGGTCGCATTCGTCTTGCTCCACAAAAAGACTGGAAAGTGAACAACCCAGCACAACTGGAAAAAGTGCTTAACAAACTTGAGAATATCAAAAAAGAGTTCAATAGTGCTCAATCTGATAGTAAACAAGTTTCAATTGCTGATTTAATTGTTTTAGGTGGTAGTGCAGCGATAGAGAAAGCGACATCAATAGCAGGTCAAACTATCTCAGTACCATTTACACCTGGACGTACAGATGCATCACAAGAACAAACAGATATAGAATCATTTGACGTTCTTGAGCCTCAAGCAGATGGTTTCCGTAACTATGTTAAAACAAAATATACGATATCAGCAGAAGAAATGCTGATTGACAAAGCGCAATTATTGACCTTAACAGCTCCAGAAATGACTGTTCTTGTAGGCGGTATGCGTGCATTAAATTCAAACTTCGATCAGTCTCAAAATGGTGTTTTCACGAAACATCCAGAAACCCTTACAAACGATTTCTTTGTAAACCTACTTGATTTAAGTACCACCTGGAAAGCAGTTTCTGAGTCAGATGACGCATTCGTAGGAAGTGATCGTACAACAGGCGGATTGAAGTGGATAGGAACTCGTGTAGATCTTATTTTTGGTTCTAATACGGAACTAAGAGCCATAGCTGAAGTTTACGGGTATAAAAACGGTCAAGAAAAATTTGTAAAGGACTTTGTAGCAGCATGGACTAAGGTGATGAACCTAGACCGTTTTGACTTACTTTAATTTAGATTTTATAATTTGTTTAAAAAGGTGGTCTGGCAACAGACCATCTTTTTTTATTTGTAATTGGATTTACAAGTTCATTCATTCTTCATCAAAGCTTTATCCACAGACCAAAATCCACTCCCTTTTATTAGTAAATAAAAACTACCTAAAAGCATTGCCCAATCAGTTCTGCTACCATGAAGCAGTTCCCAAAATCCGTTTTCTAAATAAACATCTGATTTTGTTGTTGCAAATGCTACTAGCATAACTATAAGTAAAGGAATACTTGCTAAGCGCGAACACAACCCAATTAAAAGTAAGACGCCACAAATAATTTCAAATGCACCAACAAAACTTCCTAATAAATCAGGTGAAGGCAAACCTATTTTTTCAAATCTCCCAGCTCCGCGAATTGCTGGAAACAAAAACTTTTGAATACCTTCCGATAAAAACACTGCTCCTACTATGAAACGAATGATTATTGTGGTTTTTGAATTGTCTGTATTAATGATTTTTTCTAACATATTATTTTCTTATTAGTGATTCTGTTTGTGGGTGTCTTGATCGTAAAAAAAGGTGCGTTTTCCATTGCATGACATCGGTTACAGTTGATTGTTATATTCTCAAATTCTTTATTAAAGATCAAGGTGTCCTTACTTTGAATACTTTTTTTCATTTCGGGTAAAATAACCGTCAAAAAATGGTCGGCTGATGCTGCTCTTTTGGGACTCCGCTCAAGTCCATTTTTTATGGTGGTGTACTGTCATCTACTTTTATAACTCCGGAAGTATACGCACTCTTCCTAACTTCTCCTGCTGTTGTTCAATAAGCAATTTTTGGTGATTATAGCTTTTTTTCCATTCTGTAGTCTTCCATTTTATACCCGTGCTTTAGTTCAATATCCTCTTCGGAAACAATTTCAAACCCTATTTTTTTATAAAAAGACAATGCGTTGTTGAATTTATTTACGTTCAAAGAGACCGCAACCGAATTATTTTCTCTAGCCAAATTTTCAATTGTATCAATCAATAGCTTCCCTGCTCCTTTTCCTTGTGCTTCTGGAAGCAAATAAATCTTGTGCAGCCGCGTTAGGTTTTGCGCTAAGTAATTATGTGAATAAGAGGCAAAACCAAGGCAAAATTCATCCTGATGTACCAAAAGAAAACGATGTCCTTTTTGGATCAAATTTTCAAGTAATGCGTGTTCTGAATAAAAGAGCTCAAGCATATAGTCAATTTGTTCTTTTGACAATATGGCTCCATAAGTTTGAGGCCAAGTTTTATAGGCAATCTCCTGAATGGTTTTTAAATCTTTCGTAGTAGCTTCTGATATTGTTACCATTCTGTTTTTTAGTAATATAATTAAATCACATCCCCTTTTGGAATAAAAATATAAAATTTAGCCCCTACATTTGGCTTCCCTTTTACTTGTATAAAACCATTGTGGTTGTCTACAATTCTACTGCAAATAGCCAATCCCAACCCGGTTCCTGAATATTTAGAATCAGTTTCCAAACGCTTGAACAAAAGAAATATTTTTTCGGCATATTCCTGTTTAAAACCTATTCCGTTATCAGTAACAACAATCTTATAATACTCGTCTTTATTGCTTATTTTATACTCCCGGACTTCTTTATCCGTAATGTTTTTAGAAGTGATACTTATTTCAGGAGCTGTATCTTCCTTGCTGTATTTAAGTGAATTGGAAATCAAATTAATAAAGAGCTGTTTAATTTGAAAAGGTATTGCAGTAATGGTTGGTAATTTACCTATTTGAATTTCGGCTTTTTTCTCTTCAATATTTGATGATAAATCCTGGAGTATTTCGCCCAAAACTACATTCAAATCCGTTGTTACAAAAACTTTATCGCCTTTTATAGTTCTGGAATAATTGACTAAATCAATTAATAACGTTTGCATTCTGTTAGCTGCCACTCGTACTTTAGAAAAATATTCCTTCCCTTGTCGTGAAATCAAGTCCAATTCTTTTTCTTCCAGTCTGGAAATGAACATTTGAATCTTACGAAGCGGTTCTTGCAAATCATGGCTTACAATGTCATTAAAAGCTTCCAGTTCTGTATTAATATATTTTAGTTCTTTGTTACTTTCTTCTAATTCAAGTGTTTTTTTATATTGATTAGTGATATCATAATTTACCCCAATTTTTATTAAATCTCCTTTTCCATTAGTAGTAAAACTTCCAACACCCATAATATATTTGATATCGCCGTTTGGTGTTAAAAACCGAAATATCATGGAAGTCGACTGGTGATTTATCAAAGAATCCAGGTGTACTTTAGTTACATATTCTAAATCATCGGGATGTATGTATGGAATCGAATTTTCAATATTAGGTTCGAAAGCTTTAGGCTCAACTCCCATTAAACGGAATAAATTATCTGAAAAAGTATACTTTTTTGTTTCTATATTAACCATCCAATGTCCAAAACCTGCTGTTTTTTCTGCAGCGTTGTAGGATTCGTTTAGTAAATTTAATGCGTCATTTGCTTTTTTAAGTTCGTCAATATCAACATTCATTTTTTGAAAGGAAAGCAATAAAATCAAAAGCGAGAGGATGACTAATAAAAAAGCCGTAATTAAGGAGTCCTGCAATTCAAATTGATGGTTGTCATTTTGAAATTTTGTTTTTCTACTTTCCGAAAATATAATTTCGGTCACAAAGGATTTCATTTCTTCAGTGACTTTACTACTTTCGAGTAACTTTGCATTTAAATCAATCGGGCCGGAATTTTTACTTTTAGCAATAATGTAGGTTTGTCTGAATAACTTAAAGCGGTAATCGATGATTTTTTCGAGCTGTTCAATATCTTTATTTCTCAAAGCGTTATTAGCGGTCAACTCTTTTAACTTTTTGATGCTTTCCTCTATTTTTCCTCTGCTCAAAAACCGATTTTCAATATAGCTATCTTCTTTTGTTATGATATAACTCCGCAAACTCGTTTCGTAAATACTAATAATCGACAAAAGTTTCTCTAATTCGATTTGGGTTTCATTTGAATTTGCAATTAATTCAACTGTTGAATCCAGTTTTTCCATTTGAGAATAAAACATTGAAGCAATATAACAAACCACAACAATTGCAATGGCCAATGCTATTTTAAAGACTTGAGAATTTTTATATAGTCCTAAAATTTTCATTTATTCTTTTTTATATGCTAAAGAAAAAAGTTTCTATGTTTAGTCCTGAAGAATGAAATTGCCAATTCATGTGTACAACTTCCTTGATTACTTTTTTCAACATTATAAAGTCATTTGGCTTTTTAATATAAATATTGGCTCCTTTAATAAAAGTATCTTCAATATCTTTCTCTGAGGAAGAAGTAGAATATATTGCAATTGAAACCTCTTTAAATCGGCTGTTGGCTCTAATCTCATTCAAACAATCCAGTCCTGTTTTTCCGGGCATATTCAAATCCAGAAATAAAACATGGGGCAACTTACTCAATGGGTTTTCTAAATAATCCATCAGGTCTTTACCATCTTTAAACAGTGTTAAATCATTATTCATTTTGAGTTCTTGCAAAGCTTCACTAAAAAAAGTGCGATCATCTTCGTCATCATCAGCCAGAAGAATATGCATTGAATCTTGGTGTGCAATCATAAAATAGGGAATTATTTTTTAAATTTTATTTATTCTTTGTTTGATAATTTCCTTCTTTTACCTACAATTCTTTTAAACAAGGAAGGAGTTAATCCGGTTACTTTTTTAAATTGCGTAGACAAATAGGCTACACTGCTATAGTTTAACTCATACGAAATCTCCGTTAAAGTCAGTTTCTCTTCAATTATTAATTTTTTTGCTCTTTCAATCTTTTGAATAATAATGAAATTCTCAATAGAGGTATGGGTATATTCTGAAAAAACATTAGTGATATACCCATATCTGAAGTTCAGTTTGTCTGCTAAATATTGAGATATCGTTACGTCCGGAAATTTATCTTTATCGTACACTATTTCTATAATAGCATCTTTAATTTTTTGAATTAATTGTGCTTTTGGATTATTGATAATTTGAATCCCATATTTTTTTAAAACATCCTGAAGTGCGTTCAAACTCTCTTCTGAAATAGCATCCACAATTTCAATTTGCCCTAAGTCTAAAAGTTGATAATTAATCTCTAATTTTTCTAATTGCTCTTGCAATATAGCCCTGCAAGCTATGTTTCCATCATAATTAAAATTGAGCTTCATAGCAATAGATAATTGTTAGAATTAAATTTAAAAACATAAATATAAATCAAAAAATATAAATTTACAGCAAAAAAAAATAGTTTAGAATTAAAACAGCATTCTTTAAAAAGAAATAAAACACAAATTACTGATTACTAGTATAATTACACGAATATAAATTTATTTAAAATAAAAATAAAAACACATAAATAGATTTTATCCATGAATTGTTTCTTTATTTCCATAATTTGTTATAACATTCTCCTCAAATTCCAGCCATTCTCTCCATCGTTTTTCAACATCGATTCCTACCCCATATTTACGTGCATAGGTTATAAAAGTGGTATAATGTCCTGCTTCGCTTTCCATTAAATTCCTATAAAAAATAGCTAATTCTTCATCGTTGATATTCTCTGAAAGCACCTTGAAACGCTCACAGCTTCTGGCCTCTATCATAGCTGAAAACAATAACCGTTCCACTAAAGCAGAAATCCTGTTTCCGGTAGCGTTTTTTTTCATGTACAGATACAGTTCATTGACATAATCATCCTTACGCTCGCGTCCCAACTTTAGGCCGCGTTTAATGATAATATCATGTACTTGCTCAAAATGATCAAGTTCTTCTTTGGCCAAAGCCAATAAATCCTTCACTAGATCCTGATGCTCCGAGTTATTGGTAATTATTGTAATCGCATTTGTGGCTGCTTTCTGTTCGCACCAAGCGTGATCTGTGAGAATTTCCTCGATATTTTTTTCTACAATATTGACCCATCTGGGATCTGTTGGTAATTTTAATCGTAGTACGGACATTTTTTTAGTCTTAAAGTTAGAAAGTCATAAAGTCATAAAGTCGAAAGCCAAAAACTAAGACAGAATATTAAATTCTAATCAAAGACTTTCGACTTTCGACTTCAAAACCTTTAAGACGTATTTTTTAGTATACGAAGATAGCTCTTTCGCTCATCATTTCGTTTACTTTATTGGCTACTTCTTCGATAATATCTTCATCCGTATGGTTCATTAATACCCGGTCTATTAATGCCACAATGGTTTCCATATCTTCCTCAACCAGACCACGAGTGGTAATAGCTGGAGTTCCTACACGAATACCTGAGGTTACAAATGGTGATTTATCATCAAAAGGTACCATGTTTTTATTCACAGTAATTTCTGCTTTTACCAATGCATTTTCAGCATCTTTTCCAGAAATATTTTTATTTCTTAAATCAATTAGCATCATGTGATTGTCCGTGCCGCCAGAAATGATTTCGTACCCTCTTTTTACAAAAGCATCTGCCATTGCATTTGCGTTTTTTTGCAATTGTAACGCATAGGTGAAAAATTCATCTTTCAAAGCTTCGCCAAACGCGACTGCTTTTGCAGCAATAATATGCATTAACGGACCACCTTGATTTCCTGGGAAAACGGCCAAGTCTAATAAGGAAGACATCATTCTGATTTCTCCTTTTGGAGTGGTTAAACCAAATGGATTTTCGAAATCTTTACCCATCAAAATTAATCCTCCACGAGGGCCACGCAATGTTTTGTGAGTTGTAGTAGTTACAATATGGCAATGGGGCAATGGATCATTCATCAAGCCTTTGGCGATAAGCCCGGCAGGGTGAGAAATATCTGCTAATAAAATAGCGCCAACACTATCAGCAATTACTCTGAATCGCTCAAAATCCATATCACGAGAATAAGCCGAAGCGCCTGCGATGATTAGTTTTGGTTGCTCTTTAGTGGCTATTTCTTGAATTTTATCGTAATTTAACCGTCCAGTTTCTTTGTCAACACCATAAAAAGACGGAGTATACAAACGTCCCGAGAAATTTACAGGAGAACCATGCGTTAAGTGCCCACCATGAGACAAGTCAAAACCTAAAATTTTATCTCCTGGTTTGATACAAGCGTGGTAAACCGCTGTATTGGCTTGAGAACCAGAATGTGGCTGTACATTTGCATATGCAGCACCAAATAATTCTTTAGCTCGATCAATAGCAATTTGTTCCACAACATCAACTACTTCACAACCGCCGTAGTATCTTTTGCCAGGATACCCTTCAGCATATTTGTTAGTTAAAACAGACCCAGCTGCTTCCATTACTTCATCACTTACGAAGTTTTCCGAAGCGATAAGTTCTAATCCGTGAATTTGTCTTTCTTGTTCTTCCAGAATAAGGTCGAAAATTTGTTCGTCGCGTTGCATTTCTTTGATTTTCGTTAATTTTGATGCAAAAATACAAAAAAACGTTTGGTTAATAGTTAGATTATAATATATTTGATGAGTAATTTTTTAACAAAATAATTAACAAAATATGCCGATAACAGCTAACGATACCAATAGAAAGTCCTGGCTAGAAGTACCATTCAATAGTGATTTTCCCATTCAAAATATTCCTTTTGGTGTTTTTTTAACCAAAGAAAACATCGTAACAGTTGGAACTAGAATTGGAGATTTCGCAATCGATTTGGGTGCTTTACAACAATTAAATTATTTTGAAGGTATAGAACTGACCGATGATATGTTCATGCAGGACACTTTAAATGATTTTATTTCAGACGGCCAAAAAACCTGGCGTTTGGTTCGAAACCGAATTGCTGAAATTTTTGACGAAAAAAATCTGAAATTACAAGATAATACCAAAGACAGAGATATAATCATCTTTGAAATGGAAGATATAGAAATGCAGTTACCCGTATTAATTGGCGATTATACGGATTTTTATTCAAGCAAGGAACACGCTACAAATGTAGGGAAAATGTTTCGCGATCCTGAAAACGCATTATTGCCCAACTGGCTTCACATTCCTGTAGGATATCATGGACGAAGTTCTACCATTATTCCTTCCGGAATTCCTGTACACAGACCTATGGGACAAACCTTACCTAATGGTGAAACCACACCTGTTTTTGGGCCTTCCCGTTCTGTTGATTTTGAACTGGAAACCGCTTTTATCACTACGGATGTCAATATCATGGGAGAAAATATTGCAGTATCCGAAGCCGAAGATTATATTTTCGGAATGGTTTTATTGAATGACTGGAGTGCTCGCGATATTCAAAAATGGGAATACGTGCCGCTAGGCCCCTTCTTAGCAAAAAACTTTGCCACTTCTATTTCACCCTGGATTGTTACTATGGATGCTTTGGAACCCTTTAGAACAAGAGGACCCAAACAAGAACCGACGCCACTTCCCTATTTGCAACAAAAAGGAAAACATTCTTTTGACATTAATTTAGAAGTAGCCATACAACCTGAAAAATCAGAAGCAACTGTGATTTCACGTTCGAATTTCAAATATATGTATTGGACCATGAGCCAGCAATTAGCACACCATACCTCTAATGGTTGCCGTGTAAATTCTGGCGATATGATGGGCTCTGGCACCATTTCAGGCCCTACACCGGACAGTTACGGTTCCATGTTAGAATTATCATGGGGCGGGAAAAATCCTATAAAACTAAAGGATGGAACTGAACGTAAATTCATCAATGATAATGATACTGTTATTATGAAAGGATATTGTCTAAACGGACAAGTACGCATTGGCTTTGGTGAAGTTTCCAGCAAACTGCTCCCTCCTTTTGTTCGCAAATAAAAAATAAAATACTCCTCCAAAAACCTAACAATTGTACTCTTTTTGTTGGGTTTTTTTATGGCTTTTTTTAAGCATTAAACTAAAAACAAAAAAAAATCCACTTAAAATAAACTGCCGGAACAACACCATTATTTAATACTAAACCACAGGGAAAAAATCACCTTTTTATTCTCCTTTTTTGTACTACTCTCCTCATGTGGCGTAAAGCAAACCCAAAACTTGTTAAGCTCCGGAAATTACGATCAGACAATTGATAATTCGAATTTGAATATCAATAAAGACAAAAAAAGCAAGCAGGAATATGTTTATTTGCTGGATGAGGCTGAATTTAAAGGTTTTGATTATGTTTCGGTTTTCACTAAAAACGAAACGAACATGATTATTCCGGTTCGTCTTCAAAATGATTTGTTGGACTTCTGCACATTGGGATTAAACGATAAATGGACTGTTTACCTCAGCAACAAACAAAAAGGAATTGGGTATGATTATGGAATGGCAATCCATTTTAGATAAATTTATATTTCGCCAGAGCAAATTAAAGAAAGATAATTTGTAAAAGAACGCATCATCAAAGACAGTGTCAAAAAACTGATTGATACTAATGGGAAAGAAGTTTTAGACGAAAAAGGAAAGTTGTTATGGTGGATAACCTCAAAACTATAAATGCCACTTACAAAGGAGACCGACTCGCCACTGATGATAATTATTCTTATTTTGACAGAAGTCCAATTCCTTTTCCTAGTAGCGAACAAATGGTTTATGACACTGGAGAAGATTTAAAATCTAAAATTAAAGAAATTATCAACCAAAACAAGTTTAGAAACTGATGTTTTAAAGACTTTACTATTCGATAAACGCCTTGATACTTATGCCTGTAAATGCGTTTTTCTTGGATTAAAAAAAACAACAATCTATTAAAACTTTGTTACAAAAGACAAAAGTAGCGTTGTGTTATAAAAATATGTGTACTTTTGTATCAATGAATACAATAAGTGTACATATAACTTCTTTGTCACGGAAAAACAGACCTTCTACTTCTCCCGAAGTACGGATGCTATCGATATAGTACCCAAAAGCTGTTTCGTATCTTTATTCATTTTATTTTTTTGTTTTGAAATTACCGCTATTTTTCACTGGATCAATCTATCCACAAATTAAAACTAAGGCATCATTAGTGCACTTTAATTCATTTTATTGTACTGCCCTGACCCGTTTTGAAAAAACAATAGATTTTAGAAAAAATGCATTTCAAAAAAGACCCCTAAATCATTTTATAACTCAAAAATCCAGCTTTTGACATGAACATTTCTATCATAACAACTCAGGAAGAACATTATAAATATTCGCAGGAAATATGCGAAACCATAGAATTATCCGCACTATTGAGAGGTACGGGAATTGCTAAAAGAACTCCTGAATACATCCAGAAAAAAATGGAAAACAAAGACGCCGTTATCGCATTAGACAACGGGAAATTTGCCGGTTTTTGCTATATCGAAAGTTGGCAACACGGAAAATTTGTAGCACATTCCGGGTTGATTGTACATCCGGATTACAGAAATCTAGGCTTAGCAAAAAAAATTAAATCATTTGTTTTTGACTATTCGTTAAAAAAATATCCAGAGGCTAAAGTTTTTGGAATCACCACTGGTTTAGCGGTAATGAAAATCAATTCCGATTTGGGGTATAAACCTGTTCCTTTTTCAGAATTGACGAGCGATCAAAGTTTTTGGAAAGGATGTCAAACCTGTACCAATTATGAAATTCTAAAAAGTAAAGACAACAAAATGTGTTTATGCACCGGAATGCTTTATGACCCAAAAGAAAAGCCTAAAGATCCGCCTAAGCACCCCTTTAATGTCAAAATATCAAACCGATTAAAATCAATTAAAGAAGCGCTTTTCTTAAAAAAATAACCCCCTCCCCAGCCCTCCCCGAAGGGGAGGGAGCCAAAGAGAAAAATAAAATAATCATAACAAAAAATTCCCCTTTGCCAGTTTCGGCTCCCCCTCCTTCGGAGGGGCTGGGGGGAAGAAAAAACAATAATTATGAAAAAAGTTGTATTAGCTTATAGCGGAGGATTAGATACCTCATATTGCCTAAAATATTTAAAAAACGAAAAAGGATATGAAGTTCATACCGTTCTTATAAATACAGGCGGATTTGATGATGCCGAACTAGCCGCTATTGAAGCAAGAGCTTACGAATTAGGAAGTGCGCAGCATACAAATCTTACCATCGTTGATAAATATTATGACAAAGCCATTAAATATTTGATTTATGGAAATGTATTAAAAAATAATACCTATCCATTATCAGTAAGTGCCGAACGTGTTTTTCAAGCTATCGAAGCGATTAAATATGCAAAATCTGTGGGTGCCGAAGCAATTGCCCACGGAAGTACTGGTGCAGGAAATGATCAAATTCGTTTTGATTTAATTTTCCAAACCATCGCTCCCGAAATTGAAATCATAACTCCTATTAGAGATTTAAAATTATCAAGACAGGAAGAAGTGGATTATTTATCTAAAAATGGAGTTCATTATTCTTGGGAAAAAGCACAATATTCCATCAATAAAGGATTGTGGGGAACAAGCGTAGGCGGTAAAGAAACATTGACGTCAAATCAAACTTTACCAAGTGAAGCGTACCCTTCTCAATTGCAAAAAACTGGAGAAGAAAAAGTGACTCTACAATTTGAAAAAGGACAACTAGTAGGCATCAACGGAACATTGGACATCCCAACAAAAAACATCGTTGCCTTAGAAAAACTGGCAAATGCATATGCTATAGGTAGAGACACGCACGTAGGCGACACCATTATTGGAATAAAAGGAAGAGTTGGTTTTGAAGCCGCTGCGCCTTTAATCATCATCAAAGCACACCATTTATTAGAGAAACATACGCTGGGTAAATGGCAACAATACTGGAAAGAACAATTAGGAAACTGGTACGGAATGTTGTTTCATGAAGGACAATTCTTGGATCCTGTAATGAGAAACATCGAGGCTTTTCTGGAAGATACCCAAACCACTGTAAACGGTACCGTTATCGTTTCGCTAAAACCATATCACTTTACATTGGATGGTATTGAATCTGAAAATGACTTAATGAATACCACGTTTGGTCAATACGGAGAAATGAACAACGCATGGACCTCTGATGACGCCAAAGGATTTATCAAAATTCTGGGGAATGCCCAAAACATATTTTCATCTGTAAATAAACTAACCCATGATTAATTGAAATTCTGAATTAATCAATAAATATAAAATTTAACCACATAGAAACATAGAAAAAAGAACTTATATAGACCAATTCTTGGTTACACAAAGCTATATTTTACTCCAATAAGTGAAACGCTATATAAAATTAATAAAATCTATGTATCTATGTGGTTAAAAAATAATACAAATCGAATTACTCCAATAAGGATTAATTCTAGTACGTTTAAAAAATAAGATTATGATTAATATTGGAATAATTGGCGGTTCAGGTTATACTGCGGGTGAACTCATCAGAATATTGATGTTTCATCCCAATGCTACACTTGATTTTGTGTACAGCACGACAAACGCCGGAAAACCACTTCATGTCGCGCATCATGATTTGATGGGCGATATCGAAATGAACTTTACCGATACTGTAAATCCAAATGTGAATGTAGTTTTCTTGTGTTTAGGTCATGGTAAATCAAAATCGTTTTTAGAACAAAACCAATTTGCGAGTCATACCAAAATCATCGATTTAGGAAATGATTTCAGATTAACAAAAGACAAAGAATTTAACGGAAAAACTTTCGTTTACGGTTTGCCCGAATTAAACAAAGCGAATATAAAAAATGCCCAATTTATCGCTAATCCAGGTTGTTTTGCAACAGCAATTCAATTAGCGTTATTACCATTGGCTAAAAACGAAATGCTTACGACTGATGTTCATATCAACGCCACAACCGGAAGCACGGGAGCTGGAGTTTCACCTTCGAAAACAACACATTTCAGTTGGAGATCGAACAATATGTCGCATTATAAAGCTTTTGAGCACCAACATTTAGGCGAAATAAACCAAAGTGTCAATCAATTGCAGGCGGATTATACCAGTGAATTGATTTTTGTTCCCAACAGAGGTGATTTTGCCAGAGGGATTTTCGCAACATTATACACAACAATCGAAGAAAACCTGGAAGATATAGTGGCTAAATATGAGGCTTTTTACAAGGACCACCCTTTCGTAACTATTACCACCACTGGAATCAACATGAAACAAGTAGTTCAAACGAATAAATGTATTATTAGTTTGATGAAAAAAGGAAACCGGCTATTGATTACTTCAGTAATTGATAATTTAACAAAAGGAGCTTCAGGACAAGCCATTCAAAACATGAATTTAATGTTTGGACTGGATGAAACCACAGGATTGCATTTGAAACCAAGCGGATTTTAATCCCCTCCCCAACCCTCCCCGAAGGGGAGGGAGACGAAATGCAAAAAATAGTATAAATATAAAAACAACACCCCCCGTTGCAAGTTTTTATTCCCCCTCCTTCGGAGGGGGTTAGGGGGAGGATTATTATGAACTTATTTGACGTTTACCCATTATACAATATCACACCTGTTAAAGCACTAGATTGTACTATTACAGATGAAAAAGGTGTGGAATATTTAGATTTATATGGCGGTCATGGTGTAATTTCCATTGGACACACCCAACCGGATTATGTTGCCTCACTAAAAAATCAATTGGATAATATTGGTTTTTATTCCAATGCGATTCAGAATCCATTGCAAGTAGAATTAGCAGAGAAATTAGGGAAACTCTCCGGATTGGAAGACTACTCTTTATTCTTGTGCAGTTCTGGTGCTGAAGCCAATGAAAACGCATTGAAATTAGCCTCTTTTCACAACACTAAAACCAGAGTAATCGCTTTTGATAATTCCTTTCATGGAAGAACTTCGGCGGCAGTTGCAGTGACAGATAATAAAAAAATTGTTGCGCCAATCAATGCGCAACAAATTGTTACTTTCTTGCCATTGAATAATATTGAGTTGGTAGAAAACGAACTAAAAAAAGGCGATGTTTCTTCTATTATTATCGAGGGAATTCAAGGCGTTGGCGGTTTAGACCAAGGAACTACTGAATTTTTTCAGGCATTAGAAAAAATGTGCAAGGCTTACGATGTAGTTTTGATTTTGGACGAAGTGCAATCAGGATATGGAAGAAGCGGAAAGTTTTTTGCACACCAACATCATGACATCAAAGCAGATATTATTTGTCTGGCGAAAGGAATGGGCAACGGATTTCCTATTGGAGGCATCATGATTTCTCCAAAATTTACAGCGAGTTATGGATTATTGGGAACTACTTTCGGTGGAAACCATTTGGCTTGTGCCGCTGGAATTGCTGTTTTAAATGTAATTGAAAGTCAAAAATTAATGGATAACGTAAATGATGTTTACGCCTATTTTTTAGAAGCAATCAAACAAGTTCCTGAAGTGATCCAAGTAAAAGGAAGAGGATTAATGCTAGGGGTAGAATTTGATTTTGACGTAAGTGATCTTCGTAAAAAAATGATTATCGACAAACATATTTTTACAGGAAATGCGAACAATAAAAACTTATTAAGAATTCTTCCTCCATTGACAATCAAGAGAGAAGCAATCGATACCTTTATTATAGCTTTAAAAGAAACATTGGCAGAATTAAAATGATTTTTTAAACATATAAATCTTCTAAGCTCTTAAACTTATGTAACTTATATCCTTAGATTTTTTTAAAATAGTAAACCAAAAACTAATGAACCACGTATTAGCAATAGAAAAACGAAATGCCGTTTTAAGCCATATGGCTAAACTTCTTGAACTAGAAAGAGCCAACCTTAAAAGGGTGAATCAACAGGATATCAATAATTATTCTGGGGATGATTTGGCTATGGAAAAACGTTTACTCGTTGATGACGCCAAAATTGACGGTATGATTTTGTCCCTGCAACAATTAGCAAGTCAGGAAGATCCTATTGGCGTAGAACGTTTTAATTTCGACCATGAAAACGGAATGAAAATCATTAATAAAACAGCGGCTTTTGGAACCATAATGATTATTTATGAATCCAGACCCGATGTTACTGTTGAAGCTGGCGGAATCGCTTTTAAATCCGGAAATAAAATTCTATTGAAAGGCGGAAAAGAATCTTTGAAATCCAACTTGAAAATTGTGGAATTATGGCATCAGGCTTTAATAACAAACAATGTATCAAAGGAATGGGTGGAATACTTGAATTACAATCGGGAAGAAACACAAACGTTTTTAGAAAAACCCACACAAAAAGTGGACTTAATCGTTCCTCGTGGTGGCGAGAACTTAATCGCTTTTGTAAAAAAACACGCTACTTGTCCCGTAATAATTAGTGGTCGAGGTAATAATTTTGTGTATGTAAATAAAGAAGCCGATTTAAAAAAAGCGCTAGACATTATTATTAACGGAAAAATCTCTAACATATCTGTTTGCAATGCTTTAGATAAAGTTTTAATTGATACTAATCTTGAAAACTGGGAAGCTTTTGCAAAAAAAATAACTACCGAATTACAACAAAGAAACGTTACGATTTTGGGAGATGAAAGCATTTCCAGAGCAACAGCTGTTCCTCAGATTGAATCGGATTTAATTTGGTACGAAGAGTTTTTGGATTATAAAATTGTTATTGGAACAACCAATTCGGATCAGGAAGCAATTGACAAAATAAATAAATATTGTGGAGGTCATTCGGCTTCTATAATCACAAAAAATGATGCAATTGCCCAGAAATTCATGGAAAATGTAGATACTGCAGCCGTATATCAAAACGCCTCTACCCGATTCACGGATGGAGGACAGTTTGGTTTAGGTGGCGAATTGGCGATAAGCACGGACAAATTACACCAACGTGGGCCAATCGGCTTGCAACATCTAGTTACTAATAAGTGGTATATTTACGGAAATGGACAAATCAGGTAAAAATTAGTAGAGACAAGTTGCGACTTGTCTAAACAAAAAATAAAAATGGCCAAAAAAAGAATTTTATTAAAGTTAGGAAGCAATACATTAACCAAAGAAACCAATCACATTTCGAGAGGAAAGATTGAAGATATTGGAATGCAAATAGCGGTTTTACAAGACGAGTACGAGTTTATCATTGTGAGTTCGGGCGCGATTGCTGCGGCCAAACAATTTGTAAAACTGGACAACCACGACAAAGATGTTTTTGTAAAACAAGCACTAGCTTCGATTGGTCAGCCACATTTAATGCGGATTTATCATGAAAATTTCCGTGATTTAGGATTGCTGATTTCGCAATGTTTACTTTCTTATTCTGATTTTGAAAAAGAACAATCTAAAGTAAATATCGTAAACACCATCAATGTGTTAGTCAAAAATAATTACATCCCAATTATCAATGAAAATGATACCGTAGCAACGGATGAGATCCAGTTTGGTGATAATGATAAATTAGCTGCGCTAACAGCCGTTTTATTAAATGTTGACCTTCTAATTATCGCCACCAATACGAATGGGATTTATACCAAAGCATCCATCCATGATGCCGTTCCTGAAACCATTTCTTTGGTAACTGATTTAAAAGTATTGGAAAAAGAAATCGGCGATTCAAAATCCTCACATGGAACTGGCGGAATGCAGTCTAAAATTGAAGCATCGGCAATCGCCAAAGCCGCTACTATCGAAACCTGGATTGTAAATGGCTTGGAAGACAATTTTATTTTAAAAGCTTTAAAAAACGAAATACCATTTACTAAAATTGTATAAATGTTGATGCGGTTAATCGTTAATTCGGTTAATTGATTAAACACACGAGCAAAGCGAACTGACGAAGTAAATAACCGATTAAACAAATTAAGATAATGAACTACATATCCATACAAAACATAGATTCGCTCGACGAATGGGTGAAACAAGCATTAAAAATCAAGAAAAAACCACTTAAAAATAAAAAACTGGGTAAGAACAAAACCTTAGGAATGTTGTTTTTTAATTCCAGTTTAAGAACACGTTTGAGTACACAAAAAGCAGCTTTGAATTTGGGAATGAACGTCATGGTAATGAATTTCACCAGCGAAGGTTGGACATTAGAATTTGAAGATGGAGCCATCATGAACTCCGGTGCTTCGGAACATATTAAAGAAGCGGCTGCAGTAGTTTCTCAATATTGCGATATTATTGCCATCAGGGCTTTTGCCGGATTGGTAGACAAAGAAAAAGACAATGCCGAAACCGTTCTTATGGGTTTCTTAAAATACGCCACGGTACCGGTTGTCAATATGGAAAGTGCTACAGGACATCCATTACAATCACTAGCCGATGCAATTACAATGGCTGAACACAAAACGGAACACCGTCCAAAAGTAGTTTTGACTTGGGCACCACATCCTAAAGCTTTACCTCAAGCGGTACCCAATTCCTTTGTGGAAATGATGCAATTACAAGAGGCTGATTTTGTAATTACGCATCCTGAAGGCTACGAATTGAATCCTGAAATCACGAAAGACTCCAAGATTGAATACGACCAAGACAAAGCTTTCGAAAACGCCGATTTTATCTATGCCAAAAACTGGAGCAATTATAACGAGTATGGTCAGATTACAAATTCCGACCCAAACTGGACCGTAACTGCCGATAAAATGAAGCTGACCAATAATGCTAAATTCATGCACTGTTTGCCAGTAAGACGTAACGTAATTGTAACGGATGAAGTGATTGACAGTGAAAATTCAATTGTTATCGAACAAGCCAATAATAGAACCTATGCCGCGCAATTAGTGTTGCAGAAGATTTTAGAAAGTGGAAAATAGAGAAAAGATTTTTAAAATATTAAAAATGAGTCCAAAACCCAAAACCCAGAACCTAAAATCCCTTTCAATCATAAAAATTGGTGGAAACATCATTGATAACCCAACGGAATTGTCACAATTTTTATCCGATTTTTCTAAGATTGAAGGCTACAAAATACTCGTTCATGGCGGAGGAAAATCAGCTACCAAAATGGCCGAAAGCATTGGTTTAATTCCACAAATGATTGATGGAAGACGCATCACCGATGCCGCTATGCTTGATGTAGTTGTGATGATTTATGCAGGTCAAATCAACAAAAATATTGTTACCCAATTACAATCAAAATCAACTAATGCGATGGGGTTCTCTGGTGCTGATGGAAATTTAATTCTATCGGATAAAAGAAACCATCCTACAATCAATTATGGTTTTGTGGGCGATGTAAAAAAAGTGAATACGGAATTGTTAGAAACATTACTTTCAACTGGAATAGTTCCTGTATTTTGCGCAATAACACACGATGGAAAAGGACAATTATTAAACACGAATGCCGATACCATTGCTAGCGAATTGGCAATTGCTTTATCAGAATTTTTTGATGTAACTTTGAATTATTGCTTCGAAAAACCCGGCGTTTTACATGATGCCGAAGATGATTCTTCCGTAATTGAGAACATAAATCAAGAATTATATTCTAAATTAAAAGTCGAAGGCGCCATACATTCTGGCATGATCCCTAAATTAGACAACTGTTTCAACAGTTTATCCAAGGGAGTTCAAAAAATAAAAATTGGTCATCACCGAATGTTGAAAGATTCAAAGGCAATTTGCACACGCATCAAATTATAAAAAAAGTTGAACACAAATTTCACAGATTTGCACAAAATTTTTTATTTCAATTAAAAAAAAATCTGTGAATCCGTGGCTAAAATAAGTATGAAAAATATAGAAATCCTTACACAAGAAGCCATTTCGCTATTAAAAGCACTGATTGAAACGCCTTCATTTTCAAGTGAAGAAGACCAAACTGCACTTTTAATCGAAAATTGGTTTACACAAAATAGTATTCCTTTCGAAAGAGAGAATAACAATATTTGGGCTTTCAATAAACATTTTGATACCACCAAACCTACGCTATTACTCAATTCGCACCACGATACTGTAAAACCAAACCAAGGTTATACTAATGATCCATTTGAAGCTATCGTAAAAGACGGCAAATTATTTGGACTGGGAAGCAATGATGCGGGAGGTTGTCTGGTTTCACTTTTAGCCACTTTTGTACATTTTTATTCGAATGAGAATCTGCCTTACAATATTGTGATGGTAGCTTCAGCCGAAGAAGAAAGCAGCGGGAAAAATGGATTAAACAGCGTATTGAAACATTTACCGAAACTTGAATGTGCGATTGTGGGAGAACCTACATTGATGCAATTGGCCGTAGCCGAAAAAGGATTATTGGTACTCGATGTCATCGTAAAAGGTACTGCAAGTCACGCTGCACACAACAATCCTGACAATCCTATTTACAATGCGATACCCGTTATCGAATGGTTTAACAGCTATCAATTCGAAAAAATATCGGAGGTTTTAGGTCCTGTAAAAATGACCGTAACACAAGTCACTGCAGGTAAACAACACAACGTAGTTCCCGCCGAATGTCATTTGGTTGTCGATATCAGAGTGAATGATCGTTATAATAATCAAGAAATATTAGATATTGTAAAAAAACATTTGACTGCCGAAGTCAATCCACGTTCGATGCATTTAAATGCGTCATCAATTCCTGTTGCACACGAATTAGTACAAGCAGGAATAACATTGGGAAGAACCACGTATGGATCGCCTACCCTTTCGGATCAATCGGTTTTGAGTTGTCAATCCTTGAAATTAGGACCTGGTGAAACCCTGCGGTCACACTCGGCAGACGAATTTATATTTATAAACGAAATAGAAGAAGGAATTCAATTGTATATCAAAATACTAACTGATTTTTTTAAATAATAATAATCTGTAGGGACAAGTCGCGACTTGTCCCTACGAAAAAAAAATAAAAATCATGAAACTTTGGGAAAAAGGAATACCAACAGATAAACAAATAGAACATTTCACCGTTGGTAACGACAGAGAACTGGATTTAGTGCTGGCAAAATACGATGCTTTAGGTTCTATAGCACATGCAAAAATGCTTGGACAAATTGGTCTTCTAACAGACTCCGAAACCGTTTCTCTGGTTTTGGCTTTGGAAGAAATTATAAGAGACGTTGAAAACGGTAAATTCGAAATCGAAGACAGTTTCGAGGACGTACATTCTAAAATCGAGTATCTATTAACGGTAAAATTAGGCGATGCCGGAAAAAAAATTCATACTGCTCGTTCTCGTAACGATCAAGTATTGGTAGACGTTAATTTGTATCTAAAAGACGTGGTTAAAGAACTAAAGCAACAAGTAAAAAGTCTTTTTGATTTGCTAATGGAGTCGGCCGAAAAACATCAAAATATTTTATTGCCAGGATATACTCACCTTCAAATTGCGATGCCTTCTTCTTTTGGAATGTGGTTTTCTGCCTATGCCGAAACCTTAATTGATGATGTAACGATGCTGAATGCCGCTTTGAAAATTGTAGACCAAAATCCATTAGGTTCGGCCGCAGGTTACGGAAGTTCTTTTCCTATCGATAGAACATTTACGACTAAAGAATTAGGGTTTGAAACCTTAAAATTCAATTCTGTAGCGGCACAAATGAGCCGTGGAAAATCAGAAAAAACGGTTGCTTTTGCCATGAGTAGTGTTGCTGCAACTTTGGCAAAATTTTCTATGGATGTTTGTTTGTATATGAGTCAGAATTTTGATTTCATCACTTTGCCTGCCCATCTTACAACAGGCTCGAGTATCATGCCGCATAAGAAAAATCCGGATGTTTTTGAATTGATTCGTGGAAAATGCAACAAGATTCAAGCATTGCCATACGAAATTACTTTAATTACCAACAACCTTCCTAGTGGTTATCACAGAGATTTACAATTATTGAAAGAAGGTTTATTTCCAGCAATTCAAAACCTGAAAGCATGTTTAGATATCGCTATTTTTGCGATTAAAGACATTAAAGTGAAAAAACACATTTTAGACGATAAAAAATACGATTATTTGTTTACGGTAGATTCCTTAAACGAAATGGTTGTTGCAGGAATGCCTTTTAGAGATGCGTATAAAGCCGTTGCTGAGCAATTAGAAAATGGTACTTTCCAATCTCCAAAAGAAACCAAACATACACACGAAGGAAGTATTAATAATTTGTGTTTAGATCAAATTAAGAAAAAAATGGACGATTCCTACTAATTATTTTTACCGGTTTGTCTAAAAAATAAAACCGCAAATTCGCTAATTTAATACAGTGATTAATTAGCGAATTTGCGGTAAACTATTTAAAACAATCCTATTTACTATACTTTTCTTCCTAACTCCTCCGCATCAATATCACTGTGCGAAACATTATAAATGGCTTTTCCGTCTTTAATTAAAATCAATTGTGGAGATTGATGGGTCACTCCAAAACGATTTACAATTTCATTAGAAATATCGCGATGCGCTATTAAATCTAAAAAATAAGGTGTAACTTTATCTGAACTATTGAACTCATTTTCAAACTGTTTTAGCGCCATTCTACTTATACTGCATCGAGTACTGTGTTTGAAAATGGCTACCGGTTTTTCATTTGAAATAGCGATAATTTCATCCAGTTGTACCAAATCAGTTAATTCATTCCAGTTGATTTTGTTTTCTTTAAAATCCTTGTCGTCTGAACTACTAAAAATATTTTTGAAAAAACTCATAATTGTCTTTTTTTAAGACATTTTGACTTTAAAGTATGATACCAATCATAAATTTTCCGTCAATTTGTCTGTATTATTGTATTGGAATATATATTGAATATAATTCGTAAAGTTAAGTAAAAGCTACAAAACAATGTACCATCATGAACATAAATAAATTTACAATCAAATCCCAGGAAGCCATTCAGCTTTCGCAACAATTGGCACAAAGCTATGGGCAACAACAAATAGAAAATGAACATATTTTTAAAGCTATTTTTGAAGTCGACGAAAATGTGGCACCTTTTATTTTAAAAAAACTGAATGTAAATGTGCCCTTGTTTCTTCAAATATTAAACAGTACAATCCAGAGTTTTCCAAAAGTTTCTGGTGGCGAAATTATGCTTTCCAGAACTGCAAACACCACGCTGAACGAAGCTGAAATTATTGCAAAAAAAATGAATGATGAATTCGTTTCTGTGGAGCATTTAATTTTATCAATTTTTGATTCTAAAAGTAAAGTATCCCAAATATTAAAAGATCAGGGCGTTACCGGAAAAGGGCTAAAAGCTGCTATCGATGAATTGCGAAAAGGAGAACGGGTAACTTCGGCATCTGCTGAAGAAACCTATAATTCCTTAAATAAATATGCCAAAAATCTTAACGAATTAGCTCGAGCAGGGAAACTCGATCCAGTAATTGGTCGTGACGAGGAAATACGCAGGGTATTACAAATTCTAACCCGAAGAACTAAAAACAACCCAATGCTCGTGGGAGAACCAGGAGTGGGAAAAACCGCCATTGCTGAAGGATTGGCACACCGAATTGTAGATGGAGATGTTCCAGATAATTTGAAAGATAAAATCGTTTATTCGCTTGATATGGGAGCTTTGATTGCTGGCGCCAAATACAAAGGAGAATTTGAAGAACGATTAAAATCCGTGGTGAAAGAAGTGACTTCTGCCGAAGGCGATATAGTTTTATTCATTGACGAAATCCATACCCTTGTGGGAGCTGGTGGTGGCGAAGGCGCTATGGATGCGGCTAATATTCTGAAACCGGCTTTGGCTCGTGGAGAACTTCGCGCCATTGGAGCCACAACATTGGACGAATATCAAAAATATTTTGAAAAAGACAAAGCACTCGAAAGACGTTTCCAAAAAATTGTGGTCGAAGAACCGGATACCGAAAGTGCTATTTCTATTTTGCGCGGAATTAAAGAAAAATACGAAACGCATCATAAAGTCCAAATCAAAGACGATGCTATTATTGCCGCTGTCGAACTATCGCAACGGTATATTACCAACCGGTTTCTTCCAGATAAAGCTATTGATTTAATGGATGAAGCCGCTTCAAAACTGCGTATGGAAATCAATTCGAAACCCGAAGAACTGGATGTTTTGGATCGAAAAATCATGCAATTGGAAATTGAAATTGAAGCCATTAAACGAGAAAAAGACGAAAGCAAACTTAAAATTTTGGGAATGGATTTGGCCAATCTCAAAGAAGATCGCAACGAAATCTACGCCAAATGGAAATCAGAGAAAGACGTTGTCGATAATATTCAAGCCGTAAAAACGGAGATTGAAGACTTTAAATACGAAGCTGAACGTGCAGAACGTGAAGGCGATTATGGAAAAGTAGCTGAAATTCGGTATGGTAAAATCAAGGAAGCGCAAGAACGTTTAGCTATTTTACTCAAGGAATTACAAGAAAACCAATCCGGAACTTCGTTGATAAAAGAAGAAGTTACCCGCGAAGACATTGCCGAAGTAGTGGCTAAATGGACCGGAATTCCAGTAATGAAAATGCTTCAAGGCGAACGAGAAAAACTACTGAAACTGGAAGATGAATTGCATCACAGAGTCGTAGGACAGGAAGAAGCCATTGAAGCCGTAAGTGATGCCGTGCGCAGAAGCCGTGCGGGATTGCAGGACATGAAAAAACCGGTGGGAACCTTTCTTTTCCTTGGAACTACGGGAGTTGGTAAAACCGAATTGGCAAAAGCCTTGGCCGAATACCTGTTCGACGATGAAAATGCGATGACCCGTATTGACATGAGTGAATATCAAGAACGCCACAGCGTAAGTCGTTTGATGGGTGCGCCTCCGGGATATGTAGGTTATGATGAAGGCGGACAATTGACCGAAGCCGTACGTAGAAAACCGTATTCTGTGATTTTGTTGGATGAGATTGAAAAAGCCCATCCGGACACGTTTAATATCTTGCTACAAGTCTTGGATGAAGGACGTTTGACAGATAACAAAGGGCGTTTAGCCGATTTTAAAAACACGATTATCATCATGACTTCAAACATGGGAAGCCAGATTATTCAGGAGAAATTCGAAAATCTAAAAGGAAGTGTGGAAGCGGCAACAGAATTGGCCAAGATAGAAGTTCTAGGGTTGCTAAAACAAACGGTGCGTCCTGAATTTATCAATCGTATTGATGAAATCGTAATGTTCACGCCATTGACTACTAAAAATATAGCTCAAATTGTAGGTTTACAACTAAAAAGCGTAAGCAAAATGTTGGCACAACAAGGCATCACGATGGACGCGACTCCGGAAGCTATTGCCTACTTATCAGAGAAAGGATACGATCCACAATTTGGAGCCAGACCCGTGAAAAGAGTGATTCAAAGAGACGTGCTCAATGAATTATCCAAAGAAATTCTATCCGGAAAAATAACAACCGACAGCATTGTGTTGATAGATGCTTTTGATGGAAAACTGGTTTTTAGAAATCAAAGTGAGTGAGTTTCTCAAGTTTCTAGAAACATTTAAACTTATGAAAACACTGGTCGAAAGGCTAGTGTTTTTTTATACTTTACAGTTTTTTTGAAGTAAACCAGCTGATTTGCTTGCCATTTTATAATTAAAATCCACAAAAAAGTAAAAACGACATTCCAACTTTAATTTATACCTGCAACTTCACAAGTTGGAAAGTGTACAATTGGAAAATTACACGAATTGGCTATAAAACAGAGTTTGTTTGCTTTTTTATGCAAGCTAAGTGCCTCTTCTACTTTTTCTTTGTTAGTAATCCGAACTTTTGGATTCAGTTTAATCACAATAAAGCGCCCGCTACCGTCGTCCGAAATTTCCAGAGTTGCCTCTGCCTCGTCCGTATAGGTTATCACGTCGATACCATTTTGTTTACAAACATACAAGTAAGACATCATGTGACAGGATACCACGCTACTCAATAACAGGTCTTCAGGATTGTACAAAGCAGGATCTCCTTTGAAAGCTTTAGCAGCCGAAACATTTAAAACAGTCTTACCATCAATAGTTATGGTATGACTTTTAGTATACGTCGCCGCTTCCTTCTTGGAAAAAAGCCAATCTAATTTAGCTTTAAATACATGTTTAAATTGCATACTTATTTTTATTTCAAATGTAATTAAAAACAGTATCGCTACTACAGAAAGATTTTGGGTGAATATTAACTAAAAATTTACCTGTTTTATAAATAGAGTAAATCAAAAAGTAGTAGCTTCGCATCACTAAACAATCAATATGCGTAGATTAGATTTGGGTACAACAATACCAAAATCCGCGCTGTAAAAAACAATCAAAATGGCATCAGGTTTTTTCGCACTATTAGATGATATCGCAGCAATCATGGATGATGTTGCAGTAATGAGTAAAATTGCAGCCAAAAAAACGGCTGGTATTTTAGGTGATGATTTAGCCGTAAATGCCGAGAAAGCTTCCGGATTTATTTCGTCAAGAGAACTCCCCGTATTATGGGCAATTACAAAAGGTTCTTTCCTAAATAAAGTAATCATTTTACCCATCGCCTTTCTACTGAGTGCATTTTTACCGGTAGCTGTTATCATAATTTTAGTACTTGGCGGACTTTATTTAGCTTACGAAGGCGCCGAAAAAATATACGAATACTTCTTCCCCCACGAACATGCAAAACACGAAATTTTAATGGAACTGTTGACCGAGGAACAAATTTTAGCTTTCGAAAAAGAAAAAATCAAATCAGCTATAGTAACCGATTTTATTTTATCAGTAGAAATCGTAATTATTGCATTGGGAACTGTAATTGGCAAACCCATTTCATCACAAATAATGGTAGTTTCTATCATTGCAATCATAGCAACCGTTGGTGTTTACGGCATTGTGGCCCTAATTATCCGAATGGATGAAGCAGGTTTAAAACTGATGCAACTGAGTTCCAAAGAGAAAAGTTTTTCAAAAACGTTAGGAAATATTCTGGTACAAGCCTTGCCAAAAGTCATCAAAAGTTTATCCGTAATAGGTACAATCGCTTTATTATTAGTGGCTGGCGGCATATTTGTACATGAAATTCCGTTCCTGCACGACATACTACCACAAATACCGTCCATAATAACTGAATTTATAATCGGCCTTGTATTTGGTGCTATTGTCTTGGGAATTGTAACCCTGTTTAAAAAGATAATTGGCAAAAAGTAAAGACACTTTAGTCTCACTCATGAATATCAACAAAAACTGACTACTATAAATTTGTAACGGCAAGAGCAGAACACTTGCTTGCACAGAAAGTGATCTAAAGAACTGCACCAAAGAATTAAAGAATACCAATATACTAAAACAACTTATATATTCTGTGAATTGGAATCATCACACCTTGCTTTAAGATCACATTTTTGTCTGTAACACCCCAAACCGTTGTGTCAACTATTTTTTTTGATTCGTTATCCTCAAAGTAAATTTTAATTTTTGAATGTTCTAAATTACCCAATGCTAAAGCCCTGTTGATCTCACTTATTCTAGTTTTTATTTCGTCAACATCGTTAAGGACGTCTGTTTGTGGAAATTTAAGAAGAGTTATGTCTTCTTTATCGATGATTTTGAATTCTTCTTTCATAATTGTAAAAATTTAATAAATACTAAATTACAGTATTTTGGTAAAGTAAAAACTTGACCCCTTTTATTTGCTGTAATACTACCTACAAAAATAAAACCTCCTTGTTTTGTTAGTGCCAATTTTATATTAATTTTTCTATGGCTCAAAATCCGGATGTTTAAAGTAAATGTTCTCTATATCCATGTACAAATTCTTTAAAAGTAAGTGTAAATCTAAAAAAACCAATAAATATGAACAACGACTAATTAAAATCCTAAAAAAACACATTATCTCTATTTTCTACTCTTTATAAAATTCACTATTTTTGCAGTCTAAAATTTTAGTCATGCCAAACAAGAAATACAAAATAGCAGTCATCCAATTAAACCTTAATGATATTGCCGAAAACAATCTAAAAAAATGTTTAAGTTGGGTTCGTGATGCAGCAAATCAAGGTGCCGAAGTTATTTCGTTGCCGGAATTATATAGCAGTCATTATTTTTGTCAAAGTGAAGATGTAGATAACTTTGCTTTAGCAGAACCTTTGTATAGTACTTCTTTTATCGCTTTTAGTGCTTTGGCAAAAGAATTAGGAGTGGTAATTATTGTTCCTTTCTTCGAAAAAAGAATGGCAGGAATATACCACAATAGCGCCTACATTATTGATACTGATGGTTCCGAAGCAGGATTATACCGCAAAATGCACATTCCGGACGATCCTCATTTTTATGAAAAATTCTATTTCACCCCCGGTGATTTGGGCTTTAAAACGATTCCAACTAAAAAAGGAAAAGTTGGAACGCTGATTTGTTGGGATCAATGGTATCCGGAAGCAGCTCGTTTGACGGCTCTACAAGGTGCTGAAGTATTGTTTTACCCAACCGCAATTGGATGGCATCCACAAGAAAAAGAACAATACGGTGAAAACCAACATGGCGCCTGGATGAGTGTAATGAAAGGACATGCGGTTGCGAATGGCGTTTATGTTGCCGCAGCAAACCGAATTGGTTTAGAGCAATACTTGCCTGATACGGCGGGAATTCAGTTTTGGGGATCTTCATTTATTGCGGGACCACAAGGCGAAATTTTGGCGCAAGCCTCACACGACAAAGAAGAAATCCTGATTGCTGAAGTAGATTTAGACTTACAGGAAAATGTGCGTCAGAACTGGCCATTTTTCAGAGACAGAAGAATTGATGCTTTTGGTGATATTACAAAAAGAGCCATCGACTAAATCGTCATTATATAATTAAAAAATCCCTGCTAAGAAATTATTCTAAGCAGGGATTTTATTTAAAACTTCTACTTTTAATTTAAATCTGGTTGAAATATTTTAACGGTACCGTCACCTTCACTGCTCACCACTACTAAACTTCTTTTGGTTGGACTTTTCGAAGCTGGAATAAAAAGTAACCCTTCTGGTGCATCACCTGTTTTTAAAATCTGTAAAAATTTTGGAGTTGCTGGAATAGTGACATCATACACCATAAGAGCATCTGCTCTTTCCAATCCAACGAAAAGAATAGTTTTTTGTCCCATTTTAGCAACAACAACTGATTCTGGTTCTACTGATTTATCATCACTTCGATTGTCATCATAGACACCAAACTCTTGCGCTTTCTTGTCTAATTCATTTTTACTATCATAAACCATTTCTCCTGTGTTTCCATTCCAAATAGAGAACGAACGGGCTCCAAAAGAAACTAATTCATCAAAATCACCATCGCCGTCCGTATCACCCATTTTGGTATTGATATTCAATCTTCCCATACTTGCCTCAGCTTTTAAAGCCGCCGCATTAGGAAACGCTAATGGATCCAGAACAACCGAAGAGCTGCTAATTCTTTTTACATCAACAAAAGCACTATATTCTCTAGCATCTCCTTCATTTGCAGTAACAAAATAAGGAATATTATTTATTTCAAAATTACTAATTGCATCGGGTTGAAACATTCCTTTAACTTTCCATGTATTAGCCAAAACACCTCCATCTTTATCACTAATGTCAATAGCATTTTCGGCAAGATTGTAGTCTTTAAAACCTAAAGGAAAAATAGTAGTGATCGTTTTGGTTGCCAAATCAATTTTAGCTACTCCGTTATTTTCCTGTAAAGTCACCCAAGCCGTTTTTGAATCAGCAGAAATCGTGATGTATTCCGGTTCAATATCTGAGGCAAAATTATTAGTTGGACTTGCAATTCTGAATCCTTTGGTTTTCAATGTACTCAATTGATTGCTAAAACTTCCGAAATTTAAAGTCGTCACTGCATAATTATTATTGACTGCGATAATCGAAACAGAACCGTCGGGATCTATAGAATACGTATCATTTGGCTCACCTTCATTGGCAGTCATGATATAATTTCCGTCAGGAGAGAAAGTAATCATATCCGGTAAAGCACCAACCGTAATTTCTTTGATGACACTGTACTTAGCCGTATCAAGAACGACCACCTTTCCTGCATCTTGCTTATTTGGTTTTGCTTCTAATGCAACTGCTAATTTACCATTAAAAGTTGCAACGCTATTTGAAGTTCCATTAAACGGCGTTAAATCGATACTTGCTACAAAAACCGGACTTGATGGATTAGATAAGTCGATAACATCAATTCTATTCGTATTACTGTTGTTTACGGTAAATAACTTTTTAGAAACCTCATCATACGCACTTATTTCAGCAGCTCCAGCACCACCAATCACAATTGAACCAATTTCTTTGAAAGTGGCAGCGTTTTCATTGATCACCAACTCAGGAGATCCCTCTTTATCAGAGTCCTTTTCGCAACTTGACAATATCATAATTGCCGCTAATAGTGTAATCCCATATTTCTTCATAAGTGTATTTTTAATTTTTATCAAAAATAACTAGCTGAAGACCAACAAGAATTAACTAAATATTATATAATCATTACCAAAACTATTCTTATAAATTTATGAAATATCGGAAATGAATGGTTGCAAACTATTTTAAAATCCTACTGAATGTTTATATTTGCAGACTTTAAAATTAGATACGCTGTATGACTACAAATAATAGAAGATTTCCAGCTGAATGGGAAAAGCAACAAGGTATTTTACTTTGTTTTCCGCATAACGGTAAAGACTGGCCTGGGAAATACGAGACTGTTCAATGGGCTTTTGTAGAATTCATTAAAAAAGCAGCTTCTTTTGAGCAAGTCTTTTTAGTAGTTGCTGATGAAAACCAAAAAGAGAAAGTCAATACGATGCTGGAAACAGCTCATGTTGTGCTAACAAATGTTTCCTACATCATTCATAAAACCAACAGAAGTTGGATGCGTGATTCAGGTCCGATAATTGTCAAAAACGGAGCCGAAAGAGAAGCTTTGAACTTTAATTTTAATGGTTGGGCAAAATATAAAAACATTCAATTAGATAAATTTGTTCCTGCCAAAGTGGGAGAATTTCTGAATATTCCTATTACTCAAGTTTTATACAAAGGAAAACCGGTAATTTTAGAAGGCGGTGCGATTGATACTAACGGAAGAGGAACTTTATTGACTTCAGAAGAATGCTTGATGCATCCGGATATTCAGGTTCGGAATCCCAATTTCACTAAAGCCGATTACGAAGCCGTCTTCAAGGAATATCTTGGGATAACCAATGTAATTTGGTTAGGCAATGGAATTGAAGGTGATGATACGCACGGCCATATTGATGATTTATGCCGATTTGTGAATGAAGATACTATTGTGACTATTGTAGAAACAGATCCAACGGATAATAATTACAAACCGTTGCAAGACAATTTAAAACGCTTGCAAAATGTCAAACTAGAAAATGGAAAATCACCTATAATTGTGACTCTACCAATGCCAAAACAGCTGGAATTTGATGGCTTGCGATTGCCTGCCAGTTATGCCAATTTTCTAATTTTGAACAATTGTGTTTTGGTACCTACTTTTAACGACAGTAACGACCGAAAAGCATTGAACATCCTTGCAGAATGTTTTCCTGATCGAGAAATCATTGGGATCAGTGCTACTGATTTAATTTGGGGTTTTGGAACATTGCATTGCCTAAGCCAGCAAATTCCTGAGTAAATTTAGAACAAAAAAATATAACACATAAAAAAGACTTGTGGATTTAATTCCTACAAGTCTTTTCTTTTTTTAATATTTTATGACTATTTATGTAATAACCATGGTATAATGTCGTATTTTAAAATCAGGATAAAATTATGTAACAATCTGATTTAAAGCTATTTTACTCAAAGTTAATTCTTTTGACTTTACGACTTTTAAACTTTCGACTTACTTATCTCTTGTAAACGGTATTTTTTGCCCATCAGGAATCAACATATCAAATCCCATTAGACTGTCATTAAATTCAAATTTAAGTCCCGCAAGTTTCGATGCAAACGTATTTTTTCCAGTTGGCTCCACGGAAAAGCTTGGATAATTGGTAATCAAAACATTTAACAACCCATTTTTCTCTGAAAAAACAATTTTTATAGGCGCCATTGATGTAGAAAAAGTTCCTAAATACCCATCCAGAATCACATCTTTTTCAATCAATCCTTTGTCTGCTGTCCAGGTGTTATTTGCTGTGTTGCTGTCCGGTAAAACATGATCCGGATCTAGTGTGATACTTTCGATTTCTTCCGTCGAATTGTGTTTAAAAGACCACGCTTTATTTTTTTGCCAAACTTCTACCGGCAATTGAACGCGCGTTATTTTTTCGCTTTTCGTTTTTACGTCTAAACTTACCGGCATAGCCATTTTTTCGAAGTTTTCAATCGAAATTACAACTCCTTGTTTTGGATCGTTTTTCACGTATTTGATTGAATTAATCCCTTGGTCTAAACGCCAATTGTATTGAAACCAACCACGCCAGAACCAACTCAAATCTTCTCCAGCAACATTTTCTATTGTTCGAAAGAAATCGTCCGGTTGCGGATGTTTGTATGCCCAACGCTCAATATAAGTTTTCAAAGCCAGATCAAATCGTTCCGGCCCAAGAACTTGCTCTCTTAAAATCACTAATCCTGAACTTGGTTTCGAATACGCCAAAAGACCTATATTAGACTCTTTCATGTTATCCGGAGAACTCATTATGGTTTCCAGATTTGGACTCGTGTACACTTCCGCCCTTTGATGCATATCCGCACGCGGCTCTTTATATTCCCCATTATTAAAATCTACTGAACTCAATGAATTAATAAAAGTATTAAAACCCTCATCCATCCAAGCGAACAGTCTTTCATTGGATCCTACAATCATAGGAAACCAAATATGACCAAATTCATGATCTGTAACACCCCATAAATCTGCTCCTTTTGACTCCCAGCTACAAAAAACAATTCCTGGATATTCCATTCCGCCTTCATTTCCGGCAACATTTGTAGCCGCTGGATACGGATATTCTAACCATCTTTTTGAATAATTTTCTATAGTAGCCTTTGTATATTCTGTGGAACGTCCCCATGCGGCATCTCCGGCACTTTCTATCGGATAAACGGAAATTGCCAATGATTTTTTGCCGCTAGGTAAATTGATTTTTGCTGCGTCTAAAATAAATGCTGCTGAAGAGGACCAAGAGAAATCACGGGCATTTGTGATTTTGTAATTCCACGTTTTAGTAGTTGCAGTAATCATTTTTGATGAATTTTCAACTTCGGCAGCAGTACGGATAAAAACTGTTTTATCACTTTGTTTTGCTTGCGCTAAACGCTTTTGCTCTTCGGTAGAATAGACTGTGGCAGGATTCAGTAATTCGCCGGAAGCCACCACAATATGATTGGATGGTGCTGTAATACTGACATCAAAATCACCATATTCTAAATAAAATTCCGACGCTCCAAGATACGGATTCGTATTCCAGCCTCGTACATCATCATACACACACATACGCGGATACCACTGTGCTATGGTGAAAATTTTTCCGTTTTTAGTTTCCAAAATCCCCATTCTGTCTGATCCTTCAAAAGGAGCTATAAACGAAAAGTCAATTTTTATTTTAACAGAACCGCCTTTAGCATTTAATACTTGCGGGAGAAATACCTGCATTCTAGTATCCGTAATAATGTACTTAACTTCTGCTTCAGTTGATTTTCCTTTTACAGTAGTAATTACTTTGACTGATTTTATTTTATGTCCGCCATCAAAAATTTGGCCTTGAGCCCCATTTCTACTTCCTGTAATTGGAACAACTGCATTTCCACGGGAATCCGCTTTGAATAAATTCTGGTCTACATTCATCCAAACAAAAGCCATTTTATCCGGACTGTTGTTCGTATAGGTGATGATTCCTGTACCCGAAATTTCGTTACTTTTTTCATCCAGTTTTGCCGTTAATTTATAATCAGCGCTATTTTGCCAATATTCAGCTCCAGGCTGACCACTAGCAGATCGTGTACTTGTTCCGTTTTTGGAATAAAAAAACGGAGCAAAAGCATCATGATAATCGTAGTTAGAAACTGCATTACCGGATGCATTTGCTGGGGTTTGCTGTGCCCAAATAGATGTAAATCCCAATAATAAAGCCAAATGCAGCATGACTCCGCGACGAATTTTTTTCATTTTCTAATTGTTTATATCACAAATTAATGAAAAAAAAGAGGATTTTGAACTATTGAGATCGAATTGATTCCATTATAAATCAATAAAATCATGTTTAAAGCGTATCAGAATTAAAAATTATAAAATATATTTACGCCAGAAAACCATTTTTAAAGTAACCCGAAAAAATAATTTTGACAACTCTAATTAAAAACTCGAATCTCACTGCAGAAATTAAACATTTTGGAGCTGAATTAATTTCTTTAAAAACAAACCACGATAGAGAATACATCTGGGAAGGAAATCCGGTATTTTGGGGCAAGCACGCTCCTGTTTTATTCCCAATTGTTGGGACTTTAAAAAATAATTCCTTTCACTATAATGCAATGGAATATCATTTATCGCGACACGGCTTTGCCAGAGATATGGAGTTTGAATTGATCAATGCAACAGAAAACAGTGCTGTTTTCTCCCTACACTCTTCTGAAGAAACTTTAAAAGCATATCCGTTTGACTTTGAATTGCAAATCATTTACACATTACACGGGCATAATTTATCGATTGCATATAAAGTAATCAACAACGGAAAAACTGCAATGCCGTTTGCTATTGGCGCACATCCTGCTTTTGCTTTGCCAAATCAATTCGAGAGTTATGCTATTGCTTTTGAAAAAGAAGAACCATTGAAATATTATCTTTTGGAGGATGATTTAATTTCAAATAAAACGAAGAAATTAGACGTTCTTAATAAATATATTCCGCTGACGTATGAGTTGTTTGAAAACGATGCTTTGATTTTCAAAACATTAAAATCCAATTCGTTGACTATTTTAGAAAATAAAAATCCAATTCTAAAAATACATTTTGATGATTTTCCAAGCTTAGGAATTTGGACCAAAATAAATGCGGCATTTATTTGTATTGAACCTTGGTTTGGTTATTCGGATACCAATGAAAGTTCCGAAAATCTATTTGAAAAAGAAGGCATTCAAATTCTAGAAACCAAGGAAACGTTCCAATCAAAATACAGTATCGAAATCCTTTAATTACTAAGATATGTTAGCTATAAATTTTAGTCCATTTCCTGATTTAGAAACCGAACGCTTGCTTTTGAGAAGAGTAAACACGAATGACATTAAAGAGATTTTCGCATTGCGATCCAATCCAGAAACTATGAAATATATTCCAAGACCTTTAGTAAAAACGAACGAAGATGCCTTGGAACACATTGCAATGATCGATACAAAAATTGAAGCTAATGAAGGTATCAATTGGGCTATTACGTTGAAAGACAACCCAAAACTTATTGGAGTTATTGGTCATTACAGAATAAAACCCGAACATTATCGTGCCGAAATTGGCTATATGTTATTACCTGAATATCATGGAAAAGGAATTGTATCTGAAGCAGTGAAAGAAGCTGTTAATTATGGTTTTCAAATCATGAAATTGCATTCCATTGAAGCGATGATTGATCCTGATAACGATGCATCTGCAAAAGTTTTAGAAAAAAATGGGTTTGTAAGAGAAGGACATTTAAAAGAAAATGAATTTTTTGATGGTCGTTTTTTTGATACTCTAATTTATTCTCTTTTGAACAAATACTAATTTTATGTCCTTTTTATTTAAAATTTAGTTGCGTGACTAATAAAAATTAAAAACATAAAAACCTTACAGATAAATATTTTACATTTGTCTTTGATTTTCTCCAATAAGCCATTGGTCTAAATAATAGAAAACACTTTTATGAAAAAATTATTTATTGTTTCTTTTTTTCTCTTCTGTATTGTATCCCAAAGTCAAACGTATATAAAAGCAAATGCTATGACTACTTTATTGACCATTCCTAATGTAGGTATTGAAACCAGCATTGGAAAAAAATCTACTTTTCAATTTGATATTACAGCCTCTTTATGGAAATCAATAAATGGTAAACCTAGAGAGTTTTATACTTTCACACCTGAATATCGTTATCATTTCAAAGAAAAATACAATGGTTTTTATGCAGGAGCACATATTGGGGCAAGTATATTTAATTTCCAAAAATGGAATTATATAAATACTACTTTGTATGAAAAAGGCGTTGGATATTTTATAGGTGCAACAATTGGATATCAAATAAAAATAAATGATAAATTTATGTTAGATTGTTTCTTAGGCGGTGGTTCGCATCAAGGTTTTTATAAAGGATATGACTTAGCTACGGGAGAACGATATGAATCGGCGAAAGGGTACAATAAAAGTGGCGAATGGTTGCCCTACAGAGGCGGTTTTATGGTTTCCTATAAATTAAACTAGATTTATTTGGGCAATTTAGCTTCTGATTTTATATACAAATCTTCCACTTGTTTTCGTGCCCAATCTGTTTTTCGTAAAAAAGTCAAACTGGATTTTACACTTGGTTTATCTGTAAAGCATTTTACTTTAATGAGTTCCCCCAAAGTATCAAATCCGTAATGATCCACTAGCTGCTCTACTATTTTTTGGAGTGTAATTCCGTGAAGCGGATCTTTCGATTTTAAGTATTCCATTTTGCAAAGATATTAAAATCCCAAATACTTTTTTTTAAAATTGATTCAAATGAAAAAATTTCTCGCACTGTTTACACTGTTATTTTTAAATATCAGTTTTGGACAAAGCACCACCTATTATTTTATTCGTCATGCCGAGAAAGTAGATAATTCACAAAATCCAGATTTATTTGAAAAAGGGTTGAAAAGAGCTGAAAAATGGAATACAATATTCTCAGAAATTAGTTTTGATGAAATCTATTCAACGGATTACAAAAGAACTTTACAAACTGCAAGTCCAACCGCGACAACAAAGAAGATGAAGGTTAAGCTGTATGATCCTAAAAATATACCTATTGAAGTTTTCAAAAAAGAAACGATAGGAAAAAAAATTTTAATTGTGGGACATAGTAACACAATACCAAATTTTGTCAATCAAATGATAAATCAAAACTCATTTACTGACATTCAAGATAAAACTTTTGGTAATCTTTATATCGTAACTATGGTTGATGAAGCAATCACATTCCAATTGCTGAAATTGGACTAAATAATTGCTAAACCTTTAATTTTTGTTACCTTTGCACGCTATGTTAAAAACAATAAATATATTCAATAAGAGAGCCCGATTTGACTATGAAATAATCGAAACCTTCAATGCAGGAATTGTTTTGGCTGGAACGGAAATCAAATCCATTAGATTAGGAAAAGCAAACATCACAGAAAGTTTTTGTGAATTTAGCAATAACGAACTTTTTGCAATAAATACCTATATTGAAGAATATACTTTTGGTAATCAGTTCAACCACAAGGCAAGAAGCGAGCGCAAATTACTTTTAAAAAAAAAGGAATTAAAAGGTTTGCTGAAAAGTGTTCAAGCAAAAGGATTGACAATAGTTCCTTTGAAATTGTTTACTAATGAAAAAGGACTGGCCAAACTCCAAATTGGTCTTTGCAAAGGAAAGAAAACCTATGACAAACGTGAATCTCTCAAAGAACAAGATACGAAACGGGATCTAGACCGAATCAAAAAATCATTTTAAATTAAGAAAGTAATGTATTAATTATTATTTATATTTATAAAAAATGACTAAATTTGTCAAGACAATTTAAAGCTTTTTTTTTAAAATGAAAACACTACTCAAAAACGCAAGAGAACAAAAAGGACTCAAAACTAGAGAAGTCGCACAACTTTTAGCAATTGATCAAGCCTTAATCAGTAAGTTTGAAAGTGGAACTAGAAAACCTACAAGAGACCAAGTCGTAAAATTAGCATCTTTACTAGAAATAGATTTAGAAACAATCATGGTCGCTTGGCTTAAAGAAAAAATTCTTTATGAAATTGGTCAGGATGAATTTGCTCTAAAAGCATTATTGGTTGCAGAGCAAGAAATTAGATATCAAAGCAAACCAATAAAGAAAAAATTATCGGTAACTCTTCAGAAAATTTTAGATGAAATAGATACTTTGAAGATACAACTGGATGGGTTTCGCCAATTTGACAGCTATCGGATTGCACAAGCATTAGAGCTAGAATATACGTTTGAAAGTAATCGCATCGAGGGAAACACAATGACTTTACGCGAAACGGATTTAGTTATCAATGAAGGTTTGACGATTTCTGGAAAAAGTATGCGGGAACATCTGGAAGTCATTAATCATCAGGAAGCCATTGCTTATATCAAAGATTTAATGCAAAAAAATACTGCTATAAAGGAACGAGAAGTTCTTTCTATCCACAATCTTATTTTGAGAGGAATTCAACCCGAAGATGCAGGTAGCTATAGAAAAGTCCAGGTGATGATTCAAGGAAGCAGTTACGTGCCTCCACAACCTTTTTTAGTCGCCAAAGCAATGGAAGATTTTTTTATTTGGTATGAAACTAATAAATCAACCTTACATCCGATAATTTTAGCTGCCGAAATGCATGAACGCTTGGTTACTATTCATCCCTTTATTGATGGAAATGGCAGGACTTCGCGCTTAGTCATGAACTTGGTTTTATTGCAGCATGGTTACATAATTGCCAATATAAAAGGGGATTATGAAAGTAGAATGCGCTATTATCAAACACTGGAAACTGCACAAACTAAAAACAACAAAGAAGATTTTTTGTTATTCATTGCTCAAATAGAAAAAGAAAGTTTAGAGCGGTATTTAACCATTATTGGTCAATAAAATTCATCTTCTGCTCCCTTCCCCTTGGGAAGGGTTGGGGATGGGATTTTAATTTTTATCTTCTAATAAAGGAACAAATCGAAACTCTCCAAACTCATGTTTCTCAAATTGAGTTTCATTTTTTCTGATTAATAAGGTCATAATCTGCACCTCTGTACCTAGTGGAATAACTAGCCTTCCTCCTATTTTGAGTTGCGCCATCAACGGTTGCGGAATAAACGGAGCGCCTGCAGTTACTATAATACTATCAAAAGGAGCGTAATTTGGTAATCCTTTGTATCCATCTCCAAAAGAGAGATATTTGGGCCTAATATTCAGTTTTGGAAATAAAATTGAGGTTTGCTTAAACAATTCTTTCTGTCTTTCTACACTAAATACTTTGGCACCTAAAAGACATAGAACAGCTGTTTGATACCCTGAACCTGTTCCTATTTCTAAAATTTTGTGTTCTTTTTTGACTTCTAATAATTGGGATTGAAAAGCAACAGTGTACGGTTGCGATATCGTTTGGCCTGCAGCAATAGGAAATGCTTTGTCTTGATAGGCATAATCTTCAAAACTGGAATTTAAAAATAAATGTCTTGGAATCTTTTTTATCGCCTCCAAAACACTTTTGTCAGTAATTCCTTTTTGCTCTAAAACGCTTACTAATTGATTCCGAAGTCCTTGATGTTTGCCTGTGTCTTTCAAAGTTTATTGTTTTATTTTGGTAAAAATAGAAAACAATTTCTGAATTCAAATGTTGGATTTTAAATTTTAAATTAACTGAAGAATTGTCCGGTATCAATAATAGATTAATCATTTTATTGTTATTTTTGTAAAAATTACATCATTATGCTGAAAATTGGAGTATTAGGTGCTGGCCATCTAGGAAAAATACATTTGCGTTTATTACAACAATCTAAAAAATATGAATTAGTGGGATTTTATGATCCAAATCAAGAAAACGCCGAAAAGGTTTCTAAAGAATTTGGATACAAACATTTTAGCACAATTGCCACCCTTATTCATGCCGTTGATGTAATCGATATTGTTACCCCAACCCTTTCTCACTACAAATGTGCCAAAGTAGCCATCAAATCCGGTAAGCATGTTTTTATTGAAAAACCTATTTCAAATACGGTCGAAGAGGCCGAAGAAATTATCGCTTTATCAAAAGAATATAATGTTAAAGGTCAGGTGGGGCATGTGGAACGTTTCAATCCAGCATTCATCGCTACCAAAAACATGATCGAAAACCCTATGTTTATTGAATCGCATCGTCTGGCTGAATTCAATCCTCGCGGAACTGATGTTCCTGTAGTCTTAGATTTGATGATTCATGATATTGATGCCATTTTGAGTGTTGTACAATCAAAAGTAAAAAATATTAGTGCTAGCGGTGTTTCAGTTATCAGTGATACACCGGATATTGCCAATGCAAGAATAGAGTTTGAAAACGGTTGTGTTGCTAATTTAACAGCGAGCCGAATTTCGATGAAAAACATGCGTAAATCTCGTTTTTTCCAGAAAGACGCTTACATCTCCGTAGATTTCTTAGAAAAGAAATGTGAGGTTGTAAAAATGAAAGATGCTCCGGAAGTTCCAGGCGATTTTGATATGATTTTACAAAATGCGGAAGGTGTAAAAAAACAAATCTACTTTTCCAATCCAGATGTAGAACAAAACAATGCTATTCTGGATGAACTGGAATCATTTGCAGATGCCATAAATACTGATTCAACACCAATTGTGACATTGGAACAAGCCTCTGAAGCGCTTCGTGTTGCGTATCAAATTATTGATTGTTTTAAAAAATAATTTTTACATAAATATTAAACTATTTTAATCCAAAATAAGAATGAAAACAATTGCCGTAATCGGAGCAGGAACAATGGGGAATGGAATTGCTCACACCTTTGCACAAAGTGGTTTTACCGTAAAATTAATAGATGTTTCAGAACAATCATTGGATAAAGGAATGGCCACTATCGCCGCTAATTTAGACCGAATGATTGCAAAAGGAAGTATCACCCAAGAAGACAAGGCTAAGACGATTACTAACATAATCACCTATACGGATATCAAAGATGGCGTTGTAGGGGTTGATTTAGTGATTGAAGCGGCCACTGAAAATGTAGCATTAAAACTGAATATCTTCAAGCAATTGAACGAAGCTTGTTCTCATAATACAATTTTGGCAACTAATACTTCTTCTATCTCAATTACTCAAATTGGAGCCGTTGTGGCACATCCGGAACGCGTTATCGGTATGCACTTTATGAATCCGGTGCCAATAATGAAACTGGTGGAAATTATTCGTGGTTATAATACTTCTGATGAAGTGACAAAAATCATCATGAATCTTTCCGAGAAGTTAGGAAAAACGCCTGTTGAAGTCAACGATTATCCTGGTTTTGTTGCCAATAGAATCTTGATGCCCATGATTAACGAAGCGGTCGAAACTTTATACAACAAAGTGGCTGGTGTTTATGAAATTGACACGGTGATGAAACTTGGAATGGGACACCCGATGGGACCTTTGCAACTAGCAGATTTTATTGGTCTTGATGTATGTTTAGCCATTTTGAACGTGATGTACGACGGTTTTAAAAACCCAAAATATGCACCTTGTCCGTTATTGGTAAATATGGTTCGTGCCGGAAAAATGGGTGTGAAATCAGGGGAAGGTTTTTACGATTATTCTGGAAGCAAAAAAGCCGAGAAGATTTCTAAACAATTTATATAATTGTAATGTTTAAAAATTGAGGGCCTAAAGTTAATACCTTTAAATTCTCAGCTTTTCACTTTTCACTTTTCACTTTTTATATTATTATGGCTAAAATTGTCCCTTTCAAAGCTGTTCGTCCCACTCGTGATAAGGTTTGCCTTGTTACTTGCCGTTCGTATGAAGAATATGTAAATGCGGAATTAGCGGCGCAATTGGATTTCAATCCGTTGTCTTTTTTGCACATACTAAAACCTGCTTACACCAATCAGGAAACTGTTTCTTTTGAAAAAAGATACCGCCAAGTACATCAAAAATATGAGGATTTCAAAAATGAAATAATTTTAGTAAAAGACAAAAAACCCGCGATTTATATTCATAAAATTGTAACTAAAAAGCACTCTTTTACCGGAATTATCGTAGGTACTAGTGTAGCTGATTATTGCAACAATATCATCAAAAAACACGAAGATATTATCGCTTTCAGAGTCCGATTATTAAAAGACTACATGAAATATTCTGAGTTCAATACGGAACCGGTTTTGATGACCTATCCGGATAATAAAACGATTGAAAACTGGATTTTTAATTGTACCCAAAAATTAGCCGATTTTGAGTTTTCAACCACCAAAAAAGAAATTCACTACTTATGGAAAATTGAAGATGCGTTAGAAATCAATTGGCTTCAGAACATTTTTGAAAAAACAGATAGTCTTTATATTGCAGATGGCCATCACCGTACCGAAGCCTTAAAATTATTATCCGAGGAAAATGATGATCCAGACAACGCAGCCAAAAATCATATTCTGAGCTATTTAATTTCTGAAAACAATGTCAAAATATATGAATTCAATCGCTTGGTAAAAGATTTAAACGGTTTCTCGAAAGAAAATTTGATAAAGGAATTAGAAAAGAATTTCATTGTTACAAACAAATTTCAGCAGCCTTTTCAGCCTTCTCAAAAGCATCAATTCGGAATGTATCTGGACAATGAATTTTATAGCTTAATTTTACGAAAAGAAAATGAAGTTTTCTTAACGGCTTTGGATAGTTTAGACACACAAATTTTATACAAAAAAGTGTTATTGCCTATTCTTGCCATCGAAGATTTACGCAATGATGAGCGAATAGAATACCTTTCAGGAAAACAATCCGTATTGGAAGTAAAAAACAAAATTGATCAAGGAGAATTTGAAATCGGTTTCATATTATTTCCATCCAATATTGGAGAAATAAAAGCCTTGGCCGATGCCAATTTAATAATGCCTCCAAAAAGTACGTATATTGAACCAAAGTTTAGAAGCGGATTAGTCGTGTATGAACTTTAACACATTAAAATTTAAACATTAAAATGCCAATAAAAAATAATTTACTCCAAATAAAATCCACTTTACCGGAACATATAACCTTAGTTGCGGTTTCAAAGACCAAACCTGTTTCGGATTTAATGGAAGGGTATGAGGCCGGTCAACGCATTTTTGGAGAAAATAAAATCCAGGAAATGGCGGAGAAATGGGAACAAATGCCAAAAGACATTCAATGGCACATGATAGGCCATGTTCAGACCAATAAAGTCAAATTTATGGCGCCATTTGTGAGCTTGATTCACGGTGTGGATAGTTTGAAATTGCTACAGGAAATCAACAAACAAGCACTAAAAAGCAATAGAATTATTGATTGTTTATTACAAATGCATATTGCCGAAGAAGAAACTAAATTTGGTCTTGACCAAGAAGAACTTGCTTCACTCCTATCCTCAAACGAATTCCAGGAATTAAAAAACATTAGAATCGTTGGATTAATGGGAATGGCAACTTTTACAGACAAGAAAGATCAAATCAAGAAAGAATTCACCCATCTGAAATCTATTTTTGATAAATTCAAAATTCACAATTCACAATTTACCATTCTTTCTATGGGAATGTCCGGTGATTATCAACTTGCAATTGAATGCGGAAGTACGATGGTTCGCATTGGAAGTAGTATCTTTGGAGGAAGAAATTGACTTTTGATTTGAGATTAACGAATATTGACCCGAGCGGTAGCGAACTGGCGAAGCATTTCAGATTTAAAAATCTCTACTTCAAAACTGAATACTAAAAACTGAACACTGAATACTTATTTTGTACGCAATACTAGACATAGAAACCACAGGAGGACAATTCAACGAAGAGGGAATCACTGAAATCGCTATCTATAAATTTGATGGACATGAGGTCGTGGATCAGTTCATTAGTTTGGTAAATCCGGAAATCCCAATTCAACCTTTTGTAGTTAAACTTACCGGTATTAATAATGCCATGTTGCAATCTGCTCCCAAGTTTTTTGAAGTAGCAAAACGCATCATCGAAATGACAAACGATTGTATTATCGTGGCTCATAATGCTTCTTTTGATTACAGAATCTTACGAACCGAATTCAGACGATTAGGATACGATTTTGAAGCCAGAACACTTTGTACGGTTGAATTATCAAAAAAATTATTGCCGGAACAACCGTCCCATAGCCTAGGAAAACTCGTTCGTGCGCTTGGAATCCCAATGGCAGACCGCCACAGAGCCAGTGGTGATGCTTTAGCAACAGTCAAATTATTCAAAATTCTTTTAGAAAAAGATTTAGAGAAAGAAATTGTAAAAGATTTTATAAAGCTGGAAATCGAAAAAGGAATCGCTCCAAAATTACTGGATATTGTGTCCGGATTACCAGCAAAAACAGGTGTCTATTACATTCATAATGAGAAAGGAAATCTAATTTACATTGGCAAAAGCCGAAACATAAAAAAACGAATCAATCAGCATTTTACAGGAACTTCTACAAAATGCAAGAAAATTCAAGCAGAAGTGTTTTCCGTAACCTATGATGAAACCGGAAGTGAATTGATCGCATTATTAAAAGAAAGCGAGGAAATAAAAATCAATAAACCCATATATAACAGAGCACAGCGAAAAAGTATTTTTCAACTGGCACTCTATGCTGAAAAAGATAAAAATGGGTATCTCAACCTAAAGCTTCAAAAAGCAGATGGACGCAAAAAAGAAATCACATCCTTTTCCTCCCTGCAAGAGGGTAAAAACGCATTATTCAGAATTACTTCTCATTATAATTTATGTCAAAAACTAACTGGTTTGTATGTTTCTAAAACCAACTGTTTTCAATACACTATAAAAGAATGTGACGGCGCTTGTATTAGCAAAGTTTCACCTGAAGAATACAATATCAGAGTTCTTACTTTTGTCGATAAAAATAGTTTCGAAAATCAAAATATGGTATTGATTGACAAAGGCAGAACCATCAGCGAAAGATCTGCCGTTTTGATCGAAAACGGAATTTACAAAGGCTATGCTTTTTACGATTTAAATTATCAAATCAACAATATCGAAATACTGAGAAACATCCTCATTCCGATGCAAAATAACCGGGACACTAAAAATATTATCCAAGGGCACATACGAAGCAATAAAACCTTGAAAACGTTAAAATTCTAATCGTATGCTATCAATCCATCCATAATTATGCACCGAATAAAGTCAAAATTTGACACTTTCAGACAAAAAACCAATGTCATTATTTATGGCACAAATACGGCTTCCGGGCGCATGTTTGACCTAGTACTTTTAGGAGTAATTTTGTTAAGTGTTGTAATTGTGATGCTTGAAACCGTAAAAGGTTTCGATACAAAATACCACCAAGAACTCATTATCCTAGAGTGGGTCATTACGATTTTCTTTACCTTAGAATACATTCTTCGAATTATATCTATAAAAAAACCTGTCAAATACATTCTCAGTTTCTATGGAATCATTGATTTGATTGCCACTTTACCTATGTATTTGTCCTTGTTTTATTTTGGAACAAGCGTTTTAACTGTGGTAAGGGCTTTGAGATTACTGCGATTGTTCAAAATATTGAAACATCCAAAATTCTCCAGTCAATCCACTCACTTAAAAGAAGCGCTAATTGCCAGTAGAGGAAAAATATTAATTTTTATCTATTTCATGTTGATCAGCAGCATCCTGATAGGCTCCGTTATGTATGTGGTAGAGGGTAAAGAAAGCGGTTTTACCAGCATTCCCACCAGCATTTATTGGACCATTGTAACACTCACAACCGTTGGCTACGGTGACATATCGCCCATCACACCATTAGGCCAAGCTATAGCATCAGTAGTAATGATCATGGGATATGGAATAATAGCCGTTCCTACGGGTATCGTTTCAGCTGAATTTGCAAACAGCAACCGTAAAAAACCAAGAGCCGAAAGAATTAATCCATGCACCGTTTGCGGAACTGACGGTCATGAATATAATGCAAAATACTGCTACCATTGTGGCACCGAATTATAATTTATTAATTTGAAGCAATTCCAGCTGTACACTGCAACTCCTCGTTATTCCAGTTGTTTTTCTAAGGCTTAAAAGGAGCTTCCTCCGGTCGCTCTTTTACACCAAGAAAAAAAACTGCAATACCTCCGGGGTTTCCGTTTCCATCTGGGCTAAAAACTATGAAATACCTAATCACCATTATCGGACCCACAGCGATAGGAAAAACTTCCTTGAGCATCATTTTGGCTAATTATTTTAAATGCGATATCCTGTCATGTGACAGCCGACAGTTTTTCAAGGAAATGACCATCGGAACCGCAGTTCCAAACCAAGCCGAGCTAGCAACAGCTACCCATCATTTCATCCAAAACAAATCCATATTCGAGAATTATACCGTAGGTGATTTCGAGAAAGAAGCCATTGCAAAACTGGACGAATTATTTCTGACCAATGATTATGCTATACTAGTTGGTGGTTCGGGATTATATGTAGACGCAATCCTAAAAGGTTTTGATGAATTTCCAGAAATAGACCCTACAGTTCGCTCAGCAATAACACTGAATTATGAAAAACTGGGAATTGGGTATTTGCAACAAAAACTCGAAGTTTTAGATCCTAATTATTACAAAACTTTGACTGTCGAGAATTCTCAAACCTTACAAAATCCACAACGTATGATGCGTTTCGTAGAAGTATGTATTGGTGCCGGAAAACCATATTCTTCTTTTTTAAATCAAAAGCAAAACAGTCACAACTTCACTCCTATTTTAATTGGTTTAGAAGCCGACAGAAAGAGTATCTATAACCGAATTAATCAACGTGTAGATGCCATGATGAACGAGGGTTTATTAGCGGAAGCAAAAACGTTATTCCAGAATAAAGAATTGAACGCCTTGCAAACAGTGGGTTACAGAGAACTATTCCGTTATTTTGACAGGGAAATTTCATTGGAATTTGCCATTGAAGAAATAAAGAAAAATACCCGCCGATTCTCAAAACGTCAACTCACTTGGTTCAAAAAAAATGAAAACACCAAATGGTTTGATTTTGAAACTCCTTATGAAACGATTGTGAAGTACATCAATTCAAAAAAATAAAAATATCATTATTGACGACGATCAAAAAAATTTAACCACTAATTCGCTAATAAAAAACCTATACTTCGAATATAATTAGCGGTCATTATTATTATTTATAAAATGTTTTGTTTTAACAATCCCTATAAACAAAAGAAGTACAACAAAAAAGCCTTTTTAAACCCATTACTAATAATTACAATCTATAAATATGCCCATTTCACCTAACTTCACATCTATTCTTAGCAAAGACTGGGAAATCAATTTTACACAATGTGCTCCAAACGGGTTTTTAAAATACACTGATTTGTGTTCTATATTACAATTAACAGCAGCTGCACATTCAGAAATTGGTGGAATCAGTTTTACGGACATGCAGGAATTTAATCAAGCGTGGGTTTTGAGCAGAATGCGTGTTGAAGTTACTAAATTACCTAAATCCGGAGATGTCGTAACGGTAAAAACCTGGATCAATTCCTTAGAGAATTCCCGTTCAGTACGGGCGCTGGAAATGCATGTAAATGGAGAAAAAATTGTGGGTTCAGAGACTTTCTGGGCTGTATTCAATACTAAAAAAAGACGGCCGGAAGCATTGGCGTTGCCGTTCGAGCATTTTGAAGTATATCCAGAAAAAAAAGCTACTCATGAAGGTTTTTCTAAAATTAATTTCAATCAGGAGAAAGAAATAGTTTTTGAAAAAACCATTTTCTTATCGGATTTAGACATTGTAAATCATGTTAATAATGTCAAATATCTGGAATGGTGTTTGGATCTGGTTGATGAAAAATTAATCCTGAATCAGGAAATTATTAGTTTCGAAATGAATTTCCTAAAAGAATTATCTCTAAAGGATAACGTAATTATTCATGAAACTATTTCTAAAAATGAAACTATTTTTAGTATTACAAAAGAAGAAAAAACCAATTTCGCTTTGCAATTAAACTGGAAATAAATATTTTTAAAATAAAAAAAGCCTCAATTTCTTGAGGCTTATAGCTACTTATTCTGCTACTTTATTTTTTACAACTAATCTAAATCCTTCTCCGTGGATATTCAAAATTTCAACATCTTCATCCAGTTTAAGGTATTTCCTCAGTTTTGCTATATAAACATCCATACTTCTGGATGTAAAGTAATTATCATCTCTCCATATTTTTGTCAAGGCTAATTCTCTTGGCATCAAATCATTTTCATGAAGAATCAACATCTTCAACAAATCATTTTCTTTTGGAGATAATTTAATTGGCTCTTCAGTATTAAAAGTTAAAAAACGAAGTTTTGAATTTAAATAAAACTTCCCAATATTAAATTCAAATTGTACTTGTTCTGCTCTGGTATCTGATGATTTTCTTTGAATTATCGCTTTGATTTTCATCAACAATACTTCTGAATCAAAAGGTTTATTTAAGTAATCATCCGCACCCGCTTTGTAGCCTTTCAACACATCCTCTTTCATCGATTTTGCAGTTAAAAAGATAATTGGAACTTCGTTGTTTTTTTCTCTGATTTCTTTTGCTAAAGTATAACCATCTTTGTAAGGCATCATTACATCCAGAATACACAAATCATAAGTATCTTTTTTAAATTTTTCGAAACCTTCCATTCCATTTTTGGCTAACGTGACGTCAAAATCATTTAGCATTAAATAATCTTTCAAAACCGCACCAAAATTCAGGTCATCTTCCACTAAAAGTATTTTCTTATTTACATTTTCCATATTCTAATTTATTAATGGTAATTTTATTATGAAGGTACTCCCTTTTCCCTTTTCACTTTCTACATATACTTGACCGTTGTGGTCATCTACAATTCTTTTTACATACGCTAAACCTAATCCATGCCCTTTGACATTATGAATGTCGCCGGTATGTTCTCTATAAAATTTTTCAAAAATTCTTTTTTGAGCTATTTTACTCATTCCTAAACCGTTATCTTTAACTTTGATAATAACCATATCTTTTACATTTTCAGTAAAAATGTCTATTTCTGGCACATTAGGTGAATATTTTATAGCATTTTCTAAAATATTGACAATCACATTGGTAAAATGAACATCGTTGAGTAATACGGTAGTTCTTAAAGCGCCAAAGTGACTTCTAATGGTTCCTTCTCTATCTTCTAAAATTAGATTTACATGTTCAATAGCATCATTTATAATGTCATGTACATTGAGCGTCTCTTTGATAATGTCCAGTTCTTTCTTTTCTAGTTTAGAAATTCTTAATACATTCTCTACCTGGGCGTGCATGCGTTTATTCTCGTCTTTAATCATCTGAAGGTATCGTAAAACCTTCTCCTTATCATCTATTATTTTTGGATTTCGTATCGCATCTAATGCTAAATTAATTGTGGCTATTGGAGTTTTAAACTCGTGCGTCATGTTATTAATAAAATCATTTTTAATTTCAGAAATTTGACGTTGCCGGATCAATTGATTCAATGCACTTGAATACGCAATCAAAATAATTAGAGTAAAAACAATTGAAAGTACGGTAATACTTACGAGTTCCGACAATAAAAATTTCTTTTTAAGCGGAAATGTAACCAACAAATCATACTTACTGCTTCCTTCATTATCAATAAATACCGGAATAGAATAGGTAGCATCTTTATCATATTTAAACTCGCTTGATTTGATTTTAGTCGCTAAATTATTGCTGTAAATACCAAATTCAAATTTTGTTTCAATACCGTGTTCTTCTAATTCTTTCTTGATTAATTTTTGTAAAACACTGCTCGAAACACGTTCCTCAAGCGGCATTGCTGACAATACATCTTTTGCTGAAATTTTAAAAAGAGCATTGTCTAAAATATCTAAATTTCCTTCTTTTTCAATTCTAACATCTGGAATCAAACTTTGATTCCCACCTAATTTATCAATAGAATTATTGTTGTATACTTCTGTAACGCGTTTAGAACTGAAATTTTTAAATTTTTCACTATCAAATTTCTTATCAAAGAACGTAGAAGAAATATTATAATTCTCAGACATGATACTATTTGAATATATTATGGTTTTGTTTGTTCTTGGGTTTTTCTGAACGTAATAAAACTCTAATATATCATCCTTTTCAGGAACTTTTCCGGTACTATCCTTGTAATGATTTATTTTATCATAAAAATTATACTCTTCTTGTTTTTGAAGATTATTTGCCACATTACCAATAACTTGCTTAACATTAAACTTAAATTGCTCATCATTATTTTTAAACGAGGTATTGAACCAATATACCTGAACTAAAATTATCCCTATTAAGGACAAGCTCATTAATAAAACAAGTAATCTAAAAAAAAGTTTATTCATCAAAACAAATTTAGTATTTTAACAATATATTAAATAATAGATTAACCAAACATTAACAACTATGCTTGTTTTTATACAATCTTTAATATTTTAAGAATTTCATTTGCCTCCTGCTTTGCTGTTTCAAGTGAAACATTATGAATAACAAAATCACTTTTATCAATTCTCTGTTTATCAGTCCATTGTGTATTTATTCGTTTCAAAACAAGATCTCGATTTGATTTATCTCTGTCGATTACCCTTTGAATTCTCAATTCTAACGGTGCTGTAACCGTTATAATAAAATCACATTCTTTATCACGCCCACTTTCAAATAAAATAGCCGCTTCATAGATAATAAACGGCGCCGTCTCTTGTTGTAAAATCCATTGATCAAAATGTTTTTTTACTGCCGGATGAATAATAGCATTGAGTTTTTCTAATTTTTCAGGTTCCTCAAATACGATTTTAGCTAATTTTTCTCTATTTAACAGGTTAATTTCAAAAACAGAACTCCCAAATTCGTTTTTTATGGCTTTTAAAATTACAGCAGATTCCATCATTTTTCTGGCCTCCGCATCCGCAATATAAACGGGAATCCCAAATGATTCAAAATATTTTGCAAGGGTTGTTTTGCCACTTCCTATGCCTCCGGTTAAACCAATGATTTTTGTCATCTTACACTTTAAAAAATAATTCTGGAAAAGCCTCTTGTGGTTTTTGCCTTAAAATAATAACTTTATAATAGGATTTTATGAAACCTAAACCGTAACCATAAAACTGTTTCCAAACCGCTATTAATGATAAATAACCTATTTTAAGGCTCTTATTCTGGTAAGAAGAGACCAAGAACAATACCAAAAAGTAAATAAAATACAACTGAAGCAGATAATCAAAATTAAAAATTAACAACAATACAATTGAAAAGAAAAATCCAATGATGAAAACCGAAGGAAAGAAAAAAGTAAGCTTATTGTATTTTGGATACCAACTGTTAAGAATTGGTCGTGCTTTTCCAAATTTATTTACCTGAGTTGAAAACTTATCCCAGTCGATTCTTCGTTTGTGATATACAAATGCTTGTGGGAAAAGTGTGGTTTCAAAACCTAAGTTCCACAAACGAATTGACAAATCAGGATCTTCTCCTGGATGAATATTTCCAAAACCTTTGGATGCTTCAAAAGCTTTGCGAGACAGCCCCATGTTAAAACTTCGGGGCTGAAACTTATCGATTTTTTCAGAACCGCCTCTAATTCCTCCTGTGGTTAAAAAAGAAGTCATTGCAAAATTAATTGCTTTTTGGATGTCTGAAAAACTATCTAAAGCCTTGTCCGGTCCTCCAAAACAGTCTACATAATTTTGCTTTAAAGCCGTATCAACTTCAGACAAGTACTGCTCAGGTATGATACAATCCGAATCAAAAATGATAAAGTAATCCCCTCTGGCTTTTTTCATTCCATAATTTCTGGAATCGCCAGGTCCTGAATTCTCTTTGTAATAATAGGAAATATCAAGTCTGTCTCCATATTTTTGAGCAACATCCTGACACACTAAAGCAGAACCATCTTCTACGATTACAATTTCAAATATCTCTTTATAGGTTGTATGAGACAAACTTTCTAAAAGTTCATCTACTTCGTCCGGGCGATTGTAAACTGGGATTATTAAGGAAAATAACATATATCAAAATGAGGTATTAGTAGTCTGTTTTTAGGTCTTTAAAATTTTAACAAATATAATGGTTATCCATAAAAAAACCATCAACTATTAATTGATGGTTTTATAAATACTATTTTAAGGTACAATAATTAAGAAATACTTTTAATGTTTACCACTTCGTTTGTATCCGCTTTGTAATCTACACCATCCACGTCAAAACCAAATAAATTGTAAAAATCTTTTCTGTATCCTACTAAATCTCCTATTTCGGATAAATTTTCAGTTACAGCCTCCATCCACAATTTAGCTACTTTTTCCTGAACATCAGGACGCATCTCTAAATCATCAATCCTAATTCTTCCTTTTTCGTCAACAGGAACTTCATTGCCGGTAAACAATCGTTCTTGATACAAACGCTGAATTTGCTCAATACATCCTTCGTGTATACCTTCTTCCTTCATTATTCGATATAATAAAGAAATATACAATGGAATAACCGGAATTGCAGAACTTGCTTGTGTAACCAATGCCTTATTTACAGAAACAAATGCTTTTCCATCAATAGCTGCTAAACTGTCCGTGATTGCAAATGCAGTCGATTCAAGATGATCTTTGGCACGACCAATTGTACCTTTTCTATACACTGCCTCAGTCAATGATGGCCCAATATAGGAATAAGCAACAGTTGTAGCGCCTGGAGCTAATAGATTTTGAGCTTTTAGAGCATCAATCCACATCTCCCAATCTTCCCCGCCCATAACGGCGACTGTGTTTTCTATATCATCACCAGTGCAAGGCTCAATTGAAATTTCAGAAACTTTACCAGAATGAAAATCAACTGTTTTATTGGTAAAAGTACCACCAATTGGTTTCAAAACAGAACGATGCAATATTCCTGTTACAGGATGCATACGAACGGGAGAAGCTAAACTGTAGATTATTAAGTCCACTTGACCTAAATCAGCTTTTATAAGATCTAATGTTTGTTGCTTTACTTCATTCGAAAAAGCATCTCCATTGATACTTTTTGCATACAAACCTGCTTTATGCGCTTCATTTTCAAAAGCTGCAGAGTTGTACCAACCTGGTGAAGCTGTTTTTCCTTCAGAAGGAGCTTTTTCAAAAAATACACCAATAGTTGCTGCATTAGAACCAAAAGCACTTGTAATTCTGGAAGCCAAACCAAAACCGGTTGAAGCCCCAATTACTAATACATTTTTAGCTCCGTTGATTGCGCCTTTTGATTGTATGTATTCTATTTGATTTTTTACATTTTGCTCGCATCCTTTTGGGTGTGATGTCGTACAAATAAATCCTCTCATTCTAGGTTCTATAATCATAATTCTATTGTTTCCGTTTTTATATTGTTGGAAATCCTTATTTTTTAATTCAAAAAAATATAAATTCCTTATCTTATTATTTTATTAATATTTTCCCTAACCGTGATTATATCTATTTTTTTGTTTTCACATTTCACGTTTTCTAATTGGTGACTGGTTAAAAATTCATTAAAATCCTTACAGTCTTTTAAAACATTAAACTCTTTTTTATTGATATCAAATACAATTCCTTTTAGTCTATTCATTGACACCACCAATAGCTCCACCACTTCCATAGGCCAATCCTTTTGACCAACCATTAGCAAGCTCCGCCTCTAAATATAGAAACTTTCCGGCTTGCAAAACCCTGTGATACGAATTTGGGTTATCTCCTTCTTCACTCTTATCACCTTTCAATGCATATTTACGGAAATTTTTTTGTTGTACATAAAGATTTCCATTTAGTGAAACAGCAAAAACTCCGGTCAATTTAGTTTCGTCAGCAATAGTGTACAGAAAAATATGATCAACAATAGAATTTTGATGTATTAATTTTTTTTCTAACCCTACAATTGTTCTACGTTCTACTGGATTAAGTTTGGTGGTTTTTTTATTAATGAAATCTTCTAAAGTAACGTAAAATCCCTCTGGATAATCACTCATCGAAAACATGTAATTATTGGCTGGAATAGAACCAACTGTATGGTTCGAATCTAACACTTGCCCAAAAGAGCTGTTAAAAAAAGAAATACTAATTACACTCAATATTACGATCGATTTTTTGAAATACATATTTTATTTTTTTAAATAGATAATTTTAATTGAATTCGTCTTGATTTTTTAGAGACAAATATAATTTAAAATATTAGTTCAACAAGGCTTTGGCATGATTTAAGGCTGAGTCGGAAACGATTGTTCCAGATAACATTTGCGCGATTTCAACCACTCTTTCTTCTCTAGTTAATAATTTCAATTCAGATTGCGTATCCTCGCCAACAGTCGATTTAAATACTTTGAAATGAGCATTCCCTTTTGCCGCAATTTGGGGTAAATGCGTGATAGCAAAAATTTGCATTTGCTGACTCATTTCCTTCATAATTTCCCCCATTCTTATGGCTATTTCTCCGGAAACACCAGTGTCAATTTCATCAAAAATTAATGTTGGTAATTTTGAATAGTGTGCCAATATCGCCTTAACAGCAAGCATAATCCTTGACATTTCTCCACCAGAAGCTACTTTTTTTAACAAACCAAAATCCGTCCCTTTATTGGCCGAAAATAAAAACTGAAGCTCATCTTTTCCGTTTTGAAAATAGGTTTCAGTTGATTTTACATCCATTTTAAAGCGCACATTAGGCATCCCTAAAGTTTCTAAAATCGCAATCAACTTTTGGGATAAAACTGGAATCGAATTCAATCTATTCGTATGAATTGTAGTTGAAAAAACATCTAATTCAACGGTTTTTTGCTTTAGAGAAAGCGTCAGTGCAGCGATCTCTTCTTCCATATTTCCTAATTCTAATACTGAATTTTCAATATTCATCTGAATTTGAAGTAGTTCATCCACAGATGACACCTGATGTTTCTTTTGCAAGGTAAAAATTACCTGAAGCTTTTGACTAATTAAATCCAATTGTTCCGGATCATTAATCAATTTTTCAGAACAACGATTCATTTCTTCCAAAACATCCTCAAATTCAATCGTTACGCTTGTAATTCTTTCTAAGAAAGATTGGTAATCCGATGAAAAAACAGCAATTTTTTGTAATGAAACCTTAATTTCATTCAAATTATACATCACACCCATTTGTTCTTCATTGGCTATAGCCAAAGATTTATCAATAGATTCCTTTATAATTTCAACATTATTTAATTTTTCAAAATTAGCCTCAAGAGATTCTTGTTCACCTGATTTTAATTGCGCTGCTACCAATTCTTCCAATAAAAAAGTATTGTATTCCTGCTCTTTCTTAGATTCGCTTTGTCTTTTCAGTACCGAATTTAATTTGGATCTATCCGATTTATATTTTTTTAAAAGCGACTGATACTCCAGAATTATATCTTTATTTGTGGCAATAGCGTCTATAATTTCAAACTGTACATTTTCATCCGAAAGTTCTTGAGTTTGTTGTTGCGAATGAATATCAATCAAGAACAAGCTCAATTCCTGCAATTCCTGAAGATTTACGGGGCTGTCATTAACAAACGCTCTTGATTTTCCTGAAGGCAGGATTTCGCGTCTAATTATGGTGTCATTTTCATAATCTAAATCATTTATTTCAAAAAAAGGAAGCAAATTATACTTAGAAATTTCAAAATGAGCCTCAATAATACACTTTTCTTCTTTGTTTTTTAGAGAAGTCAAATCGGCTCTTTTTCCTAAAACCAGCCCCAATGCACCTAAAATTATTGATTTTCCTGCACCAGTTTCTCCAGTGATTGTTGAGAAACCTTTTGAAAAATCGATTGTCAATTTTTCTATTAAAGCATAGTTTTTTATCGAAAGTGACGTTATCATTTATTTGTTTTTTTTATTGGAACCGGGGATTAAATTAAAATCTGGCCGCTAATTAATAGTGTATCAGTGCCCATTTGCTAGAATTCAAAGGAGAAATTTTATTTAGATTATCAACTAAATCTGAAATTGTGATACTAGGACCACCTGAAAATACAGCTACAATTTCATCTGATTTAGCATCAAAAAAGACACGGGTTAAAAACGCATTAGGTCTTGAAGCATTTAACTTAGCTAAATCAATTAAAGATCCTTTTATTTTTTCTTTAGCCTCTTTTAAATCCTGATTCATCAAATCTAATCCGGAATGGTACTCAAACATCGTTTGTCGAACTTGTTTGAATGCCGGGGATAAAATATCATTTATCAAAAAATAACGGTTTTGATTTCCATCGGCCTGACTCCATCCTTTTGATCCTCCTTGTTGTGCTACATTCAAAATATTCTGAGCAGTTTCAAAATAAGGATTTCCGGATTCCATCACAAAAGTATCCGCATCCATTCCTAAAATGACATAACTGTAAAAAGAAAGAACCGAAACTAAATTAGAATCAAAACTGGTAGGGTTAAAAATTAAATTTTCAAACTCAGTATACCGAAAACTAAAATCTTTGTCGTTATAATTTAAAACTGGTGAAGTGTACGATGAATTAAAAACCGGACGGGATGATTGTACCTGGATGGTGGCTATAAATTGATCGGAATTATTAGCAGAAACAGTAATATAAATTGAGCAATTAATTTTTTCATTTTGCTTCACTGTTTGACCGGTCCAATCTGTTTTGTTTACAAACTCACTGATCGAGGTTTGCAAGGTTTTAAAAACTTGTTGATTGGTAACACTCAATCGCTGTGCATCAACCGTTACAGTACAATTCAGTTGTTGTGCTTGGACACCTCCAAAAATAAAAAGCAGCAAAAAAGTAAATATTTTATTCATCTGTAGATTTCTGTTTTTTTATCTGTCACCATAAATCACAACCGTTATTACCTCATAGAGTGTCATGTACTACCTTAGTTTTTCAAAATGCGCTATTACTTTATTTAGTATATCATCCGCAACAGCCTCTTTCGATTTTAATTCCATTGGTTCAAGATTAAAAAACTGGTCTATAAAAGTAACTTTATTCGTTGGTTTTCCAAAACCGGCACCCTGATCTTGAAGGGAATTCAAAACGATCAAATCTAAGTTTTTTTTCTGAATTTTCAGCTTTGCATTTTCGATTTCATTTTCTGTTTCTAAAGCAAAACCAATCAGAAACTGATTTTTCTTCAGCGTTCCCAAAGAAGCTAAAATATCCTTGGTTTTCTCGAGTTCAATTACAAAATTATCAGCTGCCTTTTTAATTTTTTGTTTAGCTACATTCTTGGGCTTATAATCCGCAACTGCTGCTGCTGCAATGGCGACATCTACATCACCGTACCTCTGGTGGCAGGCTAGATACATCTCTTCGGCAGAGACTACATTAATAACTTCAATCAAGGGATTTGAAACTGTAAAAAGCGTTGGTCCACTTACTAAAAATACTGAAGCACCTAGATTAGCAGCGCTAATTGCTATATCAAAACCCATTTTACCTGAAGAATGATTTCCTATAAAACGCACGGGATCGATTGCTTCATAAGTAGGACCAGCAGTAATTAATATTTTTTTTCCTTTAAGAGGTAATTTATTGTTTAAATCCGCCTCAATAAAAGCCACTATATTCTCTGGTTCCGCCATTCTGCCTTCTCCGGACAATCCACTTGCCAATTCGCCTGTTTCGGCAGGAATTATTGTATTACCAAATTGTGTCAAAGAGGAAAAATTAGCAATAGTTGAAGGATGTTTGTACATATCTAAATCCATTGCAGGAGCAAAATACACGGGACATTTTGCGGATAAATAGGCTGCAATCAATAGATTATCACAAATACCATTTGTCATTTTAGACAATGTATTTGCTGTAGCTGGCGCAATAATCATCAAATCAGCCCAAAGTGCCAATTCAACATGATTGTTCCATTTTTCATCTTCATTGTCTTGGTTATAAAAACTAGAATAAACCGGATTTTTGGATAACGTAGATAATGTAAGAGGGGTTACAAAATCCTTAGAAGCAGGTGTCATTATCACTTGGACATGTGCACCTGCTTTTATGAAAAGTCGTACTAATGAAGCGGTTTTATAGGCTGCAATTCCACCAGAAATTCCTAGTAAAATTTTCTTACCGTTTAAAACTGACATAGCATTTATTATTTATTAGAGTCTCTGTGGTAAATTTTACCATCTAACCATTCTTGAACTGCTAAAGCGTGTGGTTTAGGCAGTTTTTCGTAAAATTTTGAAACCTCAATTTGTTCTTTGTTTTCAAAAACTTCTTCAAGACTGTCATTATATGTTGCAAACTCTTCTAATTTCTCTGTCAATTCTTTTTTAATTTCTGAATTGATTTGGTTTGCTCTTTTAGCCATAATGGTTATTGCTTCATACACATTACCAGTAGGTTCTTCAATAACAGTTTTATTATATGTTATTGTATTTACTGGAGCATTCGTCTTTTTTAAATCCATGACTTTATTTATTTAGTAAATTTTTGTAAATCTTTTTCTATTTGAGCTAACATTTGGTTCGCTACTTTTATATATTTCGTTTCAGCATTAAATTTTATCAAATTTGCTTGCGCTGTTTTTGCAACATTCAAACGTTCTTCCATTTTTGCAGGAACACTATTTATTGCCAGTTGGTAAGCTGAATCTAATTTAAAAAACAATGCGTCCTCTTTTAGTGGTGTTCCTGGATAATCTGCAACAAAATTATCTAAAGCAATTATCGCTGATTTAAAATCAGAAATCGTATGGTATCCTTTAGCATTTTCAAAGACTTTTTTTTGTATTTTCTCGCTAAGCATTTTAACGGAAGCATTGGCATCAGCCAGATATTCTGAGTTTGGATAACTATCAATAAACAGTTGTAATTTATCCAATGCTTTGTTCGTGTCCGTTTGATCTAGACTATAAGAAGGAGAAAGCATCGAGTAACTTTTTGCCCCTAAATAAGCTGCTTCTTGTATTTTTTCACTTTTAGGATATCCTGAAACAAAGCTTTCAAATTGATATCCTGCTAAATAATATTGCTTTGTCTTGTAATAGGATTGCGCAAACATATAAAACAATTTTTCTGCTTGAGGCTTTCCTCTGTATGCTGGGCCAATCTGCTCAAAAATACGAATTGCTTTAGAAAATTTTCCTGTATCGTATAATTTAGTCGCCATTTCAAACTTGACAGCAACATCTTCGGTTTTTAGTGCTCTTTGGTATTCGTTACAAGAACTAAAAAAAACTACAAGAAGCAATAGAGATATTATTTTTTTACTCAACATTTAATATTGTTTTTTAGATTTCGTGAATCTTTGATTTCATTTTTTTACTTTTTTCATGATTCCTTTGGCTGAAACAACCTAGCAAATCATACCGAAGTTTCGGTGGCAAATTTAGTTATTAATTTAGCGACTTCAAAATATATTTTTTGTTTAAAAAAATGCTACTTTTTCATCCTTATTTATTCATTTTTTTTACAAACTGATCAATTCTATTTGCTAGTGAATCATCTACTTTTACCAGTGGCAAACGCACTGTATTTTCAGAAATCCCTAGTGACAGAAAGACTTGTTTAATTCCTGCTGGATTTCCCTGCTCAAAAATCATGTCAATACAATCTGATAAAAGATACTGTGTTTTGAACGCTTCATCTGTCTTTCTGTTTAAGCCCAATCGAATCATTTCAGAAAATTCTTTAGGGAAACCTTGACCAATAACTGATATCACACCTGCTCCACCTGCTAAAACCATTGGTAAAGCTATCATATCATCACCAGAAATTACAAGAAAATCTTTTGGTTTGTTTTTCAATAATTGCATTGCCTGAACAAGATCTCCTGCTGCTTCCTTTATGGCTACGATATTTTCGAAATCATTTGCCAAACGCAAAACAGTCGAAGGCAACATATTACTTGCCGTTCTTCCCGGAACATTATATAAAATCACTGGAATGGGAGAGGCTTCAGCAACAGCCTTGAAATGCTGGTAAATCCCTTCCTGAGTAGGTTTGTTATAGTACGGAGAAACGGAAAGTATTGCCGTAAACGCAGTTAAATCTCTTGTTTTTAACTCTTCAACAACTTTTAAGGTATTATTACCTCCTACTCCAAGCACTAAGGGCAAAGTGCCATTATTAGCTTCGATTACAGTACGGATGACCAATTCTTTTTCCTCTGGAGACAAAGTTGCATTTTCTGCAGTGGTACCCAATACTACCAAATATTCAATTCCTCCATCGATAGAAAAATGTACAATTCTTTTTAAAGCTTCGGTATCTATTGAAAAATCTTGTTTAAAAGGAGTTACAAGAGCAACACCTGTTCCTATTAATAATTGCATATTATTTTATATTTTGTTTAATAATTTTAAATATTTGAATAACTCACTTGAAAAAATACGGTAACTATTAACCTCTGTTTTAATCATGAAATGATTTAATCTTTGGTCTATGGATGAAAAACCAACCTTGAATTGTGCTTTTGAATTATGGGTAACTTGCAATAAAATTGCTTTTTCTATATCGTAATAGCTTATTAATAAATCGAATTTTTCATTGCTAAAAGCATTAACCTCCGTGGATGCAATTTGTCCTTTCCAATTGAGATCTCGAGCACTAAATATAGGATATTTTTTTTCGCTAATTTGTTTTAATTTATCGTTATAAACAATAATTTTGATGTTTTCAGGCAAAATTCCATAGGATAAAATTTCCTTTACCAGCAATTCAGTCTCAGCAAAACCAGTAGTATCAACGACTAAACCAATTGTTTGCACACCAGCCACAGATCCATTACTTTTTAAATTCTGAAAGCTGTTTTTTAATGTTTTTTTTACAAAAAAATTCTTTATATAATTTAAAAACATAGTACTTTTACTTGATTACAAAATTAATTAATTAAGTTGCATTTAAAATGGTAAATCTAAAAAAGTATAACGACGTTTCTAAACTTTTTGTTATATTCTTAACATTTTTATTTGTTGCTTCGTGCAGCAAACAAAATTACTATGTTACTAAAATTGAAGGAAAACGAATTCCTGTCACTGAAAAAGAAAATCAAGTCTCTACTACAGACCCCATAGGAAAACAAGCCCTGCAAATTGAAAATTTCATCAAACCGTATCGGGAACACATCAATAAAGATTTAGATAGTGTCCTTGCGTATTGTCCGGAAACATTAGACAAGAGTTCTGGAAAATGGCAAACTACAATTGGTAATCTGATGGCCGATGTCACGTTAAAACGAGGTAATGTTGTGTTTCAAGCTAGAGAAAAAAAGAATATCGACATTTGTTTGCTGAATAGCGGAGGGATTCGCTCTATACTTCCAAAAGGGAATGTCACCGCCCGAACGGCTTTTGAAATTATGCCTTTTGAAAACAGTCTGGTCGTTATTGCGCTAAAAGGAGAACAAATCCTTGAAATCGTTTCCTATCTTATTGCTGAAAAAAAACCGCATCCATTAGCTGGATTAACCTTTACTATTGACAAAAACAATCTTCCAAAAAATATATTGGTTCAAGGAAACCCTGTTCAGCAAGAAACTATTTATTATGTAGGAACCAATGATTATTTATCAAATGGTGGTGACAATATGAATTTCTTTAAAAAAGGAGTTCAAAAATTTGATTTAGAGTACAAACTACGAAATATACTGATTGATTATTTTAAAGAAGTGGATACTATTCCTGTGATAAATGATGTTCGGATTACGGTTGAATAAAAAAGGGTAATAAACAATCCAAAGTAATTTTGAAAACATAAAGCATAGCCCCGATTAAAGTGAAAATCCTTTTTTATCGTTTTTTAACGATAAAAAAGATTGCAACGAAAAGCGGGAAATAGCTCCAAAAAAATATAAAATGAAAAGAAGAGAATTTATTGAGAAAACAGCTGCTGGATCAGCTTTATTAGGTTTAGGTGTATCCTTGAGCAGTTTTGAGTGGTCTAAAACCAAACAACTAACAATTTTACACACCAATGATGTACACAGTTATATTGATCCTTTCCCAGCAGATCATCCCAGAAATGCTAATATGGGTGGTGTGGCCCGAAGAGCCGCTTTGATTGAAACGATTCGGAAAGAAAATCCAAATGTATTATTGCTGGATGCAGGCGATATTTTTCAGGGAACCCCTTATTTTAATTATTACGGAGGTGAATTAGAATTCAAATTGATGAGCATGATGGAATACGACGCTTCTGCAATAGGGAATCATGATTTTGACAATGGTGTAGAAGGTTTGCATGCGCAAATGCCACACGCTAAATTTGAGTTCCTATCTGCCAATTATGATTTTAAAAACACAGTGATGGATGGTTTTGTAAAACCCTATAAAATATTCAACAAAAACGGAATAAAAGTAGGTGTTTTTGGACTCGGGATAGAGCTTGCTGGCTTAGTAGACAAGGCAATGTATAAGGAAACGGTGTACAATGATCCGATTGAAACGGCTCAAGATATGGTTCGGATTTTAAAGAAAGAACAGCAATGTGATATCATAATTTGTTTGTCTCATTTAGGGTATAAATACAGAGACGAACCTGGCAAAATATCTGATTTAAAATTGGCCGAGCTGACTCAGGATATAGATTTGATTATTGGTGGACATACCCATACTTTTCTGGACAAACCAACGGTTATAAAAAATCTTGTAGGCAAAGACGTTTTAGTAAACCAGGTAGGTTGCTACGGTATAAATTTGGGACGAATTGATTTTTATTTGGATAACAATAAAGCAAAAGCTTTTGAAGGAAAATCGATCATAGTGTAACTGTAATCGATTTTTTCGATGAAATTAAACCATTTTATACCAATTATTTTTTTAACAAAACCAACCGTTATTCTGTTCATTGTTTATTTTTAAGTCCGGATTTAAACTTTGGGCATTAATTCCAAATTTATAAAAACAGATTAGCGTGCTATAAATAAGACCAATTGTTTAATAACATAGAACATTACTATGTAAAAACACCTTTACAAGAATTTCAAACAATACATCAAAAAACAGACAATTAATATTCTGGCAAAAAAATATATTTTTAATCAGTCTCTGCAGTAGAACTATGAATTAAATTGATAAAATCATCTTCGGAAATTATTGGGACATTTAGTTTATTGGCTTTATCTAATTTAGCAGGCCCCATATTGTCTCCAGCTACAACATAATCCGTTTTTGCTGAAATAGAATTCCCTATTTTGCCTCCATTATCTTCAATTGCTTTTTTCAAATCGTCTCTGGAAAATTTCTCAAAAACTCCTGAAACTACAAAAGTCTTTCCTGAAAGTTTATCCGTGGCATTTGGATTTATTTTTTCAAAAATTTCAAATTGTACGCCATGTTTTTTTAATCTCTCAATGATACTTCTATTTTCTTGATTTTCGAAAAAATCAATTACGCTTTGTGCAATTCGGTCTCCAATTTCATCCACTAAAATCAAATCCATCAAAGTCGCCTGACCCAAGGTATCAATGTTTTTATAATGTTTAGCCAATTTCTTCGCTACTGTTTCTCCTACAAAGCGAATTCCAAGTGCGAACAAAACGCGTTCGAAAGGAATATTTTTCGAATTAGCAACACCATTCACTAAATTTTCAGCCGATTTTTGTGCCATTCGCTCCAATGGTAAAATCTGATCTACCGTCAATTCATACAAATCGGCATAATTATGCACTAATCCATTATTAAAAAGTAAAGCTATCGTTTCTCCGCCAAGACCTTCAATATCCATGGCTTTTCTAGAAATAAAATGCTGAATTCTTCCAATGATCTGCGGTGGGCAACCATAAAAATTTGGACAATAATGATTGGCTTCACCTTCACTTCTCACTAATTTTGTATTGCATTCCGGGCAATGCGTGATGTATTTTGTAGGCTCCGAGACATCGGATCGTTTTGTTAAATCGACTGCTATAATTTTGGGAATAATCTCTCCTCCTTTTTCTACAAAAACAGTATCTCCTTCACGAATATCTAGCTTTTCTATTTGATCTGCATTGTGTAAAGAAGCCCTTTTTACAATGGTTCCAGCTAATTGAACGGGTTCAAGGTTAGCCACGGGAGTTATAGAACCAGTGCGTCCTACCTGATACGAAATAGAATTTAATTTTGTTGAAACTTGTTCTGATTTGAATTTATAAGCGATGGCCCAACGAGGCGATTTAGCAGTAAAACCCAGTTCCTCTTGATAATGAAAAGAATTTATTTTAACTACTACGCCATCCGTTTCATAAGGAAGAGTATGTCTATGAGTGTCCCAATGATTAATGAATTCAAAAACTTCTTCTAGATTATGAGCTAATTTTGCTTCTTTGGGTGCTTTAAAACCCCAATTTCTTGCCGTTTCTAATCCTTCAAATTGCGATTTAAAAGGCAAATTATTGCCAATTAAAAAATACAACAAACAATCCAAAGGTCGTTTTGCCACTTCAGCACTATCTTGCAATTTTAGACTTCCTGAAGCCGTATTTCGAGGATTTGAATAGGGAGTTTCTCCAATTTCTATTAGTTCCTGATTCATTTTTTCGAAACCGGCAAAGGGCAAAATGATTTCACCGCGAATATCAAATGTCGCAGGGAAATTTCCTTTCAACTTAAGCGGAATTGATTTTATGGTTTTAATATTATTAGTCACATCGTCCCCTTGAAAACCATCGCCACGCGTAACAGCACGTTTTAATTTTCCGTTTTCATACGTAATACTGATAGAAGCTCCATCGTATTTTAGTTCACAAGTATATTCTAATGGAACATCTCCTAAAACCTTCTGAACACGTTTTTCCCAATCGATTAATTCTTCTTTGGAATAGGAATTATCCAAAGAATACATTCTATATTCATGCGGAACGGTTTGGAAGTTTTTTGTTATTGTTCCCCCAACTCGTTGCGAAGGTGAATTCTCATCAAAATATTCCGGATACTGGCCTTCAAGTTCTTGTAGTTTTTTTAATTTCAAATCAAAGTCATAATCAGAAATTATTGCATTATCTAACACATAATAATTATAGTTGTGCTGATTTAATTCCTCCCTTAATTTTTGAATTGTATTCTGAATATCCATAGAAAATAAATTGGCCATTTTAGTTTTGAAAAAGTGTACTAAAATAACCAATTAAAAATAAATAGCAATACAATTACGATGCTATAATAGTATTTATTTGTTGGTACAATAGACCATCACTCAAAAACGAACCTTGCTGTATTAATTCAAAAATTGAAGAATTTCGTTCTTCTGTAAACTCTTTTTTACCCACTTTCATTTCAATAGTATCCGTAAACATATTATCGCTAAGCCATTGCAATCCTTGTTTGGTCAAGAAATCAGTTTCTGGAACTAAAGATTTCAAGACAATTGATTGCACATGAGTATCAAAACAATGAAAAAGGAAAATATGATTTTTAGAAAAATGTTCTAAGTAGGTTGCTTTTGAAAGTACTCCTTCCCAAACCAAATCAGAAAACACATCTAATTCTTGTTCGGCAACTTCCGGTTTTTCTGCTTTTATTTTATCCCACTCGGCTTTATCGATAGTCTGCGTTGCTAAAAAAGTACTGAATTCCTGATTCAATTTCTCAAATTGTTCTTTTGTTAATCTTGAGTATTTCATTATTGCGTTTTAATATTTAACTTTTGTTTTTTAGCTGTTTTTTGAATTTATAAAACAAAAAAAGCCCTCTCAAACGAGAGGGCAAATTTAATCTATATTTTTATCTTTTTTTAGAAAATATATCTAATTCCAAACTGTGCCTGCCATCTTGATAATAAACTTGCATCATAGTTGAAGGTTTTGGTTTGAGTACCGTTAAAAGTATAGGTTGGTATTTTTGTAGTTTTATCAACAGATACTCCAATTGGCTGTACACTTGTTGGTACTTGAACCAATCCCCAATCCGAATTAATCAAATTACCCAAGTTCAGTACATCAATACTAAATTGAATGGTATTCGTTTTATTAGAAGCTGAAGAAATTTTAAAATTATAATCTTGCATTATTTTAAAATCCCATTTTCCTCTCCATGGAGACAGCGCACCATAACGCGCTGCGTACTGACCTCTTCTATCACTCAAATAGTTATCCTGCTTGATAAAGGCATCAAATGCGGCACCTTGACTAACTCCTCCTGTAAATAGCATAGTACTTATTTCGGCTGAAGTTGGTATATAAATTAAATCATTTCCAGTTGCCCCATCATTGTTAATATCTCCACCATACGTATAATTAAAACGGCCTCCTTGTGCGTATTCAAAGAAAGTCGATACAGTAGTGGCCCATTTGTCATTAGTACCGTACTTCCATTTTTTTGAAGCTACGCCTATAAAACGGTGCGTATCGCCATACTTAGAATCAGATAAAACCGCATCATTCACATTCCCCAAAGCCGGATTAAAAGCAAAAGCATCACCCGTAATTTCTGCTTCAATAGAATTAACATCCTGTGACTTCAAATAGTTGTAAGCTAAACTTGCGAACAATCCATTGTCAAAAGTCTTTTGTACTTTGACAGAAGAGTTGAATGCACTTCCTTTATTGGTATTCGTCAATACATATCCATTAGTTCTCGCCGGAAAACCATAATCTGTCCAAGTACCATAATCCGCACTACCGTATATTGCTCTATTATCAACACCTGTCAATTGACTTGTTGGTCTTTTTAATCCCCAATTTTGTATATGAACCCCATTTAAATCTTTATTATAAGACATGTCTATGGTTACAATATAATCATTTTCGAATTTGTGATCAAATCCTAAACTCGTTCTCCAAACCTGTGGAAATTTAAAATCTTCGTCTACTACTTGATAGAAAAATGGGTCTATACCACCTACTTGATTTCCAATCCATACAAAAGGAAGCTTACCGGTAAAGATTCCAGTACCACCGCGTAACTGTTGTTTTTTATCTCCATTAATATCCCAATTGAAGCCAACTCTTGGCGACCAAAGTAAATTATTATTAGGTAATTTAGTTGAATCAAAATTCTTTACACTTCCATCAGCTGGGTTGTAATAATCAATATTTGGCAAATATCCTTCTGAATTATCTGTGTCAATAAATTTTTGAGCTAATTCAGATGTATTGAAATACAATGGTTTATCAGCTCTTAATCCATAGATTAATTTGAAATTATCACTGATATTCCATTCATCCTGAACGTAAAAAGCTAATTGTCCTACTGTCGTTTCAGCTAAATTCCAACCCCCATCAACACCGTCTTTCAATGCATTTTTTGTATCAAAAGTTGTTTGTGCGTTTTTTATTGCAGTGCTGTAATAACCATTTGCAATATTCGCATCAAAACCTGCCATATTTGTACTTCCAAAAACATCAAAACCATACCCTTTTAGGTTAAATGAATTTTTGAAAATGAACTTTTCGAATGAGAAGCCTACTGTATAGGTATGATTTCCTCTGACAATATTTAAATTATCAGTAATTTGAATTACTTTTTGATCTAATTTATTATTGATAGAGAAAGGCTCATGACCTGCTATAATGTAAGGCGAACCATCTTTAGTAATTGTAATTACAGGCGCAGGAGTAGAAAAAGGATTTCTAAAATCATTAAAATGAGTATAACCTGCTTGTAATTTATTAGAAACCGTCTCACTAAATTTAGAATTTAATTCTACTAAAAAAGAGCTAATTTGGTTGTTAATTTGGTACCCTGAATTTTCAAATTGTAACGTATTTACATCAATTCCTCTACGAATAATAGCGGTAGGATGTGCAGGCTTATCTTTTGAAGCATCTAAAAAATTATAAATAACAGCTAGTTTATGGTTGTCATTAATATTCCAATCCAACTTTACAATTCCTTTACTTGAATTAGAATTATGTGTAAATCCTTGATAAGCTCCCGTATTATAACCTAGCTTTCCTAACTCAGTAGATACATGCATTAAATCAGTTTCTAATACTCTGGATTCATTCACTCCAGTAGTTCCATTTCCATCATTAGCAACAAAATTTGATCCTGAATCGCTTCTTTTATCAATTTCAAAATTGGTAAAGAAAAACAATTTGTTTTTAACAATTGGACCACCAAGACTAAAACCGGTTTGTGTTTGCTCTAATGAGGGCACAAATATTTTTTCTCCTTTAATTTTATTACCTGTCATATCCTGATTTCTATAAAAACTATAGGCAGTACCATGGAATTCATTTGACCCTGATTTAGTGACTGCATTTACAGAAGCTCCAGTAAAACCAGATAATGTAACATCATAAGGAGCAGTGGCAACTTGAATTTGTTCGATTGCATCCAATGAAATAGGCTGAGAGCCAGTTTGTCCACCCGGAGTTGCTGCATCTAATCCAAAAGGATTATTAAAAACGGCACCATTAAGCGAGTAACTATTGTATTGATCGTTTCTACCTCCAAAAGAGCCTCCACTTGCTGTTGGTTCTAAACGGGTAAAATCATCAGCTGATCTAGAAATTGAAGGCAGCGCTGATAATTCTCTTCTACCGATAGTGGTTTCTGCACCAGTTCTTCCACTTTGAAAAACTCTATTTTTAGAACCAACTACTTTTACTTCCGCTAATTTCTGACTTTCATCTTTCAAGACAACATCTAAACTGAATACTTTACCTAAATCAAGGTAAACATCATTATATTCTTCACTTCTATATCCTACATAGGATACGACAATTTTGTAAGGACCACCAATTCTCATATTCAACATACTGATTCTTCCATCCGCATTAGATAACGCAGAATACTTAGAACCTGTTGGAATATGTATTTGCCTGAACCGTCGCTCCAGGAAGCGTCTCATTGCCTGAACCTCGCACAATCCCTTTGATGCTAGAAGTTGTAGTTTGCCCAATGACAGCACTGAAACTACATAAAATTAATAATAAAGTAATGATTTTTTTCATTTGTGTAAATGTGTTATTTTGGGTGCAAAAATAAACAAAAAAAAATCACTCCTAAGAGTGATTTTAATAATTCATTAACAATATGTTAACAAATTTATGCTTTTTCAGCAACAATTTCATAATCCAATTCAACTATTACATCTCTGTGCAAACGAACGTTGGCAGTATATTTACCAGTACGTTTAACAATTCCGCTTGTGATGAATTTTCTATCAATTTGTTGTCCACCTTTAGCTAAAGCTTCAGCGATATCAATATTCGTGATTGAACCGAATAATTTTTCACCACCTGCTTTTGCAAAGATTTTAATTTCGATAGCTTTCAATGCTTCAGCCAATGTTTTTGCATCATTAACTACTTTAGCTTCTTTATGAGCTCTTTGTTTTAGGTTTTCAGCTAATACTTTCTTTGCAGAAGATGTTGCTAAATGAGCGTGTCCTTGTGGAATTAGAAAATTACGTCCGTATCCGTTTTTTACAGAAACGATATCATCTTTAAATCCTAAATTTTGAACGTCTTGTCTTAAAATAAGTTCCATGTTGTTGTCCTTTTATATAGAAGTTAGGTTTCGTATTTCAGAAAACCAACAACTGTTAATTTTTTATTATTTTAGTAAATCAGCCACATATGGCATTAATGCTAAGTGACGTGCTCTTTTTACAGCAACAGACACTTTTCTTTGGTACTTCAATGAAGTTCCTGTTAAACGACGAGGAAGTATTTTTCCTTGCTCATTAACAAATTTCAATAAGAAATCAGCATCTTTATAATCAATATATTTGATCCCTGATTTTTTGAAACGACAATACTTTTTAGTTTTGTTTGTTTCTATATTTAAAGGCGTAAGATATCTGATATCTCCGTCTTTTTTTCCTGAAGCCGATTGTTGTAGTGTAGCCATGATAATTAAGCTTTTGTAGATTTTAATTTAGTTCTTCTTCTTTCAGCCCAAGAAATAGCGTGTTTGTCAAGACTTACAGTCAAGAAACGCATTACTCTTTCATCACGTCTAAATTCAGTTTCAAAAGCAATAAGGACTTCTCCTGCTACTTTGAATTCGAATAAATGGTAAAAACCACTTTTTTTGTTTTGAATTTCGTACGCCATTTTTTTAAGGCCCCAGTCTTCTTTCGACACCATTTCTGCTCCTCTACTAGTAAGAAAATCTTCAAATTTGCTTACTGTTTCCTTTACCTGAACTTCAGATAAAACGGGATTTAAAATGAAAACAGTTTCATAATGATTCATAAATATATATTTATTTGTTATTTGGGTGCAAAAGTAATCAATATTTCTTATCTCACAAACCTTATTTCGTTTTTTTGCTTTAAATTTAAAAAAATCGATGATATTATTTTTATTTCTAAATAAAAAAGTAGTAAATTTACTTAACCATATCTAATACTGAAATTTTATGAAACTAAACTGTGTTGTAGTTGATGATAGTTCTATCCAGAGGATGATTATTGCAAAGTTAGTTAATAATAATCAAAATTTACACCTAATAGGGGATTTTTCTAACGCTATAGAAGCAAAAAGTTGCATGGCTATTCACAATGTAGACTTAATATTTCTAGACATAGAAATGCCTGTCATCAGTGGTTTTGATTTTCTAGATGGCTTAAAAGTAAAACCCCAAATTATTTTCATTACTTCCAAGGCAGAATACGCCATGAAAGCGTTTGATTATGACGCAACAGACTACCTTCAAAAACCAATCGCAATTGATCGATTTAACGCCTCTGTAAAAAGAGCTATTGATTTTCATTTACTTAAAAAAGAAAATAAAGAAAATGAAGGCGAGCATATTTTCATTAAAAGTAATTTGAAAAAATTGAAAATTTTCACTTCTAAAATAAAATGGATTGAAGCCTTTGGAGATTATGTCAGAGTCGTTACTGAAGAGGACACTAATCTGGTACTCTCTACAATGAAATCTTTTGAAAATGATCTGTCAAAAGATAAATTTATCAGAGTTCATAAGTCCTATATTATTAATATCGATAAAGTAGAGCGCTTCAATAGCAAATATGCCGAAATTGGGATGACAAAAATTCCTTTAAGCCGACACAAAAAAGAAGATTTAGTACGAGCCCTTTCCTTTTCTTAATTTCCATTTATCAATAAAAATCTACATTTGAAGTTACTTTTATAGCTCTGAACTGAGCAACAGCCTCAAAACTATTTAGCATTTTCTGAATCGTTTTTTTTGTGTTCCCAATAGACACATTTTGAGGTATTTTGATAATAATCATACGAATGTATTCGTTTCTAATCCTGCTGATAGCTGGTTCTTCCGGACCCAATACTGGCATATTTAAGTTTTGACTTATCACTTGATACAGCCACATAGCACCTTCCTTTAACTTATCAAAATCACGTTGTTTTAGCGTTAGTTTTATAAGCCTGAAATACGGTGGATATTTATAAATTTGTCGGTCATACAATTGTTCGTTATACATTCCAAAATAATCGTTCTTAGTAACTTGCTGTATTGTATTGTGATTGGGATTGTAGGTTTGTATGATCACTTTCCCTTGTTTTTGAGAACGTCCTGCTCTACCGGCAACTTGAGTCATCATCTGAAAACTTCTCTCAAAAGCTCTAAAATCAGGATGATATAACATATTATCCGCATTCATTATTCCTACTAAACTCACGTTGTCAAAATCCAACCCTTTGGCCAGCATTTGGGTTCCTACTAATATGTCCATTTCTCTGTTCTTAAAACTATCAATGATTTTTTCGAAACCAAATTTTCCTCGGGTCGTATCCTGATCCATTCTCCCTATTTTTGAATTTGGAAAAATAGACAGTAATTCTTGTTCAATTTGTTCGGTTCCAAAGCCTTTTGTAGTCAAATCAACACTAGAACATTCGTGACAATGTGTAGGTTTAGCCATGGTGTATCCACAATAATGACAACGCAACTGGTTTTTATGCTTGTGATAGGTCAAACTTACGTCGCACTGTTGGCATTGAGGTACATGACCGCAAGTGATACATTCAATTACAGGAGAATATCCTCTGCGGTTTTGAAACAAAATCACTTGCTCTCCTAAAGACAACGCGTTTGTAATTTCTTCAATTAAAACGTCACTAAAATGTCCTGTCATTTTTTTTCGAAAGTATTTGTCTTTCAAATCCACCAATTCAATATTGGGCATCCTGACATTCCCGAAACGTTCCGAAATTTCGACCAGACCAAATTTATCTGATTTGGCATTAAAATACGTTTCTATACTTGGCGTAGCCGAACCCAAAAGCACTTTTGCCTTGTGCGAATGTGCTAAAACTATAGCCGCATCCCGGGCGTGATACCGCGGAGCCGGATCTGCCTGCTTGAAGGTTTGCTCGTGTTCTTCATCTACAATTATGAACCCTAAATTATGAAAAGGCAAAAACAAAGCGGACCTCGCTCCAATTACCACTTGCGCTTTCTCAGAATTTTGCAAAACTTGATTCCACACCTCAATCCGTTCATTATTGTTATATTTCGAATGAAAAACCGCTACTTTATTTCCAAAATAACTTCTTAATCGACCTACTAATTGAGTCGTCAAGGCAATTTCAGGCAGTAAATACAGGATTTGTTTTCCCGTTGCCAAATATTCTTCGATGAGTTTGATGTAAATTTCCGTTTTTCCACTGGATGTTACTCCGTGTAATAAACAGACTTCTTTTAGAATAAAACGATCTTTAATTTCTTCGAAAGCAGCTTGTTGCGCCTGACTCAACTGTAATTCTTCATCACGAATTTTTCCGTTGAAATGTACTCTGTCTTCCTGCAAAAAATAATCTTCGAATATTTCTTTCTCGATTAAAGCTTTAACAATTGCCGAAGAAGAATTAGCTTGCTCAACTAATTTTTTTACGGTAATGGGTTTAGCTCCGTTCCTTTCGGCCTCGCCTTGGGACTTTTGCGTTGCGCTCAATTGAAAATAGTGCATTACGATTTCCTTTTGTTTGTTGGCATTTTTCAGCGTCTCAAGTAATTCGCTTAAGCCTTGATTGGATTCGTATTTAGGGTGCAGCCGCACGTAGCGAACTAATTTAGGTTTGTAGCTTTCCTGTATTTCTTCCTGAAGCACCAAGATGTTCTTATCAACTAGTTTTTGAATAACAGGAAAGATATTTTTCTTGTTTAAAATAGCAATAATATCTTGAATTTTTAGCGAATTCTGCTGTTGCAAAGCTTCGTAAACTAGGAATTCATCATCCGAAAGAAGATTGGTATCCACAAATAAATTCGTTTTTTGAGAAATCAGGGTTTCGCTTTCCAGCAAAAGAGCACTTGGCATGGCACCACGATACACATCTCCAATGGCACACATATAATAGGAAGCGATCCACTGCCAATGTGCAATCTGGATTTCAGTTACGATGGGCTTTTCATCCAGAATTTGATGGATTTCCTTCGCATCATACAACTCTGGTTTGTTTTGATGAGTTTCAATAACTAAAGCCGTAAAAATTTTACTTTTCCCAAAAGGGACAGCTACCCGCATTCCTTTTTTGATGTATAAAAACTCCGTTTCGGAAACGCTATACGTGAATGTTTTAGCTAAGGAAAGAGGTAAAATTACTTCTGCAAAATACATTTATAATCAATTATGAGTTATCAATTTGAGTGATGTGTTGAATTTTTACTTTGAACCCATAACTCCTAATTTCACACTTATTTTACTCTGTTCCAAGTTTGTGTTCTTCCAAATAAGGCCACACCAATATATCCTCGAACGTTCAGTTTATCAGTACCATTCAAAACCAAAGAACATTTGTAGAGCTTCCCCGTAGTTGGATCCAAAATTTTTCCTGAATTGTATTCTTTACCATCTTTAGTAAGGCCTTTGATAATCACAAGCCCCATAATAGGCTTATTTTTTTCATCACCGGAACATGCTGTACATACACTTTTTTTCTTTTCGGTATCTAATATGTCAACGATTTTTCCGTAAATTTTACCGGAACGTTCGTAGATTTCGACTATTGATTTGGCTTTGCCTGTTTCGTCATCAATGGTTTTCCATTTTCCGATAACGCTATGCGTTTGTCCATAAAAGGCCATCGAAATAAATAATACCAGAATTGTAATTATATTTTTCATCTTTTTCTTTTTAGAGCCCTGATAGCCTTGAAAATCCTGTCATGGCAAGAAACGAATAGCAGGAAATAACCCTTGATTTTGAGACTATTTTGGTTTAAAAATTATATTTTTTTTGCTTTCAGTTTATTTACTGTGGCATTCAATTCAAAACCCAACAGTAATATCATGCAGTTGATCCAAATATAAAACATCAAAACCAATAATGTTCCTATTGAGCCATATAATTCATTGTATTGTGAAAATTTTGTGACCCAAATTCCAAAACCGTATGAATCCAGCAGAATCAATATTGTTGTAAATACAGAGCCAATAGAGATAAAAGCTCTGTTTTTATAATACTTAGTTCCAAACTTAAAAAGTATAGAAGTAGTAGCTAAAATCATCAAAATCACGAATGCATAGCGTCCTAAAATAATTAGTTGCAGCTGATCGCTAAATACTGTTTTCTGTATAAATACCTCAAAAACAACAATTATTGCAACCGTTACAATTAAAAGTAAAGACAGCAATAATGACATTCCTAATGCGACTAAATACTGACGGATAAACCCTCGTTTGATCAGGACGTGTCGGGAAGATTCAAAACCTCCCAGAATTCCATTTAATCCATTTGCCATTAATAAAATGGAGAGCAAAAACCCATAGGAAACTAATCCTGAGTGGCTGTTATTAAGAATATCATTGATGATTTTATAAATAGCATCATAGGTATTGGGCGGAACTCCATCCTTTACAAATTGAAGAAAATCATTCTGAAAACCTTCAATAGGTATGTAAGGAATAAGATTTAAGATGAACAGCGCAAAAGGAAATAAGGCCATGAAAAAACTAAATGCAATTGCACTGGCATGATAGGTTACCGCACTCTCCACAATCCCAAGTCCGTAAAGTTCTAACAAATCGTATAAGGACAAGCCTTCTAGCCAAGGAAGCTTGATCTTTTTTAGCACATGAACCAGATTGCGAATTATCGGGATTTTTTCGAGCTTAACCTCTATCTCTTTACTCATATTGCTTTTAAACTCAAATCCATGTTGTAAACGGAATGCGTCAAGGAACCTGACGAAATATAATCTACTCCACATTCTGCATACTTGCGAATGGTATTTTCATTTATATTTCCCGAAGATTCAGTCCGGCATTTATCCCCAATCAAAGCTACTGCTTTTATCGTATCCTCATAATTAAAATTATCAATCAAAATCCGGGATATTCCTTCACTTTCGAGAATTTCTTTTATTTCAGCTAAACTTCTGGCTTCGACAATGATTTTAAGATCCAGATTATTTTCCTTGAGGTAGGCTTTGGTTTTGGCAATGGCCAAGGTAATTCCGCCTGCAAAATCATTATGATTGTCCTTGAGCATTATCATATCATACAAAGCATACCGGTGGTTTTCACCGCCACCAATTTTGACTGCCCATTTCTCACAGGCCCTGAATCCCGGTGTTGTTTTGCGGGTATCGAGAATTTTTGTATTTAGCCCTGTTACTAAACGAACGTATTCTTTGGTTTTAGTTGCTATAGCTGACATTCTTTGCATTGAATTCAAAACTACACGTTCTGATTTTAAAATAGATTGTGAACTTCCCGAAACATGAAAAACAACATCTCCTTTTTTTACTGAAGTTCCGTCCTTAATAAAAGTCTCTATTTGTAAATTAGGGTCTACATACTCAAAAATCATTTTGGCAAAAGCCACGCCTGCAATAATACCGTCTTCTTTTACCAATAATTTTGCTTTTCCTGTGGCCGATGCCGGAATACAAGCCAAAGAGCTATAATCTCCAGGGCCCACATCCTCCCTAATGGCGTTTTGTATTAGTATTTGTAACTCGTTATTGAATTGTGCTTCGCTAATCATTTTATAGAAAATTTATGGAATGCTAAAGTAGCATATATTTTGTGGATTTGAAAATTTGAGAGTTGGCTTCTTTGGATAAAGAAACAAATGAATCTATTTTATCAAGAAAAAAACTAGACATATTAAAGATCTAATTGTAGAAAACAACACAGTTACCATACGCAATTACAGCTTTACACATTGACTTTAGGCGCTCTAGCTATTTAAACCCATAAATCAATTGTTTATTTAGGGCAGTACTATTTAAAATCCTATATTTGGATTTAGTAACTAAATCACTATTTTATGAAATCTTATTTTAGCCTGCTTTTTGTATCGTCACTACTTTTTATTTCTTGTAAAAAGGAAGTAGACATACAAAATACTACTCCGACAAATATCGTTCCTTTTACTGAAGTTGGCAGACAAATGCAGAACCAATCGCAAACTACCACTCAGCAACAACAAAATACGGATCCTACTGCTGTTGCCACTGGCGCAAATCCAGCTCATGGTCAACCTGGTCACCGATGTGATATAGCCGTTGGTGCTCCTTTGAACTCCCCGGCTGCTACAAATGCTTCTGCTACGCCACAACAAAACGCGCCTGTTCAGGCTAATACAGTCTCAACTGCAACAACGCAAGACCAGGGAACTCCTACGGCTGAAGGAATGAATCCGCCACACGGACAAACCAATCACCGCTGTGATATTGCTGTGGGTGCTCCGTTGCCTAAATAGGAATTTGAATGCTCCTCAAAAATAAAAAATGGGCGCAAATCCCCAAGTGTTTAGGCCCGTTTTAGTTTTTGAATCCTACCGCGTGATAGTAATTTGTTCAGCGAAAAGATGTTACAATACCAACCAACAATGACACCTGTACTAATTTTTGATTTTAATTTAAATAGCGATCTAAGCAATTGGAAAATTGTAAATGATGCTGTGATGGGAGGAATATCCAAAAGTACATCTTATTTAGAACTCAAATGGAAAGGGAACCTTTGAAGGTACTGTTTCATTAGAAAACAATGGCGGATTTTGTGCTGTGAAATATGTTTTTGAACCAATGTATCTAAAACCTGCTAAACATATTGCATCCACATTAAAGGAGACGGCAAACAATACCAATTTAGAGTGAAGATAAATCGTACAGACCCACATTCGTGTGTATTCCCTTTTCAAACTACCACTGATTGGCAAACAATTGAAATTCCATTCACCCAGTTGTATCCAGCTTTCAGAGGACGAAAATTAGATCAGCCTAATCATTGACGGTTCTAAATTAGAGGAAAATGCTTTCCTGATAGGCAATAAGAAAGAAGAGTCATTTCAATTGCTAATTGATCGCATTGAGGTAAAATAAATAGCATCTTAGCTTTCGTAATTTTATAAATTTAAAAATCAGATTATTAATTTCCATTAAAGAGAATGTAATTTAAAACTGCTAATTTTTCTATCTTTGCATCTCTGAAATCTAACAAAAATGAACATCAAATTGATTGCTATCGGTAAAACTGATAACAAAGCGCTACAATCCTTGATCGACGATTACACCAAGCGTTTGTCTTTTTACATTAAATTCGATTTAGATATTATTCCTGATATCAAGAACGTAAAAAACTTATCGGAAAGTCAACAAAAAGAGAAGGAAGGCGAATTAATTTTAGCAAAAATCACACCAACGGACCAACTTATTTTGTTGGATGAAAACGGGAAAAATTTTTCCAGCGTTGGCTTCTCAGAAGAATTACAAAAGAAAATGAATTCCGGAGTAAAGACTTTAGTTTTTGTTATTGGCGGTCCTTATGGGTTTTCGGATACGGTTTATGCTAAAGCACAAGGAAAAATATCGTTGTCTTTAATGACTTTTTCGCATCAGATGGTTCGGTTGTTCTTTATCGAACAATTGTATCGTGGATTCACGATCTTGAAAAACGAACCGTATCATCATCAGTAATTATTTCGTTTGAAGTGTTCTTTTTTTAAAGTTTAGTAAATAAATTCTTGATTACTTTTCATTTGTACTTTTAAACTTTCAATAAAAATTTTGTTTTGTATATAACTTCCAAAGCTTAAATTTTCATCAAACCTAAATAAAAAAGTAGTTGCAACGTCTTTGGGTAAAACAGTATTAATTAAATCTTGAAGCTTTTCTTTTTTGAAAACTTGATTCTCAATTAAAATCTCATTATTCTTATTGAAAATATGATGGTTCCAATTGGTTTTTCCAATTTATAAAACACATTGGTAAAAGGTATAAAAACTAAATTTTTTCCGATTGTATTAGCATAAGAATAATAATTTTCGGTCTTTTCATTCTTGTGTGCTTTTTCTTAGCGCTTCTTTTGTTGCAACCTCATAATATCCGGAATAGCAAGTCGTAACGGTTAACGTTTGTCTACATTGAGAATCCAATTGGTCTAAATAATACTCTTTTTACGGTTTACTTCAGCCAGCGTATCCAAGCCTTTTGTTCTAAAAAAAAATAGATTGGCGAAAGATCCTCTACCACTTTGACAATTGAAATATTTGATTTTGGCAATAAAACCGCTTCTTTATTTCCACAGGAAAAAAGAGTAAAAAGAACAATCAACATAAAATATTTCATCGTTATAAATTGATTTTATTGAATAATGTAACGCATTCCACAGCTTCTTTTACATCGTGAACACGAAGGATTTTTGCGCCTTTGGTCAATGCCAAAGTATTTAAAACTGTAGTTCCATTTAATGCATTTTCGATTGAAGTATCTAGGGTTTTATAAATCATGGATTTTCTGGAAACTCCCACAAGAAGTGGTAATTTCAAGATGTTAAACAAGTCCATTTTTTGAAAAACTTCATAATTTTGTGCTATTGTTTTGGCAAAGCCAAAGCCCGGATCAATAATTAAATCATTGATTCCAAAACTTCTGGCCATAGCTACTTTTTCAGAAAAATAGAACACCATTTCTTTTACAATATCATCGTAATCCGTAAGTGTTTGCATCGTTTGCGGATTGCCTCGCATGTGCATCATAATATACGGAACATTGTATTTTGCAATTATCTCCAGCATTTTGTCGTCCAGATTTCCGGCTGCAATATCATTGATGATAGCCGCACCACTTTCAATCGATGCTTTTGCTACTTCGCTTCTAAAGGTATCAATAGAGATTATTGTATCTGGAAACTGCTTTAGAATCAAATCAATAACAGGAACAATTCTGGAAATTTCATCTTGTTCCGAAACGAATTCTGCATTTGGTTTGCTCGAATAAGTACCTACATCTATAAAAGTTGCGCCATCAAGCAGCATTTTTTCAGTATGAGAAAGGATTTCGGTTTCATTCTTATACTTTCCTCCATCAAAAAAAGAGTTGGGTGTCACATTCAAAATTCCCATTACTTTGGGAGTTGATAGATCAATGAGTATTCCTTTACAATTAATTGTCATTCTTTTTTAGTTTTAAAACTACTACTTTCAACATTATTTACCCTTCATTCTACATTCAAAAAAATTATTCTTATTTTTGAAAAAATTTGAATACAAATATACACCAATAATGAAGAATACTTCAAAGGAATATGATGCTGTGATTGCGACTTGTCGGGCACTGTATATCAACAAAATGAAAGATTACGGATGTGCTTGGCGCATTTTGAGACTGCCTTCATTAACGGATCAAATCTATATTAAGGCCCAAAGAATCCGAAGTTTACAAGAAAATGAAATCCGCAAAATTGATGAAGATGAAACGGGTGAATTCATTGGGATCATAAATTATGCTCTCATGGCGTTGATTCAATTGGAATTAGGCGTTGCAGATCAGCCTGATTTAAGTGTGGAAAAGGCAACCAAATTATACGATGCCAAAATCAAACTAACCAAGGAATTAATGGAAGACAAAAATCATGATTACGGGGAAGCTTGGCGCGAAATGCGTGTGAGTTCACTAACAGATTTAATTTTGCAAAAATTACTTCGTGTCAAACAAATTGAAGACAACAAAGGAAAAACATTAGTTTCTGAAGGAATCGATGCTAATTATCAGGACATGATAAATTATTCGGTTTTTGCCTTGATTCTAATGGGTTTTGGAAATAAATAATAAAAAGCAATAACTAAACATGAAATCACTGGGATTCCAAAATCACAAACTGTAATCCAGAATGGCGATACCATATTCCATTAAAACATAAATATTATCTTCATATGAAAAATATAATTACTCAATTTTCTAGAATTTTCGTTGGAATCCTATTCATAATCTCCGGATTAATCAAACTGAATGACCCTGTTGGTTTTTCTTATAAATTGGCAGAGTATTTCAGTGAACCCGTATTCAACATGCCCTTTTTTGTTCCGTTTGCACTGGGAATCGCCCTGTTTTTAGTGATTCTTGAAGTGGTTTTGGGGATTATGTTACTCATTGGATACAAGACTAAAGTCACGGTTTGGAGTTTATTGGTTTTGATTGTAATGTTTACCTTCCTAACTTTTTATTCCGCTTATTTCAATGTAGTAAAAGATTGTGGCTGTTTTGGCGATGCGCTAAAACTAACACCATGGCAATCGTTTACAAAGGATATTGTGTTGTTGTTCTTTATTCTGGTATTGTTCTTTAACAAAAAATTAATCCAACCCTTATTTAGAACTACCGTTCAAAACATAATTATTTATGCCAGTATCGTTTTATCAGCCTTTATGGGCGTTATCGTTTTAAACCATTTGCCATTAATAGATTTTAGACCATTCAAGGTAGGAAATAATATTCAACAAGGAATGCAAATCCCTGACGGCGCTGATAAATCAGTGGTAGAAATGGTGTTTATATACAAAGTGAATGGTGTAGACAAAGAATTTACCGAAAAAGACCTAATGTCGATTCCTGAAGGCGCCGTATTTGTAGACCGAAAAGACAAAGTCATCACAGAAGGATATGTTCCTCCTATTCATGACTTCACGATGGAAAAAGACGGTTCGGATTATAAAGATCAGTTCTTGCGAGAGCCAAAATTGATGTTGATTGTAGCCTATAATTTAGTGAATGCCGATAAAGCGGGAATGGGCAAAATGGAAAAACTGTATTTAGATGCAAAAACAAAAGGATATAAGGTAATTGGAATGACATCTTCCTTACCGGAAGAGATAGCTGCAGCAAAAAAACAATATGGATTGACATTTGACTTTTATTTTTGTGATGCCATCACATTAAAAACAATTGAAAGAGCCAATCCAAGTATTGTATTGCTCGAGAAAGGAACAATCACACAAAAACTTCATCATAACGACGTCAAAGACTTAAGATTATAAGAATAGGACGGTTCTGATTTACGGTATTACAGAACTTTAACCGCTAATTATTTTTACCCATTAAAAGCATTTATGTTAAAATGTTTTCTTAGTAAAATTGGATCTGTACTGCTTACTCTTTTTGGAGTGTTTACAGTGATATTATTTTTGTTTACTGTTTTGCCTGGGGATCCTGCACGCATGATGCTGGATCAAAATGAAAATTCAGAACAACTGGCCATTGTAAAAAAGAAATATGGTTTTGATAAACCTATTGCTACTCAATACTTGTATTATCTGAATGACCTGTTGCCTATTTCTTTGCACAGTGATACCCAATCCGATTATACTTTCTGAGCGAGGGAAAATACAATGCGGTACCCCTTTTTGGAATTGGTACAAATGAATTGGTTTTGAAAACCCCCTATTTAAGAGAAAGTTTTCAAAAAAGCGGAAAAAAAGTTTCTCAAATTATTGGACATACATTGCCAAGCACAGCCGTATTAGCCATATTTGCCATAGGTATCGCTATTGTTTTTGGAATTGTTTTTGGTATTATTTCTGCCTTATACAAAGATACCTGGATCGATCGCCTAATTGCTTTAATCAGTACTTTAGGGATGAGCATTCCTTCCTTTTTCAGTGCAATCCTATTTGCCAGGCTCTTTGGATTTGTAATACAAAAATAAACGCAGTTTAATATGCCCGGAAGCCTATAAGAAGTACATAATTTCGATGAAGGAAGTTATATTCAATGGATTTTGTATATGCATATTTAGATCCCAAAATAAGACTGGGATAATCACTGTATTTTGACAAGAAATAGCATTTCCAAAGTAACAACAGGTTTCACGTTGTCTAAATCTCATCAACTATAACGATATTGCTGAAGCATTTTTGAATTCCGCTTTCAAAATATGGTATTCTGCACAACTCAATCCAATTGTTTGTTTTAACTTTGTTTAAAAAACAACTCTATAATGAAACAAATACTATTACTTCTAATATCTATTGTAACCTTTTCTTGCGCAAAAGAGGGAAAAACTGAATTTTCTAAAACGGCTTTGTCTGAAACCCTACTAGCCGCTGACGGAAGTCAGGTTGCTTTTCAGGATGTTTTAAAAAAACACGAAGGCAAAACCATAGTAATTGAAGTTTGGGCTTCTTGGTGTGGGGATTGTGTCAAAGCAATGCCAAAAATCAAAGAATTACAAGTGAACAATCCTGATGTTGCTTATTTATTTATTTCAATGGACAAAACTGCCGATAAATGGAAAGTTGGAATTGAAAAACACGAATTGAAAGGAGATCATTTCATGGCAAATGACCAAATGGGAGGTGTATTTGCAAAAGCCATTGACCTAGATTGGATTCCAAGATATATCATTGTGGACAAAACCGGAAAAATTGCTTTATACCGCGCTATTGAAACTGATTTTGACACGATTAACGAGACTTTAGAAAATTTAAAATAAAGCATTCAAACACCATTTGAGATGCAGTTCTTATCATTTGAAAAACTTCAAAAAAACGAAACCAAAAACTAAATATAACACGACAAAATGAGAAAGAAGATTGTTGCAGGAAACTGGAAAATGCATAAAAATGCAGAGCAAACAGAAGATTTATTAAATGAATTAATAGCAAAAATCCCTACAGATACTGCTGTGCAAATAATTGTAGCGCCAACATTTGTAAACCTGGCTTCTGCTGTAGATCATTTAGAATTTACCAATATAGATGTTGCTGCACAAAACGTTCATCAAGCAGAAAGCGGTGCTTTCACGGGTGAAATTTCGGCAGATATGTTAAAAAGTGTAGGTGTAGACATTGTCATTTTAGGACACTCCGAACGCAGAGCCATTTTTCAGGAAACAGATGCTTTAATTGCGAATAAAGTAAATACGGCTTTGGAACATGACATAAGAGTTATTTTTTGTTTTGGTGAAGAATTAAAAGACCGCCAATCAAAAAATCATTTTAATGTAGTTGAAAACCAATTGCGAGATGGTTTATTTCATATTGAGGCTAAAGACTGGGACAGTATCGTTTTAGCCTATGAGCCAGTTTGGGCAATAGGAACAGGAGAAACAGCTTCTCCGGAGCAAGCACAGGAAATGCATGAATTTATAAGAGAAACCGTTCGTAAAGCTTTTGGAAGCGATATTGCTGAAAACGTATCTATCCTATATGGAGGAAGCGTGAAACCGGATAATGCTAAAGAAATTTTCTCAAAACCAGATGTAGATGGAGGCCTCATTGGGGGTGCCGCACTAAAAGCTGATGATTTTGTAGCAATTGTAAAGGCTATCTAAATTTCAATTTTAAACGTCATAAAAAAGCGGTGATTCATTTTACCGTTTTTTTTATATTCCTATTTCAACCTGAAAACGCAGGTGCCAGTTGTTCTTTGTATTACCGTCAAAATAATGTAGGGTATCAAAAGTCAATTCCGTTTGCAATTTAAAAGTGTGTTCCCAAATATATTTCGTCAAACCAATGGTATACTGTTTTGTGTTTGGTGCTAAAAGCTTAATGTCCTCGCCCACTTTTTGAGTAGAATACCGTCCGATAATCTCATAATTTGATAACAAATTATAACTCAATTGATGATCAAATCCGTTACCAACGTAAGCAAAATTAGATTGTGAAATATCATCCGGATTTATTGTAACTGCATTTCTTGGAGTAATTCTGGACATATAACTTGACATAGCGGCCCATCCGTTGTATTTAATCAAAACATCAAGCATCACTGATTTCATAGTGCGAGCTTCAAATAAATCATTTCCTAATTGACCTTGGGTTCTTTTGGCATGATTATTTTGCTGAAAAGCACCCGAAAGCATTAATTTCGGCTTTTTTTCTCTTACAATATCCCCTTCAAAATAGGTTCCGTCTCTTGAAAATGCCCCAAACGGTAACAACTCTACCTTCCCTGTTAAGGCAACACCTTCATCTGTATTCCCCGTGATATTTCGACCTTCTCCTGTTGAAATAGCTGTTTTGAAATTATAGGAAAATTTATCCCGAAATTCATTCATATTGTGAACTTGAAAACCAAAATCCCTGTCAATTGTAAATCTGGCATTGTTAATCGATCGGTCCGTTAACTGTAATCCGCCTGAAGAATTCACACGTTGGCGATTTCCTGGTAATTTTGTTTGTCCAAAACTGATATTCCAGTGTCTATTAGGTCTGTAAAAAACAACTGCATCTCTGATAATATTTATGTTCTCACCTTCTCTAATTTCACCAACATCGCCCGGAGCAAATGACAATTGAACTGCATATAAAAATTTTGGATTTCCCACATATCCGTCAAATCGCAAACGTAATCTTCGGATTTGTCCGTCATATCCCCTTTTTTCATCTTCATTTTCAATATAAGTCACCCTATTTTGCATTCGGAACCGAATATTCAATTGGTATAAACTATCCGGAGAAGTGATTCCAATTCCTTTACCAAAACTATAGTACGGAAGCGCCGATAATCTTAAGTCATTATCTTGTTTGCTTTGCTTGATATTCACCTGCGCATTGCTGGAAATGCAACTTACAAAGATCCAAAATAAAATTATTTTTTTCATGGTGTACTACTGTGTTTTGGGTACAAATGTAAAATAAAATTTGATTTACAAATACTCTTTAATATGCGATTGTTACCTTTGCAAAAAAAACAAGCATGTCAAATATTTATATAGCGTACCATTTTACTATTGAACCTAAAGAATTGGGGTCTGAAATCTTAATCGCGGAATTGGGAGAAAGAGCTTTTGAGAGTTTTACAGAAACTGAAACCGGGATTTCAGCTTTTGTGCAAAAGGATTTATGGAATGAAACCATCTTAGCGGATATCCATATTTTACAATCCGAAGAATTTACGATTGATTATACATTTGAAGAAATCGAACAAGTCAACTGGAATGAGGAATGGGAAAAGAATTTTGAAGCCATTGATGTCGACGGAAACTGTCATGTACGAGCACCATTCCATCCAAAAACAGATGCCGAATTTGATATTATAATTGAACCAAAAATGAGTTTTGGAACAGGGCACCATGAGACCACTCACATGATGATTCAACATTTATTAGAAATAAATGTAACCGGGATGAAAACACTCGATATGGGATGTGGAACCGCAATATTAGCAATTCTTGCCGAAATGAAAGGAGCGCAACCAATTGACGCTATTGATATTGACAATTGGTGTTACTTGAATTCTATAGAAAATGCAGCACGTAATAACTGCAAACACATTACCGTTTATGAAGGGGAAGCCTCTTTATTAGAAGGTAAAAAATACGATTTGATTATAGCCAACATCAATAGGAATATTTTGTTGAACGATATGCAGAGTTACATATACAGTTTAAACCCTAATGGAACGCTACTTTTAAGCGGTTTCTATCATGAAGATATACCATTTATAGATACCTCTTGTACCGAAAAAGGACTGATTTATGTTAAAAAACTTGAAAGAAACAATTGGGTATCTTTAAAATATGTAAATTAGTATTATTTTTTTATTAATTACGAAAGTACAAAAACCTACAAAATGAGTACTAAAGAAAAAGTAAGAGAAAGAGTCCTAGTCAAAGAAGCCACCCGACTGGACAGCGAAATCATCGTTTACAATGACGATGTAAATACATTTGATCATGTCATTGACACCTTAATTCGCGTATGCAATCACACACCGGAACAAGCAGAACAATGTTCGTTAATCGTACATTATAACGGAAAATGTACAGTAAAAACAGGACCTTACGACAAATTAAAACCACAATGCGCGCAATTATTAGAAGCAGGATTAAATGCAGAAATAATTTAAGAATAGTAAAAAGTCCCTTTAATAAATAAATTACTGTGAATAATTCAAAAACATTCTTTTTTATTTTATATTTGAATAAAAAAAAGTGTTCTTATGGAAGAATATGGTAAAATTTTAGTTTTTGTAATGCCCATTTTTTTGATATTAATTAGCATCGAAAAAATTTATGGGCATTACAAAGGGGAAGATACCGCACCTAACATGGATGCTGTTTCGAGCGTGAGTTCTGGAATGGTCAACTCCCTAAAAGATGTTTTAGGACTTAGTATCACACTGGTTTCTTACGACTGGATCGTATCTAAAATAGCTTTATTCAATCTTGAAGCTACCTTTTTAACCTATTTTATTGGATTTATAACTATTGATTTTTATGGCTATTGGAGTCATCGTTTGTCGCATCAAATTAACTTTTTATGGAACAAACATGCGATACATCATAGCAGTGAAGAATTCAATTTGGCCTGTGCCCTACGCCAGCCCGTTTCCAGTTTTGTAAATCTGTTTACCTTTTTATTGATTCCAGCCGCACTTTTAGGAGTTCCCTCCAAAGTGATTGCGATAACCTTACCAATTCATTTATTCCTTCAATTTTGGTACCATACTAAGCACATCAAGAAAATTGGTTTTCTGGAAAGAATATTGGTTTCACCATCCCATCATAGGGTGCATCATGCCATCAATCCAGAATACATGGACAAGAACCATTCGCAAATATTCATCATTTGGGATAAATTGTTTGGTACTTTTCAAGCGGAATTAGAAAGCGTTCCACCTGTTTTTGGAATCACAAGACCAGCCAGAACCTGGAATCCGATCCGGATAAATTTCCAGCATTTATGGCTATTGATTACAGATGCTTGGCGCGCCGAAAACTGGAAAGATAAGTTTATCATTTGGTTTAAACCAACAGGCTGGCGTCCAGAAAATTTTGAAGAAAAATATCCCGTTGTCAAAATTACCAATGTATATGATTTTGAAAAATACGGCGTTCAACATTCTAAAAAACTAATGTACTGGTCCTTATTTCAAGCAATTATAACGTTGTTACTTATTAGTTATATGTATAATTCTATCGTGGTGATAGGGTTGCCAAATGTATTTATTTACGGCGCATTCATCTTCCTGACCGTTTACAGTTACACGGAATTAATGGATACCCGCAAAATTTCCATCTTCTGGGAAAGTATCCGTTTTGTTTTTGGAATTGGACTAATTTTCTATTTTGGCGATTGGTTTGGAATGAATCAACTTTTTCCTTTTGCGAGTTATATTATTGGTGGTTATCTCCTTTTATCCTTGGCTGTAACTGTATATTTTGTCAGCACTAATTTTGAAAAAGATGCCATGATTACCGTTCAATCTTAAAAAAAATATGAAACACAACATTAAAGTAAAGAGTTTTATTGGGTTTAGTCTTGTTTATCTATTGCTAATTCTTTTTGGTTGGGAAACTATAGCTTGGTTTTTGAAACCATTTTTATTGCCGTTTTTAATTCTGACAGTTTATTTACACGAAAGATTTAGTACTAAAAAAGTTCTTATAACTGCTTTGACTTTGTCGTGGATAGGGGACATTATTTTGATGTTTGCTGACAAAGGAGAGTTGTATTTTATTGCAGGGCTGATTGCCTTTCTACTTTCGCACATTTCGTATATCATACTATTTAACAAACAATTGAAAATTTATTTAAAGAATAGTAAAATTATTTTCTGGGTAGGAGTTACAGTAATCGTAGTTTATTTAATCGTAATGATGTTGCTTTTATTGCCAAGTTTAGGGGACTTAAAAATTCCTGTTCTATTATATGCCCTTACTATTTCAATTATGTTGTTATTTGCGCTCAAGGGTTTTTTAAACTGGCAAAAACCTGCCAACAGCTATATATTAATTGGCGCTATTGTTTTTGTAGCTTCAGATAGTCTTTTGGCCTTTGATAAATTCTATGCGCCATTGCAATACAGCTCCTTTCTGATTATGGCAACCTATTTACTTGCGCAATATTTGATTGTTTCCGGCATTTTAAAATTAAACAAAAAAAAATAGCATTCCCACAAGAGAATGCTATTTTGATGTCAAGTGTTTTTCGATTAATGAGGCAATTTATTTTTCAATAGTCCATATAGATAGGTCCCTAAAAGAGACCCGAAAAGCACTATCAAAATGGTCCAAAAACCAGCCCCAAGCAAGATGAATATTGGTCCCGGACAAGAACCTACCAATGCCCAACCCAATCCAAAAAACAATCCGCCAATCCAGTATCTGGCAGAGCCTTTTTCTTTATCCGGAATTTCTATAGATTCTCCCTTGATGTCTTTTATATTGTTTCGTTTAATGATTTGAATGCCAATAATTCCCGTCAAGATAGCCACCGAAATAATTCCGTACATGTGAAACGACTGAAATTGAAACATTTCATAAATGCGATACCAGGAAACGGCTTCAGATTTAGTCAAAACAATTCCGAAAACAAATCCAACCAATAGATATTTTAGTATATTTTTCATTCTTTTTATTTTTAAATTTTAAATGATGATTGGTTATCTACTTTACAATTAATGGCAATAAAAAATGCGCCATTATCAATCCACCAATGAAGAATCCAATTACGGCTTTCAACGAAGGAATTTGTAAATTACTCAAGCCTGAAATGGCATGTCCTGAAGTACAACCTCCTGCATAACGAGAGCCAAAACCTACCAAAACACCACCAATAAGCAGTATAAAAATATGCTTTGGGGATTCTAAAATGGAGATTCCAAAAAGCGCATCCGGCATTAATTTTCCGTTTGGAGCTTCAATACCAAGTTGTGCTAATTGTGCAATTGTTTTAGGATTAATAGTTACATTTGAAGCATCACTCATAAAATGAACGGCAACAAAACCACCTAACATTGCGCCAAGAACAACCACTAAATTCCAGCGTTGTGCTTTCCAGTCAAAATCAAAAAAAGAAACTCGTTTTCCTAAACCAGCCATCGAACAAAGCGAACGCAAATTAGAAGACATTCCAAAAGACTTTCCGAAATAAATAAGTGCCAGCATAATCAAGCCGATCAAAAAACCGGAAACAGACCAAGACCAGGTTTTAAAAATAATATCCATATTGTTTTTTTGTACAAAGATAAGAAGCATTTTACGAGATTTTAAGACAAATGTTATATTCCACAATAGACACTTGTAAATTATTCAGGGAACTCGCAATAAGGTCTGAAGTTCTGGTTATATTTGTGTCGAAGTACTTCCTTGCAATTAAAAGTGCCGTTTAAATTTTGACATTATAAATCTACCTTAAATATGAAAAAATCGATCCTTTTTATTGCTTTGCTAATAGGTACTACTTCTTGTATAAGTACACAATCTACTTTGAAAAACACGGACGATAATGCTCCCGATTTATTGCTGTCACAAGACTATACTTTTGTGATTACTCAGTACAGCACAAACAAAAAATATGGATATGATAAGGATTATCCCATCAATATATTCTTTAATAACACTAAAAACGAAACGATCAACCAAGAACGGTTTTTGAACGCATTAGCTGGGCCTAATGGTGAAAAAATAACGTATACCAAACAAGAAAGTTGCTGTCCGTTTCCAACGAAAAGAAGTGAAATGGGTGCTGGATTTCTGGATGTTTATGAATTAAAATGGAACGGTCAGAAAGAACCGCTACTACTCTACCTGAACATCTATGAAAAAGGAATATTGATGGTTCCGGTGGGACTTACATTGAAAAAAAAATAGTTTTTAAAATCCCAAAAGTCCTTATAAACCAAATTCCTAGCCCTGATGGCAGTGAAAATCCTCCCGTTTTTCAGGGAGATTGCAACATACAGCAGGAAATAGCTCCTAAAAAAAAGTTAATGCCCGAAATTAATTGGGAAACGTAAATTGGAAATCGTAAATCATAACTACCTTTGCACCTTTAAAAAATCATACTATGAACTTACAACATATTCCACAAATCAAATATACTGATAGTGGCAATTTCTTCTTGTTAGCTGGGCCTTGTGCCATTGAAGGGGAAGAAATGGCGATGCGAATTGCCGAAAAACTAGTTGGTATTACTGATCATTTACAAATTCCTTTCGTTTTCAAGGGTTCTTTCAAGAAAGCTAACCGATCTAGAATTGACAGTTTTTCAGGAATCGGTGACGAAAAAGCATTGAAAATCCTCAGAAAAGTTTCGGAAACATTTAAAGTTCCTACCGTTACGGATATTCATACAAATGAAGATGCGGATATGGCTTCTCAATATGTTGATGTATTGCAAATTCCAGCTTTTTTAGTGCGTCAAACGGATTTAGTAATGGCTGCTGCCAATACCGGAAAAGTAGTCAACTTGAAAAAAGGACAATTCATGAGTCCGGAAAGCATGAAACATGCGGTTCAAAAAGTATTGGATTGTAACAATGAAAAAGTGATGATTACCGATAGAGGAACGATGTTTGGCTACCAGGACATGATTGTTGATTTTAGAGGAATTCCTACAATGCAACAATATGCTACAACTGTTCTTGACGTTACCCATTCGCTACAACAACCCAACCAAACAGCTGGTGTAACTGGTGGAAGACCTGATATGATTGAAACTATAGCCAAAGCTGGTATCGCTGTAGGCGTAGATGGAATCTTTATAGAAACTCATTTTGATCCTGCCAATGCAAAAAGCGATGGTGCTAATATGTTGCATTTGGATTATTTTGAATCCTTAATGACCAAGTTAGTTGCCATCAGAAAAACAATACACACATTTTAAATTTAGGCACCATATATATTGAAATATCTTTTATATTACGCATCCCTTATTATTTTATTTACCAATAGTATAATTGCACAGGAAATTACAGAAATTCAAACTAAATATACAACTCATAACAAAGGAAAATTTTTCATCTCATGGGGAGGAAACAGAGATACTTACTCCAAGTCGGACATAACCTTTCGAGGTAAAGATTACAATTTTACCTTAGAAAATGTCCAAGCGCAGGACAAACCAAAAGGGTGGCATGTAGATTATATCAATCCAGCAAAAATGACTATTCCTCAAACTAATTTCAGAATGGGGTATTTCATAAGTGACCACTACAGCGTTGCTATAGGTGTAGATCACATGAAATATGTAATGCTACAAGACAAGGCGGTAACGATCAATGGGCATTACCCCAATCCGGGATCTTATGATGAGCTATTAGCCAATAATCAAGTTCTTTTGACAGCAAAATTTCTCAAATATGAACATACCGATGGTTTAAATTATGTGAATACTGAGTTTTCTCGACATGATGATATCTCGTCATTATTCAAAATTAGAAATACGGATAAAATTCAAGTTAATTTAACCGAAGGAGTTGGTTTTGGTCTCTTATATCCAAAAACTAACACCACTTTATTAGGAAAAGATCGTCATGATGATTTTCATGTTTCAGGGTATGGAACTTCTTTGAAAGCAGGATTGAATGTTACTTTTTTTAAACATTTTTATATCCAGGGAGAACTCAAAGGAGGGTATATTAACATGCAAGACATTCGAACTACACAAAGCACCGAAGACAGTGCTTCACAAGATTTTTTCTTTTTTCAGAGAATTATTGCTGTAGGAGGAATATTCAAAATATAAATACTTTACACACAATAAAAAAACGAGGCTGTCTGGATATGACAGCCTTCTTTTGTTTACCAAAATTTTATTTGAATGATCGTGATGTGTTTTGATTTAATTGAAATTGTTTAGCGTATTTCTTTAATTATAAGCCGTTGGGTGCAATTATTCAAAACGTCAGTTCGAGTGTTTTTTGTGTAGTAAAACGGAACAAAACTTCTCAATACGCTTCGCACTCGAAGTGACGTGTATCGAGAACCGTTTTTAATACTAATTTTCTAGTTCTCGATATAATCCCGCCCAAAAGCGGGATCACTCGAACTGACAAAAATTATCATCAAAAATTAATTGCACCCAACGGGTTAATTATAACATATTATTAGCTAAATGTGGTGTACTATTTTCTTCCATAATAATAAAAATTTTATCTATCCAAAACTTGAATGGTAAATACCCTTCAAACTTAATTAAAATCACGTAAAAACACCTATAGCCAGACGAATTACTATTTCTAAATTTGCATGTATAACCTAATTTACATTAAATGAAAAATTCAGCACTAAATTCAGAGGAAAACACTAACCATTTTAATTTTAAAACTATTTTAAAAAAAATTGGATTTTATTTGTTAATTGTGCTTGTTTTTTTACACTTTAAGTTTTAATTATTTTCTCTTATGATGCTAAGTCGAGACCAGGAGACACCACAACCAATTGTTTCAAAAAATTATTATGCTGCTTTATCAGAAGAAATTCTATCAACTGCAAAATTAGGCAATATATGACTTTTCTTATAATATAATTTTTTATATCAGACAACAAAAATCAAAAAGAGTCTGGACACTGATGCTTTAAAAAAAACTTTTTAGATTAATAAATATAATGAATGTAACAAAGATGAATACTGATTCACATGGGGCATATAACTTTGATAATTTTTTTAATATATCTGCTGATTTTATATGTATTGCGGGATTTGACGGCTATTTTAGAAGAATAAATCCGGCTGTTTCAAAATTATTAGGATTTTCAGAAGAGGAATTGTATGCTAGACCCATCAGTAGTTTTGTGTATGCATCTGACCTTAAAATTACTATTGAAACCAGAGAAAAAGTATATAAAAACAAGCCTCTTTTGAATTTTGAAAATCGGTATTTAACAAAAACCGGGGAAATTATATGGCTGTCCTGGACATCGATGCCTGTCGAGTCCGAAAGATTAGTGTATGCGATTGCCAAAAACATTACCCATAAAAAAAGAATCGAAGAAGAACGCAATTTACTTCTTGCCAATCTTACCCAAATTAATAAGGAGCTCACGGTTTTGTCACATAAAACATCCCATGATTTAAAGTCTCCCATTAACAATATGCTTTCGGTCTTCAGTTTGATAGACAGCACTAAAATTCATGATCCGGAAACACTGGAATTGATCAGCACTCTTAAATTGACCAGTGAAAATTTAAAACAAACTTTAAACGATTCGATTGATGAATTAATTGATAATGAAAACATCAACACTCAAATAGAAAAAATAAACCTAAATGAAGCACTCAACGAAGTCTTGATCTCGATAAATTCTTTAGTCCAAGATTCAAAAGCAGAAATTAATATCGACTTTTCAGCTTTTGAAAATGTAACTTTTAACAAAGCGTACATCAAAAGTATTTTTTTAAATTTATTGACTAATTCGATTAAATATGCAAAACCGGATGCCCCTCCAATTATTACTATACAATCTAAAAAGGTAAATGGAATCAATCAATTAATTTTTTCTGATAATGGGCTGGGTTTTGATTTAGACAAAGTAAAAAACAGGATTTTTGGATTGTATGAAAAATTTCACAGCAACAACGACAGCAACGGTATAGGGCTGTATTTAGTGTACAACTACATCACAAGCTTAGGCGGGCGAATTGCGGTTGAGAGTAAAATAAATGAGGGTGCTACATTCACTATTTCTTTCAAATATTGAATGTAGCACCTTCTAAGATTTTGGTTTTTTAATTGACAATCCCTTGCTGATCCACCAGATAAAGTAAGGAAGCCATAGCCGCTGCTCCTAGTTCCAACTCTCTTTTATTGACAGCATCAAATGTGTCATTAGCGGCATGATGGTAATCAAAATAACGTTGCGAATCCGGTTGCAATCCCACCTTTACGATATGATTGGATTGCAGTGGACCAATATCAACACCGGAATGTCCTTTTACAAATTTGTGGATTAGGTATGGTTCAAATAACGTTGCCCAATTACTGATTTTGTTAAAATTTGCTTCATCAGCATCAATTGAAAATCCTCTTGGGGAAAATCCTCCCGAATCGCTTTCTAAAGCAAAAATATGGTTTTCATTATTTTTATTGGACTGTACTTCATATTCTTTGCCGCCTCGAACTCCGTTTTCTTCGTTCATAAACAATACCACACGCAACGTATTTTTAGGTTTATACCCAATGTTTTTGAAGATATTTAATACCTCCATACTTTGAACACATCCAGCACCATCATCATGAGATCCGTCTCCTAAATCCCAGGAATCAAGGTGGCCGCCAACGACCATTATCCTTTCAGGATGTTCAGAACCCGTTATTTCACCAACCACATTGTAGGATAAAACATCATCAAATATTTCACAAGATTGTTTGAAATAGAATAGCGAATTTGGATTTTGTTTTAAACTTTTGCTCAACAGTTCGGCTCCATTTGTACTAATGGCAGCAGCTGGAATTCGTTGTTCTTTGGAAATTTCTCCATAATTAGTTGCACCGGTATGCGGTAAATCATCCAATCGCAAATTCATGGATCTTACAATTACAGCTAAAGCACCGAGTTTTCCAGCTTCTCTGGCTCCTGATGATCTTTGGTCAACACAACTCCCATAGGCTTTGAAAGTTTCGATAAATTCAGGATTCATCGCTCTGTTGAAGAAAATGATTTTCCCTTTTACTTTTGCTTCCCCTAATGCGGTTAATTCTTCCAGGCTGTTTACTTCAATTATAGTTGCTTGTACTCCTTTTTTTGGAGTGGCCACTGAACCTCCCAGCGCGCAAATGGGGAAATTAATTTTTTGTTTTCCTACTTGTAAATATGCGATTTCTTTTTCGCCACGAACCCATTTTGGCACCATTACTTCCTGGAGATAGACTTTATCTAAACCCAGGGTTTCTAATTGTGCTTTGGTATACAAAACTGCTTTTTCAGCTCCTATAGAACCTGATAATCGGGATCCAATGGTATTGGATAAATGGTCCAGCCAAGGATAACATTTGGCATTGGTTAAGGATAATTTGTAAATTTCTTTTAACATTTGTTCCTCCTTAGCTTGCGCAAAAGCAGTAATTCCACCAAAGAAAAGTGCGGCTAAAACAATTGATTTTTTCATAATAAATTTGGGCTTTTTTGGGTATTCTTCTTTATAATTTTGGTTATGGTTGCCGTCGCAATTTCGTAATTCTTACTGAATATTTTATGCTAGATTCAAAAAAAATCCTGCAAGTTATATTTTCTTGCAGGATATCCTATTTATTTTATTGGTTCAAAACTGATTGCCGTTCCACCTCCGGGAGCTAAATTCAATTTGATTTTTGATTTGCTGGTTACTGTTATCGTTCTTATTTTATAAGCGATAGGATTCTTTTTCCAATCGGCATCTTTAGCATCTTCATAAATGATGGCTTTGTATTTCATTCCTTTGGTCAGGAAATCTAATTTAATTTCTGATTTTCTGGCATTCTCATCTGTTATTGCACCCAAAAACCAGGTTTCCTTTCCTTTTGTTTTTCGAGCAACCATAACGTAATCGCCTGGTTCAGCTTCTAAATACTTACTTTCATCCCAATCTGTTTCTACATCTTTGATAAACTGAAAAGCATCCGGGTATTTCTCATAATTTTCTAATAAATCGGCCGCCATTTGCAACGGAGAATACATCGTTACATACAAAGCCAGTTGCTTGGCTAAAGTCGTGTGTACCTGCTCCGTTTTATTTTTATCATAATAACTCATTTTAATTTCAAATATGCCCGGTGTATAATCCATAGGTCCGCCCAGTTGTCTGGTAAACGGCAAAATAGTTTCATGCATAGGTGGATTTCCTACGCTCCAAGCATTGAATTCATTCCCGCGAGCCGCTTCGGCAGCGATATAATTAGGATATGTTCTTCCGTAACCGGTAGGTCTTGATGATTCGTGGGAATTAATCATAATCTTGTAATCCGCGGCACGTCTAACAACAAAATTGAAATGATTCACCATAGATTGCCCGTCATGAAATTCGCCACGCGGAATAATTTTACCCACATAACCGGTTTTTACCGCCGGATATTCGTGTTTTTTCATCAAATCAAAAGCACGATCCAAGTGTCTTTCATAATTACTGACAGAACCCGATGTTTCATGATGCATGATCATCTGTACATTTTTTGCTTTGGCATAAGCCGAAATTGCAGCAATATCAAAATCCGGATACGGAGTGGTAAAATCAAAAACTTCCTCTTTCCAGTTTCCGTTCCAATCTTCCCAACCTACATTCCAACCTTCAACAAGTACCCCACCGAAACCATTTTTTGCGGCAAAATCAATGTATCTTTTCGTGTTTTCCGTGGTAGCGCCATGTTTTCCTGAAGCTTTTGGGGCATCTGCAAAATTAGTGGCATTTTGAGAACCGGCATAATCCCAAGTTGATTTCCCAACATGCATTTCCCACCAAATTCCAACATATTTCATGGGTTTGATCCAAGACGTATCGTCTAATTTTGACGGTTCATTGAGGTTCAAAATCATTTTAGAAGCCACAATATCTCTGGCATCATCACTAATCATGATTGTTCTCCAAGGTGACACACAGGGTGTTTGCAAATACGCTTTGTCACCAATAGCGTTAGGAACTAATTCGGCTTTTAATTTGTAATTTGTCACATCAGCATTCAGGTGCATGACCGGATAATTGACAACCGCAGCTTCAAAAATATTGAGATACAAACCTGATGGTGCTTTCATCATCAAAGGTGTTTGAACCATATATTTTCCCGGAATAGATTTTACTCCAATTCCATTATTCATATTGATTTTGCTGTTATCAATTTCAGAAAACTTAGTTTCATTGTATTCGTATTCATTACTGTCAAAATCTCCTGGAATCCAGAATACTTTATTATTTTCGGTCAAATTGAATTGCGTAACCTCATCCGAAATGATAAAATAATTCAACTCCGCTTGTCTTGGAAAATCGTATCTGAAAGCTACACCTTCATCAAAAACTCTAAAAATAATGTTAATTTTCACCTTAGTTTCCTTGTTAATCAGCGAAACATTAAGCTCATTATACTGATTTTGAATACTAGTTTGTTCCCCTAAAACGGGTTTCCAAGATTCGCTGAAACTTGAAGTTTTTGAAGTCAGAATTTCAAAATTAGTGTCGAGATCCGGTTTTTCCTTTAATTTTATGCCTAAAAGACTTTCTAAAACAACTGCTTTATTTTTGTAATTTACAGAATATGCCGGTTGACCATTTCCTGCTAATTTAAAATTTAGGGCTATAGTGCCAGATGGAGACTGAACGGTTTGAGCATGTCCAAAACTGAACATAAAGAGTAGAAAAAGAGAAAGTAAACATTTCATTTTTAATGATTTTTTTGAATTGATAAAAGTAAATAAAATAGTCGTGTATCACAGCCTCACATGTACCAAATACCATTATTTTGTTTAAAAAAACCCTTCAGTACAAATACTGAAGGGCCGATCATAAATAAATAAACCAAATCTATTTAATCAACTCAAAACTAACTTTCCGGTCCGTGTTCGAATCTGTTCCTACAAAAACTTGAAAAGTTCCCGGTTCTGCAATAAACTTCAAATCCGAATTATAAAATTTCAATTCTTCTAGGGAAATTTCGAAAGTAACTGTTTGCTTTTCTCCTTTTTTAATTGCTATTTTTTGGAATCCTTTCAATTCTTTTAGCGGTCTTGTAACTGAACCTACTAAATCTCTTATATATAATTGAACGACTTCCTTACCATCAAAATTTCCGGTATTGGTGACATCAACAGTCACATTTAATTTCTCGATGAAACTCATTTTATCTGCTGATATCCTCAAATTCGAATACTCAAAAGTGGTGTAACTCAATCCAAATCCAAAAGGATATAAAGGTTCATTTCTTTCGTCGATATAATTCGATCTGAATTTTTCGAACTTCCCTTCTTTGTTCCCTAAAGGTCTTCCTGTATTTTTTTGGTTGTAATAAATAGGTACCTGCCCTACACTTCTAGGGAAAGTAGCAGTCAATTTTCCCGAAGGATTTTCATCGCCAAACAAAACATCAGCAATTGCACTGCCTGCTTCACTACCGGCAAACCAAGTATTCAAAATAGCAGGAACGGTTTCGTTTTCCTGAACCAAAACCAATGGACGGCCAGTAAATAAAACCAAAACCACCGGTTTTCCCGTTTTCAATAAGGCTTGTAATAAGTCTTTTTGCGCTTGTGGAATTTCTAAGTTCGTTCTGCTACTGCTTTCTCCGGACATTTCTGCTGATTCTCCAAGTGCGGCAACAATTACATCCGATTGATTCGCAATTTTCAAGGCTTCCTCCAATAATTCTTCGGTAGTTCTGTCATCGCGATGTAAGGTTTTGCCAAACATAGTTGCTTTTTCCTCGAAAGCGGCATCATAATCCAGATTGCTTCCTTTGGCGTAAAGCACTTTGGTCGAATTCCCAACCACTTCTTTGATTCCTGCCAAAAGTGAAATGGATTTATCCTGATTTGTGGCTACACTCCAGGTTCCTGCCATATTTTCTTTGGCATCAGCCAAGGGTCCGATTAAGGCAATCGTCCCAGACTTTTTCAAAGGAAGCAACTGATTTTGATTTTTTAATAAAACTAAAGATTGAGCAGCTGTTTTTCTGGCTTCGGCTCTGTTGCTTGCTGTAAAAATTTCCTTTTTTGCTCTTTTAGCATCTGTGTAACGATACGGATCATCAAACAATCCCAGATCATATTTGGCATTCAAAATAAGACGCACGGCGTTATCGATTTGTTCGACGCTAACTTTTCCTTCCTCCACTGATTTCTTTAGAGTCGTAAGGAAGCCTTCGCCCACCATATCCATTTCAATCCCAGCATTTAATGCCAAGGCTGAAACCGTTTGCAAATCCCCCATTCCATGATCTATCATTTCCGGAATTCCTGTAAAATCAGTTACTACAAATCCTTTGAAACCCCATTGCTTACGCAACACATCAGTCATTAACCATTTGTTTCCGGTTGCAGGAATTCCATCAATTTCATTAAAAGACGCCATAACTGATCCAACGCCGGCGTCAATAGCCGCTTTGTAGGGAGGAAAATAATCATTGTACATTTTTATTCGGCTCATGTCAACCGTATTGTAATCCCGTCCAGCGTCTGGTGCTCCATACAGAGCAAAATGTTTCACACAGGCTAAAATGGTATTATTCTTTGATAAATCATTTTGTTGGTACCCATTGACCATCGCTTTTGCAACTAGGCTTCCCAAAAAAGGATCTTCACCAGAACCTTCCGAAACCCTACCCCAACGTGGATCACGGGAAATATCAACCATTGGGGAGAAAGTCCAGTTGATTCCATCAGCACTGGCTTCTTGTGCCGCAATTTGAGCACTTCTTTCTATCAGTTTCATATCCCATGTACAAGACAATCCAAGCGGAATAGGAAAGGTCGTTTCATACCCGTGAATTACGTCCATTCCAAAAAGCAACGGAATTTTCAATCGGCTTTTTTCGACAGCGATCTTTTGAACTTCATATATTTTTTGAACTGATTTGATGTTGAATAAACCACCCACTTTACCTTCTTCGATATTCTTCGCGACATTGGAACTGTTGGCCTGACCCGTGGTAATATCTCCCGAAGTAGGTAAATTTAATTGCCCTATTTTTTCTTCCAAAGTCATTTTAGAAAGTAACTCTGAAACGAATTCGGTTTTAGGTTTAATTTTAACGTTCTTTTTAGTTGTCTTTTTTTGGCTGTAGCCAAAAAGAGAAATTCCAAAAAGTAATATAATAAGTTTAATTTTCATTTTGTCTGTTTTTTGTTTGTTGGAACATCCAATCATAAATTTCTTGGTTGTCATACGCGCGCGACCAACTGTCGTGGTTTGCATTATCAAAAATGGTTAATTCCACATTGGAGTTCTTTGGAATGTGCAAAACGTAATTTAGTTCGTAATTTTTAACGACTTCCGTTTTAATTTTCCCCCTCCTCTCAGTTTGAGAAAAAGAATTCCATGACATTAAAAAGGCGAGTATTAAAATTAGACATTTCATCATTCTTTAAAAATTATATTTTGTAGAATTAAAGCCCAATTTTGTCAAACCTGGTTTAATTTCCGGAGCGTTCATAAATAATTTCCATAATAAACCGGAACGGTGATTTTCAATCATAGGTGCAATTGTACCTTGATCAATGGCTAAATATCTTGGCGTTACCCAGTTATAATGCGGGGAAAAAGCATCATAAGGCCCTGCTATTCCAACATATTCTGTTCTTTTTTCATCGTATAAATAATGAAGAAACTTCATGGACTCTACTGGTGTAAAAGGAAACGAAGACAGGGCAGCCGTAGGCGTAATTACCCCTAAATCATTGTTAGGCTGGTGTGCTGAATATCCTGTAGAACCATCACTGTTACGGGAATAACTAGCCGTTAATCCCCAACATTTATCTGAATAACCTTTCCATTGACGTGGATTAGCAATGCAATATTGATTGATGATTTTAGAATGATTTTGGGTCAATGCCCAATAATCGGCATATTGATCCTTCAATGTAGTGGGATCTAATCCTAAATAAGAATATTGCGCCCAGAACAAAGGACCTACATTTCCTGAAGCTCCGTTATAATTGAAAATCACAGGAATTCCATATTGTGATCCTCCATTTGTAATGCCTCCATTTCTGGCCCAAGCCTGATGATAGGCCTGTTCCGAAATAGGATGCGTAGGAGAAGCAGCACCCAAAACATAGGTAATCAAACATTCGTTGTATCCTTCTAATTTAAAATTCATTTCCCAACCGTATTGCGGAGACCAATGCCAGTAAAGGGCGTTTTCTCCTTTGGTATACCAATCCCATTCTACTCCTTTCCAAAGTGCATCGGCTTTTGCAGCTAATTCTTTTTCTGAGGCAGAACCATTTTTAAAATATTCTCTGATGCTTAATAATCCTTGACAAAGGAAAGATGTCTCTACTAAATCACCTCCATTATCTTTTGTTCCAAATGGAATTACTTTTCCGGTTGAACCATCCATCCAATGGGGCCAAGCACCGTGAAAACGTTCTGCTTTTTCGAGAAAATTCATAGCAGTTGTAAGACGTGAAACTGCTTCTGACCGATTTACAAAACCGCGTTCAATACCTACTATTATTGACATTAACCCAAAACCGGAACCTCCCGTGGTGACAATATTAGCTTCAAAACCAGGATCATTGGTATAATACCGTTCTCTTGCCAGTTTAGAATTAGGCTCTGCATACTCCCAAAAATACTTGATGGCATCTTTTTGAACCTGATCCATAACCTCAATATCCGTCAAAGGAACTGTTGGAGTAACAGGAGTTGTTGGCAATGGAGTTCCAGTACCTCCGTTACTCTCCGGAGTTGAGGAAGAGCAGGAAATAAAAAAACTAATACAAAATAGTAAACTCAGGGAAATCTTCATTTTAATAAAAATAATAGGATTAATAGTTTTAAAATAAACCCCTAGTTTTAGAAATCTAGGGGTTAATAGTCTTTTATCTGTTGTCTTTTTCTAATTTATATAAAGCGACAACTTCATTGTCAGAAAGAGCTGCGTTATAAATTCTAAACTCATCCATTAAACCGGTGTAATTCAACATCCAACCATCTGGAGCGTTCCATGGAGCACCTAAATGTTGCTGGAATCCACCAATAATGAACTTTGAAACATTCGAACTGGCAAGATCACCATAGCCAACACCCCCGCTAAGAGGATCACTTGCATATCGCTTGGCAATTGAAGCAGGTAAATTCAGTTTTTGTCCATCAATGTACATACTGTAAGTAGAACTAACTCCACTGTAAGCCCATACAACATGTTTCCATGTTCCAAACATATTTGTTAGAACATTAGCACCACCATGCTCTATAAACTGCCCAGACCATGCAATACTGGGTGTCACATCTTTTTGAAGATGATTTTTCATTAACATAGTAGTTGCCGGACCAGTACCTTCTATTAATGAGAAAATGTTCCCCCAAAAATCTGTTGTTTTTGGCAACATAAATAATGATTGTGCTCCTCCGGAGTGTGGATTTGTATTGATCCACATAGAAACAGTAATACTTTTTAAATCCACCAAAGAACTTGCCACTGCGCTGTAAGCAATAAAAGAATTTGAAGATCCTTGATATGCCTTTCCTTTGATTCCGTTTCCATAGGTCACATTTTTCCCTACCCCGCCTGTTATTCCATTTTTTGAATCTGTAATACTGTTCTCAAAACTAAATTTGGTAACTAAATTAGCGGCAGCAACGTTATCTGAATTTTCATATCCACCAATTGCCTCGTAAGCAATTGGTGTATTGACTTTATCTATACTATCCTCGTTACAGCTCACAAAAAATTGTGAAGCCAAAACAGAAGCAAATAAGAAAATATATTTATTTTTTTTCATTTTACAGTTCTTTAAAATTAATACCCTGGGTTTTGTGTTGACAATCCGCCTGATTGTATAATAAAAGCTTGTGGCAATGGAAACAATTCATGTTTACCTGCAACGAATGTTTTTCCATGAATAGCAAATGCGGTTACTGCTTGTCCCGTACGAACTAAATCAAAAAATCTATCGTGTTCAAATGCCATCTCAACTCTTCTTTCTTTCCAAATTGCAGTTCTCACATCACTTTGAGATAGAGCAATTGTGTTGCTTAATCCAGCTCTTGCTCTAATTTGGTTCAACAAAGAAATCGCTGCAAGAGTTTGATTCAATTCATTTAGCGCTTCGGCTTTCATTAATATAACTTCGGCATATCTCAAATATTTAATATTCACATCGGTTTCCCAACCATCTGTGAAAGCAGATGAATACGCTTTGTAGTTGTATCTTTCATTTTCAACAGTAACTGGTACAACTCTACCATCATATAAAGTGGTACCTCTAAAAATGATTGTTGCATTTTTTCTACTATCGCCTGTTTCATAAGCATTTACTAAACTTTGGGATGGTGTATTGAAGCCCCAACCCCATCCACCATTACCACGAGCTCCTTGCGTATTGGAATATCCTGAGATTCCTTTGGCAGGAACTGAACCTGTGCCTTGAATTTCAAAAATAGATTCAGCATCATTTTCTCCAGCTAATCTAAACATAGAAGCATAATTTGGAACAATAGCATATCCTGTAATCAAATTACAGTTGTCCACTACTTTCTGCCAGTTTTTTTGGTACAAATTTATTTTTGCCAATAAAGCGTAAGCAGCTCCTTTTGAAGCTCTTCCTTTTTCAGCAGCCGCATATTCGGATTTGTTTGGCAATGCCACAATAGCATCATTCAAATCACTTTCAATATAAGCATACACTTCTGCTCTAGATTTTCGTGTTAATTGCATAATTCTATCTTCATCAGAAGAAGGGTTTGGCAAATGATCAATAATTGGAACACCTCCATAGGTTTTCACTAAAGTGAAATACATAAAGGCTCTCAAAAACTTTGCTTCTCCCATTAATCTGGTACGTAAAGCAGGATTAGCTTTGTCTAATTGAGGAATAATACTTAATGCTTGATTGCATCTGTTAATTCCTTCATAATTAGCTGCAAAAACCTCACTTGTTGATGGCGTTGAGGCATTATAGGTTAAGGCATCCATTAAATCTTTATCGGAACCCGTATCTCCTGGAGACGATCCTTTGTCAGCATCATCAGAGGCAATACTTGACAACCCAATCCAAGAAAAGGAAGTCATGTTCCAATCTAAAAACTTACTGTAGATGGCAGTTACAAAAGTGGCAGCTCCTGCATCATTATTGAATAATTCTATGTCTTTTGTAGAAATAGATTCTGTTTGATCTACCTCTAAATAGTCGTTTGAACATCCCGAGAAAAAGTATGCGGATAGCGCAAAAATTGATATATATATCTTTTTCATTGTATTAAAATTTTAAATTAGCACCAATAACTACTGATCTTAATGTTGGATATGCATCCAACTCAATACCTTGCGTTCCATAAGGATCTCCATTACCATTTAATTCAGGGGAGAAACCTGAGAATTTTTGAGTAATAAGTGGATTTATTGCGTTTACATATACTCTACAAGAAGTTAAAAATTCTCCTTTCAAAGGAATTTTGTATCCTAGAGTAATATTATTGATTCTAAAGAAATCCCCCGATTCTAAATAATAAGTTGACGCTACCGGAACTTGATTAAACGGTCCAGGATTTGAGGCAGTAGTATTGTTTACTGTCCAAAAATCTGTTGCCAGTGAATCTTCGATATTTTCTCCTGTAAAACGTTGTGCTTTTTTACCGTTATACACTTTTGCTCCAGAGGTACCGTATCCGTCCACTGAGAAATCAAAGTTTTTATAGTTCATCCCTAAAGTAACTCCGTATGTTGAATTAGGTAAAATAGAACCAACGTACTTTTTATCTGCATTAGCATTTAAAGCATCTTGAGTCACTTTGGCTCCTGCTGCAGTATAATATAACATTTTACCATTTGTAGCATCAAAACCCGCATATTCATAAATATAGAAACTACCTAATGGTTTTCCTACAGAAGTATTGTCTAATAGTTTTGTCCATTGTCCATTTCCTAAATCTCCACCTGTAATTGGTGCAAGTGTAGCATCTTTTAAACCTGTCAATTCATTTTTGTTGTTAGAAAAATTTCCTCCAACCCAGTAACTCAAATTATCCGTTAATTTATCGTCCCAACGCAAAGCAATCTCATATCCTTTATTAGAAACTTCTCCAACATGTGCCGGTGAAGAATTGCTGATTCCTGAGGTCATGTAAGGTCTTGTGTTTAAAATTACATTTGTAGTAGTTTTATCGTACACATCAAATGATCCTTTCAATCTGTTAGTCAATAATTCAAAATCTAATCCTGCAGAAGTTTCTTCGGTGATTTCCCATGATAAACTTGGATCTACTTGAGAATTGATAGTAGTTCCTTCATTCAATAAGGAACCTCCTAAATAATAAGTAAGACCAGAACTATATGCTTGGTTGTTAAGAGGAACATTTTGGTTTCCTAATTTACCCCAACCACCTCTTAATTTCAATAAGTCTATTCCTGTTGCATTGTCCATAAATTCTTCTTTAGTAATAACCCATCCTAAACCAAACGCTGGAAAGGTTCCCCAACGGTAATCTTTACCAAAATTTGATGAACCATCCCGTCTGATTGTACCTGAAAATAGGTATCTGTCCATTAATTTGTATTGAAAACGGCCAAAATAAGAAGCTATTTTATTTTCATTAAAAACCTCATCTCTGTAATTAACAACTGTTCCTACATAATCAACACCCGCTAGTGACCAGTAATTTGAATTTGCATTTACATTTTTTCTGGCAACAGTCAATTGCTCTCTAGCACCCCTAACCGAGGTCTCGATACCAGCTGTTAATTCAATATCATGAATTTCTGCAAAAATTTTATTGTAAGTCAGGTAGTTAGATAGATTCCAGTTGAAATATTGATTTCTACCTTTAGTCAATAAATTAACATTTTTATCCGCTGGATAAATAATACTGCTTAATTGACCCGGATTATTATTGGATTGCCAAATTGTTTTAGTGTCTTCGAAATTGTAATTTTTCCAAGAATAATATTCCCCGTTAAATTGAGAAGTAAATTTTAATGATTTCAAAATATCATAATCTAATTTCAAACCCCCTTGTAAGGTTATGCTTCTTTGCTCTTCATCAAAATAGTCTAATTGTGCTACAGGATTTCCAACGTTATTAAAAGAAGAACCGGCAGTACCAGCAAAGCCGTTAGTACCAACATAAGAAACTCCATATTGACCATTTGAAAAACGAACTGGAACGATTGGTGATTGTTTATAAGCGTTAGTAAAAGCGCTTAATGGTTTTGGAGTAGAATTTGCTGAACCAAAGCTGAAATTTTGATTTAAAGTTACTTTTTTAGAAATTTTAAATTCGTTATTGTTTCTAAAAGTGGTCCGACTGTAATCCAATCCGTTAAGAATTGCTTTTTCCTGATAATTTCCTAAACTGAAGAAGTATTTAATATTCTCCGTTGCACCAGAAACCGAAACGTTATTTTGAGTATATGAACCTGTTCTGGTAATCGCATCAAACCAATCGGTGTTAATGGGTTGATCTTGTGAAAAAGTAGTGGTTTGCAAAGCAGAATTCGAAAAATGAGAGTACTTATTACTTCCTGCCATTTTTACTTTTTTCAAAGGCTCTCTAAAACCTGTGAAGCTTTCAAATTCTACTGTAACTTTGTCTCCTTTGCCTTTTTTGGTTGTAATAATGATTACACCGTTTGCAGCTCTAGTTCCATAAATTGCTAATGCAGAAGCATCTTTTAAAATTTCGTATGAGGTAATGTCATTCGTATTAATGTTATTGATATTCTCCGTAGGCATACCATCTACAAGATATAAAGGAGTACGTCCGCCTAATGCAGTACCCAAACCCCTAATAATTACGGAAGGAGTGCTTCCCGGTAAATCAGAAGAAATTACCTGAACACCCGCTGCTTTACCTTGAATTGCTTGTGAAGCATTGAGTACTTTAGTTTTAGAAATTTCTTCTGCTTTCAGCGAAATTATTGAGGAAGTATTATCAATAATTTTTCGAGTTCCGTACCCTATAACAACGACTTCATCTAATTGTGTATCCTGATCTTCTTGAAGTACAATACGCATCAGGTTTGATGTAGCTACAGTAGAAGTTGGTTCAAAACCTAACATAGAAATTTGTAAAATTTCACCTATTACAGCTCTAATTTCAAAATTCCCATCAAAATCAGTAATTGCATTCGTTTTAGAATCAACTGCAACTATAATACCACCTGGAATTCCGATGCCATTTTTATCTGCTACTTTTCCCTTAATTACTTGTCCAGACATGTATGCCGGTAGTAAAATAAGTGCTAAAAAGCTAAAAATAATATTTCTCATATATTAATAATTTGTTAAAGTTAGTTGAGCCAAATTAGATAATTACAACGTTATAGTTAGTACAACAGAGTTACTACATAAATACATCAAAAAATAAAAGTAGCGAAACAAATCAATGATTGAAAGCTGTTAATAAGGAAAACGGGTATTGCAATAGATGTATATGATGTAGTAATGATGTATTGTGGTTTCTAAAAAAACAATACATTAAATATAGTATCTATAAAAATAGAAGGTATTTATATGTTTAACAAAAATTTAGAAAGGTTTTCTTCCTGATTAAGATTTAATTTTTTTCTTAGGCGATACCGTTGCAACTCAACTCCTCTAAATGAAATGTTCATCATTGGAGCAATTTCTTTAGAAGAAAGATTCATTTTTAAGTAAATACAAAGTTTAATATCCTTAGAGGTAAGGTTGGGATATTTCTTTGCTAGCTTGACAATAAATTCATTGTGAATCTGATTTAGGTTGTTCTCAAAAGTCTCCCATTCATGTTTATTCAAGGCATTTATTTTTATCACTTTTTTGATGTCACTTTTTAGTTTATTAAAGTCCGATTCAGAGTCTAAAATACCTTGAATACGTTCTATCATTTCACTTTGCTTTGCTATAGAAAGTGACTTACCGGCAACCTCAGATGACTTTGTTTGCAATTCGAGTTCCAAAATGTGCTTTTCATATTCTTGAATATTCAACTTGTTTTGAGCTTTTAATTCCATTTCCAGAATTTTATTTTGATGTTTTAACTCCTCATCACGAAACTCTAATTTTTGAACATATCGTATTTTATTCCACTTATAATATAGGTATAATATTGTGCTTATCACAATAAGATACAACGAGATCATCCAAAAAGAAAAATACCAAGGCTTAGCCACAATGAATTGAAAATTAGAAATTGTAGTATAATTCAGTCCATCATTCCCGTAAATAGTAACACTATGGTCGCCACTACTAAGGTTATTCAAAACAATCAATCCCTCCTTGATAGGTATAAAACGAGACGTGTTAGTGGTTTTATAAAATAAATTTGGCTTTGCCGCTCCAAATTTTCCAGATATTACATGTATCTTCAACTCTGAATTATAATTTATCCGCGATTTATTGTGAATCAAACTATCTTCACTAAAAGCTTCTATTTTTATATTCGTATTTTGTTTTTTTTCTTGTTTTAACTGAAGTGAAATAAAACCATCGTCAAGATTTAATAAATAACTTTCTTTATTTTTAAAAATTTTCAAATTGTCATTGATAATCTTTCCTGAGTAATATTTTTCCTGAATAACATTCCAGACAAATTTATTTGCATTGGCATAAATATGATACAAAAGACCACTCTGAAGTACTATAAAATGATTTTCGTCAATAGTGGCAATATTAGAAATATTTTTGAAATTAGAATTGAATAATTTATCTTTCTCGAGTTGATTCGTGATTGAATTATAGGTATACCAAGACTTATTTATCAGAAAAAGAATTTCGTTTCGGAATTCAAATATTTTCACGCCAAAATCATTACTAATTTTGCTGCGTTGGGTAACATTTTCAATCGCAGTAGTTTCATAGGCATCATTATACAGAATGCGGTACAAACCTCTGTTGTTATCGGCTGCCCATATTTCATTTTTCCTATTTTGAGCTACATATTTAATTGGTTTTACTAATCCTTTTATACTTTTCTTTTGATTCAAATCATCAATATCATTATAAATAATTACGCCGCTATATGTTGCTTGCAAATACGAATTATTGATACTGCTTTTTGCTACATTCCACCCCCCGTGTACAGCACTTAATTTATAGAACAATCCTTTCTCGTAAACAAAAGTGCCTTCGTTGTGACCAATCAGGTATTTGTTATTAATTTTACTGATATTCCATGCCTGCCCCTCAGTATTGGGAACTATAGAAAATTGATTACCTTCTAATTTAAAAATACCATGATTGGACGCCATCAGATAACCTTTGTCAATAGTAGCGACAGAATATACAGAGCCTAAAACGCCCGAGTTATCATAGAAAATAGATATTGGCGAATTGACCTCAACATGGGCAATTCCATTATCCAAGCCAAGCCATAAATCATTTTCTTTGTCCAACCCCATACTCAAAATCGAGTTGTTCATCAGGACATTATTTCTATTAATGTTTTTATAAGAATTGGTTTTTAAATCAAACAGATAAACCCCTTTACTGGCAGTTCCAATAACTAATTTATTGTTTTTTATAAACGCAGCTGCATTGATATTAGCCGTTTTCAAAATAGTGTTTAAAGGGTTTTTCCAAGTACTCAAAACGCCTTTATCATCAATGTAAACCCCATTTTTTTTAGTAAAAATATAGGTTTTGTTTTGGAACTTTCCTATAGCATGAATCACATTATTTTCTAATATAGACCATCTTTGAATTTTTTCAAAAGTGGAATTATTCATTTTATAGATTCCGTTTTCTACTGAAGCAACGAGCAACTGATCGTCTACTACGAAACAATAAGAAATCAAAAAAGAGAACTTTTCCTTCTTGATTACTTTTCCATCATACAGAAAAATCCCATTAAATGATTGAAAATAAATTTTTCCTTTGAACTTAAATATCTTCCAAATTTCTTCATTATCACTATCTTCGAAAACCTTCGTTTTATCAGAAAGTGAGACATACAACATCTTCCCTTTTTTTCTGTACCAATACCCAAATTCTTTATAAGAACCCGAATAAATCCTGTCACCATCTACCAGTATCGAACGGATAATCGTTTTGTTGGGCAGTGTGTATTTCTCCCATTTCACACCATCATATCGCAACAAATAATAATTATTAGCAAAGTACATTGCGTCATCATTTCCTTGGGCTACATTCCAAATCTGGTTGTCGCCTTTATAATCTGATTTGTTATAATTTTCCACAAAAGGAAGTAGCTCCTGAGCAAAAAGTTGGGATGAAATTAAAGATAAAAGGATTATTATTGTAATTTTTACTTTCAAAACGCGGCATTTTTATCTCCAAATATAGATAGATTTCTTAAATAAAAGGCATAAAAAAAGCGTCTGAATACAGACACTTTTTTGTGAACGGCAAATTTTCTTAATTCTTCAATAATTCAAATACCTGATTGGCCAATGACTGTTTCTATGTGATTGTCAATCCACCTTCTTCGAAATCCTCAACAATGGCATGAAATAACCCCCTTTTGCAGTTTTACCAATCAATATGCTCATCAAGCCCAAAGTTATAATTTACTTCCCGCTATTTTGTTCCGTTGTTGCAATATAAATGGTTTACTCGTTTTTTGATATTTGTATTAATTCCAAAACAAATTGGAGGTCATATTGTTATTTAATATTTTTTTGTAATACCCTTTTTATATTAAAACCACTGGCGTTTTTTAAAATATATAATCATCCCTATTACGATCAAAAACATAGCTCCCATAACGGTATGATAGCCATATTGGTATTTAAGTTCCGGTAAATTTTCAAAATTCATTCCATACACACCTACAATAAATGTAAGCGGAATAAAGATTGCTGAAACAATAGTCAGTGTTTTCATAATCTCATTCATCTTATGTGTTTGTGCCGAGAAAAAAAAATTAGAGGCACTTTCTAATGACCCCATATCCGATTCTATTTGTTCTAAAAGTTCCAGGCTCTTTTGATGCAATCGTGCAAAAAAGCTAAAATTCTCTTTTTCTATCGCATTAAATACATTATCATCTTTGATGCTCTTTATATTGTACAAAGAATCTCGAAGCGGAACTATAGAGCGCTTCAAAAAATTGAAATTATCCCTGTGTTTTTCAATTTTTTCTAAGATAATTGGGTTGGTACTTTGTTTTGAAAGGTTGATGAGTTCCTCTACTTTATCTTCTTCGTTTTCTATGGTGATGTAAAAATTTTCCATAATGGCATCTAAAAGAATGTACAACAAGTAATCCGTTCTTTTGCTTCTTACAATGCCGGAATGCGTCCGAAGACGTTCGCGAATATGCGTAAAAAAGTCACTACGCTTTTCCTGAAAGGAAATTAAGATCCCATCTTTGATCAAAAAACTAATCTGCTCTACACTTATATTATCAGAATTTCCTGTCGGAAGTAATGATTTTATATTAAAAAACAAAACATCTGACAATTCTTCAACTTTAGTTCTTCGTGTAGTATTTAAAATATCAGCTAAAATGAAGGTATCTATTTTGAAATAATTCCCAATAGATTTTATGTATTCAATATTACTTAGACCGTGTAGATTAAGCCAATTATTTTTTTGCAGATCAATATATTTATCAAAATCCGAAACTTTAAAATCATCATACTCTGACAGCATTAAATCATCAAAAACAAACAATTGTATTTCCGATTTATAGTCCTTATGAATCCCGGTATATTCTAAATTATTGGGTTGTAGTTTTCTACTTTTCTTATATTTAATTTTTCTCATACAGCGTCATTTGTATCGTAATATTACGAAAATATTTTAAAAAAAAATCACTCCTCACTACTTTTACAGCTGCTGAAAAGGAAAAAAATATTTTTGATTTATTCATTATAAAACAAAGATAAGGCGAAAAAATACATCCTTTCATGAGAAAAAACATATTGTGATATTAAAAAATCTTATTATTTAATAAATGTTAATTATTCGATTTTTGTACATTATTGGTCTGTTTTTAAAAATATATCAATAGATTTGGATTTCGATTGTAAAAAAGAAAAAAAAACTACTTATTTACAAAAGCTAATCCTTAACCTTTATAAAACATTTAACTAAATGCTAAAAAAAAAACTAACCCTAATTATTGTATGTCTGCTGTTTTTTTCCGTCCAGGGAACATTTGCCCAAAGTAAGAAAAAGAAAAAAGCAGATAAAAATGCCGTTACAGCAGTTGACACCAAAGTAGCTGATGCCAAAAAAGAACCTAAACCCTATAAAAAAGTAATTGATACTAGTGCCGTTACTCAAAAAGGATTAATTGATGTTCATAAAATAGACAATAAGTATCTTTTTGAAATTCCTGATTCTCTATTAGGGAGTGAAATGATGACCATAACCCGATATTCTAAGACTCCTGCCGGAGGAGGAATTTTTGGCGGAGAAGAAATCAACAGACAAGTCGTTCGTTGGGAAAAAGGACTGAACAACAATATATTGTTGAGATCAATCACTTATGTCATTATGTCTCCAGATGAAGACAAACCAATGGCTAAAGCAGTTAAAAACTCCACTTCGGATCCAATTATTGGTAATTATGATGTACTTGCATACAAAAAAGATGATTCCGGAAAAATAACGGGCTATGTTGTCGATTTATCTACAACATTCGATGCTGATGTTCAAACTTTTTCATTAGATCCAATTAAGAAACAATTATTAAACATTCAAACATTTCAAAAAGACAAATCATTTATTTCAAAAATAAGTAGTTTTCCTATCAATACTGAAATAAGAAGTGTAAAAACATTTACCACTACACCACCAAAAATCAATACAACACCAACGCCAAAAATTGGAGTTGATTTACCTTCGGCTCTAGATGCTGGTGTACTCACTGTGGAAATAAATACATCCATGATTTTATTGCCAAAAACTCCCATGCGCAAAAGAGAATTTGATGCACGTGTAGGATATTTTGCCAATCAATACGGTGTTTTTGAGGAAGAATCCCAAAAGTCCGACACCAAAGTATTTGCTGTCAGATGGCGTTTAGAACCTAAATCTGCCGAAGATGCTCAAAAACAAAAAAATGGAGAATTGATAGAGCCTTTGAAACCTATTGTATATTACATTGACCCGGCTACACCAGAAAAATGGAAAAAATTCATCAAACAAGGAATTGATGATTGGCAAATTGCCTTTGAAAATGCAGGTTGGAAAAATGCCATTCGTGGAGAATATTGGCCAGAGAACGATCCAACTATGAGTTTAGAAGATGCTCGTTTTTCTGTATTGAGATATTTCGCTGCTGAAATTCAAAACGCGTATGGACCAAATGTTCATGATCCAAGAAGTGGTGAGATTCTGGAGAGCCACATTGGTTGGTACCACAATATCATGAGTCTTTTGAGAAATTGGTATTTGATTCAAACTGCGGCTGTAGATCCGGCGGCTAGAGCTAAGAAATTTGACGATAAATTAATGGGAGAACTCATTCGTTTCGTGTCTTCGCATGAAGTAGGACATACATTAGGCTTGCGCCACAATATGGGAGCCAGCTCTGCCACTCCTGTTGAAAAACTAAGAGATAAAGACTACCAAGAGCAAAACGGACATACTTCATCTATAATGGATTATGCGCGTTTTAATTATGTTGCACAACCAGAAGATGGTGTGACTAGTTTATTTCCTAGAATTGGAGACTATGACAAATGGGCTATTAAGTGGGGATACTCTTACTTTGAAGACACGAAAACGGAAGCAGAAGAGAAAGCTTTTTTGAATGAAATGACTAAGGAAGCCTACAAGAACCGTCGTTTATGGTTTGGGTCTGAAACCAGTCCCTATGATCCAAGATATCAAACGGAAGATATTGGTGACAATGCTATGAGAGCCTCTGAATATGGTATTAAAAATCTAAAAAGAATTTTACCCAATTTACTAGAATGGTCTAAAGAAGATGGTGAAAGTTATACTGAACTGGACGAACTTTATGGCGCACTTACCGGTCAGTTTAGAAGGTATATGGGTCATGTAACTAAAAATGTAGGTGGAATATATGATAGTCCAAAAACGTATGACATGACTGGCAATCAATTTGAAGTAGTACCAAAAAGCATCCAGAAAGATGCTGTAGCATTCTTGAATACCCAGTTATTCACCACGCCAAAATGGTTGTTGAATCAAGATATTCTTTCAAAAATTAACCCGGAAAATGGTGTCGAAGCAATCAAAGGAATGCAGGATGCCACCTTAAACAGCTTATTAGCCGGAGACCGAATGGTACGCCTTTTAGAAACCTCCTCGGTGAGTAAAGACAACTATTCTGTAGATGAATTAATAACCGATTTGAACAAAGGAATTTTCTCTGAACTGAAAAATAAAAATTCTATTGACATCTACCGCAGAAACATCCAAAAATTGTATGTAGACAAGATGATTGAATTACTAAAACCAGGTACGGCAAGCGTTAGATCTGTTCCGGTAGGAGTTACTTATGGTTTCACCACCAGAAAAGTCAATCTGGCGCAAACGGATTTACCATCTATTGCTAGAGGTCAACTGAATAGTTTAAAAAATGAATTGAAATTATCTACTTCTAGAATGTCAGATCGAATGAGCAAATACCATGTTCTCGATTTAATTTCCAGAATAGGAGAAGCTTTAGATCCTAAATAATAAATTAAAAAGGGAAAATGTTCAAACAACATTTTCCCTTTTTTTGTTAAATGTGACTTTAATGTAATGTATCTTGTAGAAACGCACGGCAGTACGTCTATACGTGATAAATAACAATAATGATAGAATTAAATACCCGACTTATTTAAAAAATAGGTCGGGTTTTTTGTTTCATGTATCCTAATGGATATATTGACCAGCCTACAAGTACAAACCAGCACAATATTCTGTGTGCTTTTTGAATTTCTCCACCTGTAGCAACAGCTAATTTTGAAGCTTTTCCTAACCTGATTTCATACACAATTCAAAATAAGCAAGTCCGAAAATGAAGTCCCATAGCGCTACACAATCGGTAAATACAACCTCGCCAAAGTACTATTCCAATTCTCTTATGGATTCTTTATTTTAGTGTTGCTGTTTACTTTTCACTCTGAGGAGGTACAAAACATTATATTAAACATCACAAAAATCAGTATTCCTATTCTATACATTTGGCTATCCTTACAGATTTCAGGTGCCTTATTTATAGCTATCAGTGTTTATTTGTATTGGAAATCAAAAAAAACGCCTAGAACTCTTTTATTTAGTACTATTTGCTATCCTTTTTAAATTCTCGAGTCTGATCTGGGGTTTTGCCATTTATTTTGTCTTGTGGCACAGTATTCCTTCTATAATTAACCAAATAAAGTTTTCAAATGGTTCTTGTTTCGTAAGCAATTTTATTGCATATTGCCCTGTAGCAGGCGTTTATTGGTTGGTTTCACTAGTAGAAATGGCACTTTTGTATTTTACATTTAAAGAAGAACAACTATTCAATACTTTATTTTTTTCTTTTTTGGCTGCCATAACATTTCCTCATACTTTAGTTATTACAAGAATATTTCGTGGTAAAAAGGAGAATAAAATTAAAATCAATGTCCATAAAAAAACCGTTCACCAAAGGCGAACGGTTTTCTAAATCAATAATAGAGACGCAATAAATCGCGTCTCTACGAGAAATAATTATTTTACTTCTTCAAATTCAACGTCTTCAACATTGTCACCTTGAGCTGCTTCACCTTCTGGTTTAGATGCTGCTTGACCTTGTTCTCCTTCAGCATACATTGCTTCAGTTGCTTTTTTCCATGCCGCATTGATGTTGTCAAGAGCCGTTTGAATTGCAGGAATATCTTGAGATTGGTGCGCCATTCTCAATTCAGTCAATGCGTATTCTACAGCTACTTTATTATCATCAGATAATTTAGCACCAAGTTCTTTCAATTGCGTTTCAGTTTGAAAAATCATTCCATCTGCTTCGTTCAATTTTTCAGCTCTTGATCTAGCGATTTTGTCAGATTCTGCGTTAGCTTCAGCATCTTGTTTCATTCTTTCGATTTCTTCAGATGTTAATCCAGAAGAAGCTTCGATACGAATATCGTGAGATTTTCCTGTTCCTTTGTCCGTTGCAGAAACTTTGATGATACCATTAGCATCAATATCAAAAGTCACTTCAATTTGTGGAACCCCTCTCGGTGCTGGTGGAATACCGTCTAAGTTAAAACGACCAATTGTTTTGTTATCAGCAGCCATAGCTCTTGCTCCTTGAAGAACGTGTAGTTCAACTGTTGGTTGAGAATCTGCTGCTGTAGAGAAAACTTGAGATTTTTTAGTTGGGATAGTTGTATTAGACTCAATAAGAGTTGTCATAACACCACCCATAGTTTCGATACCTAAAGACAAAGGTGTAACGTCAAGTAACAATACATCTTTTACATCTCCAGAAAGAACTCCACCTTGAATAGCTGCTCCAATGGCAACAACTTCATCAGGGTTAACTCCTTTAGACGCTTTTTTACCAAAGAATTTTTCAACCTCTTCAGCAATTCTTGGCATACGAGTAGAACCTCCTACAAGAATCACTTCGTCAATATCAGAAACAGATAAACCTGCATCTTTTAGCGCTTTAGCCACTGGTGCCATAGAACGTTTTACTAATGAATCAGTCAATTGCTCAAATTTAGCTCTTGTCAATTTTTTCACTAAGTGTTTTGGTCCTGAAGCTGTAGCGGTTACGTAAGGCAAGTTGATTTCAGTTTCAGCAGAAGAAGACAATTCAATTTTTGCTTTCTCCGCAGCTTCTTTCAAACGTTGTAATGACATTGGGTCAAGACGTAAGTCAATCCCTTCTTCCGTTAAGAAATCAGCAGCTAACCAGTCAATAATTTCGTGGTCAAAATCGTCTCCACCTAAGTGAGTATCTCCATTTGTAGACAATACTTCAAAAACTCCGTCTCCTAATTCAAGAACCGAAATATCAAAAGTACCACCACCTAAATCGTAAACAGCAATTTTTTGATCTTTACCTTTTTTATCCAAACCGTAAGCAAGAGCTGCAGCTGTAGGTTCGTTGATGATACGCATTACTTTAAGACCTGCAATTTCACCCGCTTCTTTCGTAGCTTGACGTTGTGCATCATTAAAGTAAGCAGGAACAGTAATAACTGCTTCAGTAACAGTTTGACCTAAATAGTCTTCTGCTGTTTTTTTCATTTTTTGAAGTGTCATTGCTGACAATTCTTGTGCAGAGTATAAACGGCCATCAATATCCACACGTGGTGTATTGTTGTCTCCTTTTACTACTTTGTACGAAACTCTTTTTGCTTCAGCTGTAATTTCGCCGAAAGAATGTCCCATGAAACGTTTGATAGAAGCAATAGTCTTAGTTGGATTAGTTACCGCTTGTCTTTTAGCAGGATCTCCTACTTTAATCTCTCCACCTTCAACAAAAGCGATGATAGATGGTGTTGTTCTTTTTCCTTCTGCATTAGGAATAACAACAGCTTCATTACCTTCCATTACAGAAACACAAGAGTTGGTCGTACCTAAATCAATTCCGATTATTTTACCCATTTTAAATATATTTAATTTTATTGTATACTAGTTTTAATGACTCGAAGTCGATAAGTCAATCTTTGTGCCAATACAAAAGGGACTAATGAATTGTCAGTTTATGTTAAAATTGGCGTAAAAAAATCTGACAATATGACATCACAGAGAAGTTGTCATTATAACCGAAGTTGTCATTCTTGATCTCAGGAATACTGAGATCTCACTTCTTATTTATTGAATAATTAAAAAAAGCGGACGTAATTTTATTCAGTATTTATAAAAAAAGATATTTCTGACACATACAATAAAATAATGGTTTTCTAATGTTAATTTAAAACTCAAAACATCCCAATCTAAAAATCAAAATTCTATTTTAGCGCCTTAATTTAATACAGTACTATTATGAAAGATTTAGTTGCAAAAATCAACGCTGAATTCGAAACATTCAAAACAGAATCTGAGTCACTAACTGAGAAAGGTGTCAAAGCTGCCGGACCAAGAGCTCGTAAATCAACTTTGGAACTAGAAAAACTATTAAAAGAGTTTAGAAAAGTTTCTGTAGAAGAATCAAAAAAATAAATTACGCAGCAAGCATCAGCCCTTTGGATTTTCTGAAGGGCTTTTTTATTTAATAGAATTCTTTATAAATTAGGCTTCGCTATTCAATATTTTTAGTAGTGCTAAAAATATACTCCAACAAATGGATCTAATTTATAATTTCATTAGCTTCCTACTTGCTTTTTGTCGTACTTTTGAGTTTCAAAAAAACACAATACTTCCTTGGTATCAAATCTTGGAAACATCTATAAAAAAAAACAATGACTTCATTTAGCAAAGAATTATCTTTTCGCTGGTCAGATCTTGACCCTAATTTTCATGTTCGGCACAGTGCCTATTATGACTTTGGCGCACAACATCGTATCGAAATTCTGGAAAGTCTTGGTTTGACCATTAAGGTGATGCAGTTGCAAGGCTTTGGCCCTATTCTTTTTAGGGAAGAATGTGTTTTTAGAAAAGAAATAAAGCTTTCTGACAAAATTTTTTTGCGCACCAAAACTTCAAAAGTAAATGCGGATGCTTCCCGTTGGTCCATTGTGCATGAGTTTATAAATGAGGACAACAAATTATGTGCAACTATAACAGTTGATGGCGCTTGGATGGATCTCAAACTTCGCAAACTAGCCTCTCCTACTCCAGAAATTGCGATTGAAGCCTTGAGTATTTTTCCTAAAAGTGATCATTTTACAGCACTTTAAAGAAAGAACGATTTATTGGCTGGTAAAAATAGGATAGTATCGTTGCTGTTTTTCTAAAACCATTCTTCATCGCCTTTCATTATATCCGTGTACTCTGAATTAATTTAAACTAAATTCTTTCTGAAATTGTATCGCAATTAAAACTGACTCCTAAACCATAACAACCCAATTCTGATAAATCATGAAATCCAGAAATTACTCCACCATTTACCGAATCATGCACTGGTCAATAGCCATTTGCATGACGCTAATGCTTATTACTATATTTCTTAGAATGACCTGGATGAACAAAAATAATGTCGCACTGATCATGCAAGAATATCTTTCAACCACAGATCAATCCCTATCCCAGGATCAGCTTATTTTGCTTGCTAAAAAAATAAGAAAACCCATGTGGGATTGGCACATATATATTGGTTATGCGTTAGTAGGGCTGTACAGCATCCGATTGGCGCTTCCCTTTTTTGGACAGATGAAATTCTCCAATCCCTTTTCCAAAGGATTAGCATTTAAAGAAAAAATTCACTATTGGACGTATTTAGTTTTTTATGCTTGCGTGGCAATTTCACTAATCACCGGTTTAATCATTGTTTTGGGTCCAGAAAACAGAAAGGAATCAATGGAAGATATACATGTCCTATCCATTTATTATTTATTGACCTTCATCGTAATTCACTTGGCGAGTATTTTCTTTTCTGAATTCACGAACCAACAAGGATTGATTTCTAGAATCATAAGTGGTTCAAAAAAGAAGAACTAAAACAAAAGATCTCTCAAAGAAATACTTAAAAATAGTATTTTAAAATCAATTTATTACTTCCTTTTGTCTAATTTTAAAACATGCCATTACACAATGATTGTTACTTACTATTGATCAGATAAAACCCGACAAAAAAATATAATTTCGATTAAAAAGTGATCCATTTGGCTTCTTTTATTATCGAACAAAATGAAAGCCCATATAAAACTAAATTAAAAATTATGACAGCACCAAAAGTAGTATTCTTTGATGTAAATGAAACCTTATTGGATTTAGGAGCCATAAAAAAAAGTATTGGTCAAGCCTTAGGAAATCGAGAAGATTTAACTGCCCTTTGGTTTACTACCATGTTGCACTATTCTTTAGTAACAACAGTTGGTGGTCAGTATACAGATTTTGGTACTATTGGAGCTGCTGCTTTAAGAATGGTAGCTGCGAATCAAGGTATTCTTTTAACAGAAGCGGAAGCTAAAGTAGCCGTAAGCAGTATAACCTCTTTACCACCTCATCCCGAAGTAAAAGAAGCGTTAGCAGCATTAAGAAATGCTGGTTATACATTAGTTGCCTTAACAAATTCATCAACCAAAGGCGTTGAAACTCAATTTAAAAATGCGGGCTTAACGGCATTTTTTGATCAAATTTTAAGTGTTGAAGAAGTAGGCAAATACAAACCAGATACTGCTGTGTATAATTGGGCAGCGCAAAAAATGGGAGTTAAACCCAACGAATGTTTGATGGTTGCAGCTCATGGTTGGGATATTGCAGGTGCAATTTGGGCAGGTTGGAGAGGTGCCTTTACGGCACGTCCCGGACAACAATTGTATCCTTTGGCACCATTACCTGAAATAAACGAAACAGATCTTCTAAAAATTGCCGAAAAACTTATATCCTTACAAAAATAACATAACATAACATAAGTATCTCTTTACCACTTTGATTAAGAGATACTTATATTATTTAAATCTTGTTTGCAGGAATTGCCCTTTTGATATTTTAAGAAATACTTTTTAGGCTGTTGAATTAATTATTTTTCACCAACACAATCAACACTTATAAATTTATATTTCACATTATCAAAATCTATAGGTACTCCTTTCACAAAATAAGAAGCTCCTAAATAAGTTTCGATTTTTCCATTACCTAAAATGAGTTCGTTCCCTTTCTTTAACATTGCCAATGGATTTTTATACGTTATTTTATCATAAGTTCCTTGAATAAACGAGTAGTCAGCAAATAATGTATCGCCTCGGAATTCGCCGTTGATTTTTCCAGTTTTTTTGGGCATGTTAAAAATCTTCATCACCATGTTTCCTGTAATTTTTCCGTTTTGCAAAGTGCTGATTTCTAAATCAATGGTATCTTTTTCAAACAAAGCTTTATAACACTGAACGTTTATTGGCTTTTCAGCTTGGGTTCGGGCAGCATCTGTAGCGTTAAGATTTTGATTTTTTTTACAACTTTCGAACCCAAAGCAAGCTAACAGTAAACAAAAAAGGATTAGATTTTTCATGTAAGTAAATATTTAGTTAATAATTACACCTCGACAAGAGTATAAAGATAAAGTTTCTTTTTAAACTTTTTAGATAATTTCACCTAAATAAGGATTTGTCCATCGGGTATTAATTCTATAGACTCTACTATTTTATGGCGCTATTAGCACGCGATGTTTTGAAATATGTCGTTTAAAATTCTAAAATATATTTCAAAGAGGAATGTTAAGTCCAAAAAAAAACGGCTTTTTTTGATTATAAAAGATTATAAAATATAATCGGTATTAATAAAATTAGATTCTTTACTGCTCAATAATTCCTGTAAAATAGCATTGTTATAGGCATTGTCTTTAGATGCTACAAAGGTTCTAATTGAGAACGAGCGCAGCGCATCATGAATACTCAATGTTCCTACTGCTGAATCTTTTCGTCCTGTAAACGGGAGAACATCCGGACCTCTTTGGCAAGAACTATTCAGGTTTACTCTGCACACTAAATTCACCAAAGCATCAATAAGTGGTGCAATAGTTTTAATGTCTTTTCCAAACAAACTTACTTGTTGCCCATAATTCGATTCGGCCATATCATTCAAAGGTTCCTGAATGTCTTTGAAAGAAATAATAGGCACCACAGGACCAAATTGCTCTTCGTGATACACACGCATTTCTTTATTTACTGGAAATAAAACCGCTGGAAAGATGTAATTAGAATAATGTTGTCCTCCCTTTTCATTAATTATAGCAGCTCCTTTACTAGTAGCATCATCAATCAATTCCTGAATATAAGCTGGTTTTTCTTTTTCTGGTAAAGGCGTCAGAAACACGGAGGCATCCCACGGATTTCCAAAAACTAATGCATCCACTTTGGCAGCAAAACGCGTATTGAACTCCTCAACAATAGACTCATGCACATACAATACTTTCAAAGCCGTACAACGCTGTCCATTGAACGATAAAGAACCGGCAATACACTCTTGGATGGCCAAGTCTAAATCAGCATCCGGAAGAACTATCGCAGGGTTTTTCGCCTCTAAACCTAGGATCAAACGCAATCTGTTTTTATTAGGATGCTGGTCTTGTAATGCAATCGCTGAGGTACTGTTTCCTATCAAAGCCAAAATAGCTACTTTACCGGATTTCATTATTGGCGAAGCCACTTCACGTCCGCGACCGTATACAATATTGATGGCTCCTTTTGGGAAACTGCTTCTAAAAGCTTCTAATAAAGGGGAGATCAACAGCACACCATGTTTTGCCGGTTTAAAAATTACCGGGTTCCCCATAATCAATGCCGGAATGAGTAACGAAAAAGTCTCATTCAACGGATAATTATAAGGCCCAAGGCATAAAACAACTCCAAGCGGTCCTCTACGAACCATAGCGTTTACTCCCTGAACTTTAGAAAAATGAGCACTACGGCTGTTCAATTCTTTTAAACTGTCAATAGTATCATATATATATTCTACAGTTCTGTCAAATTCTTTTTCAGAATCACTCAATGATTTTCCTATTTCCCACATCAATAGTTTAACTACTTCTTTACGGGTCGTTTTCATTTGAGTAACAAAGTTTTCCATACACTTTATCCGATCCGCCACTTTCATCGTAGGCCATAATCCTTGACCGTTATTATACGCTGCATTGGCTGCATTTACCGCTTCTAGAGCTTCCGTTTCCCCCATAGACGGGATAGAGCCTAAAATAGTTGGACCATATTCATCCGTAGACGAAATTGTTGAAAAAACAGGAGTTGTCTGACCGTTCCATTTTTTTAATTCTCCATCAATTAAGTACGTATCTTGATTTAATAAAGTGCTAATTTGAAATTCTTCTGGTATTACATTCATAAAAATAGATATTATATTTATAATTTGGCTCTGCCACGAAATCGGTATGCATTGCACTCTATACTGATTTGCAAAATAAAGACTTAATAATACCAGCATTAAAACATTACGTTAATTAAGCTTAATGGCAAAAAAGGGATTCCCTAAGTAGTGTGATTTCTAATTAAACCCACACAAAAAGTAGTAAAACCTGTAATTTAAATACTAAAAAGAGGTGTTACCCTCTTTGCGTTTTATGGAGCTACTACTTCTCCATCCCATTCTATAATTCCGCCTATTAAGTTGTAGGCGTTTTCAAAACCAAGCTGATTCATTATTTCGCATGCTTTTGCACTTCGCATTCCGGATCGACAATACACATAATACTTTTTGTTTTTGTCCAAAGCTTCTATTTCAGTTACAAAATCCTGGCCGCTGTGAATGTCAATATTGATGGCATTGGCAATATAGCCTTCGCTAAATTCATCTTCGGTTCTCACGTCTAGAATTACTGCATTTTCATCCGCTTCAAATTGAGAAATCCAATCTTCTTGTGTTAAATTCATAATGATGTTTTTTGTAAAAATACAACGTTTTTACCAAACAATAAACGTAACAATTGTTAATTAGATATTTTTATTGAAAAATCGTTTTCGCAAAACATTAAACATCAATAAACTAAAACCAAGGCTTGAATTCTTATTAAAAATAGTCTATTAAATCCATAGACAACAAGCCATAAATCAAAGGTTTGTACACTGTTATAGTCTGAAAAACGGTCTGTTTTTTGAGTTATTTACACTACTTTTACAAGGCAGAATATAGAGAAAAATAAAAATGCTTGATTCCATAAAAAAAATATTTCCTTCCTTTTCTACTGAACTAGTCAAAGATGTGGATGCAAATGCTGCGATCCAATCCTTCAAAACTGGTGATGTCATCATGCGCACCGGACAGTACATAAAAAATACTGTATTGGTAATCCGTGGAAAAATTAAGGTCTATCGCGAAGATGAAAATGGAGGAGAGTTTTTCATGTATTATTTGCAACCCGGTCAGGCTTGTGCCATTTCAATGATATGTGCCACCAAAAATGAAAAAAGCCAAATCATGGCTAAAGTCGTTGAAGATGTCGAACTAATCCTCTTGCCCTTACTCTTGATGGACAAGTGGATGATGCAACACCGCAGCTGGTATGAATTTGTAATTGATACCTACAGAAGTCGTTTTGAGGAGATTCTCGAAGTCATTGACAGCATTGCTTTCCGGGCGATGGATGAGCGATTGGAATTTTATCTAAAACGCCATGCCGATGTGTGTGGTTGTAAAGAATTGAAACTCTCCCATCAGGAAATCGCATCAGAGCTCAATACCTCAAGAGAAGTAATTTCGCGTTTGTTAAAAAAAATGGAGCAACGCGGCATTGTGGCCTTACACCGCAATAACATTGAACTGTTAAAATAAAATTTACGCCCTGAAGCGGTGCTTTTGTGCAACTATTTTTAAAATCAGAGCTTCAAAAAAATGTTACGATGGAATATTTAGGCTATTTTGCTTCTATTATTATTGGTCTTTCTTTGGGTTTAATTGGCGGTGGCGGATCCATACTTGCCGTTCCCATACTGGTATATCTCTTTAATATCAATCCGGAACTAGCCACCAGTTATTCGTTATTTATAGTCGGAATAACAGCTATGATTGGGAGCTACAGCCAGTACAAACTTGGTAATTTAAAAATAAAACCAGCACTTGCCTTTGCGATTCCTTCTCTCCTCTCTTTACTTTTTGTACGAGAAATTGTGTTACCAAAAATTCCGTCCGTTATTTTTACACTACACCATTTTGAAGTGTCAAAAAATCTTTTGATTCTCATTGTGTTTGCGTGTCTTATGATAGCCACATCCGTATCGATGATCAAAAAGGCAATACCAAAAAAAACTCTTCAAAAAGACAATTTCAGCAAGATAGCCCTCATTGGACTATTAGTAGGTTTTCTCACTGGTTTTCTAGGTGCCGGTGGTGGTTTTTTGATCATTCCAGCATTGCTTTTCTTTGCAAATTTACCTATGAAACAAGCTATTGGCACTTCTTTATTGATTATCTTTATTACTTCGTTAATTGGTTTTGGCGGCGATGTGTTAAACGGTATCAGCATCAATTTCAGACTACTTTTTACCATTTCGGCAATTGCCATCCTGGGACTGTTCATTGGCACCTATTTATCTAAAAAAATCGATGGCGCAAAACTAAAACCGGCTTTTGGTTGGTTTGTGTTAGCTATGGGAATGTATATTATTATCAAAGAATTTCTCCTGAATTAAAAAAACAGAATGTAGCAATTGTTACCGTTTATCCTAAAAAACAGAAGTACATTTATACCATAAATTAAAAAAACGCAATCATGCAAATCGAACAAATATATACCGGATGTTTAGCACAAGGCGCCTATTATATCACATCAAATGGAGAAGCAGCCATTATTGACCCGTTACGGGAAACCCAGCCCTATCTGGATCGATTAGAACGAGATGGTGTGCAATTAAAATACATTTTTGAAACTCATTTTCACGCTGATTTTGTTTCCGGTCACATAGATTTAAGCCGTCAAACTGGTGCTCCTATTGTTTATGGCCCAAATGCAACATGTGAATTTGAATGCATTTCTGCAAATGACGGACAGGAATTCAGCATTGGAAACATCAAAATAAAAGTACTACACACGCCGGGACATACCATGGAAAGCACCACTTTTTTATTGATAAACGAAAACGGAAAAAACCATGCCATTTTCTCCGGTGACACCTTGTTCATTGGTGATGTGGGAAGACCGGATTTAGCCCAAAAAGCGGCACACATGACCCAGGAACAGCTGGCCACAACTTTATTTCATTCTTTACGAACAAAGATTATGACCTTGGCAGACGACGTCATCGTATATCCTGCTCACGGTGCAGGAAGTGCCTGTGGAAAAAACATGAGCAAGGAAACCGTTTCGACCATTGGCGACCAAAAAGCGACCAATTATGCGTTGCGTGCGAATATGACGGAAGCTGAATTTGTTCATGAAGTCACCGAAGGTTTATTGCCTCCGCCAGCTTATTTTGGTATGAATGTGGCAATGAACAAAAAAGGATATGAAAGTTTTGAAAACGTTTTGAATCTGGGAATGCGTGCGCTTTCCCCTTCTGAATTTGAAGTAGCCGCTGAAGAAACCGGAGCTTTATTATTGGACACTCGGAAAAATGGGGAATTTGCCAAAGGATTTATTCCGCAATCCATAAACATTGGTATCGATGGTGATTTTGCTCCTTGGGTAGGCACTTTAATTGCCAATGTGCAACAACCCATCCTGATTGTTTGTGAACCGGGACAAGAGGAAGAAACCGTTACGCGTTTGAGCCGTGTGGGTTTTGACAACTTAATGGGGCATCTGGCTGGTGGTTTTGATACCTGGGCAAAAGCAGGAAAAGAAATGGATACCGTACATAGAATTACTGCAGAACAATTTGCCAAGGAAGTAAAAATTGGCCAAAGCAAAGTAATCGACATTCGGAAAGAAAGTGAATACTCCGCAGAGCATGTTGAGGAGTCCTACAGCAAGCCATTAGCAGCTATTAATGAATGGATCAAAGACATAAATCCTAAAGCCCATTTTTACCTGCATTGTGCCGGTGGATACCGCAGTATGATTGCGGCTTCAATACTGGAAGCGCGGGGTTTTAGAAATTTTACTGAAATTGAAGGCGGTTTTAATGCTATTGCAAAAACGACTGCTCCTAAAACAGATTTCGTTTGCCAAAGCAAAATTTTGAAATAAAAATAATTTCAATGACAACGGCTGTTTCAAAGTAATGGCTATTTCAAAAAAAAAAAATTATGGAGCATCTAAAATGTTGTGTCATTTCTAACAACGAACCGCTGGACCAAGCCTATTGGGAAACACAATACAAAACCAAAACAACCGGTTGGGATTTAGGCCAAGTATCTCCGCCCTTACAAAGGTATATCAATACTATAATTACTAAAAACAGTCGTGTTTTGATTCCCGGTTGTGGCAACAGCTACGAAGCGGAATATCTTCTGGAGCATGGATTTACAAATGTTACCGTTATTGATATTGCTCCAACACCTGTTAGAGCTTTAAAAGAAAAATTTAAAAACAACCCTTCTATTAAGATTGTTTTAGGCGATTTCTTTGCATATCAGGGAAAGTATGATTTGATTATTGAGCAAACTTTTTTCTGCGCTTTGCCTCCTACAATGCGCCAGAAATACGTTTGGAAAATGCATCAACTCTTGGCTGAAGAAGGAATTCTGGCGGGATTATTATTCAATAGAACGTTTGAATCCGGACCTCCTTTTGGCGGAAACAAAGAAGAATATGAACTGATTTTCAAAGGTGCTTTTGACTTTTTGAAAATAGATGTGTCTAAAGATTCAATTGCACCAAGAGCAAATTCAGAGTTGTTTATCGAATTAAAAAAAAACAGTCAGGTTGTTGTGAATTTATATGAGCTGGAAGGCATTACAGATAGCGACTGTATGGAAAAACTTATAGAAAAACTACTGGCAATTAATGGTGTTTTAAATGTAAGCATCAGCAGTAATTTTGCCGATGTACTACTTGTGAGTAAAAAGGAAATTACAACCGAAACATTACAGGAAGTGACTGCTTATGACGAAAAGTACGCTATCAAAAAAATAAAGAACTAAATTCAGATTCCTTTTTTAGAGACAAAAAATGAAAACATTATTTACAAATTGGCATATTATGCGCTGGGAGCGGCTAGTGTTTGCCTTATTTTTATTTGCACAAACCAGTATCCTGTATAGCACTTAAAAAATAATTAACAAAAAAAATCAACATTTGTATATACAACTATAAAAAGTGTTACATTTGTACCAACAAATTACATATATACAAATATGAAAATTGAAGAAATTTTAAAAACAACTATACCAATGGATAATTCAAAAAAAATTATCCTTAATGTGTTGTACACACAAAATGTAATTACAGAAAACTTTAATGAATTATTAAAACCTCACGAAATATCAGGAGAACAATACAATGTACTTCGAATATTAAGAGGGCAAAAAGGAAATCCTGCAAATATGTGGGCTATTCAGGAGCGAATGTTAGCCAAGACCAGCAACACCACCCGATTAGTTGACAAACTACTATTGAAAGAGTTTGTCACTCGAAAAGTGTGTCCTGAAAACAGACGTAAAATAGAAGTTCTGATTACACAAAAAGGATTAGATGTTCTAGCAGTATTAGATCCTAAAGTTATAGCGCACGAACGGTTTTTCTCAAAAAATTTGAGTGCAGAGGAAATCATTCAATTAAATCAATTATTAGAAAAATACAGAAACCAATAAATAGTATATACAATATGAACACCTTTTTAGATCACCAAAATTGGAGATACGCCACCAAAAAATTTGACGCCACCAAGAAAATATCCAATGAAGATTTAAACATTCTAAAAGAAGCAATCCGTTTAAGTTCTTCTTCCTACGGATTGCAACCTTACAAAGTCATAATTGTTGAAAATCCTGAATTAAGAGCTAAAATTAGACCATCGGCCTGGGGACAATCACAAATTGTAGAGGCATCACACTTAATTATCTTTGCTAATGAAATTAACTTTGGCACAACTGGAATCGATAATTATTTTAAAAACACCAGTGAAACCAGACAAATTCCTTTAGAAAGTATGAAGGGATATCAAGAGCTGGTAATCAAAAACATTACGTCTCTTTCCGAAGAAATGCGAAATATCTGGACGGCAAAACAAACGTATTTAGCTTTAGGAAATTTATTGAACGCCGCTGCTGAACTTAAAATTGATGCTACACCTATGGAAGGTTTTGTTCCCGCCGAGGTTAATGAAATATTAGGTCTGGACAAATTAGGATTAAATGCCACTTTAATAGCAACTATTGGCTACAGACACGAGGAAGATGCAACACAACACAACAAAAAAGTTAGAAAATCAAACGAAGAATTATTTATCACATTATAATTATTAATCAAATTCAAATTTAAACACTCAAACACATGAAAAAATTCAAATCAATCGCATTAGCATTAGTAGTAGTTTTATCTGCGGTATCTGTAACAGCCCAAACTAAAAAAGTTGATGTTGCAAAAAGCACCATCAACTGGACAGGAAAAAAAGTAACGGGACAACATGAAGGAACAATCAACCTGAAAGATGGCGCATTAGTTTTTAAAGGAAAAAAATTAGTTGGCGGTACCTTCAACGTAGACATGACCTCACTTTTGGCAACAGATTTAAAAGCAGGTCAAGGCAAAGAAAAATTAGAAGGCCACTTGAAATCAGAAGATTTTTTTGGAACTGAAAAATTTGCAACAGCAACTCTAGTATTCAAAAAACTAGTAACTAAAGCGCCTAATGTGTATACAGTAACTGGAGATTTAACAATTAAAGGAATTACGAAACCAGTTACTTTTGATTTAACCACAACCGCAAATACAGCTTCAAGTACTGTAATAATTGATAGAACAAAATATGATATCAAATACGGTTCCGGAAGTTTCTTTGACAACCTTGGAGACAAAGCAATCTCAGACGAATTTACTTTAGCTGTTGCTTTGAAATTCTAAATTTCAGTACATTTTGTTTTCAAACCCCAACAAGCAATTGTTGGGGTTTTATTTTTAATAATTCTAGCCTGCATATTTATTTAACAAAAAAACTTTACCTTTCAACTTATTTAACGCCTAATGTTTTTGAAAAATCAAATTTCATTTCTATCTTTGTAACATGAAAACAATTTTAAACAATACTTGGTGGTGGAACAATTTACGTCAGTCGTCGTGAACTAAGCTCCTATAGTATTATTAAAACTATAAATATAAAAGGCTTGTCATCACGACAGGCCTTTTTTTGTTTCAAATTATAAATTAGAACGCACAGGATACATCCTGTTGCTATCAAATAATAAAAACATAATGAAAACTTTGATATTAAATACCAAATACAAACAAATCCTGGCAGATACGATAACTCCTGTCAGCGTATATCTCAAAATTCGTGATAAATTCCCAAATAGTTTACTACTGGAAAGCAGCGACTATCATGGTAATGACAACAGTTTCTCCTATATTTGTTGTAATCCGATTGCTTCCATAAAAATAGAAAATGAAATCATCTACAAAACATTTCCTGATGGGAGTTTTGAGAAAATTGAAATTGATGCCAACACCAATATCCCGCAAGTAATTCAAGAATTTTCAGGTCAATTCAAATCCGAGAAAAACGATTTTAAATTCATCAATAATGGACTTTTTGGATATATTTCGTACGATGCTGTTCGTTACTTTGAAAAAGTGTCTATTGCCAAAAAAGAAAATAGCAATACCATTCCTGATGTGTATTATGCCGTGTACCAAAACATAATTGCTATTAATCATTTCAAGAATGAGGCCTATATTTTTTGTCATAGTTTAGATGGTAAAAACAACATTTCAGAAATTGAACAATTATTACAATCCCGAAATATTGCTTCTTATAAATTTTCGAAACAAGGAGAAGGATTTTCAAATTTAACCGACGAAGAATTCAAACATAATGTGGCTTTAGCCAAAAAACATTGCTTTAGAGGTGATGTGTTCCAATTGGTTTTGTCCAGACGATTTACACAAGGGTTCAAGGGCGATGAATTCAATGTATATAGAGCATTGAGAAGCATTAATCCTTCGCCTTATTTATTCTTTTTTGATTACGGTGATTTCAAAATATTTGGTTCTTCGCCAGAAGCCCAAATTATTGTTAAAGACCGTAAAGCTGAAATTCATCCTATTGCAGGAACTTTTAAAAGAACGGGAGATGATGAAAAAGATGCCATTCTTGCCAAAGAGCTATCCATTGATAAAAAAGAAAATAGTGAACATGTGATGTTGGTGGATTTAGCCCGAAATGATTTGAGCCGCAACGGTCATAATGTGAATGTAGAGAAATACAGGGAGGTGCAGTTTTTCTCACATGTCATTCACTTAGTTTCAAAAGTAACCGGACATTTACATGAAAAAGCTTCTACAATGCAGGTTGTAGCCGATACTTTTCCAGCTGGAACATTGAGTGGCGCTCCCAAACACAGAGCCATGCAACTGATTGAGGAGTATGAAAAAACAAATCGTAATTTTTATGGTGGTGCTATAGGTTTTATGGATTTTGAAGGTAATTTTAATCATGCGATTATGATTCGGACTTTCCTTAGTAAAAACCATCAATTGCATTCTCAAGCCGGCGCCGGAATTGTAGCCAGTTCAGATGAAGAAAGCGAAATGCAGGAAGTATATAATAAATTGAGGGCCTTAAATGCCGCTTTGGATTTAGCAGAAACAATATAAATCCCCTCCCCAACCCTCCCCGAAGGGAAGGGAAGGAAAGGGAGCCAAATGTAAAAAAATTAGCAACTTATGAAGTTGTAAATAAAAATAACAATTAAAAAACCTATTTACCCCAATAGGTACTCCCCTCCTTCGGAGGGGTTGGGGGAGGAAAATGAAAAAAATACTAGTTATAGATAATTACGATAGTTTCACTTACAATTTAGTGCATTATCTGGAAGATTTAGATTGCGAAGTAACCGTTTATAGAAACGATGAATTTGATATTGATGAAATTGCCGTTTTCGATAAAATTCTTCTTTCGCCGGGACCCGGAATTCCGGATGAAGCGGGGTTACTCAAAGCAGTGATTCAAAAATATGGCCCTACAAAAAGTATTTTTGGGGTATGTTTAGGCCAACAAGCAATAGGTGAAGTCTACGGTGGGTCACTTTCTAATTTAGAAAAAGTCTACCACGGTGTGGCCACTAATGTAAAAACTGTTGTTGATGATGAGCTTTTATTTGAAGGGTTAGGAAAGGAATTTGAAGTAGGGCGGTACCATTCCTGGGTAGTTAATGCCAATTTACCGGATATTCTAGAGGCAACTTCCTTTGATGAAAACGGGCAGGTAATGTCATTGCGCCACAAAACATACGATGTCCGTGGTGTACAATTTCATCCCGAAAGTGTGTTGACTCCAAATGGGAAAAAGATATTGGAGAATTGGGTTAAAAATTAGTCATAAAGTCAAATATCACAAAGTCGAAAGACTTTAAGACTTTAAGACTTTCAACTTTAAGACATATATAAAAATGAAAAATATATTAAACCGATTAATCAACCACGAAATGCTTTCGAAAGAAGAAGCAAAAAACGTATTAGTTAATATCTCCTACGGAAGTTACAACACCAGTCAGATAGCTGCTTTCCTTACCGTGTATATGATGCGAAGCATCAGCATTGAAGAGTTAGCCGGTTTTCGTGAAGCATTATTAGAACTGTGCATTCGTGTGGATTTATCCGCCTACAATACCATTGATTTATGTGGCACTGGTGGTGACGGGAAGGACACATTCAATATTTCAACTCTGGCTTCTTTTGTAGTTGCCGGAGCCGGAATAAGAGTAGCTAAACATGGTAATTACGGAGTATCCTCTATTTCTGGCTCGAGTAATGTAATGGAGAAACTAGGAATCAAATTCAGCAACGATGCTGATTTTCTGGAAAAATGCATCGATAAAGCAGGGATTTGTATATTACATGCGCCCTTATTTCACCCCGCTATGAAAAATGTGGGACCTATTCGAAAAGAATTAGGGGTAAAAACTTTTTTCAATATGTTAGGACCAATGGTAAATCCATCGTTCCCAAAAAATCAATTGGTTGGTGTTTTCAATTTAGAAATGGCCAGAATGTATGCGTATTTATATCAAAATACTGATGTGAACTTTACCATCCTGCATTCGCTTGACGGCTATGATGAAGTGTCCTTGACGGGACCTACAAAAACGATTACCAGCTCCATGGAAGGCATGATAAATCCGGAAGATTTTGGTGTTCGCCTTTTGCTGCAAAGCGAAATCGAAGGAGGGAAAACTATAGAGCAATCTGCTCAAATGTTTACTGACATCATTTCCGGAAAAGGAACTGAAGCACAAAATAATGTGATTTGTGCCAATGCGGCCATGGCAATTGCGACTGTTACAAAATGTTCTCCTTTAGAAGGATTTCAAATAGCGAAAGAAAGTTTATTATCCGGTAAAGGACTTGTAGCTTTGAAGAAATTGAAAGATTTAAGTAAATAAAAATAGTTTGAAGTTCAAGGTTTAAAGTTGTTTGCATTTCGAACAACTTTAAACCTTGAACAAAGAAAACTTTAAACAAAAAAATAAATGAATATTTTAGATAAAATCATAGTTGACAAAAAAAGAGAAGTCATTCTCAAGAAATCTATCATACCTGTTTCACAATTGGAAGCTTCCGTTTTCTTTGAAAAAAAAACTATTTCTTTGAGTGATAATTTACGGAACAGTACATCCGGAATTATTGCGGAGCACAAACGCCGTTCGCCTTCCAAAGCAGCAATAAATTATAGTTTTACTGTTGAAGAAGTAACCAAAGGCTATGAAAATGCTGGGGCTTGCGGAATTTCAGTATTGACAGATGGAAAATATTTTGGTGGTTCGTTAGACGATTTACTTTTGGCAAGAGCCACAGTAAATATACCATTATTGAGAAAAGAATTCATTGTTGATGACTATCAAATATTGGAAGCCAAAGCATACGGAGCCGATTTAATTCTACTTATCGCAGCAATTTTAACCAGAGAAGAAATCAAATCCTTGTCTGAATTTGCCAAAAGTTTAGGACTAGAAGTTTTACTGGAGGTACACAATCAAGAGGAACTGGAAAAATCTATTATGCCTACCTTAGATATGATTGGTGTAAACAATCGCAATCTAAAAACATTCGAAGTGAGTTTGGATTTCAGCAAGCAATTAGCAGCGCAAATCCCAAATGATTTTGTAAAAATTTCCGAAAGTGGGATTTCATCAGTTGAAGCGATTAAGGAATTAAAACCATTCGGATATAAAGGATTCCTGATTGGAGAAAACTTTATGAAAACTGATAATGCAGGTAAAGCTGCAACCGAATTTATCAGCCAACTATAAAACAACCCTGTTAAGGTTCAAAACTCTAAAAGGATTGAATTTAAAAAAAAACTGGAAATGAAAAAACAAACAGACCATCAAGACACTTCGACTCCATCCCCTTCGAGGTGGGCTGGGGTGGGGATAAAAATTTGCGGCATGAAATATCCCGATAATATAATCGAAATAGGGTCGCTTCTACCCGATTATATGGGATTTATATTCTGGGAGAAATCGGCTCGATATTTTGATAGTGTGATTCCAAATTTACCAAAATCAATTAAAAAAGTAGGCGTTTTTGTCAATGAAAGGACCGAAGTTATTTTGGCGAAAACCAATAAACACGATTTGCAGGCCATTCAATTGCACGGTCACGAATCCGTTGCCTTTTGCCAGGAATTAAAAAATAAAATTGATCGTAAAATTGATATTATAAAAGTATTCTCTGTTGATGATTCTTTTGATTTTGAGGAACTAAAACCGTTTGAAACCGTTTGTGATTATTTTCTTTTTGATACCAAAGGAAAATTACCCGGAGGCAACGGAACCACATTCAATTGGAAAGTATTAGAAAAGTATCCCTCAAGCAAACCGTTTTTCTTGAGTGGTGGAATCGGAATTGATGAAATGGGCGCTATAAATGAAATTTCGAAAACCAATTTACCGCTTTACGCCATTGATGTAAACAGTAAATTTGAGATAGAACCCGGTTTAAAAAACATACAATTGTGTAAAGACGCACTGCAGTACGTCTCTACAGATAATAAAATAAAAAAATAAAACTATGTCATACAACGTTAACGAAAAAGGCTATTACGGAGAATTTGGAGGCGCCTTCATTCCTGAAATGTTATATCCAAATGTGGAAGAATTACGTCAAAATTATTTAAAAATTACAGCTGAGCCTGAATTTCAGGCTGAATTTGATGCCTTGCTTAAAGAGTATGTTGGTCGCCCTACGCCTCTTTATTTTGCAAAACGGTTATCAGAACAATACAACACTAAAATCTACCTAAAAAGAGAAGATTTATGTCATACTGGCGCGCATAAAGTGAACAACACCATTGGACAAATTTTATTAGCCAAACGTTTGGGTAAAAAACGTATCATTGCCGAAACCGGTGCCGGGCAACATGGCGTAGCAACAGCAACTGTTTGTGCGTTAATGGGACTGGAATGCATCGTGTATATGGGTGAAATTGACATCAAACGTCAAGCGCCAAATGTAGCTCGTATGAAAATGTTGGGTGCCGAAGTGCGTCCAGCGCTTTCAGGATCAAAAACCTTAAAAGATGCCACAAACGAAGCCATTCGCGACTGGATTAACAATCCTGTAGACACCTATTATATCATTGGATCCGTCGTAGGACCACACCCTTATCCGGATATGGTGGCGCGTTTCCAAAGTGTTATTTCTAAGGAAATTAAAGAACAATTATTGGAAAAAGAAGGTCGTGAAAACCCTGACTATGTGATTGCCTGTGTAGGTGGTGGTAGCAATGCTGCCGGAGCCTATTATCATTTTCTGGATAATGAAGACGTGACTATTATTGCGGTCGAAGCAGCAGGATTAGGAGTCGATTCAGGCGAAAGTGCTGCTACATCGGCATTAGGGAAAGTAGGCGTTATTCACGGTAGTAAAACCTTGTTGATGCAAACTCCTGATGGTCAAATCACCGAGCCATATTCCATCTCGGCAGGATTGGATTATCCAGGCGTAGGTCCTATGCACGCTAATTTATTCGCTACTGGCAGAGCACAATTCATCTCCATAACGGATGATCAAGCCATGCAATGGGGGTTAAAATTATCCCAAATGGAAGGACTGATCCCCGCTATCGAAAGTGCGCATGCCTTTGCCGTTCTCGACCAAATGAAATTCAAAGCAGATGATATTGTTGTCATCAATCTTTCCGGTCGTGGCGATAAGGATTTGAATACTTATATTGATTATTTTAAATTATAGTTGATTTGACCCTCATTTTTTTAGGGTTTATCCCGAAATTATTTCGGGGCGTTCCCTCGCTTCCACTAACGTTACTGCGAGGTCAGGATTTTCACTGCACTCTTTTTTATCTCGTTAAAAAACGAGACGAAAAAGGATTTTCACTGCAAACGAAGTTCACTGAACTCCAATAAAAAATAAGAGTTTAGTGAAGTAATCCTTAACGCAAACCCAACAACATAAAAATGACGTTCAATTCACATTTTAAAAATAGAAACTATGGAAAAATTATTCGCTTACGGCAGCTTACAAAATGTGGACATACAAAAAGATCTTTTTGGACGTATTCTTGAGGGAACGCCTCAAACACTAATTGGTTACATCATAAAAGAAATCCAAATTGAAGAAGAATTTGGATTAGTGCACTACCCCATTATTACAGAAACCCAAAAACCGGAAGACACCATCAACGGAATGGTGTATTCCGTTTCTTCACAAGAACTTCGCCAAACGGATTTGTACGAAGGATTGCATTACAAACGTGTTGAAGTGCATTTGCAATCCGACCAAAAAGCTTGGGCGTACAGCGCCGCTATCTAAACATTCCAATTAAAACTCCAAGGTAAAAAAGATCCTAAAATAGAATAAAAAAATACGACAATGAACCGAATAAATCAAAAACTACAAGACACTAAGAAGATCCTTTCCATCTATTTCTCGGCAGGATATCCCAACCTTAACGATACCGTACAAATCATCCAGGATTTAGAAAAAAGCGGGGTGGATATGATTGAAATAGGATTGCCGTTCAGTGATCCATTGGCTGATGGACCAACGATTCAAGCCAGTTCCACACAAGCATTGCACAACGGAATGACGACACAAGTTTTGTTTTACCAATTAAAAGACATTCGTAAAACAGTATCTATTCCTTTAGTGATTATGGGGTATTTCAACCCAATGTTACAATACGGAATCGAGAATTTCTGCCAGAAATGTGCGGAGATTGGCATTGACGGGTTAATCATTCCCGATCTTCCGGTTGATGTCTATGCAGATGAATATAAATTAACTTTCGAGAAATACGGATTGAAAAATATATTCTTAATTACACCACAAACTTCTGACGAGCGCATCAACTTTATTGACAGTGTATCTGATGCATTTATTTACATGGTAAGTTCCGCGAGCGTTACAGGATCACAATCCGGTTTTGGAAGCGTTCAAGAAGACTATTTCAAACGCATTACCAAGATGAATCTGAAAAACCCTCAAGTAGTAGGTTTTGGCATCAATAACAAGGAAACCTTTAATCAAGCCACTCAATTTGCCAAAGGAGCAATTATAGGAAGCGCTTTCATTCAGCATTTAACTGAAAATGGTACCGGTAAAATCGAGGAATATATAAACGCAATTCGATAACTAATTTCTTTTATATAAAATCAAACGGCGTTTACAGTTCCTTTAAACGCCGTTTTTTTTAGGATCATTTAGTTAAGTACATGACAAAAAGTAAAACAGATTGTTTTCTAAAAACTTAAATCCTGTTAAAATAAATTTTGACAAGTAATCAAATCCATATTTAAAAACGTTTACTGCTCTTCTTCCATGTTTTTTTTTATTATTATTTGGATGTTTTCATCTAAATAGTCACAAATTTTATAACACCATACAAAAGCAATGATTGTCAAAGAAAATAGTTTCTCTAATCTTTCTAAATCGGATACATGAGTAGCCTTTTTTGTTTATATTTTAAAAAGGAGAAACCTGTGGAACTACCTCTTTTTAAGGAGCAGACAAAAAAATATTTTTCACTTGATGAAAGGCCCAAAAATTGATTTTTTTGAGCTATCGTGCAACTACATAAATGCGAATTAAATACCTAAAAATCAATTTAATAAAACAAAAATAATCCTTTGTTCTATTAATTATTAGTACCAAAAAGGGCTGTCGATTGACAGCCCTTTATAATTAATTAAATACTTAAATTAGAATTTATAGTTTAATGATAAATTAAACATTGTTCCTAATTGGCTAAAGTGGTATCCATCATACGTCATTTGAGAGTAACGTTGGTTGAAAGTAATCAAGTTAGACTGATTTTTTACTTGAGCAGGATCGTTTAAAAGTTCTACACCCTTAGCATTTTCTGCTACAAATTTCCATTCAGGAAGTACATTCAATAAGTTGTTTACATTCAATGCCAAAGTTAATTTTTCGGTAGCAGAAAAAGTAACTCCTAAATCAGTAATAACTTTTGGAATAAACTCCGTTTTTAAATTAGCTTTTAAATAATTTGCAGAGCCAACTGGAGCATTCGGATCATTTGTAGCTAAGCCATCTTGATTAAAGGTACTTTTTCCAAAGTAAGTGTTGTTAATGGAGAAACCAAATTTTCCAATTTCATAATTCACTCCTAAAATCCATTTTGTTTCAGGTCTTGAAGTAAACATTAAAGATTCAAGTATAGGTCCAAAATTGTCTTTTTTTACAGGTGAGATTCTTTCATTTTGAAAAGTAATATTTCCAGATAAATTGAATCCAAGTTTTCCAGATCCCAATAGAAGGTTGTTGTAATTAGCAACTACATCTAAACCTGAAGTTCTAGAGTCAAATGAATTTTCAAACCAAGCTACATTTCCAAAATCAGTATCCTTTCTGTCACCTAAAACGATTCTGTCTTCCACTTTAATGTTATAGTAATCTACTGTGAAATTAAAATTTTTCGTTGGTTTTGCTCCAATTCCGATAGTGATATTTGTTGATTTCTCAGCATCTAGCGGATCAATTTCTAATTTACGTGCTTGTGGTGAAACGTTATTTATAATTCCACTAACTTGAATTCCTTGTCCAGGAAGGAATGAATACTGCGATTTTTGAGTATAGATTTGGTGTAATGTAGGTGCTCTAAATCCAGTAGAAATAGACCCTCTTAATGTAATTTTGTCATCTAAAAATTTATATCTAGAACTTAATTTCCAAACTGTTGCACCACCGAAATCGCTATAATCTTCATAACGAACAGTACCATTAATTAAGAAATCTTTGGTCACATCATAAGCAAGGTCAAAATAAGCTCCTAAATTATAACGATTCCATGATCCTGAATTTTCAGGTCGATTACCTGCAAATGAATCAGCTCCCATGCCGTCCCAAGATGCTTTATCTCCTTCAATTACTTCAAAAGTTTCTGTTCTCATCTCAGATCCAAAACCAATACTAACTTTGTCAGATAATATTTTAGAGACATCTAAGTTTCCTACAATATGATTGAAAGCAGTCCCTCCTGGTTTGAATGATATTGGGCTGTTGTCTCTGTAAACTTGAGCACCATTTCCATCTACAATGTTAGATCTATTCTGTGAGTTGTTTACAGTATATGATTGGGTGTTACCACCTACAGTAATACTCGCGTCAGTATTCCAGTCATTTTTAGTTGATTTGTAACCTAATGTTCCGTTATAGTCATTTAAATCCCCTTCAAAAGTAGGAACATATCCTTGGTAAGAAGCTGCAGTACCGTCACCAAATAAGTCTTTCAAATAAGGTGCAGATGCTAATGTTATCCAATATGGAGTTCTGTAGTTAGCAAATGAATTTACTTTTTTGTAAACATAAGCGGCATTGTAATACAATTGAGATGTTTCGCTTAATTCACTTCCACCATTTACTAAGAATTTTGCAGCAGCAGTTTCAGGTGAACCATTAATATTCCCTGCATCTGGTTTTTTAGCTAAAAATGCCTGAACGTCTGATAGAGAAGCCCCAAAATCTGCTGCTTCACCAGCGGCATCTACAGTCCCTGGTCTGTTAGATAAATTAACTTTCGAAAAATCAATAGTATAATTTATAAATCCTTTTTCTCCTACCGTTGTTCCATTATTTAAACTTACACCTAGCATTTCGCCGTCACCAGCAGAAGTCATTCCACTTCTTACTGTTACTGATCCGTCACGTGTTCCTTTTTTTAAGATAATATTCATTACCCCTGCAATTGCATCAGAACCGTATTGAGCCGATGCACCATCACGAAGTATTTCCACTCTTTCGATTGCATCAGTAGGAATAGCAGAGATGTCAGCACCTGTTTCACCACGTCCCGGAGAGGTTTGTACATAAAGTAAAGAACTTAAATTTTTACGTTTCCCGTTGATAAGGATTAACGTTCTACTCGGTCCCATGTTTCTAATCTCATACGGATCCAGTAATGAAGTTGCATCATTTACCGGAGTCTGAACGGTGTTGAACGATGGAATCTTGTATTGTAAAGCTTTGTCAAAAGAAGCTTGCCCTGTTGAGGCTAAATCCTTTGCAGAAATAACATCAATAGGTAATGCTGATGTGGTATTACTTCTTGGCGCAGTTCTGCTTCCAGTAACTACAACTTCATTTAGATTTTGTCCGCCTTCTTCTGATAAGACAACATTCAGCACAGCACTTGTAACTGCTTTTTCTAATTTAGCAAAACCTACATAGCTAAAAACTAAAGTAGCCCCGTCTTTAACTTTTATCTTGTATGCTCCATTCATATCAGTAGAAACCCCATTTTGAGTACCCTTTTCAACAATGTTTACACCAGGCAAAGCATTCCCGATGTTTTCTTTTACAACACCCGAGACTTCTTTTTGTGCAAAAAGAAACGAGATGTTTAATAGAAATAATAATAATAATAATGCAAATTTTCTCATAATAAGTTTTGTTTGATTTTTGGTTTGGTTTTAAATCGATCGCAATATAATTTTTTTTAACAAAATATTAGTAAATTTTTCGTTTTTTTATAAAAAATATTTCAGATACGTTTAATCTGAAATTTTACTTATTTAAACATTTTTAAAATCTTATCTTTGCATACTTTTAGCGGTAGCTACTAAATTTTACGTTTAGCGTGTCATTCAAAAAAAGCATTACAAAATCGTGATGAAATCTGTTCAAAAACAGCAAAAGTGACGATACTATACTCCATTAAAAATAAATATTATCTACATATGAAAGCAGGAATTGTAGGATTACCAAATGTTGGAAAATCAACATTATTCAATTGTTTATCCAATGCAAAAGCGCAAAGTGCCAACTTTCCTTTTTGCACCATCGAACCCAATATAGGTGTTGTAAATGTTCCGGATTCCAGAATGGAAAAACTGGAAGAATTAGTAAAACCAGAACGCGTGCAAATGGCAACTGTCGATATCGTTGATATTGCAGGATTAGTAAAAGGAGCTAGTAAAGGGGAAGGTTTAGGAAATCAATTCCTTGGAAACATTAGAGAATGTAATGCGATCATCCATGTTTTGCGTTGTTTTGATAACGATAACATTGTTCACGTTGACGGAAATGTAAATCCTATCCGCGACAAAGAAACCATAGACATCGAGCTGCAATTGAAGGATTTGGAGAATGTTGAAAAACGCTTAGAAAAAGTAAATCGTGCCGCTAAAACGGGAAATAAAGAAGCACAAACCGAAAAAGCTCTTTTAGACCGAATCAGAGAAACATTGCTTCAGGCAAAATCAGCAAGAATAGTAATTCCTCAAAACAATGATGAAGAGGTTTTGATGGAAGCGTTTCAGTTAATTACAGCAAAACCAGTTTTATACGTCTGTAATGTTGATGAAAACTCAGCAGTAAATGGAAACAAATATGTGGATCAGGTTCGGGAATTGGTCAAAGATGAAGATGCGGAAGTAATTATTCTTTCGGTTGGTGCTGAAGCTGATATTACCGAATTAGAAAGCTACGAAGAGCGTCAGGTTTTTCTGGAAGATATGGGTTTAAGCGAACCCGGAGCCTCAGTCTTGATACGTGCAGCTTATAAATTATTGAAGCAACAAACTTATTTTACCGCAGGCGTTAAGGAAGTTCGGGCTTGGACTATAGATGTTGGGGCAACTGCGCCACAAGCTGCAGGAGTAATTCACACTGATTTCGAAAAAGGATTTATCCGCGCCGAAGTGATTGCATACGAGGATTTTGTACATTACGGTTCCGAAGCTAAATGTAAAGAAGCCGGGAAATTCAAAGTAGAAGGAAAAGAATACATCGTAAAAGATGGTGATGTGATGCATTTTAGATTCAACGTGTAAATAAGTCATAATGTCCAAAGTCATAAAGTCGAAAGTTAGTATTAGCTTTCGACTTTTTTGTACCCAATCCAGCTTTCCACTTCAAACGAAGTTCACTGAACTCCAATTAAAATAAAAGTTTAATGAAGTAATATTTCTCCAACAATCTCTTTTTTCTAAGACAAAAAAAGGAGCTTCCGCTGGTTACTCTTTTTGTCAAGAAAAAAATGAGATTGATCAGAAAAATGCTTTCCATTTCACTCTGGGGTAAAATTGATTTTGCAAATATCATATTTCATAGTTTCATCTTTGTTTTCAAAATGGGTCAATCTGTGGCTAATTATTTTGGAGCTGAACCAATTTTTAGTACTTTTAGTCAAAATAAAGTATCATGAAAATAATCGCTTTTGGCGCAAGCCCCAGCAAAAACTCGATCAACAAAAAATTAGCGACTTACGCAGCGAATCTTTTTGAAAATGCAGTAGTTGAGGTGCTGGATTTAAATGATTTCCAAATGCCGATATTTACCGTCGATATAGAAAAAGAAATTGGTCAGCATGAATTAGCAAAATCATTTCTGGCTAAAATTACTACTGCTGATATTCTAGTGGTATCCATGGCGGAAAATAATGGAAATTATTCTGCCGCTTTCAAAAATGTTTTTGACTGGTGTACCAGAATAAATGCGAAGGTTTTTCAGGAAAAACCCATGTTATTGATGGCTACTTCTCCCGGAGCCAAAGGTGGCGCAAGCGTTTTGGGAATTGCAAATAACGCTTTCCCCTTTTATGGCGGAAACATAAAAGCGACTTTTTCATTGCCTAGTTTTGAGGCTAATTTTGATGCGATAAATAATAAGATTTCTAATGCTGAATTAGACAATCAGTTGAAAGAGATTATCAAGATTTTTTAAATTCGAATATCAAAAATCAATTTCAATTTGAAATCTGCAATCTAAAATCGTTAATTCTAAATCGGTTGTCAATATCATTCTTAATAACTTTGATGACTTCCTGTTTTAAATTTTATCGAATTACACTACATTAGCACCAAATCCACAAAACCTACAATGTCCGATCAAAATCAATATACCGAAGACAACATTCGGTCACTCGACTGGAAAGAACATATTCGCATGCGTCCCGGAATGTACATCGGAAAATTAGGCGACGGCTCCTCTTCAGATGACGGAATTTACATTCTGCTGAAAGAAGTACTCGATAACTGTATCGATGAATTTGTTATGGGTGCTGGAAAAACAATCGAGGTCACTATCAAAGATAAAACCGTTACGGTCAGGGATTATGGACGTGGAATTCCTTTGGGAAAAGTGATTGATGTAGTTTCCAAAATGAATACCGGCGGAAAATATGATTCACTTGCGTTTAAAAAATCAGTTGGTCTGAACGGAGTAGGGACAAAAGCAGTCAATGCGTTGTCCAATTATTTTAGAGTAGAATCCGTTAGGGATGAAAAACAAAAAGCAGCAGAATTCTCAGCAGGAAACCTTGTCCTTGAAGAAGATATTATCGAAACCACCAAGCGAAAAGGAACCAAAGTTACTTTTATTCCAGATGAAGCAATTTTCAAAAATTACAAATATCGGTATGAATATGTAATCAAAATGCTCAAAAATTATTGTTACTTAAACAATGGTTTGACAATTCTTTTCAACGGTGAAAAATATTTTTCAGAAAATGGTCTGAAAGATTTATTAGAAGAAACTATTCATGCTGAGGATTTAGAATATCCTATCATTCACTTGAAGGGTGAGGATATCGAAATTGCTTTGACGCACAGCAAAACCCAATACAGCGAAGAATACCATTCGTTTGTAAACGGACAAAACACGACTCAAGGCGGAACACATTTAGCAGCCTACCGGGAAGCAATTGTTAAAACCATCAGGGAGTTTTACAACAAGAGTTTTGAAGCTTCTGATGTTCGAAAATCAATCGTTACAGCGATCAGCATCAAAGTAATGGAGCCTGTTTTTGAGTCGCAAACCAAAACTAAATTGGGTTCAACTGACATGGGATCCGAACCGGGAATGCCTTCCGTGCGTACTTTTGTAAACGATTTTGTGAAAACCAAATTGGACAATTACTTGCATAAAAATCCACCAACCGCAGAAGCATTATTACGAAAAATTATTCAAGCCGAAAGAGAGCGCAAAGAATTGTCCGGAATACGAAAATTAGCGACAGATCGTGCCAAAAAAGCAAATCTGCACAATAAAAAATTAAGAGATTGTAGGGCGCATCTCCCAGATACTAAAAACCCTAAAAATCTGGAAAGCACGCTTTTTATTACCGAGGGAGATTCTGCATCCGGATCCATTACTAAATCGCGCAATGTAAATACGCAAGCCGTTTTTAGTTTGCGTGGTAAGCCTTTGAATTCCTATGGAATGAGCAAGAAAATTGTATATGAAAATGAAGAGTTCAATTTGCTGCAAGCGGCACTGGATATTGAAGATGGCTTAGAAAAATTGCGGTATAACAACATCGTAATTGCTACAGATGCGGATGTTGATGGAATGCATATTCGCTTGTTATTGATTACTTTTTTCCTGCAGTTTTTCCCTGAATTGATAAAAGAAGGGCATTTATACATTTTGCAAACGCCACTTTTCAGGGTTAGAAACAAGAAAGAAACCATTTATTGTTACTCTGATGAGGAACGAAGAAATGCTATTGAAAAATTAAAACCAAAACCAGAAATTACCCGATTCAAAGGACTAGGTGAAATTTCACCGGATGAGTTCAAAAATTTCATAGGCGAAAGCATTCGTTTAGAACCTATTATGATGGATAAAAACACTTCGATTGAGCAATTATTGTCGTTCTATATGGGCAAGAATACGCCGGACAGACAGGAATTTATCATCAAGAATTTGAAGGTGGAATTAGATGTGATTGAGAAAATTTAAATAATTATAAAATGCCTACAAAAAGAATACTTATTCTTATTGCCCTACTATTTGTGATCAGTTTTTCAGCTACTTTTTTTATTATAAAGAGCAATGATCACAAGGAATGTGAAACAGTTGTAAAAAAAGAGTTGGATAAAAATGGAAATAGTGTCACAAAAGAAGAGCATATTTGTAAAGAAAAATATTCGTTTTAGCATTTTAAGACAAAAAATATAATTAACTACTATTCAATAGAATATATTTAATGAAAGACGAAGAAAATACAATTCCAAATAATTCTCAAAATAAAATTTTATTTTCTCAAGTGGTCACGCTGTTGCAAAATACCCGTCAACAGGTTTTACGTACCGTAAATTCAACAATGGTTTACACCTATTTTGAAATGGGAAGAATGATTGTTGAAGAAGAGCAAAGCGGAAAAGAACGAGCTGAATGCGGAAAGCAACTACTAAAAGGACTTTCTGAACAGTTGACTATTCAGTTTGGAAAAGGGTTTTCGATTCGGAATTTAGAACAAATAAAACAATTTTACATAACTTATTCAAAATCCGATTCATTGACCCGGATTTTAGAAATTCGAAATTCGCAATCACTGACTGCGGAATTCAAATCTCAAAAAGCGCAGACAGTGTCTGTAGATTTAAATAAATTAAATTATCAAAAAATTTCAGGATTCTTAAATGTTTTATACTGATTGATTTAAAAATAGGAGAATTAAAACACCAAGATTTGTGACAAATGCAAATGTATGTCAATTAAGATGACCGAGAAATGCGTTTTGAAGATGAAAATAAAACCATAGGAATTGTACTGTGCCAAAACAAAAGTGATTTGGTTTTAGAATATACTTTACCTGAAAAGAATGAGCAAATTTTTGCTAGCAAATACAAAACAATTCTGCTAAGCAGATAAGATTTAATACAATTAATTTCGGAATCAAGATAATGAAAGACGAAGAAGACGATAACATATTACCAGAAGGTCAGGAAGAAGATAATTCGATTAATGAAAATCAATCTGAAGAAAAAACCTCGAAAGGCCAGCATTTTTACGACAATCAAGAAGACGGCAACGATACCATTACCAAAGTTACGGGAATGTATAAGGACTGGTTTCTGGATTATGCCTCGTATGTAATATTAGAGCGTGCCGTACCGGCTATTGAAGATGGTTTTAAACCGGTGCAACGCCGTATCATGCACTCTTTGAAGGAGCTGGATGATGGTCGTTACAATAAAGTGGCCAATGTTGTTGGGCACACCATGCAATATCATCCTCACGGAGATCAGAGTATCGGTGATGCGATGGTGCAAATAGGGCAAAAAGAATTACTGATTGATTGTCAAGGTAACTGGGGAAATATTCTGACAGGTGATGGTGCTGCGGCTTCGCGTTACATTGAAGCACGTTTGTCTAAATTTGCTTTAGAAGTGTTGTACTCTCCAAAAATTACCGATTGGGGTGTGTCCTATGACGGAAGACGGGCAGAACCCAATAACCTGCCAGTTAAATTCCCATTATTATTAGCTTCCGGAGCCGAGGGAATCGCAGTAGGTCTTTCTACGAAAGTATTGCCTCATAATTTTAATGAATTAATCGATTCATCGATAAAAATATTAAAGGGAAAACCGTTTACTTTATATCCTGATTTCTTGACACAGGGAATTGCAGATGTATCCAATTATAACGATGGATTGCGTGGTGGACGTATCCGTGTGCGAGCCAGAATTAGTCAGCTAGATAAAAATACTTTGGTAATTACCCAGATTCCGTTTTCGACCAATACGACGACTTTGATTGACAGTATTTTGAAAGCCAATGAAAAAGGGAAAATCAAAATCAAGAAAATTGAAGATAACACCGCTGCTGAGGTCGAAATATTAATTCATCTTTTTCCGGGTGTTTCTCCTGATAAAACCATTGATGCATTGTTTGCCTTTACGGCCTGTGAAACTTCGGTGGCACCATTAGGCTGTGTGATTGAAGACAACAAACCGCTGTTTATTGGAGTCTCTGCGATGTTGAAAATTTCGACCAACAGAACGGTCCAATTACTGAAAAGCGAACTCGAAATCCAGTTGAGTGAATTAGAGGAGCAATGGCATTTTCTTTCTTTGGAACGTATATTTATCGAAAATAAAATTTATCGTGATATTGAAGAACAGACCACTAAGGAAGGCGTCATTAAAGCGGTAGATGATGGACTGAAACCCTACATTAAACACCTGAAGCGCGCCGTTACCGAAGACGATATTCTGCGTTTATTGGACATCCGAATCATGCGTATTTCTAAATTTGACAGCAACAAGGCTCAAGATAAAATTCAAGCGCTGGAAGGAGATATTGAACAAGTGAAACACGATTTAGAACATCTGATTGATTTTGCTATAGCCTATTTCACACGATTAAAAGAGAAATATGGTAAAGGGAGAGAACGCCAAACTGAGCTTCGTGTTTTTGATGATATCGAAGCCACGAAGGTAGTCCTTAGAAATACTAAATTGTACGTAAACAGAGAAGAAGGTTTTGTAGGAACGAGTTTAAAAAAAGACGAATATGTTACAGACTGTTCTGATATTGACGATGTAATTGTTTTTCTGCGTGACGGAAAAATGATAATTACCAAGGTAGATGCGAAAACCTTTGTGGGAAAAGATATCATTCATATTGCCATTTTTGACAAAAGTGATAAACGGACCATTTACAATACGATTTACCGTGACGGAAAATCAGGACCTTCTTATATAAAACGATTCAATGTTTCAGGTGTGACTAGAGACAAAGCGTATGATCTGACGAATGAAAGTACAGGATCACAAGTGGTGTATTTCTCCTGTAATCCAAACGGAGAGGCAGAAGTAATTACCATTATGTTGCGTCAGGTGGGAACTGTCAAAAAACTAAAATTCGACATTGATTTTGCGAGTTTAGCTATAAAAGGAAGAGGTTCGAAAGGAAATTTAGTCACTAAATATCCAATCAAGAAAATTGAATTAAAAGAAAAAGGAATTTCAACATTATTGCCTCGAAAAGTATGGTTTGATGAAACCGTACAAAGACTTAATGTGGATGGAAGAGGAGAACTGTTAGGCGAATTTAGACCTAATGATAAAATTTTGATCCTTTCGCAATCCGGAAAAGTAAAGGTAATTACACCAGAATTATCTACACATTTCGATGAAGATATGATCGTTTTAGAAAAATGGATTCCAAAAAAACCAATTTCAGCCATTTATTATGATGGTGAAAAAGAACGTTACTACATCAAACGCTTTTTGGTGGAAACCGAAAACAAAGAGGAAAGTTTTATTACAGAACATACTAATTCACATCTTGAAATTGTATCAACAGAGTATCGTCCAGTAGCTGAATTAGTTTTCACAAAAGTGAAAGGCGTTCAAAAAGAAAATATAACTGTAGATATAGAGTCGTTTATTGCACTCAAAGGATTTAAAGCACTAGGGAATCAATTAACCGCTGATAAGTTAAAACAAGTAAACCTGCTGGACTCTTTGCCTTATGAAGCACCGGAGGAAATTATTCCAGAAGAATTGGAAGTAAAAGGGGGAACTAATGCTGACGATTCAGGCATTCACCGCGATGATGACGGTCAGATAATATTAAGTTTAGAATAAAAAAAATGCTCCGATTTGGAGCATTTTTTTTTTATAAATAATTATTTTTTCTTTCTCATTTTCATGTTTAGAAACTCGACAGCCAATGAAAAGGCAATTGCAAAATACAAATAAGCTTTAGGAACCACTCCTACAGATTGGCCTACCAATACTGCTTCGGATAAGTGCATACTCTCCGTGATCAGCATAAAACCAATCAGAATTAAAAATGCCAAACCTAAAATCTGTATAGATGGATTGTTGTTTACAAACGTTCCAACCGGCACCGCAAACAGCATCATAACCCCAACAGAAATTAAAACAGCCGTAATCATAATATACAATGCACCTTCCAGTCCGTTAGTCATGCCTACAGCAGTCAAAATACTGTCTACGGAGAAAATAAGGTCAATCAACAAAATCTGGACAATAACGTTAGCAAATGATTTTGCCGCCGAAGTTTTTAAATTTTTTTCTTCTTCTCCTTTATGGTCTACTTTTTCGTGAATTTCCTTGGTACTTTTGTAAATCAGAAATATACCACCGGCCAATAATATCATCGCTTGCCCGTTAAAATGAGCAGAGAACCAACCCCAATCCACACTAAACCACGGTTCTTTCATTGCAATAAGAAGTGTAATCCCAAATAACAACGCAATCCGCATGAACATGGCTAGAAATAAACCAATTTGCGTGGCTTTTTTTCGTTTTTCAACGGGTAATTTTCCTGTAACAATCGAGATAAAGATGATATTATCAATACCCAGTATGATTTCTAGAAACGTCAATGTTAACAGTGCTACCCAAGCATCAGGATTTAAAAATACTTCCATTTTATGTAGTTATAATTGTTTGATTTAAAATATTTAATCCGAAATCTTTGTTACTGTTCCTCTTTGTTTGGCATCAGAACCAACCATTCCAAACTCAAAGGTATACGATTTTTTTGATGTAGTCAAAATTTTCATACCAATAGCTTTTTCTTCAGCCATGTTTTTAGGATGCAGTTTTTGCAGTACATATTCGCAATCACTGATCCAACGAATGGAAGCTGTATCCGTTTTTCCTTCAAAAGTCTCAATTTCAATACTGTCGTTGCGCTCAAAAAAAGCCGTTTTCGTAACACCGTCTACGTCATATTCAAATTTGAATTTTCCGGTTTTAAAATCTTTGCAGTTGCGCTCTGTAGTATAACAAGACAACAGCAATAGCAGTGGGAGAAGAAATATTATTTTTTTCATTTTTATTTTTTTTAGTACCTAATCCAGCTGTGCGTTGCAACTCCCAAGGCTTAATTTTTTTTTCTATTGACAAAAAAGGAACTTCTTATAGTCGTTCTTTTTAGTCAAGAAAAAATAGCTTTAAGCCTTGCTTGGTTTTCACTTCCATCTGGGGTAGTAGATTATTGTATTTTAATATCATATTTGTCCAGAAGACCAATAATTCCTTGTGTCGAAAATTTTGCTTTTTTCATCGGATTGAATTCGGGATCAATTTTAAAATCAGTTGCTTTTGAAAAATCGGCTCCAGCTAATTGCGTATTATTAAAAACAGCACCATCCAGATTGCTATTGTCAAAAACGGAACTCGTAAGATTGGTCCCAACAAAACCTACTTCTCTTAACGAACAGGAAATGAATTTTGTCTTTGGCATTTTTTTATTGGCAAACGAAGAATAATCCAAAACACATTCCTGAAAACTGACATTAAACAAGAAATCATCACATTCTTCAAATTGAATTCCAAGTAATTTACAGTTTTTGAATTGTATCCCTTTTAAGCTTGCTCCTGATAATTTAGTCATCGCAAGATTGCAATCAATAAACTCGCAATCCATGAAACTGCTATAAGAAAAATCACTATTGGATAAATCGCAGTTTCTAAAAACGCAATCCTCAAATTCTCTGTTATTCACTTTTTTATCGACGTAAATAATTTTTTCGAATGTTTTTTGAACGTGAATTAGGTTTTCCATTAGTCATTAAATAAACTTTTCATAATTGTTTTTAGTCCCAAATACATCAAATACATTGCACTGATGCAGGTAATGATACCTATTGCTAAAACTAAATAGTGCCAAACATTGTGTTGATTCATAAAAGCATTAGTAATGACAATTGGACCAATAAACAGCAAAGGCAAAGCACCTGCCAAATATTTAATTCCTTTAGATAAAAGTTCTTTGTTGGTTGCCATTTTTCTTGTTTATAGGTTTACTCTTCAAAGGTAATCGATATGTTGAAAAACAAGTGTTACTTTTTGTAATTATCAACTGCTTTTCGCACACTTCCGTGTTTTTTTAATAATTCGGCAGCTTCTTTATAGGAAACAGAAATTTCTCCCAGTATCATTTTTATGCCACGATCTATGAGTTTGCTGTTGCTCAGTTGCATGTCGACCATTTTGTTGCCTTTTACTTTTCCCAGCTGAATCATAGTGGCTGTTGAGATCATGTTGAGTACCAGTTTCTGTGCCGTACCTGCTTTCATACGGGAACTTCCAGTTACAAATTCGGGCCCAACAACTACTTCTATAGGGAATTTTGCGGTTTGCGAAAGCGGACTTCCTGCATTGCAAGAAATACTTCCTGTAGTAATATTATTTTCGTTGCAAGTTTGCAATCCTCCAATAACATAAGGTGTTGTTCCGGAAGCTGCTATTCCTATAACTACATCATCTTCATTTACCTCGAAAGCTTTTAAGTCTATCCAAGCCTGAGTTGTATTGTCTTCGGCATTTTCTACGGCTTTGCGGATTGCGGTATCTCCACCAGCAATAATCCCGATTACTAAATTGAAAGGGACTCCAAAAGTTGGTGGACATTCCGATGCATCAAGAATCCCGATACGACCGGATGTTCCTGCGCCAATGTAGAATAATCGTCCGCCGAGTTTCATTTTGGTAACAATTTCAGTCACTAAAGTTTCTATTTGTGGCAAGGCTTTTTCTACGGCAAGAGGAACGGTTTTGTCTTCCTGATTGATATTAGAAAGCAATTCCTGAACCGACATTTTTTCTAAATGATCGTATTTTGAGGATTGCTCGGTGGTTTTTTTGAATTCCATATTTATTTTTTTTGAAGGGACAACTCGCGAGGTGCCCGTACATTTATTTCTTGCGTGAGGGATAGAAGTGGAAATCCTTTTTTATGTAGCGACAGCGGAATAAAAAAGATTGCAACATATAGCCCGACCCTTGCGGTCACGCCCAAATTGTAAAATTATATAAAATACGCCAGCGCAATTCCTATCACGATCATGGAAACTTTGGCGATGTTAAACTTGTGTCCTTCACTACTTTCAAAAATAATGGTGGAAGAGATATGGAATAATATCCCAATTACAATGGCTGTGATTTCAGTATAATAATCGTTTAATATGGGCAAATAATCCGACAGAACAGTTCCCAACGGCGTCATGACTGCAAAAGTGATCATGAAGAAAAAGATAGCCTTTTTATTCAGGTTTGAATTGATGAAAAAAGTAGTCAAAATAATGGCTATAGGCAAATGATGAATGGCAATTCCTACCGCTAAATCATGATGATGGCTTACCGGGAATCCTTCCAGAAAGGCATGAATGCAAAGACTGATAAACAATAACCACGGGATTTGGGTCATGGTTTCATATCCGTGTACGTGTCCGTGCTCAGCACCTTTTGAGAAAAATTCCAATATAATTTGGAACAATATTCCAAGCATAATAAAGAGTCCGATAGTTGGATTTACAATTTCATAAACTTCTGGCAACAAATGCATTACGGTCAAGGAAAGCAGAAACGAACCACTAAAGGCCAATAGTAATTTTAGATTGGTTTTATTTTTTGGTTTTAAAACCAAGGCGATACTATATCCTATAAGTACGGAAAGTAAAGGTAAAAGGTAATTCATATTCTTTGTTGAATCGTTTATTTGTTGATTTTCTTCCGGTTTATTTTTTTGATTAACCTTATAAACGATTAACCAATTAACCCAACAACTATTTGAAAATCATGATTAGTCGTTCACTATCTGTTTTATGGAATTTTTTTAATTTGTAATCGCCAAAAATATCTAACAAATAAATACCGGCTTCTTCCATTAACATCTCAAAATCTTTTAGGTTTAATGCTTTAACTTTTTCGGTAAAGTGAAACTTTTGTCCTTTGTCTTCAAATTTAATTTCTTTATACAGATATCCTTCTTTCAGATAACGGTTCATGTGAAAATCGATTCCTTCGACCGTTTTAGTTTCTTCGGGAACCAGTGTTTCGATAACTTGGGTGACGTTCATAAAGTCAATCACAGCAAATCCATATTCCGATAGGCTTTCTTTGATTGCGATTAGCGTAGTCAGGTTATCTTGGTCATTTTCGAAATAACCAAAACTGGTAAATAAATTAAAAATGGCATCGTATTTTTCATCAAAAGGTTCCCGCATATCATGTACTTTGAAATGAAGGGTTTCATTTGCATTTTTAGTAGCTTCGGCAATGCTGTTTTCTGATAAATCCGCACCCAAAACCGTAAAACCTAATTGATTCAAATAAATAGAGTGTCTGCCTTTGCCACAGGCTAAATCCAATACATTAGCTTTTTCAGGCAAGTTGAGATAATGCGTCAAATTATCCATGAAAATCTGTGCTTCTCTATAGTTTCGGTCTTTGTACAGAATGTGATAATACGGAGTGTCAAACCAGGAAGTATACCAGTTTTCAGTTGATTTAAGTTGGTTTTCAGTTGGCGGATTTTGTGCTGCAGACATTTATTCTTTTTCAATTAATTCGATTGATGCAAATTTAGTGTATTTTTGCCAAATATAACGATAACAATTTCCCCTTTGAGGGGTAAAGGGCGCAAATGGAAAATAATTATAAAATGATTGCCAAAACCTTTTTTGGTTTTGAAGAAATATTAGCAAAAGAATTGCAAATCCTTGGTGCACAAAACGTAGAGCAAGGTGTGAGAATGGTAAGTTTTAAAGGCGATAAAGGGTTCATGTACAAAGCGAATTTATCTTTGCGCACGGCTTTGAAAATCCTAAAGCCAATTTATTTTTTCAAGGCTAATAATGAACAGGCTTTATACAAAGGAATTTCGGGAGTCAATTGGTCTAAATTGATTGGTGCTAATCAGACTTTTGTGATTGATACCACCGTGCATTCAGAATATTTTAATCACACGGAATTTGTTTCTCAAAAATGTAAAGATGCAATTGTGGATCAGTTCAGAGAGAGAACTGGGCAACGACCTAGCATTGATAAAGTACATCCTGATTTGAGAATCAATATTCATATTGATAAAGACCAGGTTTCAGTAGCACTGGATACATCAGGTAATCCGTTGAACCAACGTGGATATAGAACTGCTACCAATATTGCTCCTATCAACGAGGTTTTGGCTGCAGGAATTTTACTGCTTTCTGGTTGGGACGGTCAAACGGATTTTTTAGATCCAATGTGTGGTTCCGGAACATTTCTGGCTGAAGCAGCAATGATTGCCTGTAATATTCCGGCAAATATCAACCGTAAGGAATTTGCTTTCGAAAAATGGAACGATTGGGACAATGATTTGTTTGATAGTATTTCAGACAGTTTACTAAAACGCGTTAGGGAGTTTCATTACACCATAAAAGGCTATGATAAAGCACCAAGTGCCGTTCAAAAAGCCAAAGACAATATCAAGAATACCAATCTGGAGGAGTATATTTCTATCGAGGAACAAAACTTTTTTGATACCGAGAAGTCTTCCGAAGGGAAACTTCATATTGTTTTCAACCCGCCGTATGATGAGCGATTGGATATTCACATGGAAGAATTCTATAAAAACATTGGCGATACTTTAAAGAAAAACTATCCTGGCACGAATGCCTGGATGATTACAGCAAACTTGGAAGCTTTGAAATATGTAGGGCTAAAACCTTCCAGAAAAATTAAACTTTTCAATGCCGGCTTAGAAGCCCGTTTGGTAAAATACGAAATGTATGAAGGCAGTAAAAGAACAAAGTTTCAGGTAACAACTGATAATGCTGAATAAACTAGTATTCTGTTTTTACTTTCGACCTTTGAATTTAAAATTTTAAAACTTAAAAAATGACTAAATTACAAATACGAGCATTCTTATATCAATTGGGATGTTTTGCGATTTTATTTATTTCTGCGAGATATGTAGTGGAACATTACACGAATTTAACCGGATTATGGATTCCGTTAACTGCATTTGTCATAGGAACACTTTTATCACCAAAATTCCATGCGATAAAAACCAAAGACGGAGAGAAATTATTCATGAAGTGGATTTTGATGAAAGGAATTAAGGAAATAGGATAGTTTAGAAATCCTAAGACATTCTATTTTTAAAATAGTGACCGCTAATTTGCCAATTTTTTGCACTAAATAAAAATTAGCGAATTAGCGGTTATTTTTTTTTCTACTTTTTTGGGACTGCAAAAGGTGCTACTTTTTTCTTATAAATAGGGACAAAATACGTCACCGTATAATTGAATCCTACTCCAAAACTGCCATCATAAGTTCTGTTGAATCCGGGAATATATAAGTTAGAGAAATTTTCCGGTTCTTTATTGGTTACTAATCGGTTCAATCGAAGGCTGAATCCCATAAATACGTTGTCAAATACTTTAGCTTTTATTCCAGCCACCACTTCAATCCAGCTGGCGGATAGTCCACTGAACTTTTTGCCGGATACAATTTCCGGGACTTCACCAAAATAAGGGTTTGCATTGTAGATGCGATAGCTGTTTAATTCCTGATTAAATGTGCTAAAACCGTAGCGCATTCCTATAGAAATCACATTTTCCATATCCAGCCAGTTTTCATAAGCATTATAATCAAAACCGGCTTTTATGTAGGAACCTTTGGTGGTAAAATTGACGCGATCATCAGCTGTAGTTTTATTTTCATTACCAATTTCGGCCGCTAAAAAATATTTTTTAGTCAACCTATAGTCGGCTACAAATTCAATTCCCTTATAATTTTGGTCGTATAAAGCTCGCGTCAGTTTGAATAAATCAACTCCTACACGTATCCCATAGCGATCTGTTTTTATGGGAATCGAATCGTTATTTTTTGGTTCCGTATTGATTCCAACCCGCTGCAATGGAGTTTCGGGAATGATTTCATCTGTTTGGGTAGTTTTCGTGCTATCTTTCACAGGTGTTTTCTCTTGCGCTTGCATCAAAGTCAACGACAACAGGAGACCAAAACTAAAAAAAGATCTTAATGTGTATTTCATTTTCATTTTCGATGTTACTTCTTTCAACCGATATAAATTGTATCCATTTTTGATTTGCCGTTGTTGCATCAGTATGTGTATATGGATTTGTTGGATCCAATGTGAATATTGTTTTGTAGCCACAGGCTCTGGAGACAAAAAGTTCCTGTGTAGTATACTTAAATTGTATATTATCTTCATCAACCAATGCTGAATTAGGATTTCCAGAGTTCAGCGTAAAACTATAACTGGTGCTAGTTTTGGCTGTTTTCAATGGAATCGAAATCTTATTTGCACTTGTAGTTTGGAGACCATTAAAAACAATTCCATCCGTCATTCCTTCACCAACTACTTTTAGATTTGTTACATTTTTTAGAACAGAAGGATTTGAAAAATCATAAAACTCTATCACTAATCTTGGAGTAGTTTGGGTATTTGCATCACAAATATCATCTTTCTCACAACTGGAGAAAGCGAAAACGAAAAACAATAACAATACAAATGTTTTTTTCATATAATACTATTCAGTGTTCAGTGTGCCGTTTTTAGTGTTCCGTAATTTAAGTTCTGAATACTAAAAACTGCAAACTGACCACTATTTTCTTCTTTCTAAAAGTACAACATTCTCTACATGATGTGTTTGTGGAAACATATCCACAGGACGTACCCGGGTCACTTTGTATTTCTCATCCATCAACGCCAAATCACGCGCTTGTGTTGCCGAATTACAACTGACATAAACTACTTTATCAGGCGCAATCTTCATGATTTGTTCAATTACGTCTTTATGCATTCCGTCTCTTGGCGGATCAGTAATAATCACATCAGGGTGTCCATTTTGTGCTATAAAACTATCGTTGAAAACCACTTTCATATCACCTACAAAGAACTCACAATTAGTAATTTCATTGCGTTCCGCATTTAATTTGGCATCTTTAATGGCTTCTGGAACACTTTCAACTCCAATAACTTTTTTGGCATTCTTAGATACAAACTGTGCAATTGTTCCAGTTCCGGTGTATAAATCGTACACAATTTCGTTTCCGGTAAGTCCGGCAAAATCGCGCGTTATTTTATACAATTCATAGGCTTGGTCAGAATTAGTTTGATAAAAAGATTTGGCGTTAATACTGAATTTCAATCCTTCCATTTCTTCCAAGATGTAATCTCTTCCTTTATATAATTTAATATCGGTGTCGTATAAAGTATCGTTGGCTTTATTATTGATAACGTATTGCAGCGAAGTGATTTGCGGGAATTTCTCGTAAAGATGATCCAGAAGTAATTCTCTGTTGGTTCTATCGTTTTCGAAAAACTGGATTAAAACCATGATTTCACCTGTAGAAGCGGTTCGCAACATCAGCGTTCTAAGCAAACCTTCATGTGCTCTTGGATTAAAAAAAGTCAGTCCATGCGCATTGGCAAAGTCTCTTACTTCGTTTCTAATGGCATTCGATGGATCTTCTTGCAAATGACATTTGTTGATGTCCAGAATTTTATCCCACATTTTCGGAATATGAAAACCAAGTGCGTTTCTATTTCCTAGATCTTCGGTGCTGCCAATTTCCGCTTCGGTCAACCAACGGCTGTTCGAAAATGAAAATTCCATTTTGTTTCTGTAAAAAAATTGCTTTTCCGAACCAAGAATTGACTCAAATTCAGGAAGTTCTATTTTTCCAATGCGTTGCAAATGATTTTTCACTTCGTTTTGCTTGTAATATAATTGTTGGCTGTATCTCATATTCTGCCATTTACAACCGCCACAAACACCAAAATGCTCGCAAATAGGTGCAACACGATGCTCCGAATATTCATGAAAATGAACTGCTTTTCCCTCGTAATACGCCTTGCGCTTCTTAAAAGTTTGCACATCAACCACGTCACCCGGAACCACATTCGGGATAAAAACTACTTTACCATCGGGAGCCTTTGCTACCGATACGCCTTTTGCACCAGCATCAAGGACTTTTATTTGATGAAAGACAACTTTGTCTGTATTTTTCTTTGCCATAGCGCAAAAATAAGCGTTTGATTGGTTTTATAAATTCAAATTAGCAACTATTTTTAATAAGAAGTGTTTTTTATTGGCGTAACATTCTGTTTTAGACAATAACTTCATTTTTTTGCACTTATTACTGTTGATTAAGATAAATTTTGGGTTCTCTTTTTCAACATAAATGTACTTATTTAGGTGGGTAGTAAAAATTGATTTTGTAGATTTTTTTCAAAATAACCATCCGTTAGTTTTGCAAAAAGTTACTATTCAAAAAATACGCGATGTTGATTTTAATGCTCTTTCCTAAAAAACCAACTTACGCATCTTTAATTATTAATCCATCAAGCTAAAATATTTAATCCAGCAACTCGAAGAAGATGACAAACAAACCATCTTTAAACTCATTGAAAAGATGCTCATCAATAAAAAATTCAAAGACTTTTTTGCTAAAAATGTATCAACGCTATAAAAACCAAAAGCCATTCCGTAATGAAGTGGCTTTTTTATTTTACTTGATTCAGTTTTCGGGCACAGATTGCAAATCTCCGCTATCGTTACCGACATATCAGAGTCATCAGGGGTAATATCCAGACGGTTCGTGTGATTAATTTTGTTTTCATTTGGTTTTTTACAGCTTAATTTTTATTCCACCGTTTAAAATAAATCCGTCTGTTGGCGTGTAAACTTCCCTAAATTGTGGGTTTTGAATTGTCCCAGAATACATGTTTTCATTTCTCGATTGTCGACTGTCCAAAAAGTTCTCAAGGTTCAAAAATAAACTAAAATACTTGAATTTGTATTCTCCTGAAACTCCCATAACCCAATAATCCCTAACTTTTTCGTTGTTTGTCAAATACTGATTTCCAACATAAAAAACCTCGTAAGCAATTCGCAATTTTTCTTCCCATTCATACATTACGTTTGCGTTTATTCGATGTTTTGCCGTTAATGGATTTATGGTTGAATTATTATCAAAATTTTTCTGAGCGTCAATGTAAGTGTAGCCAATGTAACAAGAAATATCCTCAAAACGAAGCTTTACGTTTGTTTCAAAACCTTTGGTTTCTATATTTCCGTTGGCATTTTCAAAGGCATAATTTACCGTCAGGGGAACTGGATTAAGAACCAACGGATTTTTGATAATGGTGTAAAAAAACATTTGATTAATGGCAAAACTTACTTCATCAAAAATGGTAGTTTTGTAATTAATATCAGCATTTAATCCATACGATTTTTCAGGATTTACTTTTGAAAAGTCAAGTGAATTTATATTTTGAAATGATTTTTCTTCGGTTTCTTCCGAGAAAATGGTAGGTGATTTGTAACCTAAACCACCGCCAAATCGTGAAGATAATTTTTCGTTGATTTTATATAATAATGACAGACGAGGCAAAACAAAAACATTGCTTCTGTTTGTAATGTCTAAACGCAATCCACTTTCCAAAATGAATTTTTCGGTTATGTTCAGATTGTTTTGAGCAAAAACACCAAAGGCAGCATTGTAATAATCTAACTTGTCAGCCACTAAATTCATTTGTTTAAAATTATCCGAAACTAAATTCGCTCCCAAATTCCATTCTGATTTTTCGTTAGGGATTAAATAATTGGCTTCTGTAAAAGTAGCTACTTGTTGCCCTTCAAAATTATAAGTTTGTTTTTCTATTTTTCGGTTAAAATATCCAACGCTATTTTTAATTGTCAATATATTTTTATTGTCAAATGTTTTTTCAAATTTTGCTTGTGTCGAATATCGATTACTGTTATTTCGCTCAAAGAACGTATGCGTAGCATCTGATTTGTTATCAATCACTTGCATATCTCCTCCAATTCGTTTTTCAAATCCTGCATTTACACCTAAACTAAATGTTGTTTTTTCGTTTGGATAATAGAAAAATTTTGGACTTATGGTATATCTGTCAAATTTTGGAATATCTGAAAATCCGTCATGATTCACATCATAAGCATTTTGAGAATTGCTCGAAACATACATTGTAAGTCCTGATTTTTTGTATTTATCAGCATAAAAACCGCTTAAATCTAACGCTTGTGTTTGATTTACGTTCGCCAAAAATGAAATTTCTCTTTTATCAGTAGGCTCTTTTGTAATCAGGTTTATTAATCCCGCAATTGCTCCACCCCCGTAAAGGGTCGATGTTGAACCCTTGATAACTTCTACACGCTTTAAATTGAGTGGCGGAATCTGTAAAATACTCAAGCCACTTGCAAAACCCGAGTACAAAGGAAATCCGTCTTGTAAAAGTTGCGTATATTTTCCGTCTAATCCTTGAATGCGAATACTTGCACTTCCCGAGACTTGGGAAGTTTGTTGGGTTTGAATTCCTGTACTTTCGGTAAGTAACATTTTGATATTTCCGGGTTGCATTGAAGATTTTTCTTCTAATTCGCCCGCTGCAATCGCTTCGATTCGAGTCGGAGTGTTTTTTATTGTTCGGCTACTTCTTGTTGAGGTAACTTTAACTTCTTCTAATTCTTCCGATGTTGGTTCAAGAAATATTTCAATGGTTTCATTTTGAGGAAATAAAATATTTCTTTCAATTTTTCGGTAACCAAAAGAACTGAACACAATGGTTTGTTTACCGTTGGGGATGTTTTCAAGAACTACAAATCCTTTTTCGTCAGAAGTTGAGCCTTTTTGAGTTCCATTTAAGAATACAGAAACGCTATCAAGGGCTTCTTTTGTTTTTTCATCTTTGATAATGGCTTTAAAAGTGTTTTGGGCTGTTGCTAAAAATGGAAATAGCAAAAGAATGAATATTATTTTTTTCATTTTTGATTTAAATAGAATTGTTCTGAAATAGTAAAACTGGCAACTGCGTAGCAATTGCCAAAAAAAGTCAAATCAAAAAATCATCAAATCAAGTAAGAAGAATATAGGATAAAAAGCCTATCCGGTTTTGAAAAGAAAGAGCTTTTGTAGAATGAATTGCATTTTGATGCAGGTAGAATTACACTTAAATGGCATTGAATTGGCGTATCACAATTAATGTCGCAATTCGGAATACTTTGTGTTACGCTGTTTGCAAGGGTTATGTTACTAAATTGTTGAATATAGGCGTGACTTTCATTTTCAAAATTAGACTTCTCCTCGGTATCCGAAAATTCAAATACGGTGTTGATATAGCAACACGATATCAGAATTAGAAGTACTATTTTAATGTATCCTTTCATCGTTGCAAATGTACAAACAATAATTTTGTTTTTTTGGGATTGATGTACTCTTTTGTCGGTTTATCTATTTTTTATACGGTTTCGAATCATTTCACACAACTAATATATAAACGTCATATATTTGCAAAGCAATGAAATTTTCAACACTCATATTAGCAACAATAATTTTATTCCTCCCTATTAAGCCAGCAATAGATCTGATTTCATTGCAAAATAACAATGAACAAACTTGTTGTGACGGACAATCCAAACCGATTGCTGACAACGAAAAATCATCCAGCCAACAAAAACAAAAAGACGACCGTTCGGGAAAATCTTGTAATCCTTTTCAAGTTTGCAGTTCTTGTGTGTTGCAATGTTCTACAAATCAACTTGCTGAAATATCTAAACCTGAAATTTCAACTAACCAAAATTTTACTTACCAATCAGTTTTTACTTCTCAATTCGCAGCTGACTTCTGGCAACCTCCTAAAATTGTTTAACAATATTAAATTAAACTTTTGCTCCGACAACTTCACTCAAAGAATTACACTTTTCTAAACAACAAAAACCATACTAAACAAATGATCCTTCCATTTGAAATGCTTGACATACCTATCGGAATCATGCTTTTTAACAGCTTTCTGAATCATTGAATCATCTATTAAAGAAATCAACTGTCCGAAAACAGATTTAGTCGAAAAATACTTATTTTTACCCATCGTTATTTGATTTTTGCAACTCAAAATTACGATGATTTTTAAGAAGCCATTAATTTGGCTTCTTTTTTATCGGACAACAATGAAACAAAACAAAAAAAAACATAATTTTTTAAAACAAAAAACCCCTATTCCTATCGGAATAGGGGTTTTCAAAGAAAGGCGACGAACCGAGCCCGCAGGGCGAACACGTGGTATCTATAAACAAAAGAACCCCAGTCTTTTCAGACTGGGGTTCAAATAAAGAAAGGCGACGACATACTCTCCCACATAACTGCAGTACCATCTGCGCAGGCGGGCTTAACTACTCTGTTCGGGATGGGAAGAGGTGAGCCCCGCCGCAATAACCACCTTAAGAGGTTATAATTGCTTTGGGCAATTATTGTAATGTTGTTTATATCTTATAAACATCAGTTACATAATTTCTTAACATACTGAGATAAAGAAAATAAAAAGTATTAGAAAGTTTCTTCCTGCCGATTGCTCGGCAGGAAAAGCGTA